>NZ_AVHW01000024.1 GCF_000449425.2 Clostridioides difficile CD160
AGATAATGCAATACACACACTTAAAATAGTAGCTACAGATGCAGAAAATGCAATTGTTGAGAAGGTTTTGAGTATAAGTAAAGAAATAATGCCACTTCAAACTGATGCAACTTTACAAGATATATCATCTAAATTAGTAGAAATTGGAGAAGGATTTAGAAATGGGAAAACAAGTATCATAAATGTATTGGCATTAAAGAATATTGAATCAAGTTTAAATAATACCTTAGTTGAATTGTCAGAGAAAATCAAGGTAGGTTTTGATAGCGGAGACGCTAGTTTACAAGATTTGATGAATCAATTAACACAAGCTAATAATACTATAACACAGTTAAATACTAAGTATAAAGTTGCTAGTGGAATTACTTATCAACTCAATAAACCAAGTTTATCTGCTACTTTTTATAATGGTGGTTATATTACTACCCAAGATTATTGGATTAATGTTAGCAATCTCGGTTTTGTTCCTCATATTTTTATAGCTGAGTGCGATTTTACAAGGAATAGTTATTTAACTAAGAGTTTAGTTTTTGCTAGTTATGGTGTTTTTAGTAAAGATTATGTAATTTCTTCGTATTTTAGACGTCAAACAGATTCAACTTTTTCCTCACATGGTAGCATTTATAATCTTAATGAAAAAGATGTTTATGTTGATGGCAGGGGTGTTCAACTTCCTGCTTTTAATAATTACGATTTTGCATATAAATGGTATGCTATAAAATTTATATAAAAGAGGTGATAAAATGAATAGAGCAAATAGAATAATCTATGACCAAACAGGTAAAATACTGTTGCAAACAGGAGAAGCAACAGGGGATATATTAGAACATGATGAAATAACAGAATTACATTGTATTGATGTTCCGTATGGAAGTATTGATTATGCTAAAAATAGAATTACAGGTATAAATATAGAAACTAAACAACCAATCTTAGAAGAAATACCAGTATATATGAGTGAAGAAGAAAAAAGAATACAAGAGTTAGAAAATCAAATTTTATTAAATGAAAATGAAAAAGTAGGAGGATTATTATAATGAATATAAACAATGTCGTAGTAAGAATATTAGCAGAAAGAATATTAAACAAAGGATTAAATCCTTTAAAAAACAGACCTTTTGAATTGGATGATGTGACTAACACAGAGTACAGAAAAGCAGTAGAAGATTATATAATTAGAGAAAGTGGAGTAGTAGAAGGAGCAGAACCAACGTTATAGAAGGTTCTTTTTTTATTTCAACTTAATAAAAATCCATGAAAAAAAATACTAGAAAAACATATTAAAATCACAATTTTAATTGGTGGAAAAGAGTCTTATTTTATATTATAGGCTCTTTTTTATGTATATAACTATAACTAGGTTTTGAATAATAAGGAGGGAAAGAATGAATATTTATGATGGAAAATTAAACGCTATTACAGCAGTAATTGGAACGTATTTTACGTGGTTATTTGGAGCTTGGGAGGAAGTACTGGCTATCCTATTAACTCTTATGTTAATAGACTATCTGTTTGGAGTAATCAAAGGGTTTGTACTTAAGAAGCTTTCTAGTAATGTAGGATTCAAAGGAATTGCAAAAAAAAGTGGAATACTTGTAATTGTGGCAGTAGCAGCATTATTAGACAGACTAATAAATAATGGAGACTGGATATTTAAGACATTAGTTTGTTATTTTTACATAGCGAATGAAGCATTAAGTATAACAGAAAATTGTGCAGCGATAGGTTTACCAATCCCAAATAAAATTAAGGAAGCATTAGAACAACTTGGAAAGGAGAACAAATAAATGAAAATAGGTATAAATTGTGGACATACAAAAGTAGGGGCAGGCTCTGGAGCTATAGGTAAAATAAATGAGTCAACAGAAACTAGGAATGTAGGATATAAAGTAATAGATAAATTAAAAAAATTAGGTAATAATGTAGTCGACTGTACTATAGATAAAGCGTCTACTCAATCAGAATGTTTATCTAAAATAGCAACACAAGCAAATAGACAAGATTTGGATTGGTTTGTAAGCATACATTTCAATGCTGGTGGTGGCAAAGGGTGCGAAGTTTACACATATAAAGGTAAACAGTATCAAGACGCTATAGATGTTTGTAAAAAAATTTCTGATTTAGGATTTATAAATCGAGGTGTAAAAGATGGAAGTGGCTTATATGTAGTAAAGAAAACAAAAGCTAAAAGTATGTTAATAGAAGTATGCTTTGTTGATACAGAAGATGCGAATAAATATTTGAATTTAGGAGCTGATAAGTTAGCTAGTGCAATTGTAGAAGCTATAACTAAACATGTGAGTTCAGCAGAAGAAAATAATTACAATAGATATAAACACACAATTGTTTATGCTGGAGATGATAAAGTAGCAGCAGACATTTTAGGTTTATATTATAAGAGAGCAAAAGAAAGTTATCTAGTCACAGACATAGAAAATTATAAACCACATCGAACACAAAATTTATATGTTGTTGGTGGTGGAGCTAGTAAAAAAATGGTGGAAATAGCTAAAAATACAGGTGAAAAGTTTACACAAATATACGATAGTGATGTTTGGGAAACAATTAAAAAAGCATTGCTATTTATAAAAAAGTAAGATATTAAGCATAACAATAAATACTATATCCAGATTCAACTCGAATATAATACATAATATTAGGAGGGTTACAATATGTTAGACATACAAAAATATCAGCTTTTCAATGGGGAATGTATTGAGGTAATGAAAACTATAAAAGACAAATCAATAGACTTAATTTTATGCGACCTTCCTTACGGAATGACTAATTGCAAATGGGATAGTATTATAAACTTAGAAGAGATGTGGAAACAATATAATAGAATAATAAAAAATAATGGAGCTATGGTTTTATTTTCAGCTCAACCATTTACAACTAAATTAATTGCATCTAATTTAAAAAATTATAAATATAGTTGGTACTGGATTAAAAATACAAAAACAGGATTTGCATTTTGTAAATATCAGCCTTTACGATGTGTAGAGGATATAAATGTTTTTTATAAGAAGGCACCTTTATATATACCGCAGAATTTAAAAAAGTTGGATAAGCCAATTAAAAAAGTAAAAAAAGAAGGTAGTCAAGGAGAAATATATCATGGTGGATTAACTGGCAAAGAATATATACAAGAATACACAAATTATCCTAGTAACACATTATATTTTAATAAAGAAACTAATTGTATCCATCCAACCCAAAAACCAACAAATTTATTAGAATATTTAATAAAAACATATACTAGAGAAAATGAGGTTGTATTAGATAATTGTTTTGGAGGTGGTGCGACTGGTGTAGCATGTGCAAATACTAAAAGAAAGTTTGTAGGTATAGAACTAGACAATAATGATTTTAGACAGGGTAAAAATAGAATAGAAAGAGCATACAAAGATAATTTATAAATAAAAAAGAAGGTAGCAACTAATTTACTAGTTTCTACCTCCTTTTTTTATTCTTCTTCATCTACATAATCATCTTCAATGCCATATGGCTCTACTTCCTCAACACCATATTTATCCTCAAGAGAACTAACTTTGAAAATCCAATCCCTTCCAATTTTTTTACAGTCCTCCTCATTTTTAAAAGCACCTCTTTTTATTGCACTCAACAAGGTGGCTTGAGGAATATTATATCTTTCACTAGCATCTGCTAAAGAAATAAAACCATCAAAAGTTGCATTTTCTTTTGCATTACCAGCCACTAAACCTATTTGATAAGCTAACATAAAATCAGTATTTTCTATATTCATAAAAAGTTCTTCGGGAAAGCTTATTTTAGCTCCCAAGTAAGCAGGTAATAATATACTCAATATTGCGTTCCTATCTTGCATCCTGCAAGCAGAATTAAGTTGCAGTAATTTGCTAACACTCAAAACCTTACTTTTCCCTATTTCAAAACCTAGGTCATGAATTTCTTTATTACTAATCATTTTCAATTCCCTCCTATTTAATGTTTATACAATTATAATAACGTATTAACGTGATAAAGTCAATGCATAAATGTTTAAAAATATTTTAACATGTTTTAACGTTATTTATATTGACTTATGCACGTTTAGACGTTATAATATAATTAACAAATAAAATACAGGGGGGATAAGTAAAGATGAAAAATTTATTTAAAAAAGCACATGAAATGGCAGGAGAAATAAAAAGAAAATATAATGATGTGGATTACAAAGTACAATTTAGTCTTTGCTTATCTTTCTTAAATAAAAAAGGGGATATAAAATTGAAAGAGTTAAATGGGTCTGAAAAACAAATCAAATGGGCAAATAATATAAGAAAAGACATTTTAATATTAGTAGATGAATTGGAAAAAATTGATATTGAAGAAATAAAAAAATGGAAAGAGGATGATACAGTTAAAATAATAGAGAAGTGTAAAAGAAAAATTGAAAGAATAAGAGAAGAAATAAGAAATATAGATAGTGCAAAGTTCTTTATAGATAACTTTAGATATATTTTAGAATACAATTCCTTAACTCAAAAATCAGCTTATATAAATAGAACATTAAAAGATTCTTCATTCGCTGAAAAAAATAGAAATTGGGGTTTTTTACAAGCAGAAACGCAAGCACCTTATAAACTAAAAAAAATTAAAGATTATAATACAACTTATGAAGAAGCAAAAGAAAAAGCAAAAGAAATAACATTTAATAATTTGTGGGCTAATGAAATAAAGGAAAATGTACTTGAAGTAGTTGAAATATTCGACGATGCAGCAAAGCAAGCTCCTAACACATATGAGATAGAAAAAACTAAAGAATATATTATAGAAACATTAATACAAGAAAATCCTAATTTTTATATAAATGGATTCAAGGAAGTTAAAAAGAAAGCAATTGAAAAGTGTAGAAACATAGAAGAACCTAAAAGAAAAATAGAAATAATATGGAGCTTGTTCTATGAAGCAGTAAACTGTTAAAAAGATTTCAAAAAAATACACAATATATAATTTGGAGGTTTAAAAATGAATAATAAAGAAGAAAGAATTATAGCTTGTAAAAGCGTATTTAATTTAAATTTATTCAAAATAAAAGATGAAAAAAGTTTAGAAATTAAAGAATGTGAAGAATATATAAGAATATTAGAAGAAGAATGTAATTATAATGCAAAAGAGTTAAAAGAAAAACTTGAAAAAACTTTAGAAAAAATAAAAGATAAAAAAATAAAAGAAAGAGAATCAGAAAAAGAAAGATATAATATTAAATTAGAAGATATTATAGTTTATATAATAAAAGATAATAATAGATTTATTTTAGCTAATGAAAAATATAAGTATCTTGATAGAGTAATAGAATTACTAAAAGAAGTTAAAATTGTAGAATATAATTACAAGAATAGAGCTGTAGTTTCTTTTGATAATTTGAAAAAAAGCAATTTAAAGTATCAAATATTAGAGAAAAACACTACTAGGGAAAAAAGTCTAAAAGAATTAGAAGGAATACCAGAAAATATAAAAAAAATAAATGGAAAAGTATTTACGAATGATTTTGGTTGTTTTATTGCTACTTGCGATGAGAATGGTAAGATAAAAAAATATCTTACTGAAATAATAAATAAATCAAGAAGTGGTAAAAGTATAACTTACAAAGTACAAGATATTAAATTTGAAAATAATTATTACATAATAAGAAATAAAGAAAGTAAAAGTTTTTATACAGAAGTATACAAATTTGAAAATGATACTTGGTATAAAGTAAGTTATAATAACATTGTACAGTATAAAGAATTGTAAAGTAAAAAGAGTTATAAATATTTTATATTTATAACTCTTCATGTAAAACTAATTTAGTATAATTTAAACAACTTGCAATATTATGCAATTTAAGCATGACATTTTATAACTAACATAGTACAATTTAAACAGAATATTATGCAATTTAAGCATGATATTTTATAACTAACATAGTACAATTTAAACATGTATATTGCAAGTATAAACATTAAATGTTTATGTTTTAATTATATAAAAAATAATCTGATGTGTCAAAGTAAATTTGAATTAAAAATATATAAAATTTTGACTTGTGACAAGTATAGTTCTTAGAGTGTTATATAATTAATATATAAATTAAATGGAGGAAAAACAATATGATAAGAAATGTAAAAGAATCTACATTAAGAAGAAAAGAAAAAATGTTTACTTTTGAATTAGAGGATTCTAAAATTAAATTGCTTTTGTCTATACTAGAGTCTATTAAAAAAGAAGGCAATAAAGAACTAAAAGAACTAGAACTAATTTTTAAAGAACCAAATGTAAATGAAGAAATTGTTGAGAAGTTTATATTAAAATATAAATATGATAAATATACATCTGATTCACCAAAGATAATGTTAAATAATAAAATATACTCAGTTAAGTATGAAAAAGAAAATATGGCTGAATTTGCATCTATCGAGTATTTTATGCCATGTTATCAAAATTTTATAAAAAATATGGACAAATATAATGATGCAAGTATATTTAAAGAAAAAGAATTTTATATTAATAAACTTAATGATTTTAAAGAGTCTATTAAAAATTTAGACATATTAATAAAAGAGGATAATCCAGACGAATATAGAGTATTTACAACTTTTTATTTACCTATAGGAAAATTATTAGATGATAATTTTATTAATTCACTTATTGATACATTAGATGATTACCATAAAAGTATAAATGATGAACTAGTTTATATCTATAGACACTAAAAAATGGTTGTTATATAAATTAAAATGAATTATTCAAAAGAGAAGAGGAGTAATATATTATGAATGAAAATATAAAAGATAAAATAACAACTTTTGAGTTAGAAGAATCTAAGCTTAAATTATTATTAGATTTACTAGAAAATGAATTAAAAAAAGAAAATAATAACAATTTAGATGAACTAAAAGAATTAAATCTTATTTTTAAAGAACCATATTTAAACGAAGAAATTGTTAATAAATTTATATTAAAATATAAATATAAGGATAAAGAACCTTCATACTTAGGTTCACCTCAAAGTGTGAAATTAGGTGATAAAATATATGCAGTCGAATATATAAATGATGATATAATTAAATCTTTAGCTATAGTTGATTATATACCTTTTTATGAGAGTCTTATAGAAGATATTGAAAAATACAGTGATAGTGGAGTATTCAAAGAAAAAGAATTTTACCTGAATAAGTTAAATGATTTTAAAAAAGATATAAATAATCTAGGAATAGAGATTGAAACAGATGATGAGTGTGAATATAAAATATTAACGATATTCCATTTACCAATTGAGAAAGTTTTAGATGATAATTTTATTTCATCATTTATTAGAATTATAGATAAATATGAAAAAGATGTTGAGGAAGAATTAATTTACATATATAAAAATTAAGTTAAAAGAGGTAATTTTGATGGAAAAATATTTTATCGAAGAATGGTACTATGTAAATATCACGCATGAAATAATATATATAGAAGAAGCTTCAATGACTATAAATAATTAGCTAAATACATATCAAAAATAAAACTTCAAAAGACTATAGTTATATAGTCTTTTGAAGAAAAATAGGAGTGTATAAAAATGAATAATCAAAAAATTAAAAGATTTTTAAAAATAATAGATAAGAACATAGATAAAATCAAAGAAGAAGCTATTAAAACATATAAAGAAAGTTTTTTAGAAGAAAACAATAATATAAGAATACATATAAATCTAGCAGGAAAAGTTGAAGCTCTAGCAGTTCCACACTTTTGTAAATATACAGAGGATATTTATGAAAGAGAAATCTTTGTTTGTGAATTTAATAAGGAAAAAATTAGTATTGACGAACTGCTTGGAGAACTCTATTATTTAAAGGACTACGAAGAATTTAAGAAATGGTGTAATGATGAAGAAGAAAATTTAAGCTGGTATAATTATAAAAAATTCAATGAAGATAATTTTGACGAGTTAGTTGAAAGACATATAGAAGATAGTTTATCAGATTTTTTAGAGGAATTAAATGAAAGCATTGAAAATCGCAAAAAAGAATTGCAAGAAATAGTTGCAAACTAAGAAAAAAAGTATTATTATTAAAACATATAATATTATTTTTTAGATTAACTATGTGGGATTTAAATTGTTTTTTAATTTATTATGAAATAATATTATATCATTTTTTTAGATTAACTATATGGAAGTGAAAACAGTACATTTAACTAAATGTACTGTTTTTTATTACATTAAACACATATATTATAATCATGATACTTTTATAATTTATATTACTTTATACAGTGATAAATTGTCGTACTAAATTACCCTAACCACATGGAATGGAACATCCTGTAAGTGGTCTTAGAGATGTAATGCATGGAAAAGGACTTGCAGCTTTGACTCCAAGTATTGTAGAAAGTTCATGGGATAGTGATATTGAAAGATTTGGGAAGATATCAAAGATATTAGGAGGAACTTGTGCAGAAGATTGTTTAGATGTAATTAGAAATTTCCTTAAAAAAATAGATTTAGATATAAAACTAAGTGATTTGGGTGTTGAAAAATCAGATATAGACTGGTTAACTGATAATTGCATGAAAATATCAGCTGCAAATATTAAGAGACATCCAAAAACTTTTAATAAGGAACAAATAAGGGAAATATACCACAAATCTCTATAACTTAACATTATGTATTTAATTTTAAGGTAAAAAAATTTATTATCAGCAAGAAACTTATAACTGATAGTGTACATATAGTAAATTTATCTTAAACTTTTATTTTACTTTCTAATAAATAAAGAGGGTTAAAAAAGGGAAGATTAACTAAGTAATATTTTATAAAAATCTTCAATTTAAAAACTTTAAGTAGAGGTGAAATAAATGTTTAATCCCAAAAGAATAATATTCGAAAAAGGTACCTTAGATACTGATGTCGGTAAAAATATATATGATAAGTTTAAAGATAAAAAAGATGTAGAGATAATTAATATATCCTCAAATAGAATTAAGGAACATATTCCAGGTGAAAATCTATATGAACAATACAGAAGTGGAAAACAGACCATGGTAGTTGGGATTAGGAAAAGTATGAAGTTTCAAACATGTAAACCTTCTGCTAATTATCAACTACCACTTGTTAGTGGATGTATGGGAAGATGTGAATATTGTTATTTAAACACACAATTAGGTGATAAACCATTTATAAGGGTATTTGTAAATATAGATGAAATACTTGAACAAACAAAGAAATATATTGAAGATAGAAAACCACAAGTTACTATATTTGAAGGTGCAGCTACATCAGATCCAGTTCCAGTAGAACCATATACTAATTCATTGAAAAAAACAATAGAATTTTTTGGAAGAGAAGAAAAAGGAAGATTTAGATTTGTTACTAAATACAGTGATGTAGATAGCTTATTGGATGCCAAACATAATAATCATACAGAAATACGATTCAGTATAAACACTCCTAGAATTATAGATGGGCATGAGCATTATACAGCATCTGCTAATAAAAGAATAGAATCAGCTGTAAAACTTGCTAAAGCTGGCTATCAGATTGGTTTTATAATAGCACCTGTGTTTCTATATGAAGGTTGGAAAGAAGAATATAGAAGTCTTATTAGAAACATAAAAGAAGCTTTACCAAAGGATTTTGATAGAAAAATTATATTTGAAGTTATATCTCATAGATATACTACTAAAGCGAAGAATAGAATATTAGAAATTTATCCAGACACATTGTTGCCAATGGAAAATGAAGATAGAAAGTTTAAATATGGTCAATTTGGATATGGCAAGTATGTGTATGATAAAGAACAAATAGATGATATGAAAGATTTTTTTCATAAGGAGATAAATGAAGTATTTGAAAATAGTTTAATAAAATATATAATATAGCAAATCTTTAGATAAGATTTGCTATATTTTATGTTTATATGTATTTTATTTGCTTAAAAAGTGATAAAACTCAGTACTATTATATAAAAAATTAAAAAGGGCATTGTATATCAAGAACATTTTTTTTAGTTTTGATAATATAAAGGTATAAGATTAATAAAAATATTAGGAGGTACTTATAACTTGCATGCATGGGAATCTATTCAAATCACATTAGACTTAATAGAAGAAAAGTTATCAGAAGAAATATCAATTAGTAAACTAGCAAATGAGGCAAACTTATCACCATTTTATTATCAAAGACTATTTAAAAGATTAGTAAATAAAACCGTAATGGAGTATATAAAACTTCGTCGTCTTGCAAAAGCTTCTGAACATTTAGCAGAACATAAGAATCGTATACTTGATGTAGCCTTAAGTTTTGGATTTGAAAGCCATGAGACGTTTACACGTGCTTTTAAAAAAGCATATGGATTAACTCCAGAAGAATATAGAGCAAATCCAGTAAAACTCAATCAATTTGTTAAGCCAGAATTAATTTTAAATTACATTATGGTTGATGAAGGCGTGCCATTAATTGCAGATGATATAGTAATTGAAGTAACTCGCAGAAAATTGAGTAATCCAAGGACTTTTATTGGAATAGAGGGAGAAATACCTATTTGTCAATTAATGGGAGGTGAAACAACTGGTATCGCAACAGCAAAGGAATTATGGATGGAACTTGGAAATCAAAAACATAATATACCAAATAAAATCCCAGATGGAAATGAATTTGCTGCTCTTTATATGGGAAATGCAAAAGAAGGAAATTGTATGTATATGGCAGGTATAGAAGTGGAGCCAGGTACATCGGTGGAAGGATACAGTACTTTTGAGTTACCAGCTAAAGAGTATTTAGTATGTGGATTTGAAGCAGAAAATTTTAATGAGTTAGTTGATTCAGCTGTCTTTAAAGCGGATAAGTTTATGGAAAGATGGATGAAGAATCATAATTTAATAGCCACTGATTTTGCGATTGAAATGTATTATCCTACTACACCTGAAGTGGCATATATGGAACATTGGACTATTCCAGTATCTATTGGACAATAGAAAGGGTGATGAATATGGAGTGGCAAGATATGTTTTTTCAAGATAATAAACCAACACTTGAGCAAATCAAAACATTTATCAATAGCCCATTATGGGACAAGCTAAACAACATCTTGACTTCAACTTATAATGTAGAGCCTAAACTTGAATATAGTAAATGTTCAATGCAAAGAGGTTGGAATATAAAGTACAAAAAAAGAGGTAAATCATTATGTACTTTATACCCACAAGAAGGTTCTTTTAAAGCTTTGGTTATTGTAAATGAGAGTAATAGAGTAGAAGTCGATTTATTTATCAATACCTGTTGTGATTATATTAAACAAATATACAACGAAATAAATTTTTTTAATGGCAGTAAGTGGTTAATGATTCAAATAAATAATATATCTATATTGAATGATACACTTGAACTAATTAAATTTAGAGTCTAGGATATGAAACAGGATGATTTATATACTCATCCTGTTTGCATATTAATTTTTCATAACTTATAGAAATTAGAGAAGCTTTTGTATATTAATTTTTCATAATATTATATAGATTTAATTTATCAATTATTATTTAAACTGATTTGATATAGATTTTAAATATATATTTTTTCCTCTATCAGTAAGAGACATAAAAAGAATACTCCATAAACAGTTTAGAGTACTTTCTATACTGTCATGTTCATCAAGTTCTTTAGTACCAACTGGTTTATATATAAGTATTGTTAAAATACATTCAATAATATTTTCTAGTTGGTTAGGAATGTTACATTCCTGAATTAAATTAGAGTTTTGAAGATTGATAAAGCTTTCTTTTAAAAACTGCTTAAGTTCCTTTATAAAATCAAGCTGAAATCTATATATTTTAGGGCTTATTTGAGATAACTGGTCATAATGCTTAAAATAGTATGCATTCTCATTTTGAATATTTAGTGAATTTAAAAATAAATTATTTAAATCCTGTAAGGATTTAGGCATATCTATTTTTTTATAGTTTTTGTGTTTGTATTCAACTACTTCTTCAATCAAATCTTCCTTTTTTTTAAAATAATAAGTTAAGTTACCTACACTCATTCCCAAAGCATCAGCAACATTTCTCATAGATACATTGTTATAGCCATATTCATTAAATAAGTCACGAGCTTTAATTAAAATATCCACTTTTGTCTGTTTTGCCATATTGAATCCTCCAATAAAAATTTATGATAACATTTATTTGACATTTTAGTACATTCGTACTACAATGTCAAGTAAAGTACGAGTGTACTAAAATAATATTTAAGTTATATTGGGAGGTTTTACAATGAGATACAAAAAAGATAATTTAGAACTTTATAAACTTGGACTAGGTTGTGGAGGTATGATACACCTTGATAATAAAGCTGAAAATATAGCTACAATACATGAAGCTTTAGATAGTGGTATCAATATGTTAAACACAGCTGATTTTTATGGAGCAGGTCAAAGTGAAATGATAATAGGTGAAGCTCTTAAGGGCAGAAAAAGAGAAGAGGCTTTTGTATCTGTAAAAACGGGGGCTCTTGTTGCACCTAATGGTCAAATGTATGGTCTTGATGTCAATCCTTTTAATATAAAAAATCATGTAGCACAGACTCTTAAGAGATTAAATCTAGATTACATAGACCTTTATCAGCCTGCAAGGATAGATTTAGCAATACCAGTAGAAGAGACTATTGGAGCTATTTCTGACTTAGTAAAAGAAGGATATATAAAACATATAGGTATTACTCAAGTTGATGAAGAGATTTTAAGAAGAGCTAATAGGGTTCACCATATAAGCCTTATAGAAGCGGAGTATTCTTTATTTAATAGAGATATAGAAAAAAATATATTACCAACTGCTAGAGAATTAGGAGTAGGGGTTGTTGCTTTTGGGGCTCTTGCTCATGGTCTTTTAAGTGGAGTATGCTCAAAATCTAATGCTCAAAGATATAAATGGATACCTTTATTCTCTGATGAAAATATAGATAGAAATCTTGAACTTGTAGAGAATTTAAGAGAAATAGCAAATGAAAAAGAAGCTACTATTCCACAAATAGCTCTTGCATGGGTTTTATCAAAAGGTGATGATATTATAACTTTAGTTGGAGCATCAAGAAGGGTTACATTAGAGGACTCTTTAAAAGCTAAAGACATTAAATTGAGCGATGAAGATATAAGAAGAATTGAAAATACTATAGACAAGAATAAAATTTTAGGTGCAAGTTTTCCAAATATGAGGTTTAAGAATGGTAAGGTAGTTAGGTAGGATAGTATTTAATTTTTAAGCCACTCTTTCACAGGGTGGCTTTTTACACTCAGTTAAATAAACCAATATATAAGTTGCAAATAATCTAATAAACTTCAATTTACTTTATTTTTCGACACTCTTTACAATTAAGTCCACACATGTTTTTTTCTTGCATATTTATGGCTCCCCAATTAGCAAATTGTTGTAAAATAGGCACAATACTTTTACCTTTGCTTGTCAATGTATATTCAACTTTTGGAGGGATTTCATTATATTGTTTACGATGAACAATACCATCAGATTCTAAATCCTTTAATGATTGAGCTAACATAGTGTTTGTAATTCCATCTAATTTTCTTTTTATGCTACTATATCTAATAGGATTATCAACTGCCAACATACATATAATAGGTAATTTCCACTTACCACCAACAATATCTAAAGCATAACGTATTGGACAGGTTAATTCTTCAATATTTGTAGCCATATTCTTTTCATTATCTAAACTCATTATAATTACTCCTTATTTATAGTAGTATCTTTTTTATACTTTATCAGAAAAAACTGCATACTTGTTTTTTCTGTATTTTATATTAAAATTATATCAAAGGATAATCCTTAATACAAGTATTTAAAAGGGGTGTAAAAATTATGAAAGTATTAGAATTTTTGAACAAAGCAGGAGTTTATTATTTAGCAACAGCTGATGAGAACAATCAGGCACATGTGCGTCCTCTAGGATTTGTTATGGAGTATGATGGCAAACTTACATTTTGCACATCTAATCAAAAAGATATGTTTAAGCAACTTATTTTTAATCCAAAGCTTGAGCTTTGCTGTATAGACCAAAAACTTAATACTCTACGTATTTTGGGTGAAGCAGTATTCGTTACATCAAAAGAAACACAAGCTAAGGCACTTGAAATAATGCCAAGTTTAGGTCAGATGTACTCTGTAGGAGATGGCAAATTTGAAATATTCTCTATTGATAAGGCAAAAGTTAGTTGTTGTTCAATGAGTGGGAAAAAGATTGATGTAGAGCTTTAATTATAATGGAATCGATATCCATAGTGAAAATGAAGAAAACGTTACTACTGAAATGTTGATAAATTTAACTTAAATTCAATAAAAAAGATTTTTAAGTAATAAATTTGTAAAAATCTTTAGTTATTAGATTTGTATTTCGACCATGAGATACTGTTTTGAATAATTACATAATAGAAATAAGAACAATTAAAATTTATTTTATAATTCAGTAGACTTCCTTTTAAAAAATATTTTAACTACAAATGATTTTTCTGTAATATGAAGAAAATATGATGAGTATAAAAAATTGCTACTTACTTATTTATATATTTTTATATATAAATAATAAGTAGCATGATTTTCTAAATTAATAGTGATAGAATATAAATTAATAGATAAGATATAATTTTAAAAGGAGTGATATAAAATGAGCAAATATAGTTCTCTATGGGAATATGTCAAGAAAAATGGTAATCAATCATTTAAATTAACTTTTGAAGAAATAAAGGATATTGCAGGAATAGAGATAGACCATTCGTTTTTAAAATATAAAAAAGAATTAAATGAATATGGATACCAAGTAGGAAAAATCTCTTTAAAAGAAAAGACTGTTATTTTTAATAAAATTGATTAAAAAATAGCTATGTGCACTTGTGACTTTAGTCATGGGAGGTTCGGTAAGCTATTAATAATTACATATAATAAAATAATTTGTATTGACTAACATTAAAACCAAAAATAAAGTAAATCTTATATAAGACTTACTTTATTTTTAGTTGATGCCTTTTTAAGTTTTATACTATAAGGGATATATAAAACTGCACCTATTAAAAATGTTATAATTTCTGTTACTGTCATAGACCATATCAATCCATCAAGTCCATAAAAATAATTAAGAAATATTACTACAGGTATATACAATCCACCTTGGCTTATAGACATTATACCTGTTTCAATGCCTTTTCCTGATGCTTGATATATTGTCATAAATAAAGATGTAACTCCATTGAATAAGGCAGATACTAGCATAGCTACCAATACATACGTTCCTATTTCAATAACTGATGTATCAACTGAGAATGTTTGTATTACTTGAGTTCTAAATATATAAACAACTCCTGAAAATACAACTGCGATTACAAATATGAATAAAGCAGAATACTTTATGCTTTCTTTTAAACGAGCTATATTCTTATTAGAAAAATTATATGCTATAAGTGGCATTACACCTAAAACAATACCCATAACAAAGAATTCTGGAATTTGAGCAATTCTAAGTGCTATACCAAAACTAGCAACTATGTTATTTCCATATTGCATAGAGTAATTATTGGATAATAGTGTAGTCACAATTAAGAAAGAGCATTGGATTAATTGGGATACACCAACTTTATATATTTCAACTTGACTGTTTATGCTGATTTTCATGTAATGTAAAAATCCTCTAAGGTTTTCACTTTTAACATTTAAATACCAAACATAATAAGCACTAGAAGCAATATTAGAAAGCACCATTGATAATGCAGCACCATATACGTGCATATTAAGAACCAGTATAAATAAAACATCTAATATGATACTAACTATTACACTTACAAACATACCATACATAGATTCTTTTGATGCACCTTCAGACCTTACTATTTGTTCAAGTGAGAAGTTCAATATAATAGAAAATCCACCAACAAATAGTGTAATTGCATATTGTTTTGTATATTCAAATGTAGCCATGTCAGAACCTAATAATTTAACAATTGGATTCATTAATAAGTAGCCAAGTAGGCCTATCAATAAACCTGTTATAATACTTGCATAGAAAGTATATCCAGCAATTTTCTTAGCTTCATCACTATTATTTTGTGCGATTAGCCTAGTTATGAATGTACTACCACCAACACCAAACATATTTCCAAAAGCCATTAGAATTGTAAATATAGGTAGTCCTAATGTTATTGCACTAAGCATAGCTGTGTCATGAACTAATCCTATGAAATAGGCATTGATTACATTATAAATAGTTCCTGCTGACATTCCTATCATCATAGGGATAGATAAATAAAGAATAGTTTTTTTTATTGGTTCTTCTTTTAAATATTTAATGTTTGATTTTTCATTTTCCATGTTACCCTCCTAAATAATATAATTTATAATGATAAGGCACCTTATGAAACATATTATACAGGTACCTTATTAAAATTGCAACATATTTATTAAGGTACCTGCATAATTGCGTTGTATTTGGGTAATATATAGACTTAAAATTGAGTTTTTTAAAAACAGAAGATGCTCTAATAAATATGGAATATAGGGTATTAAAGAGATGGATGAGACTTTAAAATAAATAAAAGAGTAAAGTGATAAGATAATAAATATCTAATCATTTACTCTTTTTGTTTTATTTATTTAAATCTTCTTATTTTAAGCTTTGGAAGTTAATAAAATATACAATGACTACACTTTATTTTATACTTTATGGATACAATAGATTTTATTCAAAGTAAAATAAATCTTCAAATTTTTTATCTAGAGCTATACATAAAATAAGTGCTAATTTTGCTGTTGGATTAAACTGACCTGTTTCTATTGAACTAATAGTATTTCTTGACACACCAACCATTTCAGCTAGTTGACTTTGAGATAATTTTTTTTCTGTTCTTGCTATTTTTAAGTGATTTTTTAATATTAATTCTTCATTCATATGCTTATCTCAATGATGATAAAACAAAATTAGTCAATGAGAAGATAGTTGAAATTAAGAAAATAATAGCCCAAATTAAATTCTTTTTTTCATGTGTGAATTGGTATTTTACTATATTTTCAGCAAGTCCAAATGTCCAAAATAAAGCAACTATTGCATCGTTTTTTTGTCCAATAAAGGCATTAAATATTACAATGAAAGCGAAGATACATATGAAAATTGAATATCCTATTTTTCTGCCCTTATTTTCAATATACTCTAATCCTTCATCTTTATTGGATTGACGACTCTTACTTAAAATTTCTTCTTTATTCATATGAGACACCTCCTAATTGGATGCCAAGTTTACTTGGTACTTTAATTATATCATGCCAAGTTTACTTGTCAAGAACTTTGACAATAAAACTTGGCATAAATATGATATTAATCAATAAAAAAAGACAAACTTAATTTAATTAAGAATGTCTTTTTTTATTGAAACACTATAATAATATTCTATTAATCCAATAGCTAAACTTCAACCTAGAGTCTAATAATCTAACATATATTCTTTATTATCTTAGCAGGGACACCTGCAACCACAGTATTTGGAGGGACATCTTTTGTAACTACTGCTCCTGCTGAAACAACAGCATTTTCACCTATTGTAATACCTGGCATAATCATTGCTCCTGCTCCTAACCAAGCATTCTTCTTTATAACTATAGGTGTAGACACAGTGGAATGCCTTTTAGATGGTTCTAAAGGATGATTTATTGTTATAAGATTTACTTTAGGTCCAATAAGTACATCATCTTCAATCGTAATGCCACCTCTATCCATAAATGTACAGGCATGATTAATAAATACATCCTTTCCAACTCTTATATTTTTTCCAAAGTCTGTGTAAAATGGTGGTATTAAATATAAGCTTTCATCAACTTCAACACCTGTGAGTTTAGAAAATAATTTTCTTATTTCTTTTTTAGTATGATACGAGTTATTTAGCTCAGCAGTTATTTTTTTAGCCCTTTCTATTACATATCTTATTTTATCCATATCTGGGTCAGAATCTGAAATTACTTCGCCAGATTTGTCTCTCTCAAATATATCTATATTACTCATAAATTTCCTCCTATTGATTTTACTTACAAACTGTACAATATCTCTACGTAAAACTCATTATGTTTACTCAACTCTTAAATAGAGTATACTACTTGGAGTTAACTACAACACAAGCCTTTTTTATTATTTAAGAATAAATAATTAATTTTTATCAAAAAATCTATAATTAAATATTAATATTGTTTATATAGAATATTTCATTATGTATGTAAACTAAAGTTTACATATTTCAAACCTTACTTTGTAGAACAGTTGAGTTTAATACTTTATAATTGAAATATAATTATTTTAAATCGAAAGGGGCTTAATATATGAATTTAGGAGACAAGATTACAAAACTAAGAAAGAAATATAATTATTCTCAAGAATTGTTGGCTGAAAGACTAAATGTATCTAGACAAACTATTAGCAAGTGGGAATTAGGGCAAGCTAAGCCAGACTTAGAAAATATAAAAAATATATCAAAGCTATTTAATATTACTTATGATTACTTGATTGATGAAAGTAATTTATGTTCTAAAGATATAACTGATAATATTAGTAAGGATGTTGACTGGACAAAAGCATGGAGCTCTAAGTATCCTATTTTAGAAGCATATGTTGATATAGAGGGGATAGAAAAGTATCAAATAGCTATTGAAGAATTATATTCAAGATTTGAAAAAGAATACAAGATGAGCAATGAGAATAATGTACTTATATTAAAAGATATTTTATACAAAGCGTTTAAAAAGCATGATAAATAAAAACTATATCTGGATATATTCATCTGTGGTTTTGTATAAAAATGTGGAAATAATTGGGATAAATAAAAAATTATATAAATTGAATTTAAAAATATATTTAAGCAGGTATCTAAGATACCTGCTTATTTGTTTCTCTATGGTTGATTTTTTCATCAAAAGTCAACTTTAAATCGCTTGTTAGGTTCATGGATTTAAGGATATAATTATACAAAGGAGGCGTTGACATGAATGAATTAAACATTGCAAAAACACTGATTTTAAAGCGTAAAGAAAAAGGAATTACACAAGATGAACTTGCAAATTATATAGGTATCTCTAAAGCCTCTGTATCTAAATGGGAAACTGGGCAAAGCTATCCTGATATCACTTTTTTGCCACAACTCGCGACATATTTCAACATTACAGTTGATGAATTAATTTGTTACGAACCGCAAATGATTAAGGAAGATATTAATAAACTATATCAGCGATTGTGTAAAGATTTTACTGTTAAACCATTTGACGAAGTTATGGATGAAATACGAGAAACCATAAAGAAATATTATTCATGCTTTCCTTTGATTTATCAGATGGGTGTTTTAATAATTAATCATTATGACCTTGTAGATGAAGAAAAACGTGAACTATTAATTAGTGAAGCATTAGAAATTTTTATTCGAATACGAGAAACAAGTGATGATATAGAAATTTGTCGTCAGTCAAAAGGTATGGAGGCAACCTGTTATATCTTGTTAAATCAACCTATAGAAGTTATTGATTTATTTCAAGATAGCAATTTTCCCATGGTAAATGAAAGCATACTCCTTGCACAGGGACAAATGATGAATGGTCAAACTAGTGAAGCTAATGAAACGTTACAGATAGGAGCATATCAGAATCTTACGTTGTTAGTTCAAGATTTAGTGGGACTTCTGCAAAACTCAGATAAATCACAAATTGAAGAAATAGAAAGACGTATTTTAATGATTTCAGATACTTTTGACCTTGATGCATTATCTCCTGGCATTATGTTTTCTGTATATTTAACACAGATACAAATGAATTTAATACATGGAAATACTAAAGGAGCTATTAAGTCATTACAAAGATATGTAGATTTGGCAATGAGTGATATATATCCAATTATGCTACATAGTGATGACTTTTTTAATCATATCGATGGCTGGATTTCTGAGATTGGAACAGGTATTACACGTGATGATACAATTGTAAAGGCAGGTATTGTTGCTGCTATTAAGAATAATCCTATGTTCTCTGTATTAAATGAGAACAAAGAATACAGATTTCTTATAGAAAAATTATCTTTATTGGAGGAATAAAATTATGGAAAATTTAATGGAATATTTACCACTTTTGCTTCCTGTTATTATTTTAAATTTAATACTTGTAGTTACTGCACTTATTCATATAATAAAACATCCAAATTATAAAATTGGGAATAAGGCAATATGGATTCTTTTAGTACTATTTATCAGTATAATAGGTCCAATTTTATACTTTACCATAGGAAGAGGTGATGAATGATGAATATTGTTTCAATAAATGGGTTATCAAAAAGTTTTGGTAATCGAAAGATAATAGATAATCTAAATTTTACTGTACCAGAAGGGTCAGTCTTTGGCTTTGTAGGTAAGAATGGTGCAGGCAAGACTACAACCATGAAGATGGTACTTGGGTTACTTGAAGCAGATAGTGGAACTATAAATGTTTGTGGTGAGAAAGTGACATATGGAAGAACAAGTTCTAATCGACATGTAGGTTATCTACCTGATGTTCCAGAGTTTTATAACTATATGAGACCACTTGAATATCTTTCTCTTTGTGGAGAAATTACAGGGCTTTCAAAACAAGAAATAAAGTTAAGAAGTGAAGAGTTGTTGTCACTCGTGGGACTTGGAAATGAAAAGAAACGAATAGGTGGATTTTCTCGTGGAATGAAACAACGTCTTGGGATAGCTCAAGCATTACTTTCACGCCCTAAATTACTTATTTGTGATGAACCAACAAGTGCACTTGACCCTGTTGGTAGAAAAGAAATATTAGATATTATGCTTAAAATCAAAGACTCAACAACCGTAATATTTTCAACACACATACTGTCAGATGTTGAAAGAATTTGTGACCATGTTGCTATATTAAATAACGGAAGCATCGCTCTTAGTGGTACACTTTCAGAAATAAAAAGTATGCATGGAAAAGATAGACTTTTATTGGAGTTTTCAAGTGATGATGAAATCCAAGCATTTAAGTCTAGTAGTAGTATTAAATCCTTACTTAAAGATTCAGAAGAGACTAATATGGAAATTATTTTCCATGGTAAAGATATAAAATCAATACAACAAACAGTTATATCTACACTTGCAGAAATGAATCTTTGTCCAATAAAGATGGAATTAATAGAATTGTCACTTGAAAATTTATTTTTGGAGGTAGTAAAGTGAGAGAATACATAGCATTTACAAAAAAAGAATTTGTAGAGAACGTAAGAAATTATAAATTATTTAGTCTAATTATTTTATTTTTGATATTTGGAATAATGAGTCCTCTTTCTGCTAAATTTATGCCAGACTTGATTGCTCATTTTGCCCCAACTTTAAAAGTTACTGCTCTACCAACTGCTTTAGATTCTTGGACACAGTTTTCTAGCAATATTTCTGGTCTTGGAATGAGTTTAACTCTAATTATTTTTTGCAATATTTTATCAAACGAATATTCTAAAGGAACACTTGTCATTATGTTGACTAAAGGATTGTCACGTTCGTCTGTAGTATTGTCTAAATTTTCTATTGCAGTAATTATTATGACCATTGGTTTCTGGTTGAGCTTTTTATGTACTTATGGTTATACAATGTATTTTTGGCCAACTGCAAATCTTAATCATGTTGTATTTTCAGCATTTAACTTATGGATAATTGGTATTATGTATATTACTATATTAATTCTTGGCTGTGTACTATTTAGACCAGCATTTGCAAGTGTATTACTTGTATTAGTAGTAACTCTTGTTTTGAGTTTAATTTCTATTCCTAAACAGGTTGCACCTTATACGCCTAATTTCATATTATCAAAAAATATAGATTTGATTTCAGGGAAAGTGACAGTTCCAGAATTTATTATTCCAATCATTGTAACAATCATTATTTCAATAGTGTGTCTGTTATCAGCTGTTATTTTATTTAATAAAAAACCAGTTTAATGATATCTTTATTATAAATGCAAATAGCACTGTATTGTGTAAAAATATACTTAGTAATGTATAAGAATATATCTAAGTAAAAAAGGGGGTGTCTCAAAATGAACTTTTTAGTTCATGAGGCGCTCTTCTTTGTGTGAAATCAAATATATTTTCATCATTTCAACAATGAAAAAAGGGTTTATCTCTCTTTTGAGACAGCCTCTTTTTTTGTTTTAGTCGTACTCATTATATCTTATAATAATTAAATTATTACCTTAAGTAACTGTTTAAAAATAAAAAAGGAGATAGATTATAATCTAGTGATTATCAGTTATTTAAGATATGCTATAAGTATATAGAGCCTAAACTAGTAAAGAGTTAAAACAATGTAGTAAGGAGTTAAAATAATATTGTTTTATTAAATAAAGATAAGAATCTTTAAATGTGGTAAAATATACTAAAAAATCACTTTAAAAGTGATAAAATTAATTTAATTAAATATTTTAAAGGGGTGTAGATATGGAAAAGTCAAAAGTATATTTTTGTGACTTATACTCAAATTCGCAAAATAAAAATGTGCCAAACAATGTAAGAAGATTATTTGATATAGCAGGATTCAAAGATTTAATAGGAAAGAATGACCAAGTAGCAATCAAACTTCACTTTGGAGAAAAAGGAAATACTACATATATGAGTCCTGTAGCAGTCAGACAAGTGGTTGATAAGATTAAAGATTGCGAAGGAAAGCCATTTTTAACAGATACAAATACATTATATACAGGAAGTAGAACAAATTCTGTAGACCATCTTACAACAGCTATAGAAAATGGTTTTGCTTATGCAGTGGTAAATGCACCAGTAATAATTGCAGATGGATTGTATAGTAGAAATTATGAAAATGTACAAATAGATAAAAAACATTTTGAAAGTGTGAAAATAGGTGGAGAAATTTATAATTCTTCTGCAATGATAGTAATGAGTCATTTTAAAGGTCATGAAGCAGCAGGTTTTGGAGGAGCATTAAAAAATTTAGCTATGGGATGTGCAAGTGCAGCAGGAAAGCAAATGCAACATTCTGATGTTACTCCAGTAGTAAAGGAGAAGAAGTGTATAGGTTGTGGAAAGTGTGTTAATTCTTGTCCTACAAAAGCTATAAGTATAGTAGATAAGAAGGCAATTATAGATTCTGATGTGTGTTATGGATGTGGAGAATGTCCAACTGTCTGTCCAACTAGAGCAGTAACTATACAATGGGAAAGTGACTCAGATGTGTTTGTTGAAAAGATGGCAGAATACGCTTATGGAGCAGTATCAAATAAAAAAGATAAGGTAGGATATATAACTTTTGTCATGAATGTAACTCCACTTTGTGACTGTGTACCTTGGTCAGGTAGACCTATTGCACATGATATAGGAATATTAGCATCAACAGACCCAGTAGCTATTGAACAAGCATGTTATGATTTGATTTGTAAGGAGATGGGTCATGATGTGTTCAAACATGAGCATCCTCATGTAAATGGAACTAGAATAATAGACTATGCATGTGAAATGGGCATGGGAAGTAAAGAATATGAATTAATAAAATTATAAGAATAGTAGGGCTTAGATGCATATAATGATTGTAAGAGAAATTTAAAAGTATCAAAGGAGTATGCATTTATGAAAATTTACTATGAGAAAGAAAACAGCAAGAAAGCAAATGTAAACAATATTCCAAGTGTATTTGCATTTAATTTTCTAAGAAACTTTTTAACTAGCAAAGAGTATGAGGAAACTAGAAAAGAATATTTTATAAATAATCTAACAAAAAGTCAGGTTAATCAAGCTATGAAGGATTTAAAATGGCTATTTAGAGAGTATGAAGGCTTAGAGGTTGTTACAATGGAAAGCTTGGATGGAGTTAAGACAAGAATAGTTTTATAAATTAATAAGAATGATTCTTTAATAAAAAATACTGTTTTAATAATGATACGTATAAGATATTATACAAATGCTATTTTAGAACAGTATCTTTTTTGTGTAATAGTAAACCTATATATTAAATAAAGTTGACCAATAAATGCTGTCTATGTAATACTATATATAATAAGTAAACTATATAAAAAATATAAGTTGACAAATAGGAGGATATATGGAAAAATACATAGTCAAATTAAAAAATAAAATATTGAGTGGAAAAGAAATAAATTATGAAGAAGCTCTTAATTTAATAAGTATTGATACAAATAACAAAAACAATTTTGATATCCTATTAAAATCTGCAAATGAAATAAGAGAATATTTTATGGGAAGAAAAGTGGACTTATGTACAATAATGAATGCTAAATCTGGCAAATGTAGTGAAGACTGCAAATTTTGTGCACAATCATCTCATTATAAAACGGGGATAGAAGAATATTCATTGCTAGATTATAATGAGATTTTAAAGAGAGCTAAAGAAATGGAAAATAAAGGAGTACATAGATTCTCTTTGGTTACAAGTGGTAAAGGGATGACAGGAAAAGAGTTTAATGATATTTTAAATATTTATGAAGGATTGAGAGAAAATACTAATTTAAAATTATGTGCATCTTTAGGTATTATAGATTATGAACAAGCTAAAAAGCTAAAATCAGCAGGTGTGGCTACATATCACCATAATGTTGAGACATCAAAAGATAATTTTGATAATATATGTACAACGCATACTTATAAGGATAGAATAAGAACAATTGAAGATGCTAAAAAAGCTGGATTAGATGTATGTGTAGGTGGAATAATAGGAATGAATGAAAGTAAAGAACAAAGACTAAAAATGGCTTTTGAAATACGAGAATTAAATGTAAAATCAATCCCAATAAACATTTTAAATCCTATTAAGAATACTCCTATGGAAAATTATAATGTATTAGAACCAATGGAAATATTAAAAACGACAGCAGTATTTAGGTTCATAATTCCCAATACATACATAAGATATGCTGGTGGAAGGTTATCATTAAAAGGATATGACAAAGTTGGATTTAATGGTGGTGTAAATTCTGCAATTGTAGGTGATTATTTAACAACTGTCGGAAATAGTATTGAAAATGATAAAAAAATGATTATAGAACAAGGACTTGAATTTTGATAAAGATTACTTAAATTAATTAGTATACTTTTAAATAATAATAAAAGTATATTAATTTTTTTTTGCATATTAATTAAAATATTAAAATTGAATTATAAATTGCAGTATTTCGAAAAATGAGAAAAATATCAAAATTTATATAAAATAGTTGCAAAGGAAAAAAGGATGTGCTAATATCTAGGTAACCGGTTAAGTAAAACGGTTTCCTAAACTATGGGGGTGAACTTCTTGAGTATTACTATAAAAGAAATTGGCGAATTGGCTGGTGTTTCTAAAACAACTGTGTCAAAAGTCATTAATAATAAAGATGAAAATATAAGTAAAGCAACAAGAGAAAAAATTTTGAAAATAATGAAAGAAAAAAATTATGTACCAAATAAATTAGCACAAAGTCTAGTAACTAAAAAAACTAATACTATAGGGCTTCTTATACCAGATATACGAAATCCATTTTTTACAGATGTATCAAGAGGCGTAGAAGATAAAGCTAATGAAGAAGGTTACAACATAATCTTATGTAATACAGATGAAGATGCTAAAAAAGAATATGAAGGTATAAGAACATTATCAGAGAGAATGATAGATGGAATTATATTTGCAGCTTCTTCAAATACAAACTGGAAAGAGGCAAATTATAAAGACATAAAAATACCAACAGTATTAATTGATAAAAAAATAAGTATGAACAAAGAGACTTTAAAAGGAATAGTTAAAATAAACAACTTTGAAGGCGCATATATAGCTACAAAACATTTATTAGATATTGGAAGTAAGAAAATAATATACCTAAGTGGTCCACTTCAAAATGAAATAGCAGTAGATAGATTAGAAGGATATAAAAAGGCTCTAATTGAGCGTGCTTTAAGTTATAACTCTGATTATGTGTTTGAAGGAAAATATAAAATTGAATGGGGACAAGAATTTATAAAAAATCTAGAGAAGATAGATTTTGATTCAATATTTTGTGCAAATGATTTGATTGCAATAGGTGTTATAAGAGGGCTTAAGGAAAGAGGATTAAATATACCAAATGATGTAAATGTTGTAGGATTTGATGATATCCAGACATCTAGTCTAATAAGTCCCTCTCTTACAACAGTGAGACAGCCATCTTATGACATAGGATACAAGGCTAGTGAAATACTGATAAATTGTTTAAGAGGAGAGAAAAAAGAATCATTTGATGAGTTAATTTTTAAGCCAGAACTAGTTATAAGAGATTCAACAAAAGATAATGAATAACAGCATGAAAGACATAAATAGATATGTAAAGGAGTAATGTAATGGGAAACATAGTTGTCATAGGAAGTGTAAACATGGACATGGTATGTTCTGTAGATAAAAGACCAGAAAAAGGAGAAACAGTGCTAGGTAATAGCTTTTTCACATCACCTGGTGGAAAAGGTGCTAATCAAGCTATTTCAGCATCTAAGCTAGGAGCAAATGTAAAAATGATATCATGTGTAGGTGAAGATAGCTTAGGTGAGGAATTAATAAGAAATTTTAGAAATAATAAAGTCGATTATAGCCTAGTATCTAGAGATAAACATAAAAGCTCTGGTGTTGCGGTCATAACACTATGTGAAAATGATAATAGTATTGTTGTTGTGGCAGGGACTAATGAATTAGTAGATATAGAATTGATTAAAAAGAATGAAGAAGAGATAAAGAATGCAGATATAGTATTACTACAATTAGAGATTCCATTGGAAACAATAAATTATGTGGTGAATTTCTGTTTTGAAAATAAGATAAAAGTTTTAGTAAATCCAGCACCTGCAATAAAATTAGATAGAGATATAATAGAAAAAGTAACTTACTTAACACCAAATGAACATGAATATAAGGTAGTTTTTGATACAGAGGAAGAAATAGAGGAAATATTAAAAAAATATCCTAATAAACTTGTGATAACAGAAGGAAAAAATGGAGCTAGATTTTATGATGGTAAGGAAATTAAACATGTATCCTGTATAAAGGTTGATGTCCAAGACACGACAGGGGCAGGAGATACATTTAATGGAGCATTGTCGGTGGCTATAACAGAAGGTAAAAATCTATATACAGCAGTAGAATATGCAGTAGTAGCATCAGGTCTTTCTGTAACAAAATTAGGAGCACAATCTGGTATGCCTTATAAAGAAGATGTTGAAAAATATTTAAATATTAATAAATAAAAATCTAATTTGTTCAAACTTAAAACTATTAAAAATGGAGGTTAATTATGAGAGTGAGAAAAATTTTATCTTTAGGAATTGCTGGAACACTAGCAATAGGAATGCTAACAGGATGTTCAATGGAAGGGCCAAGTAAATCAGACAACAAAGGTAGTTCAGACAAGAAAGATTTAACTATAGGAGTATCTACAATAACTCTTCAGCATCAATTTTTTATAGACATTGATGAGGGAATAAAAGAAAAAGCCAAAGAGTTAGGTGTAAAAGTTATAGTAAATGACCCAGACCAAGATGTAGCTAAGCAAACATCAGCAATAGAAGATTTTATACAACAAAATGTGAATGGAATGATAGTGCTTGGAACAGATAACTCAGCTATAGTACCAGCAGTAGAAGGAGCTTTTGAAAAAATGCCAGTAGTTACAGTAGATGCTGTATTAAATACTGAGAATATTACAAGTTACGTAGGAACAGTTAGTTATGATGCTGGTAAAAAGCTAGGGGAATACACTAAAAAGTACATTGATGAAAAATTAGGTGGAAAATCAGAAATAGCCATAGTAACAGATTTAAAATCTCAAATACAAATGCAAAGAATAGATGGATTTAAGGATGCATTAAAAGGTTCAGCAAATGTTAAAATATTAAATTCACAACCAGGATATGATAGAGAAGAATCTCTTAATACAGTAGAAAACTTAATACAATCTAATCCAGATGTAGATATAATATATGCAACAGCTGAAAATAGTGTACTAGGAGCTAAAGCTGCACTTGAATCTGCGAAGAATAAAGATGTTAAGATAGTAGGATTTGACTTAACTGAAGAAGCAGCAAGTGGAATAACAGATGGAACTATTCTTGCAATGATTCAGCAACAACCTAAGGAAATGGGTCGTTTAGCTGTAGAAGCAGTAGTAAAAGCTATAAAAGGTGAAAAGGTAGAAAAAAATATACCAGTACCAGCTTTACTTTATGATAAAGAAAATATAAAAGACTTTAAGAATTAGTAAAATAAAATAAGATTATTTGAAAGAAATCCTATTTAAAAAGGAGTGTCATTATGAGTAATACAATTCTGAAGTTAAGTAATATTGCTAAAGAATTTCCTGGCGTTAGAGCATTAGATAATGTTAATTTTGAGCTATTTCATGGTGAAGTCCATGCACTACTGGGTGAAAATGGTGCTGGTAAATCAACAATGATAAAGATTTTAACTGGTGCACACTCAAAAACTTCTGGTAAATTCATTTTTGAAGGTAAAGAAATAGAGAATATATCACCAGATGTTTCTAAGAAGATAGGTATAAATGCAATCTATCAGGAATTAACAGTATTTGATGAATTGACAGTAGCACAAAATATTTTTATGGGAAAAGAAATAAATGGTAAAGTCTTAACTAACGATAAAAAAATGAATGAAGAGGCTAAAAAGATTTTTGACAATATGGGAATAGATATAAATCCAAATGGTCTAGTCAAAGAGCTTAGTATAGCTCAAAAACAAATGGTAGAAATAGCAAGAGTTTTATCATCAGAGACTAAGGTATTAATAATGGATGAGCCTACATCTTCAATAAGTAAAAAAGAAACTGAAATACTTTTTAGACTTATAAATGATTTAAAAGATAGTGGAGTTAGCATAATATATATATCTCATAGGATGGAAGAACTTTTTGAGATTTGCGACAGAATTACTATAATGCGAGATGGGAAAACGATTTCGACTTTGAATACTAAAGAGGTATCATCTGAGGAGGAATTAGTTAATTTAATGATAGATAGAAAGCTAGACCAATTTTTCCCTAAAAGAGATGTAGAGATAAAAGAAGAGATTATGAGAGTGGAAGGTCTGACTAAGAACAACGTTTTTAATGACATCAGCTTTAATATAAGAAAAGGTGAAATATTGGGAATAGGTGGATTAGTTGGAAGCAAGAGAAGTGAAATAGTAGAAGCTATATTTGGACTTAGAACATATGATTATGGGAAAATATATTTAAATAATAAAGAAATAAAATTTAAAACACCATCAGATGCCATTGAAAATGGACTAGGACTAATAACAGAAGATAGAAAAGGTACTGGATTGTTTTTACAGATGAGTGTCAAAGAAAATACAACTATGGCTGGATTAAAAAAGATATCTAAATTTAAATCAGTTATAGACAGAAAAAAGGAAAAAGAAGTACTAGAAAAATACATAGATGCATTGAAGATAAAAACGCCACATATGAACCAAGTTATACAAAGTTTAAGTGGTGGGAACCAACAAAAAGCTATAATAGCAAGATGGCTTTTATTACAACCAGATATATTAATTATGGACGAACCAACTAGAGGCATAGATGTAAATGCTAAAGCAGAGATATACAATCTAATGGGAGATTTAGTAGAGAGTGGTGTAAGTATCATAATGATATCTTCTGAAATACCAGAATTAATATCAATGAGTGACAGGATAATGGTTATGAGAGAAGGTCATATAAGTGGATTTTTAGAAGGTGAAGAAATGGTTGAAAATAATGTATTAAAATTGGCTTTCGGAGGTAAAACTAATGAGTTCAATAACTAAGCATAAAGAAGATAATCCATCTCCATTATTAACAAAATTAACAAGTGCATTTAGAGACCAGGGGAGTGCAGCTATAGGACTTGTAATAATTTTTATAATAATGAGTGTAGCTTCATCTAATTTTTTAACTTTAGATAATTTAATTAACGTTGGAAGACAAATATCAATAAACGCAATTCTTGCAGTAGGTATGACGTTTGTAATAATTACTGGAGGAATAGATTTAAGTGTAGGAGCAGTAATTGCTCTAGTAGGTACATTTTGGGCTACAACAGTAGTAAATTATAATGCACCTATATGGGTAGGTATGATACTTGCATTGGCAATAGGGACAATATTAGGCGTTATAAAAGGTGCAATTATTTCAACTCAAAAACTACCGCCATTCATTGTAACTTTAGCCATGTTGACGATAATAAGTGGAGCAAGTTTTGTATTCACAGGAGGAAGACCTATATCAGTAAACACAGATGCATTTAAGATGCTAGGTAGAGGATATGTTGGACCAATACCAATACCAGTTATAATTATGATTATAGTTGTAATAGCAGGTCATTTTCTATTAAAAAGAACTAATTTTGGACGCCATGTACATGCAGTAGGTGGGAATGAAGAAGCTGCTAGATTATGTGGAGTAAAAGTAAATAAAGTAATAGTAAAAGTATATGCACTAGCTGGATTACTGACAGCATTGGCTGGAATAATACTATCATCACGTTTGGCATCAGGTTCACCAACTGTTGGAGATGGAGCAGAGTTGGATGCTATAGCAGCAGTTGTGCTTGGTGGTACTAACATGATGGGTGGTTCTGGTTCTATAGTAGGGACATGCATAGGTGTTGGAATAATAGGAATATTAGGAAATGGTCTAAACCTACTAAGTGTATCTTCATATAATCAAATGATTATAAAAGGGTTGGTAATGTTATTTGCTATATGGATAAATAATATAAAATTAAAAAAATCAGCTAAATCCAAATAATATTTAAATTTTAGCTAGTGAATTATAAAAATTATTACGCTTTTGAATATGCTAAACGAAAATATGGTAAGTGAAAAAATTTATTATCGTTTAAGTATAGGGTGTTAGATTTGAAATTTTAAATGTAAAAATAAATCTTAGGAGGAAATATGAAAAAAATTCTCTTAGATACACTAAATAATAAAAAACAAGAATATATAGATTATTTAAAAGAACTTGTAAGCATAAAGACTGAAGATATTGGACATGGAATATTAGGTGGATTTGAAAAAGAGGGACAAGAATTTATTGAGAAACTTGCAAATGACATAGGTTTTAGTGTAGATAGACAAGAAATGAGTGAAGAACTAATTAAAAAAGCAAAAGATACATATAAAGAAGGAAACCTAGGTCACAATTATAAAGATAGATATAATTTAATTTGCAAATACAGTGATAATTTATCTGGCAAGACAATTGTATTTAATGGTCATGTAGACACTATGCCACCTGGTGATATAAGTAAGTGGAAATATAATCCATACTGTGGGACAGAAGATAATGGTAAACTTTATGGTCTTGGAACCGCAGATATGAAATCTGGGCTTATAGCATCAATATTAGCTGTAAAGCTTATAAAAGATAGTGGTTTAAATGTACCTGGCAATGTAAAAATAATGTCAGTAGTAGATGAAGAAGGTGGTGGAAATGGCACTATAAATGTAGTTATGAATGGAATTGATGGTGATTACTGTGTAATTTGTGAACCATCAGAACAGAATTTAATAATTGCACATATGGGGTTTGTATTCTTTGAAGTTGAGGTTAAAGGGATATCTCTTCACTGTGGTAGTAAGTGGGAGGGTGTTAATGCAATAGAGAAGGCTATGTTACTGCTTCAAGATATAAAAGAATTAGAACATAACTGGCTTATGATATATAAACATCCACTATTACCCTCACCTACAATAAATTTGGGTGTAATAAATGGTGGAACAGCAGGTTCTACTGTGCCAGATAAGTGTGTATTCAATTTGTGTGTACACTTCTTACCAAATAGAATGAGCTATGAACAAGTTGTAAACGATGTAACCAATATCATAATGACAAGGGCTAATGGAGATTTGTGGCTTAAAGATAATAAGCCAAATATAAACATATATCAATCAGGATTAGGTTTTGAGATGGATAAGAATTCTGATTTTGTAGTGAAGGCACATAAAATACTAGAAGATGTTTTAGAGAAAAAATTAGAAATAAAAGGTTCGACAGCTGGAAATGATGCGAGATTGATGAAAAACTTAGCTAAAATACCAACATTAATATTGGGACCAGGCTCAATAGAACAATGCCATTCAATAGATGAGTATGTTGAAATCAATGAGTATTTAGACAGTATACTTATGTATGCAAGTCTAATATTAAACTTATAAAAGTAGGAGGAATATATAAATGAAAAAAGTATTAATAGTAGGGGAATCTTGGGTAAAAAATATAACTCATATAAAAGGGTTTGATACATTTGTTACAACTCACTATGAAGAAGCTGTAAAGTGGTTAAAAGAAGCAATAGAATCTGGAGAATATGAAACAGTTCATATGCCTGCACATGTGGCAGCAGATAGTTTTCCATATAAATTAGAAGAGTTAAATGAGTACGATTGTATAATATTATCTGATATAGGTTCTAATACGTTCTTATTATCTAATAGTACTTTTATAGATTGTAATAGTAATCCAGATAGACTTGAATTAATCAAAGAGTATGTAAATAATGGTGGAGCATTAATAATGGTGGGTGGATACATGTCATTTACAGGTATAGATGCAAAAGCTAGATTTGGAGAAACTGCTATAAAGGATGTATTACCAATAACTATGATAGATAAAGATGATAGAGTCGAAAAACCAGCAGGAATAATTCCAGAAGTTGTTGACTCTGAACATCCAGTATTAAAAGATATACCAACAGACTGGCCAAAGTTTTTAGGATATAACAAGACAGTTGCTAGAGAGAATTGCCCTGTATTGGCAACTATTGGAAGAGACCCATTTGTAGCTGTTGGTGAGTTTGGAAAAGGAAAGTCTGCTATATTTAGTTCTGACTGCGCGCCTCATTGGGGACCAAAAGAATTTACTGATTGGAAATACTATAATAAATTATGGGTCAATATGCTTGATTGGTTAACATGTTAAAAATTTTATAAAATTTGAAACCTCTTACTTGATAAAGTGAAGCTTACAAGTCAAGAGGTTTTATTGTATAAAATGGCTGTACAGTAGAAAATATTTTTAAACTAATTATTTTAGATAATGGCTGATAATTTGTTAAAGTTAAGGAGGATTATACAATTAATATGGAGGATTTAAATAAAAATTTTTTAGTGCAATATATAGATGAGATACAAGAAGAGTTAAGAAATATATCAGATAAGATATGGGAAAATCCAGAACTTCAATATAAAGAATATTATGCTTCAAACTTACAAAAAGAATATTTAAGAAAGTATGATTTTAATATAGAAGAATTAGAAGATATGGATACAGCATTTGTAGCTAGTTATGGACAAGGTAAACCAGTTATAGCAGTCTTGGGAGAATATGATGCTTTAGATGGTTTGTCCCAAAAAATATCCATTACAAAAGAAGCTATTTCAGATGGTGGTGCAGGTCATGGATGTGGACATAATTTACTTGGTACAGGTTCAATGGGAGCTGTAATTGCAATAAAAGAATTAATTAAACTAAAAAAATTGAAAGGGACTATAAAATACTATGGATGTCCAGCAGAAGAAGATTTATCAGGAAAGGTATTAATGATAAAAAAAGGTATCTTTGATGGGATAGACTGTGCATTTAGCTGGCATCCATTTGATATAAATACTCCAATAAGAATTCCAACCCTTGCTAATTATTCTGTAAAATTTAGATATAAGGGAATTAGCGCCCATGCAGCACAAGCTCCTTACAATGGAAGAAGTGCACTTGATGCAGTAGAACTTATGAACATAGGCTGTAATTATCTAAGAGAACATATATTTGATAGTTGTAGAGTACATTATGTAACTACTAATGGTGGAAAAATGCCAAACATAGTTCCAGATTTTGCAGAAGTATGGTATTACATAAGAGGTGTTAAAATGGAGCATGTAAGAGATGTATTTGACAGAATTGTTGATATAGCAAAAGGAGCAGCTTTGATGACAGGTACTAGTATGGAATATAATATTATAAGTGGGGTATATGATTATATCCCTAATACAATATTAACAGATATTCTATCACAAAACATGAAATTGATAGGGGTACAAAATTATAATAAAGATGATTACTATTTTGCAGAAAAATTAGCTGAAACAGTATCTATAGACAAAAGGATTAGTGTTTCTAGTGTATTGAGTGGAAACAAAGATATAACTAAGATGAATTTACATGATGAAGTTACAGATGATACATTTACTCATAATAACTGCATATCATTATCATTAGATATTGGAGATGTTAGTTACATAATCCCTACAGCTCAATGCTCTTGTTCAGTTTGGCCTATTGGGATTTCTGCTCATACATGGCAGTCTTGTGCTAGTGCAGGTTCTAACATGGGATTTAAAGCGATGTTGTTAGCATCTAAAGCTATAGCGTGTTCAATAAATGATGTAGTTCTTGATGAGTATATTGTAAGTAAGGCAAAAAAGGAATTAAAGGATACTGTAGGTAATTTTAAATATACTCCAATTATTTAAAAATTAAGTTAATGTAAGTGAGATTGAACTGTATGAATTAGTATAAATATATAATTTAATATTATTTTTAACTTAACCTTCTAATTATTTTCAATCTAAGATACAATAATTAGAAGGTGTTTTTAAAGTTTCTTAGAATACTGTATCTTATATAATCTTGATAAAAAGTGTTATACTATATATAATTTATATAAAAAGTAGTACAAAAAGGAGTATTTATGTTTGGATATGTTAAAATAAACAAAATGGATTTAACATTTAGAGAATATGACCATTACAAAGCTTATTATTGTGGTCTATGTAAATATTTAAAAAGAAATCATGGAGAAATTTCTAGATTTTCTCTGAACTACGATATAACATTTTTAATTATTTTATTAACTTCAGTATACAAGCCAGAATCTATAAATACAGAGGAAGTATGTATAGTCAATCCATTTAAAAAGAAAAAGGTAATTACGAATGATATTACAGAATATGCAGCAAGTATGAATATTCTTTTAACGTATTATAAACTGGAAGATAATTTAATGGATGATAAACGCATAAAAGATAAATTAGCATATTATATATATAAAAACAAATTAAATTTAGCATATGAAAAGTATTCTGAAAAAGCAGAGTATATAAAACAACAGCTAAATGAATTAAATAAGTTGGAAAATGACAAAAATATAAATATAGATGAAGTATCTAGTATTTTTGGAAATATAATGGGTGAAGTATTTGCCTATAAAAAAGATGAAAATGAGAGAAACTTAAGAATGATAGGATTTAATATAGGTAAATATATATATCTACTGGATGCATATGAAGATTTAGATGAAGATTTTAAGAAAGGAAGATATAATCCTTTTATAGAGTATATAGATAAAAACGATGAGTTAAAAGAAAAGGTAAAAAAAATAATTGTAACATCATTAGGTTTTTTGGCTAGAGGAATTGATAATTTAAATCTAAATACAAATGTCGGAATAATAGAAAATATAATTTATTCTGGTGTTTATTTAAGATATATGAATATATTAGAAAGCAGAGGTGGAAAGAATGTACAGTAATACTTATAATAATGAAAGTTTTATGAGAGCAAGAGCTTTTATAGAAAATAGTGAATTTAAAAAAGCATATGATTTTTTAAAGACGTTGACTGACAAATGTGCAGAATGGTATTATCTAACTGGTTTTTCTGCGATGAACATAGGATATTATGAAGAAGGAGAAGACTTCTTAAAAAGAGCAAAATTTATGGAGCCAGAAAATCATGAATATAGTGATGCACTTAGAAGTTATACACAATATAGAAATGAATATAACAACAGGGCTGATAATTATAATAGAAGAAGACGTAATGATTTAGGTGGATGTTGCTGTTGTTGTGATGATTGTTGCTGTTGTTTAGGTGATGATTGTTGTGAAAACTGTGCTAAGCTTTGGTGTTTAGATTCATGCTGTGAATGTTTTGGTGGAGATTTAATAACTTGTTGTTAGGATGATAAATATGAGTATAAAAGTTGCTTATGGAGGAGTTTTATTAGCATTAAATGTGATACTGTTGACTCTTACAAATATTATTCCTGTAAATACATTGTTTATTATGGGTCTAGCATCACTTTTAGTATCAATTGTAATAATGGAATGGGGTTTTAAAAGTGGAATTGCTTTTTATATAGGTTCTATAGCTTTAGGATTTATAGTGATGGCAAGTAAGTCTCAATGGATTGTGTATTCACTTACCTTTGGAATATATGGTATTGCAAAATATCTTATAGAAAAAGATAGGTCTATATATGTTGAATATTTCATGAAATTAGTATTTGCAAATATAATGATACTTATATTGTATTTTTTATTAAGAACAATAGTTTATATTCCAATAAATATTTTTATTATAGGCTCATTTGAGATAGCCTTTATAGTATATGACTATGTTTACAGTTCTTTTATAAGTTATTACAATAATAAGTTAAGAAAGATGCTATTTAAAAATAACAGTTGATTTTTATATTTAATTTTAATAGAATTGTAATTTAAAAAACTTAAATAATGTATCTGAATATGTATTGATATGTAAAAATAAATTTAATATATACTTAGTATTAATATATAAAAAGCTTTGATTTTTAGTCAAAGCTTTTTATATATTAGATATAATGATTCACTTTAAAAGATATAATATAAATTAAATATCCACTATATTTACATCTGTAGATAAAGAGTAAATAATATCTTTTCTTTCTACTATTATTTCAACATTTTTAGAAATTTCCTTATTAAGTGATATTTGAGATAAAAGTTCTTTTGTTGGATTTATTGCAATTGGATTTCCAACTCTTTTTAACATATTTATATCACCATTAGTATCACCATAAGCATAGGAGTTTGATAAGTCTAAATCATACTTTACAACAAAATCATTTATAGCATTATTTTTACTTATAGAATCCCACATTGGAATAACTGTTCCTGTAAATATTTCATTTTCAAATACATAGTCACTTCCTAGAAAATCAGTTACATTATATTTTTTTGCCATTTTTTCAACTAGAAATCCAGGACTACCAGATATGAATATGACTATATGACCTTGATTTAGATGCCAATCAATTCGTGAACGTGTGTATTTATAAACTCTATCTGCTTTTAATTTAATTACTTGGTCACTTGTAAAATTAATGCAAGTTTTATCTAATCCTTTTAATGAATCAACATAAAGGTCACATATCTCTAATAGATAATCATCATAATTACCTTGTCTTTTATCCCAATCCATAAAAGTGTCTCTAGCATGTTTATACCAATTTTTTTGGTCAATTATATCGTATTTAATTAATTTCTTAAAATGTTCAACCATAAGAGAGTCTCTATAAAGAGTACCATCTATATCAAAAAAAGCTGCTATATTTTTCATAAGACCACCTCAATTAATCATTTCCTTATATTATATTATAAATTGTATCTAAGTTGTTAAAATATATGTATAATAATTTATATATTAAAAAACAAATATTTTAAAGTCTAAAGGATGTGATTATATGAATTTTAATTTTGCAAAGGCTACGAACTCTAGACTTATGGGTAGTTTAGGTCTTATAATAAATTGGATAGATGATAAAAATAATCATTTCTGTCAATATTTTCTATTAGATGCAGAGGGATTAGGTTTGGCAGATTATGTGAGTTTAAAAAATCCAACACAAGAAGAAGCTTATATGGAAGAAGAAAGATTAATGGGTGGATTTGGCTCAGATAGAGTTGAATTAACAAAGGATGAATCATTGTTTTTAGTATCTTATTTTGGAAACAAGAATATTTTCTATGACAAATTATTACCAGGAGATAAAAGTGAGTATATTGATATTATAAAAAATTATAAAACAAATTTAGCTATAGAAAAATTATATAATAAAATATGCAAAAGAGTTGATGAAGAAGTTGAGTTTATAAACTACATGACTATGCGATTTATAGCTTGGGATAGAGAAAGTCTGAGATATTTTTCTGGAAGTGATGAGATTGCAAATATGCATATTACAAATATAAATGGTACATTGCTTAAAAATGTAGTAAGTGATAAAGGTCAAGGTAGATATATAAGTGAAGCTTTATATGAAGACAATGATGGATATTATACATGTAAAATTGCTTTTTGTATAAGTAAATGTAATGAAACAGGTTTTAAAATCAATTCTCTGTTGGTAACAGATAAAGAATCTATGTATGATTTTGAGGTATTTGATGAGATTTCCAAAAATGAATTTGTAAGTGTGTATAGTGTAAACTCGTCTGAGGAATTTGCAAAAGTATTTTATAAAGAGAATCCATTTTTACTAAAAAGCTATATGAATGAAGGTATATTTTTTACTAGATTTAATTTTAATAATGACCATGTCAAAGAAAATGTGTATATAATAAATAATGATATGAAAGCTATATATTACTTAATGGGAAATAAACTTTTTATTGGTACTTATAATGAAAATGATTGCAATTATATTAATGAGATAAGTCAATCTAACTATAGTAAATATATCAAGTTTGAAGAAAAGTTTTTCTTTGAACAAAATGCGTTATATGATTTTGCAGAATCAGGTTCAATAGATTTTGATGATTTTTTGGAATAATGTTTTTGGACATTATTTAAGCGAGATTAACTGAATTTAATCTCGCTTAAATTAATTTCTATAATATTGGGGGAATATTATGAGGAATACATTTATTATTGTGGTCAATTATTAAAATTTTATACAGTTTATTATAAAAATAAAAAAATTATAATTCTCCTTATATTATCGACCAATATTAATTTTTAGTATTTATTTAGATATATGGGTTGATTTGTAAAACATTAGGTATCTCTATTTCTTTGTGAATAGGTTAGAATCATACCATTTGTCAAAATGGATAAATTTAAATGGTTGATGTATATCAATTGCATCTTCAGGACAATTATAAATACACCTCATACATAAGCAACAACTCCAATTAAATTTAACCTTATATTTTGTAACATTTATATTGTGTTTAGGACAATTGTTGGCACATTTAGAACAGTGTATACAATTTTTTTTTGCATAAAAAAATTTACCTAAGATATGGGTTCCATACCATTCTGACCTACCAATAAAGGATAGTGTTTTTACTAAAGTGCTACTATTTGGAAGGTATGAAATTCGATTAATTAAATTATGTACAGTATTAGTTATTTCTTTATCTGCTTTATCAATAAGCTCTCTTGTTTTTGTGTCATCGTATTTGACCATAAAATTTGATGGCATAGCAACTAATTTATTATAAAATACTTTGAAACCTTTAGCATCTAATTTTTTGATTAATAAATTTGATTAAAAAATAGTTACGCACACTCGTGACTTTAGTCATGAGTTAGTAGCTAAAATAGTCAGCATATAGATAAACTTATATGTAGAGATAGGATAGAACCTATCCAATACTACTTGAATTGCTGGAAACCCCTAAAGCTAATCAAACTAAAACATAAGGATGAAATAAACCTAAGTGTGAAAGTTACGAAAGTAGAAAAAATTGGTTAGATGGTATAAGGTTAAACCCTAAGTACTTTAAAATGGGCAATCAGCAGGTAAGCTCCTAAGTAGGAGAAACTTCAACGACTATTCCTCTTGAGGGAAGTACATTACAAGTTATTGGTAGTGGAAGTGGGTAGACCTTAACGGATAATGCCGAAGGATAAGATATAGTCTGTGCTTGCATGAAAGTGTA
>NZ_AVHW01000025.1 GCF_000449425.2 Clostridioides difficile CD160
TCAATTAGAATATAAGGCTAATTGGTATGGTAGACAAATTGTAAAGGTAGGTAAATTCTTTGCAAGTTCACAAATATGCAATAAATGTGGGTACAAAAACGAGGAAGTTAAGAGTTTAAATATAAGAGAATGGATTTGTCCTTGTTGTAATGTAACTCACGATAGAGACATAAATGCGAGTATAAATATACTAAAAGAAGGATTAAGACTAATAACAGTTTAAAATAGATAACGTATGTAAGAACCGTAGGAACTACGGGGATAGCCTGTGGAGAATTGGTAAGACATATTTTAGTATGCGAAATTCTATGAAACAGGAACCCTGTGACTTTAGTCATGGGAGGTTCAGGAAGCATAATTTACATAACTATCTTTACCAGCCGTATGTATTATAAATGTATCCATAGAATGTGTGTTAGGCAAAATTTTTACAAAGTCTAATACAATTTGAGGTGCATTAAAGGAATGTACAGGGTAAGCTACTCCTACCATATTATATGATGTTAAATGAATTTTAGATTTTTTAATATTTTCAATTTTTGTACATTCGACACAAAATTGTTGACTTTCCAATTCTTGCTTTAGTTTATTAATTATATATTCTGTCATGCCAGTTCCAGAAAAGTAAAATATACATAACTTATTCAAAGTAATACCTCCTATTAAATAAAATAGTCACTTGTTAGAGTCATTATAACATAGAACTAATTAAGTTAATAGAAGGACAAAAATATTTAAATCGCTAGTATTTTCAAGGTAGAAGAATATATTTATATAGAGGTATTACTTATATAATTAATAAGATTCTAATGTACAATATTTTATCTTAACAAGTTAAGATATCGATTTAAACTTAAATAAAACATAGAGAATATATAAAGTATTTATTTTAGATATTGTTTTAAGAGATTCTGTGCTCTATGAATCAACTCTTTACGTATTGACTCAGGTTCAATACATTCACATCTATCTCCAAAACGTAGAATAAGACCATAACCATAATCATTATTGATAAATGGAAAATTTACAATATACTTATTATTTTCACATGGTGTAATATTTTCTTCTCCACAGAAATCGGCCATCCAGCCGAGAAGCGTTTCATCAACTAGTAATTTAACTTTAAATTTATGCTCAATTTCTTTTGGGCTATCTAACTTTTCATAATTAAATTCTCTAGAAACAAAAGATTTTTCTTGAATGGTAAGAGAATCCATACGTGACAAACGAAATATTCTAAATTCATTTTTTGAGATACAAAAAGCTTGTAAATACCAAAGTGACTGTTTTAAAACTAATCTGTATGGTTCTACAATTCTTTTACTTTTTTTATTTGTGCTATCAGTATATTGAAATTCTACATAATGGTTTTTCTCTAATGCATATTTTAATTCTTTGATATGTGCAGGTATGACTTGTATACCTTGCCAAGGTGTATTGTCTATAAAAACTTTATTTGTCTGCATTTTAATATCATTTATTTGTGAACTTGGTAGTAGACCTTTTATCTTTGCAATGGTATATATAATATCATCATTTGATAATGGATAATTGTCAAGACAAGTCAGTAAAGATGTAATATCAGAAACTGTAAATAGACCTTTTTCAAGTTTGTATTGTTCCATAATAGCAATGCCTCCTTTAGCTCCCATGTGGGTCACAATAGGTATTCCAGCAGCATTAATTGCTTCAATATCTCGGTATATTGTTCGTTTTGATACCTCAAATATATCTGCTAAAGAAGATGCACTTATTTTATTATGTTGCAATAATAACATAACAATAGATAACATTCTTGCTAATTTCATATAATCACCCAAAATAATTATAGGATGTATGACATATAGATGTCAACATTATGCTGGTATTATAACAAAGTAAGTATTTAAATATTAAAAAAGGAGGAGATGTTATGAAACATTTTTGTACTTGTCCAGTTGACAAATGCCCAAGGAATCCAAAAAATCATGATAAAGGGTGTGATTCATGTATTATTGATAATCTAGAAAAGAAGAAAATGCCAGCTTGTTTTTTTGGTATAGTTAATGAGGATATCAGTGATGTAACTGATTATTCGATGGAAGGCTTTGTGAGATACTTTCATAAGCACAAAGGCAAATAATAGTATATAGTGATATTTTATTAATAGTGATTTGATTTCAATAATCTAACTTTAACTAAAAAAATCAGATAAAACTAAATTTTATCTGATTTTTTTATATTTATTTTATTAGATTATGTTAATATTTGTTGACCGAATAAAAATATATTCAGTCAACTCTCTATACCTATAATAATATTGGGGGAATATTATGAGGAATACATTTATTATTATTGCCAATTATTGATGTCTTATACAATTTACTTGAAATTACTTAAAAAATAAAAATATTTTACATTTCTTCCTCATCAAATTCTTCAATATTAGTACTTTGTGGCATTCCTTGTATAGACATATTACTAGAACCATAAGGAGTAGGATATATACTAGGAGGCATAGTACTAGGCATAACTACAGGCATACCTTGCATTGTATTATGACATATGACACCTGGTATCATCATAAGTACATTAGGAGGCATATTTTGATTACATGAGAAGTTAGGAATACCCATATTATTATTCATGTTATTGTTCATATTATATCCCATATTACTGTTCATATTTCCAGGCATACCAGTATTACCATACATATTATTATTCATATTACCAGACATGTTGTTAGGCATACCCATATTATTATTCATGTTATTAGGCATACCCATGTTATTATTGTTCATATTGCCAGACATGTTATTAGGCATACCCATATTATTATTGTTCATATTGCCAGACATATTGTTAGGCATACCCATGTTATTATTGTTCATATTACCAGACATATTATTAGGCATACCCATGTTATTATTGTTCATATTACCAGACATATTGTTAGGCATACCCATGTTATTAGATGCATTATAGTTCATGTTATTAGGCATATTATTTGTAGCAGATGTGTTGTAATTCATATTTCCGGATGTATTATTTGTGTTAGGCAAGTTGTTTGGAGAATTACTGCTTTTAGGATAATTATTTGCGCTGTTAGAATAAATATTATTTACATTCTGATTATTAGGTAGTTTTGTATAACCATTAGAAATTTGTGGGTCATTTCTCAATTCATCTTGGGGAATTTCTTCGTTAGTAATATAATCTGCATAGTTAGCTGGGTCTAAGTAAGGCATGTAACTAGTGTCTAAATCCTTTTTTTTCTTGTTACTCATATTAAACTTGCACCTCCTAGAAAACTATAAAAAAGTTTACAAAAACTTATTCTAATAATATATATATTAAAAAAGGTGATAATATGTTCATTCTAATTATTATTAAATAAATAAAAATTATTGTTGCAAATTCAGAAATGATAGCATATAATGAACATATGAACAGTTATTCATATATTAAAATGACGGAGGATTAAAAATGAGAGAAGAGATAAATGATTGTAATTGTAATATAATACACGAAGAAATAGTAATAGAAGCTAAATCAACTATGCCAGATGAAGAAATGCTATATGATTTAGCAGAGTTATTTAAAGTGTTTGGAGATACTACTAGGGTAAAGATATTATATGCATTATTTGCAAATGAAATGTGTGTATGTGATATAGCGAGTTTATTAAATATGACTCATTCTGCAATATCTCATCAACTTAGAGTATTAAAGCAGGCTAGGTTAGTAAAGTTTAGAAGAGAAGGAAAAACAGTGTATTACTCACTAGATGATAGTCATATAAGCCAAATATTTGATTGTGGATTAAACCATATTAGAGAGACTTATAAATGATAAATGAGAGGAGTGAACATATATGGAAGCAAACAATATAATTAAAAAAGAATTTATATTAGGAGGCTTAAATTGTGCACACTGTGCAGAAGAGATTAATAATAAAGTTTCTAAGCTACAAGAAGTTAAGTCTTCCAACCTAAATTTTATAAATAAAAAACTTACAGTAAATATAGAAGATAGTTTTAATGAAGATACTACTATAGAAAAGATAATAGATATAATAGATTCAACAGAACCAGGTCTTGATATACAAATAAGTTCTAAAGGAAATTCATCTAATAAGACATCAATTAAAAAAGAACTTATATTAGGAGGCTTAAACTGTGCGCATTGTGCAGAAGAGATTAACAATAAAGTTTCTAAATTAAAAGAAATTGAATCTTCTAACTTAAACTTTGTAAATAAAAAACTTACAGTAAATATACTTAATGATTTTGAAGAGGATAATGTTATAAGCAAAATAAAGGAAATAATAGATTCTACAGAGCCAGGGCTTGATATACAAGTAGAGTCTGCTAACAAAGTAAAATCTAGAACTACTGAAAAAGCAGGAATTGTAAATGATACAAATAAGAAGGAATTAATTCCACTTATAATTGGAGCTCTCGTATATATCTTTGGTATATATCAAACAGCTACAGGTTATGAAAGTCAGTTTAGTAATATAGTATTTATAGTTGCTTATGTAATAGTAGGTGGCGATGTACTTTTAAGAGCAATAAGAAATATATCAAAGGGAAGAGTATTTGATGAGAACTTTTTGATGGCTCTAGCAACAGTTGGAGCGTTAGCAATAGGAGAACTATCAGAAGCAGTAGGGGTTATGCTATTCTATAAAATAGGAGAGTATTTACAAGGTGTTGCAGTTGGTAAGTCTAGAAAGTCTATAACTTCACTTATGCAAATAAGACCAGATTATGCAAATCTGAAAGTTAATTCTGAAGTTAAGGTAGTGTCACCAGAAGAAGTAAATGTGGGTGATATAATAGTAGTAAAACCTGGTGAAAAAGTGCCACTAGATGGTGTTGTAGTAGATGGTATTTCTATGCTAGATACCTCTGCACTTACAGGTGAATCAGTATTGAGAGAAGTTGAAAAAGGGGATGAAATTTTATCTGGTGTTATAAATAAGAATGCTTTGTTGAGTATTGAAGTTACAAAGAGTTTTGGAGAATCAACAGTTTCAAAAATCCTTGACCTTGTTGAAAACTCTAGTATTAAAAAATCAAAAACAGAAAACTTCATATCTAAATTTTCAAGATATTATACTCCAATAGTAGTTATAGCTGCTTTATTGATAGCATTTGTTCCACCCCTTGTAATCTCAGGTGAAGTATTTAGTGATTGGTTGTATAGAGGATTGATATTCTTGGTTGTTTCTTGCCCTTGTGCGCTAGTTTTATCAATACCACTTAGTTTCTTTAGTGGAATTGGATTTGCATCTAAAAATGGTATCCTTATTAAGGGAAGTAATTATTTAGAAGCTTTAAGAAGTGTAGATACAGTAGTGTTTGATAAAACAGGAACACTTACTAAAGGTGTATTTAATGTAACTAAGTTAAATCCTGAAGGTATATCAGAAGAAGAGTTACTAGAATTTGCAGCTATTGCAGAAGTAAACTCAAACCATCCAATAGCTAAATCTATATTAAGTTACTATAATAAAAAAATTGATTTAGATACAATAGATAGCTATGAGGAAATAGCAGCTTATGGAATCAGAGTAAAATATAATGAAAAACTTATACTAGCAGGTAATGAGAAACTTATGAAGAAGGAAAATATATTCTATTCACCAGCTAAAGAAGTAGGCACAGTAGTCTATATTGCTGTTGATAAAGTGTACAGAGGTTATATAGTTATATCTGACGAAGTAAAAGAAGATAGTAAAAATGCTATAAGAAGTTTAAAATCAATAGGAATAAAAGAAGTTGTAATGTTAACTGGAGATAATGAGAAAGTAGCAAAAAATATTGCTAAAGAATTAGAATTAGATACAGTTTATTCAAATTTACTTCCTAATGAAAAAGTTGATAGATTAGAATCTTTATATGAAGGAAGAACTGAAAAAGAAAAAATAGCTTTTGTAGGTGATGGAATAAATGATGCTCCAGTACTAGCTCGTGCTGATGTTGGTATAGCAATGGGAGGTTTAGGTTCAGATGCAGCCATTGAAGCAGCAGATGTAGTGCTTATGACAGATGAACCTAGTAAAATATCTAAAGCGATTGAGATAGCAAACAAGACTAATAAAATAGTATGGCAAAATATAATATTTGCTTTAGGAGTAAAAATTATAGTTATGATATTAGGAGCTGGAGGTATAGCTACTATGTGGGAAGCTATATTTGCTGATGTAGGAGTAGCGCTTATAGCAGTATTAAATGCTATGAGGGCTATGAGATAAAGTATAGATATATACTATTATTAAAAAACATATAGTGATATAATAGTGAAGTATATAATTATAAAGAAAAGTATCAATAAGTTTATTTTGAACCTATTGATACTTTTTATTTGTATATAAATCTATACCTATTATTTTGATTTAATGTTCTTATGTAGTATATTTTTTAACTTGTATAGGTGATTCATGTGTGTTACTAAGCTTATATAAAGAAATAAGAATTATAAATGTGTAGATTAGTAATTATAATTTTATAAAAAAAAATATATATAAAAAGTTTCTAATCATATGATATAACTACTATTCAGTAAACTGGATAATATAAAAAAGTAAATATTTTAAAAAAATAATTTGAAAAAGTGTTGACGGATTATTTTTAAGATGATATAGTATTACTTGTCCTTAAGAAAAGGGCAAACATGAAAAATGAACTTTGAAAATTAAACAGTAGGTTAATTTATAAAACAAGAAACAAACCATAAAGCCAGATATTTTGATAACAATAGTATCTGAGCCTGATAAACTTTTATTTGAGAGTTTGATCCTGGCTCAGGATGAACGCTGGCGGCGTGCCTAACACATGCAAGTTGAGCGATTTACTTCGGTAAAGAGCGGCGGACGGGTGAGTAACGCGTGGGTAACCTACCCTGTACACACGGATAACATACGAAAGGTATGCTAATACGGGATAAATATTTGGAGGCATCTCTAAATATCAAAGGTGAGCCAGTACAGGATGGACCCGCGTCTGATTAGCTAGTTGGTAAGGTAACGGCTTACCAAGGCGACGATCAGTAGCCGACCTGAGAGGGTGATCGGCCACATTGGAACTGAGACACGGTCCAAACTCCTACGGGAGGCAGCAGTGGG
>NZ_AVHW01000026.1 GCF_000449425.2 Clostridioides difficile CD160
GAAATTTGAGAAGACCTGTCCTTAGTACGAGAGGACCGGGATGGACGTACCTCTGGTGTACCAGTTGTTCTGCCAAGGCATGGCTGGGTAGCTATGTACGGAATGGATAAGCGCTGAAAGCATCTAAGCGCGAAGCCAACTTCAAGATAAGATTTCCCACCGCAAGGGTAAGACCCCAGAAAGACTATCTGGTTGATAGGTCGAAGGTGTAAGTGCAGCAATGTATTTAGCTTATCGATACTAATAGGTCGAGGACTTGACCAAATTATTTGATGTTCATTCAGTAAAATATATGTGTAGTTTTTAGAGTGCTAACTCTAAAGAAACTAGTATTACTAGATTCTAACAACTTAATAGATATATTAAGCATAGAGATTATGTGGTTACAATAGCAGAGAGGATACACCTGTTCCCATTCCGAACACAGAAGTTAAGCTCTCTAGCGCTGATGGTACTTGGTGGGAAACTGCCTGGGAGAGTAGGACGTAGCCACGTAATTTTTTTTGTTTATTAAGTTTCTTATTTTTAAAGTACTATTTTTAAAGTGTGTTATAAATACTTTGTATAAATACATATAATAGTTTAAAGAGATTGATTCTTTAAATATAGGGTGTAACTCTTATAGATATGTACTTTTAAATAAGAAAGGAGATAGATAAGTAAGTGTCTGTAATCAATAGTTTTATTTTACAATATGGATTAATCTCTGTATTTGTATTAATTATGATTGAGTATGCTTGTTTTCCATTACCTAGTGAAGTTGTTTTACCATTATGTGGAGCAATTGCTGCAAGAAATCATTTTGGATTTTTGACAATTCTAATTTTAAGTATAATTGCAGGTATACTTGGTTCAATATTTTGTTACACAGTAGGAAATTGGGGTGGTAAATCTATCATAAATAAAATAGTAGAGATATGTCCAAAGGCAAGGAAAGGAATATTTGCATCTCAGGACTATTTTAATAAATATTCTTCTATTTCTGTTTGTGTATGTAGATTAATTCCATTATGTAGAACATACATATCTTTTATAGCAGGTATAGCAGGTCAAAATATTATAACTTTTGTAATATCATCTCTTGTGGGAATTACCATATGGAATACTTCCTTAATTAGTATTGGGTATATTTTCTCAGAGAGTTGGGTAAAAATAATGTCGCATTATAATGATTATAAATTCCTAGTTCTAATTATACCAATATCTATAATTATCATTGGGTTTGCTATTAAGTCACATATACATAAAAAACATCACAAGATAAGATTATAAAAAAATAGTAGATTTTCTCATTATTTTCTATACTTACTGTAAGATTTAAATGCTTGAGTTAATTTCTAATAATCAAAATCCCCGTTTTTAGCCTAGTGTGGAAACGGGGATTTTTAATGCCAAATAGGTAGTGAATATGTTGAATTTAATAATGAAATAGCATATTAAGTAGTAATTAATATATAATTAATTATCAGTTTTATTTTTATATATGGCTATTTTTTCTTGAATATCCAAGTACACTTATTGCAAAAGAAACAATGAATAAGGTTATAACTGTGATGCAAGTTACTAACAAATAGGATTGTGTTGAAGTTGGAATAGCGGAAAATCCAGGTCCATCCTCAAAATATTTGATGAAATAGAAAATAGGAACGACGAAAAGTAATCCTAGTGTCTGTGCTGAACGGAAGCCAAACCAATATGTAAGAGGTAAGCAAATAGCAGTGCAAGTAAGTGGCAAAATAATTGAAGCAATGATAGATAAGCCCAAGAGACTGATTTCAAAATTACTATAGAAAATGCTGCTCATTAAACTAAATATAATGCTTCCAGATAAACTGAAAACCAATGTGCATATAACAGAAATATACTTGCTTGCAACTACAGAATATCCACTAACAGGCATAGCTAATTGGTATCTTTTCCAGTTTACATTTTCATCACTTGCAAAACTTATAATATTTTGCATACCTATTGTAATAGAAAACATAATTGAAGTCATTAGCCCAGCATATATTCCCATATTCATAATGAGAAGGATAATAGCCGCTATTGAAATTATAATAAGTTTCTTATCAATACTTTTTAAAAAGAGATAGAAGTCTTTGTAGATTAATCCTCGCATAATATTCCTCCTTTGATATAGAAAAGCATAATATCTTCCAATGTTGCACTATCAACAATTACATCCTTATATTTTCTTCTTGTAATTTCTTTATTATCAACTAAACATTCTATACTTACATTTGTTTGTCTGCAAATAAGATAATCATCTTGTGATATGGTTTTAAATTTTTCCTTTCCACATCTAATAATTCCATAATTGTAGATTAAGTTATCTTTTTGTTCTTCAAAAACAATTTTTCCTTTATGAATTAATACTACATAATCTGCAATTTTTTCTATATCTGATGTGATATGAGATGAAAAGAAAATGGAGTGTTCCTCATCTTGGATGAACTCTAAAAATAAATCCAAGATTTCATCTCGGCTAACAGGGTCAAGCCCAGTTGTTGCTTCATCTAGAATTAGAAGCTTTGGTTTATGAGCTATAGCACATATAATAGATAGTTTCATTTTCATTCCTTTAGAAAATGAGCCAATAGGTTTTTTAAATGGGAGATTGAATTTTTCTAGATAATGTTTATAAAGCGTATCATCCCATGATGTATATATGCCAGAGAGGATTTTTCCAATATGTTTTGCAGTAAAAATCTCATGAAAATTACACTCATCAAAGACAATACCGATATCATTTTTAATTGAATATGTTGTATTGTCTACTCCAAATATTTCAATTTTTCCAGCGTCTTTTTCAAATTCATTTAATATCAAGTTGATTGTTGTACTTTTTCCAGCTCCATTCTCACCAATAAAACCAACAATTCTACCTTTTGGAACCCGAAACGAAATATCTTTTAATGAAAAATCATCAAAATCTTTATATAAGTTTTGAACTAAAACATTATTATTTTCCATAGTTTTACATCTCCTTAATCTTCATAGAATAATTTTAGAATATTTGTCATTTGCTCATAAGATATACCATGTGTACGACCAATTTCTGAAACTTTTTGTAATAATTCTTCTGCTATTCGTAACTGTTCTTCTTGAATGAACTCTTTATTTTGACTAGAAACAAAACTACCTTTACCAGATACAGTTTCAATAAATCCATCACGAGTTAAATCCTCATATGCCCGTTGAACAGTAATTACACTTATATGTAAATCTTTTGCTAGACTTCTCATAGATGGGAGCATCTCACCAGCAGATAACGTTCCATTCATTATAAGATTTTTAATCTGTAAACATATTTGTTCATATATAGGTTTATCACTACTGTTGCTAATGATTATTTCCATTTAATCCTCCTATACTGTACTTACTGTACTTGTTGGTTAAGTACAGTATAGGCTTATAAATAAGTATTGTCAAGATAATAAATATAAAAGAGAGAATAATACAATAATTGATATATTGGTCAATATATTGTGTATTTTTCACAGATACAGTATGGTTGTCCATCATAAGATATATCTATAAAGCTCAGTATATGACTATTGAAATAAGCTGTAACCTGATAATTTTTAATTATTTTCACAAAAAAATCTATAAGATATATATACAGGTGATTTTTTCTTTAAAATAGAGAAAGAGGCATCATTAATTTATAAAATCGATTTTAGCTTATATCCTTTTATGCTAAAATGGTGTTAAGAAATGAAACAAATACTATTTATATAAAAGGGGTAAGAATATGGATATAATAGATAATCTAAGGGTACAAGGGGTAGATGAGAAACTTATTGAAGATGTACTGTATTTTAGACGTTATTATGCTCTAGAGAAAGATTTAGAATACAGGGTAACGAAGTCTAAAACTTATTTTTATGGAAGAGATATTTTGTCTATGTGTATAGCAGCTATTTTAGAAGAAGAAAATATATTATTATCAGGACCAAAGGCAACAGGAAAAAACTTACTTGCTGATAATTTGGGTGAGATATTTAATAGACCCCAATGGAATACATCATTTCATATAAATACAGACAGTTCTACACTTATAGGTACAGATACTTTTATAGATAATGAAGTTAAACTTAGAAGGGGTTCAGTCTATGAATGTGCCATCAATGGGGGCTTTGGTGTATTTGATGAGATTAACATGGCAAAGAATGATGCTATAGTTGTGGTACATTCAGCTTTAGATTATAGAAGATTGATTGATGTTCCTGGATATGAAAGAGTCAACCTACATCCAGCAACAAGATTTATTGGAACTATGAATTATGAATATGCAGGAACAAAAGAACTTAATGAAGCACTAGTATCTAGATTTATGGTAATAGATATTCCTCCTATAGAAGAAGACAAATTAATGATGATTTTAAAAAATGAATTTTCAGATGCTAATGAAGAAAAATTAATGCATTTCGCAGGAATATTTTTAGATTTACAATTGAAGTCTCAAAATGGTGAAATATCTAGTAAAGCTATTGACTTACGTGGTCTTATGGCATCTCTTAAGGCTATAAGAAGAGGCTTGAAACCAACTCTTGCAATTAATATGGGGATTACAGGAAAGACTTTCGATATATATGAAAAAGAAATGGTTGGAGATGTAATTAAAACTAGAATACCTAATAAATGGGAGAGTACAGATGTATTTCCAATAAGTCATATTTAATATAGGTGAGATTATGAAATGGATATATGATGATTATGAATTTGAAAATAGAGCTAATAACTTATCTTGGACAATAGCTGGTGATTACAATGAGAATATAGACATATCAGAAAAAGATTACTCATCAAAAGAAATAGGTCTATATTTTGCAATAATTGCAGGAGCTAGAAGAAAGTATGTAGATTGGGATATAGTTAAAAAATATCTTACAAATAGAATTAGAAAAGGATATGACAAAGATATTATATTGGGTCTAATTCAAGTTATATTAAATACAATAGTTGAAGAAAAAGCCATTAAAGATAGGCCAGGAATAGAAGATATAAGAAGAAATGCTTATAAAGATATTGTTTCACGTTTTACCAAAATACACAACGACAATATTATGGATAAAATTAAATATGCATTTGTGCTTTATAATATGGACAAGCATCCAGCATTAGACAGTTTGACTAAAAGAATAGTTAATGACATAAGGAATGTAGATACAAATCAAGATATTATGGAGATTTTAAAAGCATTAGATGTTATATATTTAACTTATTTTGAATATATATTAAATGGAGAAGAAAGTAGTTCTACATATGATGAAAATAATGTAAAAGATGTTGAAGTAAACTTTGATACATTTGCTGACTTTATGTATGAAGAACTTTATAGTGAAGAAGAAGAAAATATTATTGAAAGTGATATAGATTCTATATCTTCATCTATGCTTGTAGAAGGAGTGGGAGATTTTGAAGATTCTCAATCTAGTAATTCAGCAGATAGAGTTATATATGTTGATGAAGAGACTGCAAATAAAATATATTCAAAGATAGAACATTATTATGGAAAAACTTATTTGAGTAAAGGTGAAATTAAGAAGATTGAAACACAAAACTGTAGAAATGTTCATGAAGGGTGTAGAATCCACTTTACGGATGGAGTTCTTAGAAGTGAGTGTAATAATGTATTCCAACTAAAATATGTAACAAGACAAAAAGAAAATAATTTAGGAAAATTTAGAGAACATGCTAGAATGTATAGACAGCAGATAAAAAGATTAAAAGAAAGTTTAGCTAGAATTTTAATAGAAGAAAATACTAAAACTAGAGTGTACTCTGATTGTGGCACTATATTAGCAAATAGAGCTTGGAGAGTGGGTAGAAGTAATAATAATAAAATATTTTATAAAGATATAGAAAATGAAAAAGGGAAATATGTTATTGATATATTATTGGATGCAAGTGGTTCTCAAAGTAGAAATCAAGGAAATGTAGCAATTCAGGCTTATATAATTGCAAATGCTCTAACAGAAGTTGGTATACCAAATAGAGTTATGGGATTCTCTAGTTTTTTAGACTATACAATATTAAAAAGATTTAAAGATTATGATGATGGTTTAAAAAATAGTGAAAATATCTTTGAATACTTTTGTGCAGGTAATAATAGAGATGGTTTAGCTATAAAATCCATATGTAGTGGTCTAATAAATAGAGATGAAGAAAATAAAATTTTGATAGTTCTTAGTGATGGAAGACCAAATGATGTAAAGATAGGAAAAAATAGTGAGAGAACCTTAAGAGGAGAAAAAGCTTATAGAGGTATAATTGGTTTGAGAGATACAGCAAATGAAGTAAGAAAGGCTAGAAAACAAAATATATTAGTATTAGGAGTGTTTACAGGGAAAGAATCAGAGCTTGAGGCTGAAAGATTAATATATGGAAATGATTTTATATATTCAAAAGATATAACTAGATTTTCTGATGTGGTTTCAATGTATTTGAAGAAGATAATTAGAAATTAATTAAAGTTGTAAAAAATAATTTATATACATAAAAATATAAAAACAAATAAAATCTGTAAAAAATGTAGAAATTTTCACAGAAAAGGTATACAATGATTTATATAGAAAATGATTTAAGAATAATTTAAAAATTAAATATATAATATTATAGGTTCTTCAAGCAAGATTAATAGGGAAAAAGGTTAAATTCCTTTACAGCCCCCGCTACTGTGATGCAGACGAAACTTTTGTTAGCCACTATGATGATATATTTTTATATTTCATGGGAAGGAAGAGGAGTAGGAAGAAGCTAAGTCAGGAGACCTGCCTAAAATATTAAAGTAATTTCTTCGGGGATGGAGAAAGTTTCTTATAATAATTATACAGATATGTTTATTTTATGTGTTTGTATTTGGATTGTCAAAAATTAGAAGCCTAACCATCGAGTTAGGCTTTTTTATTTTTAAAATAAATCAGACATATATTATTTATATTTTAATTATTAGAAAAGGGAGAGAGGGGATAGTAAAATGAAACAAAATATCAAATTAGGGGTTATAGCTGCACTTATGTTAATCATTTTAACTCCAGTTACATCAAATGCAATGCACATAATGGAAGGGTACTTACCAGTAAAATGGTCTATAGCATGGGGAGTTATATTTATACCATTTTTCTTAGGAGGACTAAAATCGATAGGAAAAATAGTAAAGCAAGACCCTAAAAAGAAAGTATTATTAGCACTATGTGGAGCATTTGTATTTGTGTTGTCAGCACTAAAAATACCTTCAGTAACAGGAAGTTGTTCACATCCTACTGGTGTAGGTCTTGGAGCAATAATGTTTGGACCAAGTGTAATGTTTGTTCTTGGAACTATAGTTTTAATATTCCAAGCATTACTATTAGCGCATGGAGGAATAACTACTTTAGGAGCTAATGCTTTTTCAATGGCTATTATAGGACCAATTATATCATTCTTAATATTTAAAGCATTAAAGAAAAAAGACGGAAATAATGCAATACCAGTATTTCTTGCAGCAGCAATAGGAGATTTGGCTACATATACGATAACTTCGATACAGTTAGCACTGGCTTTTCCAGACCCATCAGGTGGAGTGATGGCTTCAGCAATTAAGTTTTTAGGAATTTTCTTTATGACTCAAATACCAATAGCAATAGCAGAAGGTATACTTACTGTAATTGTATATAACTTAGTTACAGAAAATGGAGAAAAAAGCATACTAGAAAATAATGATAAAGGAGTTAAAGCTAATGAGTGCTAAAACAAAAACGAAAACTAATATATTACTACTTTTATTAGTAGTGGCTCTTATTATATTCCCATTACTTGTTAACTCAGGTGCTGAATATGGAGGAGCAGATGGTGAAGCTGAAAGTGAAATTACTAAAATAAATCCAGATTATGAACCATGGTTTAGTAGCCCATATGAGCCACCAAGTGGAGAAATAGAAAGTTTATTATTCTCTGCACAAGCAGCATTAGGTGCTGGTGTAATAGGGTACATATTAGGTGTTCAAAAAGGAAAGAGAAGCTAATTATGCTTATAATTGATAAATATGCATATACAAATAGATTAAGTAAAGTAAATCCAAATAAAAAAGTAGCCATAGGAGTAATCTTTCTGATTGCTTCTATGGTAATAAAAAATATATTTGTTTTAAGTGGAATTATGATTTTAATGAGTATTCTTGTTGTTTGTGTGGCTGGAATAGATTTAAAGAATTATTTAAAATTACTCAGAATACCAATGTACTTTTTATTTCTTAGTATCGGAATAACTCTTGTAAATATATCTTTTAATAAGGCAGACTTATTATACAGTTTTAAAATTTTTAGTTTCAATGTAGGAATATCAAAAGCATCTATTGACATGTCTATTCACGTGTTATTTAGAGCTATGTCTTGTTTGACTTGTGTGTATTTTTGTATACTTACAACACCTTTTAATCAATTAATATTCTTCTTTAAAAAAATGCATTTGCCTGATACTTTTGTTGAATTATCAATGTTAATATATAGGTTTATATTCATATTTTTAGAAGAATTCTCAGAAATATATAAATCACAAGAACTAAGATTTGGGTACATAAATTTAAAAACTTCATATAAATCCTTAGGAATTCTTGGAAGTATGCTGTACAAAAGACTTATGACAAGGTATGATGATATGTGCATATCATTAGACATAAAATTGTATGATGGTAAATTTCACATAGTAGGGGATAATGATGTTTAAAATAAATAATTTAACTTATCAATATGAAAAGAATGCTAATGCATTATTAAACATTAATATGGATTTCTCCAAGGGAAATGTTATAGGTATAATAGGTTCAAATGGTTCAGGAAAATCAACATTATTTATGAATTTAATGGGTATATTAAAACCTACATCTGGAGAAATTCTTTTTAAAGAAGAAAAATTAAAATATGATAAAAAAAGTTTGTATAATCTTAGAAAAAATGTAGGTATTGTCTTTCAAGACCCAGAGAAACAAATTTTTTACTCGAAAGTATACGATGATATAGCATTTGCAATGAGAAATATTGGTATAGATGAAAAAACAATCAAAGAGAGAATAAACAAAGCTCTAGTAGCTGTTAATGGAATAGATTTTATAGATAGACCAGTACATTTTTTAAGTTATGGTCAGAAAAAAAGGGTAGCAATAGCATCAGTTATAGCAATGGAAAATGAAATTATATTGCTTGATGAGCCTACAGCTGGTTTAGACCCAGTAAGTACTAGGTCTATTGTAGATATAATAAAGGGATTGAATAAAAATAATATAAAAATAGTAATATCCAGTCATGATATGAATCTAATGTATGAAATATGTGATTACATATATGTACTGGATAAAGGGATTTTAATTGATGAAGGAAAAGCAGAAGATGTATTTGTAAATGAAAATAACATTATACAGGCTGGTTTAGAATCCCCATGGTTAGTAAAAGTACATAAAAATATGAATCTACCTTTATTTAAGAAAGAAGAAGATTTGTATAAGTACTGGAAAGAAAGAGAACTTAATACAAACAAATAATTAAGCCCTAAACCTATTTTAAAAAAATAGATTTATATATAATAACCCTTAACCTAGACCCCTTAAAGGTGCCTTATGATTCCCCAAATCATAAGGTTATTTTTTTTATTAAGTAGTAAAATAAATTATATGGAAAAGTGTTATTTAATTGTAATATATTGGAAATAATCTATTAGTATAATACATAATTATAATTTGAAGTAATTCATATTTTAGATTAAAATATATTTATGGCTGTTAACAGGAGGAGAAATATGAATTTAGATACATTAAATCCTGCTCAAAGAGAAGCAGTAGAAAAGACTGAGGGTCCAGTACTTATACTGGCTGGAGCTGGTTCAGGTAAAACTAAGGTATTAACAACAAGAATGGCATATCTTATAGAAGATAAAGGTGTACAACCACCAAATATATTAGCTATAACATTTACAAACAAAGCTGCAAATGAAATGAGAGAGAGAGTTGAACAAAATATAGGCTCTGAAACTAAGGAAATGTGGATAAGTACATTCCATTCTTGTTGTGTTCGTATACTAAGAAAAGACATAAATAAGATTGGTTACAACAGGAGTTTTGTAATTTATGATGCTGCGGACCAAGTTACATTGGTTAAAGACTGTCTTAAAGAACTAAATTTAAGTGATAAGGTGTTTGAGCCAAAAGCAGTTATAAGTGCCATTTCAGGAGCAAAAGACAAGCTTTATACTCCAAAACAGTTTAAAGATATCAACATGGCAGATAATAGAATGAGTAAGATTGCAGACATTTATGCATTATATCAAGACCGTTTAAAAAGAAATAGTGCACTTGATTTTGATGATTTAATACTTAAAACTGTAGAGCTTTTTAAGGCTAATGAAGAAGTGCTTGCATATTATAGAAGTAGATTTAGATACATAATGGTAGATGAGTATCAAGATACAAGTAAAGCTCAGTATGAGCTGATAAAATTATTAGCAAGAGAACATCAAAATATTTGCGTTGTTGGAGATGATGACCAAAGTATTTATGGATGGAGAGGTGCAGACATAAGAAATATACTTGAATTTGAGAAAGATTACGATAATGTGCATGTTGTAAAATTGGAACAAAATTATAGGTCTACACAAGTGATATTAGATGCAGCTAATAAAGTTATATCTAATAATATAGAAAGAAAAAGGAAAAAACTTTGGAGTGAAAAAAAAGAAGGAGAGCTTATAAAGATACAATTAACTGGTAGTGAAATAGAAGAAGCTGATTTTATTTCTGATTCAATTGCACAAATAGCTAGAAAAGAGAAGAGACCTTATAAAGACTTCGCAGTACTTTATAGAGCAAATGCACAAGCTAGACCTGTAGAGGATGCTTTAAATAGAAGTCAAATACCATACAATATATATGGTGGTACAAAATTTTATGAGAGAAAAGAAATAAAGGATTTATTGGCGTATTTAAGAGTTATTCAAAACCCGCAAGATGATATATCTATAAAAAGAATTATAAACGTTCCTAGAAGAGGTATAGGGCTTAGAACGATAGAAAAAATTGAAGATAGAGCTAATTTAAAGCAGGAGAGTATATATTCAGTACTAATTGATATAGAGACAAATTCAGATATATCTACTAAAGCAAGAGCAAGTATAAGTGGATTTGTTGATATTATAGGGACACTTAGAACTATAAAAGAAGTATATCCTGTTAGTAAACTTATAGAAAAAGTCTTGGATACTACAGGATATATGGACGAGCTTGTAGAGGTAAGAAATAAAAATGAAAAAGATTTAACTGGTAAAGGTGAGGAAGCTCAAGATAGAATTGATAACTTAAGAGAATTTATATCTATAGCTTTGGAGTTTGAAAGTAGTAACGATGAGAATTATGAAAATAAAGACTTAGAGACATTTTTAACTAGTATAGCACTTACGTCTGAATCAAATGATGAAGAAGACAATGATAGAGTTTCTCTTATGACAATTCATACATCTAAAGGACTGGAATTCCCTGTAGTATTCTTAATAGGCATGGAAGAAGGATTATTCCCTATATCAAGAGCCATAAAATCTCTGAGTGATTCACAGATAGAAGAAGAGAGAAGACTTTGTTATGTTGGTATAACTAGGGCTAAAGAAGAGTTATATATGTCATTGACAGAGAAGAGAACATTATATGGTAAAACAAATGTTGCAATAGCTTCAAGATTTATGGAGGAATTACCAGAAGAATGTATAGAAAGACTGTACAAAGTAAAAAAAGAGCTGAGTTACTCTAAAGCAAGTTATAATATGTTAGATAAATATACTAAAAAATATATGAATACTATAAGTAAATCTAAAGTGGCAGATAAAGTTAATGCAACGATAAAGGATTCTAATAAAGAAACTAATCCAGATGATATACAACTTGGTTCTAAAGTACATCATCCTAAATTTGGGGTTGGTACAGTAGTATCCATAATTGGAACAGATGTTACTATAGCTTTTGACAAGCAGGGAATTAAAAAAATAAATAAAGAGTATACAACACTAAATATTTTATAAAGGAGGTTAGCAAAGAATGGATAGTATAAATTTTGCTAAAGACTTAATAGACTTTATATATGATAGTCCATCATCTTTTCATGCAGTTGATAGTGCTAAAGAAATTCTAGATAAAAATGGATTTCAAGAACTAACTTTGAATCATAAGTGGAACCTAAAAGTAGGTGGAAAATACTATGTTACTAAAAATTTATCTGCTATAGTGGCTTTTGTAGTTAATTCAGAAGACATAGAGAAAGATGGATTTAGGATAATAGGTTCTCATTCAGATTCTCCTACATTTAGTATTAAACCAAATGCAGAAATAGAAGCTGAAAAATCTTATTTAAAGTTGAATACAGAGTGTTATGGAGGGGCAATATTGAGTACATGGCTAGATAGACCTCTCGGGATAGCTGGTAGGGTAGTTTTAAAGAGTGATAATATATTAAAACCAAGTGAAAGACTTATAGACTTTAAAAAGCCAATTTGTATAATACCAAATCTAGCTATACATTTAAATAGAAGTATAAATGATGGTCATTCATATAACAAACAAAAAGATATGTTACCTTTGGTTGGTCTGTTAAATGATACATTAGAAAAAGACAACTTTCTTTTAAAACAAATAGCATCTAATTTGGATGTAAACATGGAAGATGTTATAGATTTTGATTTATTTTTATATGAATTTGAAAAAGGAAGCTTAATAGGGGCTAATGATGAATTTATATCTATTGGAAGACAAGACAATCTTGCAATGGTACATGCTAGTTTAAATGCTCTTGTTGATACTAAAGGTAAAAATGGCGTAAATGTAATGGCTGTATTTGATAATGAAGAAGTTGGTAGTTCTACTAAACAAGGTGCAGATTCAAACATGCTATTAAATATATTAGAGAGAATCTGTTTATCAATAGGTAAAGATAGAGAAGAGTTTTTTGAGTCTATTTATTCATCTTTTATGATATCATCAGATTTGGCTCATGCTATACATCCAAACACTCCAGAAAAACATGACCCAACTAATAAACCAGTTATGGGAAAAGGTCCAGTTATAAAGATAAATGCTAGTCAGGCATATACAAGTGATGGATATTCTATAGCTGTTTATAAAAATATATGTAGAGAAGCTAATGTTGAGTATCAAGAATTTGTCAATAGGTCAGATGAAAGAGGTGGAAGTACTATAGGGCCAATATCTTCTACTCATATAGATATACCATCTGTGGATGTGGGAAGTCCAATTTTAGCAATGCACTCTATAAGAGAATTAGGCAATGTTGAGGACCATTATAGTATATATAAAACATTTAGTAAGTTTTTTGAAATATAAATATAAGATAAACAATTTGGAGATGAGACTATGAAATTAGGATTATGCTTAGAGGGTGGAGGCGCAAAAGGAGCTTACCAGGCTGGAGTAGTAAAGGCATTGTATGATGGAGGAATAAATAAATTTTATTCAATTTCAGGGACATCAATAGGAGCAATAAATGGATATTATTTGTACACAGGTAATGTTGATAAGTTGGAAAAAATGTGGACAAATATAAAAGATATCCAGAATGGAAATGTAAAAATAGTAAATAATACTGTGGATAACTCTCCTGCTATAGACAATTTAAGGGAACTGGATGATAGCAAAATAGAAGAAATGAACTTTTATGTTAATTATGTAGAAGTCAATAATAAGGTAGTATCAGAAAAGATTGTTAATGTATCAAAAATGACTCGTAATGAAGCAATTATCAGCATTTCATACAGTGGATTGTTACCATCGAATCCAAAGGCTACTCTTGGATTTAAAGAACAATTTGTAAAAGATGTTCAAGAAGGACTCTATGATGGTTTTAAATTAGATGGAGGTCTAATTAGGAGTGCATTAATTGAACCTTTAATTGGGGATAATGTGGATAAGATTATTTTAATATCAACAAAATATAATTATGAGTTACCAGAAGATATTAAAAAAATATATGATGAAGACAGAATAATAGTAGTTAGACCAAATACTCAATTTGCACCTAAAGACACTCTTAATTTTGATGATGAGTTTTGCAAAGCTATTTACCAAGAAGGATATGAAATAGGAAAAAATATACTTGATAGACTTTAATTTAGAGTATAAAATAATAAATGTAATTGTATAATTTAACTAATGAAAAGGAAGGTAATGAATTATGGAAAATAAAAATCCTATAGTAACTATAGAAATGGAAAATGGAAAAGAAATTAAAATTGAGTTATATCCAAATATAGCACCAAACACAGTTAAAAACTTTGTATCGTTAGTAAATGAAGGATATTATAATGGTATAATCTTTCATAGGGTAATACCAGGATTTATGATACAAGGTGGATGCCCAAATGGTACAGGAATGGGTGGGCCAGGTCACTCTATAAAAGGTGAATTTAGTGGTAATGGATTTACTAACAATTTAAAACATGAGAGAGGAGTCATATCAATGGCTAGAACTATGGCACCTAACTCAGCAGGTTCTCAATTTTTCATACTTAACCATCTATTGAAACTGCATTTTCAACAATTTGGTCTTCTTCTTCCTCTTCTAAAAACTCAAATACTCTT
>NZ_AVHW01000027.1 GCF_000449425.2 Clostridioides difficile CD160
TTATTCTATAAAATTATTATTATGAAATTTTAATTGAAAGGTAAAGTATAATTAAAAAAAGTTTACTAAAATTATTTTTATCTAAGTTTTTATATAATAATATATTAAATAGATACAGAAGATATATGGAAAACACTTATTTCAGTATTTTTTGAAGTTATTTTATCTATTTTATTTAAGAAAAATAAGTTTTTTTGTACTTTTTGTTTATAAAAAAATATGATTATGGAAATATCTTCTATTTACAATTTTATAACTTTGGTTTACAATAATAGAGACAATAAATCCTAAAAAACATAAGAAGAAAAAAGTGCTTAATATTTGAGAGAGACTGGTTTAGTTTACACCAGCTAGGCCAGTCAAGGAATAATTTAAAGTGTAATATATAATAATGAAAAAGAACATGTTATTAGAAATTTCTAATACATGTTCTTTTTTTGTAGAAATTAGTATTATTATATAAATATTTAATGAGTAAATTTCTAACTATGCTGTAACTAAGTATGTACTTTAACATAGTATAATATAGACCCAAAATGGAGGGATTATAAATGAGAAATATTATACTTTATTTAAATGATGATACCTTTATATCAAAAAAATATCCAGATAAAAATTTTAGTTTTTTAGAATATTGTTTGATAGGAACTAAATATTCAAGTACTTTTATAGAAGAAAGGCTCCTTACTTTTTTTAAAGTAAGAATACCAAAGATATTAAAAGATAAAAATATATTAAAAGCAGAGTTATTTATTCATATTAATTCAGAGAATAATTATGTTTTTAATGAAAAAATAGATATTGAAGTAAAAAGAATAGTCGAATATTATAATTCAAGGACTATATCATGGAATGATAAATTGCCTATAGAAAATATTGGAGGATATCTACCAATTGGCATAAGTGATACATCTAATTATATTTGTTTAAATATTACAAATGTTGTAAAAGCATGGGCAGTAGGTAAATATCCTAATTATGGATTAGCTCTATCCTTAAACTATCCTTGTAAAATTATAGAATTTACGTCTAGTAGAGGACGTAACAAACCATATATACTTATAACATTTGAAGAAAGAAAAAAAGAGTGTTGTCCTCCTAAATCTTGGTGTACTCCAATGGGAATAACTGGCCCAACAGGGGCAACTGGAGCAACCGGCCCAACAGGGAATACAGGAGTAACGGGAGAAATAGGTCCAATAGGAGTAACTGGCCCAACAGGGAATACAGGAGCAACGGGAGAAATAGGTCCAACAGGAGACACAGGAGCAACTGGGGAAATAGGTCCAACAGGAGCAACTGGTTCAACAGGAAACACAGGAGTGACTGGGGAGATAGGCCCAACAGGAAATACAGGAGCAACGGGAGAAATAGGACCGATGGGAGTAACCGGTCCAACAGGGAATACAGGAGCAACTGGTCCAACAGGAAATACAGGAGCAACGGGAGAAATAGGACCGATGGGAGCAACAGGAAACACAGGAGCAACAGGAGAAATAGGACTGATGGGAGCAACTGGCCCAACAGGGAATACAGGAGAGACAGGAGCAACAGGAAACACAGGAGCAACAGGAAACACAGGAGCAACAGGAGAAATAGGACCGATGGGAGCAACTGGTCCAACAGGGAATACAGGAGCAACGGGAGAAATAGGCCCAACAGGAGCAACAGGAGCAATAGGACCAACAGGAAATACAGGAGCAACGGGAGAAATAGGACCGATGGGAGCAACCGGTCCAACAGGGAATACAGGAGAGACAGGAGCAACCGGTCCAACAGGAAACACAGGAGTGACAGGGGAAATAGGCTCAACGGGAGCAACCGGTCCAACAGGAAACACAGGAGTGACAGGGGAAATAGGCCCAACGGGAGCAACCGGTCCAACAGGAAGCACAGGAGTGACAGGGGAAATAGGGCCAACAGGAGCAACCGGTCCAACAGGAAACACAGGAGTGACAGGAGAAATAGGGCCAACAGGAGCAACCGGTCCAACAGGAAACACAGGAGCGACAGGGGAGATAGGGCCAACAGGAGCAACCGGTCCAACAGGAAACACAGGAGTGGCAGGAGAAATAGGTCTAACAGGAGTAACCGGTCCAACAGGAAACACAGGAGCGACAGGGGAGATAGGGCCAACAGGAGCAACCGGTCCAACAGGAAGCACAGGAGCGACAGGGGAGATAGGGCCAACAGGAGCAACCGGTCCAACAGGAAATACAGGAGAAATAGGTCCAACAGGAGTAACCGGCCCAACAGGAAGTACAGGAGTAACCGGTCCAACAGGAGCAACAGGCCCAACAGGAAATACAGGAGCAACGGGAGTAACTGGTCCAACAGGAGCGACAGGCAATTCCTCACAGCCGATTGCTAACTTTCTTTTAAACGCACCATCTGCACAAATTTTAGGCAATGGGGAAGCTATAAAAAATTGGCAGGCAGTGATAGGAAATAGTTCAAGTATAACAGTAGATGCAAATGGGGCATTTAAAGTACAAGAAAATGGTGTGTACTATATCTCAGTTTCAATAGCATTGCAACCAGGTTCATCAAGTATAAATCAATACTCTTTTTCATTTTTATTTCCTGTTTTAGGAGGTAAAGACTTAGCAGGTCTTACTACTGAACCAGGTGGTGGAGGTTTGATTTCTGGATATTTCGTTGGTTTTCTATTTGGTGGAACTACATTTACTATAAATAACTTTTCATCCGTGTCAGTAGGAATACTAAATGGTCAATCAGCAGGAACAGCAGCTACTTTGACTATATTTAGAATAGCTGATACTATTATGACTTAATTTTATATTTAATATATCTACAACAAAAAAACTGTTTCAAATATATATTTGAAACAGTTTTTTATTGTTTAAAAATTTTATATTATTTAAAGTTCTTAATTGCAGTAGTTAAATTAGGCACTAATTGTTTCTTTCTAGATACAACACCTGGTGCAAATGTACCTTGAACACCCTCAACACCAAAAGCATCAGCAATTAATCTATCTTCTGCTTTATAAATTAAATAAGAACCTTCTTTGATTATATCTGTAACTGCAAGAACCAATTTATCATAATCAGTTGAATTTATATAAGATAAAAAGTCATCTTTTTTAGCAAATATAGAGTCTATGTCTAAAGTAAATACTTGTCCAATACCAACTCTGTGTCCACTCATATTAAACTCTTTAAAGTCCATATTTACTATTTCTTCTATAGTATATTCATCTAGAGAAGTACCACATTTAAACATATCCATAGCATATTTTTCCATATCTATTTTTGCTATTTTACTTAGTTCTTCACAAGCTCTTTTATCCATGTCAGTTGTTGTTGGAGATTTAAATAATAATGTATCTGATAATATAGCAGATAAAAGAAGTCCGGCTATTTCATAAGGTATCTCAACATTATTTTCTTTGTACATTTGATAAATTATAGTACTATTACATCCAACAGGCATAACTCTAAAAGACATAGGAACATCAGTAGAAATACCACCAAGTTTATGATGGTCAACTATTTCAACTATATTTGCCTGTTCAATTCCATCAGCACTTTGAGCATATTCATTATGGTCAACTAAAACAACATTCTTTTTAGTTGGATTTAATAGATGACCTTTTGAAATCAGTCCTAAAAACTTATTATCATCATCTAATATAGGATAAGATCTGAAGTTTGTCTCTAGCATAATCTCTTTTATTTCATCCATGTAGTCATCTTCTTTGAATGTAATTAAATTTTCTGTAGCTTCTATAGAGTCCAAGAAACTACACTGATTTATCACATTAGAAGTTTTGTAGTTGTCACTTTCAACAGAAACAACAGACACTCCATTTATTTTAGCAAGAGCTAGCAAGTCTTTTGAAATTTCTGTATGATTAGTAAGTATTAAAAGTTTAACTTTTGTATCAATGGCATATTCAATACTATCATATCTGTCACCAACGATAGCTATGTCTCCCTCTTTTAAAGTTTCTATTAGGGTTTCCATACCAAATGATAAAGTAACCACTCTACCTTTTACATCCTCTCCGCAATTCACAAGGATAGTACCATCAAGATTTTTACAAATGTTTGATAGTGATGTGTGTATAGTTGTAAAGTGTTGATGAAGTAGGTTTTTAGCTATTTCTTTCATAGTAATGATACCAGCAAAAGTTCCATCATCATAAGTTACAGGTAGTGTTTTAACATTTTTTTCATCCATAAGATTATAAGCCTCTAATATAGATGAAGTTGGAGTTAAAGGTACTACTTTATCATAATTTAAATCTCTAACTTGTATTCTAACATTATCTAAGATTTCAGGTGCATCTACCTTAAAGTAATCTAAGGCATATTTAGCTTCTTTTCTGATATCTCCTAAAGCATAAGCTGTTGCTTTCATTCCTAATTTGTTCTTTAAATGTGCTAATGAAATTGCAGAACATATTGAATCTGTATCTGGATTTTTATGTCCGAAAACTAATAAACTCATTTTAATACTCCTTTCAAAACTTGAATATAATAATAATTGATAAAAATATTATATCAAAAGGTGGTGAGTATTTGTTGTAAAAAGAAAAAAATTTAGTGAAAAAATATTATATAAAATTTTATTTCTTAC
>NZ_AVHW01000028.1 GCF_000449425.2 Clostridioides difficile CD160
TATAAGTAAAAAATTAACGGATTTAACATAAAACTTATTTATACATATGAAAAGCATAATTATGCTATATTGATTAAAAAATAACTTATATAAACTATAATAATTCCAGTTTATATTTTTAAAAAAATTATACAGAGGTTGTAGAAAGAAAAATTGCATATAAATCAAAAATAATCGTTATTTTATGAAAATACGACAAAAATTTTATCTTATATTTATACAAATAATACATAAATAACATATAAAATTTAATAAGTAAAAAAAGTGAAAGATATAAATTATCATTTTAGTATTTTATTTAGTCAAAGTAAATTATTTAAATGAAAAATATCTCATTTAGATAAAAAATTTAAATAAAAGTAAAAAAAATAATGTATTTGTTAAAAAATAAATTGACAAAATATTCAGAAAAAAACTTCTTGACCTAGGAGCACAAAGTAAATAAAATCTAAAGTATAGAGATGAAATCTATAAAATTATTTTAAGTATAAGTTAAAATATAGATGATGCATTTAAGATTTATAAAAATAGGAGATGCATAATTATTTAGGGAGGTTTTTAGTATGGAGAAAAAAGAAAAGGTTGTAGAAAAATCAAGTGTTGAAGTATGTAGTCCTGAAATTGTGAATAGTGTTGAGACATTAAGAATAAGATTAGAAGAAATAAGACTAGCACAAAAAGAATTTGCAACATTTACACAAGAGCAAGTGGATAAAATTTTCTTAGCTGCTTCAACTGCAGCAAATCAACAAAGAATACCTCTAGCAAAGATGGCAGTAAAAGAGACTGGTATGGGTATTGTTGAAGATAAAGTTATAAAAAATCATTTTGCGTCAGAATATATCTATAATGCTTATAAAGATACTAAAACTTGTGGTGTCATAGAAAAAGATGAAGCATTTGGTTTTACAAGGATTGCTGAACCAGTAGGTGTTTTATCAGCAGTTATACCAACAACTAATCCTACATCAACAGCAATATTTAAATCTCTAATAGCACTAAAAACTAGAAATGGTATAATTTTCTCTCCTCATCCAAGAGCTAAAAACTGTACTATAGAAGCTGCTAGAGTTGTACATGATGCAGCAGTCAAGGCGGGTGCACCAAAAGGACTTATAGGTTGGGTAGATGTACCTTCAATCGAACTTACTAATGTTGTTATGGCAGAGGCAGACCTTATATTGGCTACTGGTGGACCTGGAATGGTTAAGTCTGCGTATTCTTCAGGAAAGCCAGCTGTTGGAGTTGGACCTGGAAATGTACCTGCAATAATAGATGAGAGTGCAGATGTAAAAATGGCTGTAAGTTCAATATTGGTATCAAAATCATTTGACAATGGTATGATATGTGCTTCTGAGCAAGCAGTGATAGTACCAGAAAAAATATATGAAGAAGTTAAAAAAGAATTTAAATATCGTGGAGCACATTTCTTAACTAAAGAAGAAACAGAAAAAGTAGGAAAAGTAGTAATAATTGATGGTTCATTAAATGCTAAAATAGTTGGACAACCAGCTCATATTATAGCTAAAATGGCAGATGTAGAAGTTCCAAAAACAGCTAGAATAATAATTGGTGAAGTAGAATCTGTTGAATTAGATGAACCTTTTGCACATGAAAAACTTTCTCCTGTACTTGCAATGTATAAATCTAAAAGTTTTGAAGATGCAGTTGCTAAAGCTGAAAAATTAGTTGCAGATGGTGGATATGGTCATACATCTTCATTATATGCAGACGCTATAAATCATCCAGATAGAGTAGAAAAGTTTGTAAATGCAATGAAGACTTGTAGAGTACTAGTTAATACTCCATCATCACAAGGTGGTATAGGTGACTTATATAACTTTAAATTAGCACCATCTCTTACTCTTGGCTGTGGTTCTTGGGGTGGAAACTCAGTATCTGAAAACGTAGGAGTAAAGCATTTACTTAATATCAAGACAGTAGCTGAAAGGAGAGAGAATATGCTTTGGTTTAGAGCACCAGAAAAAGTTTATTTCAAAAAAGGATGTTTAGGTGTAGCAGCAAGAGAATTTAAAGATGTTATGGATAAAAAGAAAGCCTTTATAGTAACAGACTCTTTCCTTTATAATAATGGATACACTAAGAAACTAACTGATTTATTAGATGAGATGGGAATTAAGCATACTACATTCTTTGATGTTGCTCCAGACCCAACATTAGCTTGTGCAAGAGAAGGAGCTAAAGCTATGGCTGATTTCCAACCAGATTTAATAATAGCTGTAGGTGGAGGTAGTGCAATGGATGCTGGCAAGATAATGTGGGTAATGTATGAGCATCCAGAGGTAGACTTCCAAGATTTGGCTATGAGATTTATGGATATAAGAAAGAGAGTATACGTATTCCCTAAGATGGGTGAAAAAGCATACTTTGCTGCTATCCCAACTTCAGCAGGAACTGGCTCAGAAGTAACTCCATTTGCAGTTATAACTGACCAAGATTCAGGTGTAAAATATCCATTAGCAGATTATGAATTAATGCCAAACATGGCTATAATTGATGCTGATATGATGATGGAAATGCCACCAAGATTAACAGCAGCATCAGGTGTTGATGCATTAACACATGCCCTAGAAGCATATGTATCTATGTTAAGAACTGAACCAGCTGATGGATTGGCACTTCAAGCAGGTAAGATAATATTTGAATATCTACCTCGTGCATACAAAAATGGAAAGAATGATAAAGAAGCAAGAGAAAAAATGGCAATGGCATCTACTATGGCAGGTATGTCTTTTGCAAATGCCTTCTTAGGAATATGCCACTCTTTAGCACATAAATTAGGTGCATTCCACCATGTTCAACACGGTGTTGCAAATGCATTGTTAATAAATGAAGTAATCAAGTTCAATTGTGCAGAAGCTCCAAATAAGATGGGTGCATTCTCACAATACAGATATCCTGATTGTATACAAAGATATGCTGAATTTGCTTCTTTTGCAGGAATTAAGGGAAACACAGACCAAGAAAAAGTAGATAACCTTATAAAAGCAATAGATGACTTAAAGGCAAGAGTAGGTCTTCCTAAGACTATAAAAGAGGCTGGGGTAGAGGAATCTAAATTCTTAGAAGGATTGGATGCTATGGTTGAACAAGCTTTTGATGACCAATGTACAGGAGCTAATCCTAGATACCCATTGATGAGTGAATTAAAAGAGATATATCTAAAAGTTTATTATGGTAAATAATATTCATTGTACAATATATGTTCTATTAGACTTGTATATAAATTATTAGATTTGAATATAAATAGAGTTTTATTAGATTCGTATATAAATAGTTGTTAATAATACATTATAACTTAAATCTTAAATAGAAATGATAAAAAGTTAGGAAATTCATATTGATTTTGAATATGTGTATTTAATCAATTAACTTTAAAATTAGTCGGAAAATTTTTTTATTACATATAATTTTAAAGCAGAATATATAAAAAACTTTATGAAAAAATTATAAAAATATTCAGAAAATTCTATTGACTAATTTATTTATCATGATATAATAAGTTTAGAAAAGAAAAAGAATTGGGGCCTATTAAGGCCCCCTTACTATTTTTTGATAGATTTATTTAGAATAACTTTCTCACTTTGATTTTTTATATTTATTATAGAATCAGTATAATCTACTTCAAAGTTAGCAAAAGCAGAGAATAAATCTATGTCCCTTAATAAATGAATTGTCATACATTGATTGTTCTTATTTACCCTTAGAATTAATGCTCTTACAAAGGGAAATTGGATTCTAGAATTAAATAAGTTAGAACCGTCAGTATCTATATCTAAGCTACGATAATTAATATCTATAAATACATCTACATCATCGTTTTCTTCTCTTATTATTCTATAGTCAAAATCCAAGTCTAAATTTAAATTACCTAAAACCAATAACATTTAAATCCTCTTTTCTATAAGTAGTTTTAGAGTATTAGTTTAACTAAGCTCTCCATCTATTATAGATATAATTCTATCTGCTTTTCTAGCAATATTTTCATTATGTGTTATTACTATAAGAGTTTGGTTATATTTTTTTATAGAATTTTTTAGTAAATCCATGACTTCTTCTGTAGTTTTACTATCCAAATTTCCTGTTGGTTCATCTGCTAGGATTATACTTGGTTTTGCAGATAAAGCACGAGCAATAGCAACTCTTTGTTGTTGACCACCAGATAATTGATTTGGAAGATGATTTTTTCTCTCACTAAGACCCAATAAATTTATAAGGTCTTCGATGTATTCTTCATCAACTTTTTTATTGTCTAACTTTAGTGGTAATTCTATATTTTCTTTTACATTTAATACTGGAATTAAGTTATACTGTTGAAATACAAATCCTACTTTTTGTCTTCTATATTTTGCTAATCTTTTATCTGAAAGGCAACATATATCTTTACCATCTACTTTTATAGTTCCATTACTTGGTCTCTCAAGACCTCCTACTAAATGTAGAAATGTGCTTTTTCCACTTCCACTTGGGCCAATTATCGCAACAAATTCACCCTTATTTATTTTTAAATTTGCATCCTTTAGTGCATGTACAGATGTTTCCTTTTTTCCATAAATCTTACCTAAGTTAAGAATCTCTAATATAGGCATAATTAATCCTCCTATTCTGTAATGTTTATAGCTTCAACTATACTAATTTTATTTATTTTCCTTAATGGAATATATGTAGCTAGAATACCTACAATTATGTTTGCTAAAACAATTAGGATATATATTTTGTAATCTATTGAAAAATCTAATCCATATGATACAAAGCCTTGCATATAATACATTTTAAATTGTATTATAAGTCCTGCAACAATGGTAATTACACTTGAGAGTGTTCCATATAATATTCCTTCATAAAGTATCATATTTTTAAAGCCTCTCTCAGAAATACCAATAGCTCTCAACATTCCAAATTCGCTAGTTCTTGAAGTTAAGTTATAACTTATATTATTTATTATGTTAAGTACACTAATTATGAACATTACTGCTACTATGCCATAACTATAAATCATGGATCTAGATGTCATCTTATCAGAATTTTCTTTTTCTACCATCATATCTACTGTTGTAGTTCCAGGAACTTCACTTCCAATTTTGCCTAGAAGTTTATTTATTTTTTTCTTGTTTGCATTTTTATTAAGGTCTGTATAAACTAAGTTATACTTATCTACACCAGTTAATTTTTTTAGATATTCGCTACTCGTTATTACATCTACACCATCATCTCCAGAGTACATACCATTATCTGCAAAAGTATAACTTATAATAGCTCCAACTTTAAATTCATATTCTAAGTATTCATAATTATCTTTTAGACTTTCATAAAGTCCTGTATCCATTCCGGCCTTTGGATATTTAACTTTTATAGTATCACCTACCTTTATATCTATAGCTGGTGTTCCTTCACCAGGAGTAAAGGTCTTTGTGTATTTCTGTGTTTCAGAAATTTCTGGTACATATACTATAGCTAAGTTTTCTTTTTTCATTTTTTTCAAGTTTATACTTCCACTTACTAAGTAATCTTCTAATGAATTTATCATCTCATCATTATAACCTTTTAGTTTTTGCTTTAATGTATATTTTCCAGTAGTCTTATTTTTGATGAATAGAGGATTTTTCTTATAATAAGGAGCTGAATTTATAGTTTCGTAGTAATCTAATCTATTTATTTTATTTACCTCTATTCTAGTGTTTAAGATGCTAGCAGTTTTGACTTTATCAATTCCATCTATATTTTTAATTTTATCTATCTGATTATCATTAAAACCCCTTATATCTTTAAAAGAAGTATTGTCGCCAATTTCATTGAGATGAGTGTTTGATAGAATAAAATCTGCATTCATATATGCTTGCTCTTGGATGTTTTTATTTTGGACATCTAAAAAAGAATATTTATAATTGTCTTTTATGACAATTATACCTCCTATACTCATAGATAATACAATTATAAGGAATCCCTTTTTATTTCTAAAGATGTTTTTTGCAGATATAGATTTTGTTACTGACATATTTAAAGTCAATTTTGATATTAAAGAATTAACTTTGATTATATTTTTATCAGTTCCAAAAGTTTTTCTTATAGCATCAATAGGAGAAATTCTTCTTATCTTTAAATATGTAAAGAAACTTATAATGAGTATTGTCAGTATTATACATGCAATTGATAAGAGGATTATTTTATCTGGAATAACAAAAGGGGTAACATTTATATTTCCTTCAAATTGAATATTTCCTGCAGACCTATTAAATATTTGTGCACCTCCCATACCTGTACATATACCTAGAGGCATTGCTATCAGAGCAAGTATAAAAAGTTCATAAAACATAAGTTTGAAAATCCTAAAGTTAGTGGAGCCAATAGCTCTTAAGATACCATATTCTTGTACTCTTTGGTATATTGATATAACATAGATACTATAGATTACAATACCAGAAAATATACTCATAGCAATTGCAACATATTTACTTGAATTATCTAAAGTACCATTTTCCATAGTAGCGTCTATAAGCATTGAGTTTCTTCCTACGCTTTTCTCATCCAACATAGCATTTTTTACTATATTGTCTATGTTTGTATTTATATCACTGCCTTCATTAAATTCAATAGAAGCTGTAAACTTATTCAATTTTGATTCATGTAGGTTTAAAAAAATTTCACATTTCCCCTTTTGTTTCTCTATAAATCTATCTTCAAGTATTCCTACAACTTTAAAAGTCTCTGGTTTTTCTTTTTGATATAATTTAAAAGTAAGATTTTGATTTATTTCTGGTTTTAGACCCATACTATTTAAAACCCATTTTTCTACTACCACCTCATTGCTAGCTTTTGGAAGGTGACCTTTTATAAGTTTAGATTGATTAGTCAAGTAATTTTTATTTGCATATTGTATGTTTATAGGTAATTTTTCATTAACATCTGTAGATGCATAATAAGATGTTATACCTAGGTTTTTAATATCTTTACCAGATTTTATGGATTCTAATTGATTTCTCTTTATATCTTTAAAGTATGCATGGTCAGTTCCAAGCTCTCTTTTCAATCTATCTACATCTGCTTGCTGAGCACTTCTTGAGAGGGTGCCAATACCAACAATGAGTGATGTAGCAAGAATTATACTCAGAGTAATTGCTAAAGATCTTGCTTTATAACTTTTTATGTATCTTAGTACTATTTTCAAATTATCTTTCATATTTACCACTTCCTTTCTTAGCTAACTTAATTATATGTTTATTTAAAATATATATCAAAGTAAGTATCTTCAAGTTTTGAGTACTTAATTGTACAAATTTATATATGTTTTTGCAAGTTTAATTAATGTACATGTAAATTTTGACTTTTTACATAATTTTTTTAAAATGATATAATCCCTATATAAATTGTAGAGGGGAGGGGAATCATGGATAACCATTTTGTATTTCCTATAGTAATACTAACTTTGTTTATATTTAGCAATCTTATAATGAATAAGTACAGGTTTTATAAAGAATTAGACATATTAAAAAGAGGAATATTAACATTTTTTGTATCGTGTTTTGTATGGATTTTATTCATGGAGGGTATTGAGTATATACAATTAAGTTTAGGATATAATTTTTTACTTGAAGGAGTATTAAATATTATACTTTTTTTAAGTTTAATTATTTTAAGTCTTTATATAGGATTTAAATTTATAAGATTGCTAGACAATAACAATAAACAAGAGTACAAGTTACAAAAACTAGATAGTAAAATAAATCATAAGGACAATATAATCGTGAAATTAAGAAGTCAAAAACATGACTATTTAAAACATTTACAAGTAGTATATTCTTTATTAAATACTGGCTTAGCTGAAGATGCCAAAGAATATATAATGAATATATCAAATAGTTTCAAATCAAAAAATTCAAGATATGGGAAAGTATCTTATTTAGATGCTATAGCTTCCTTAAAATATGAGGAATGTCTTGAAAAGAACATATCTTTTGATGTATATATCCAAGATTTTATGGATAATTTAGAAATTGAACCTAACGATATGAGTTCAGTACTATTAAATATAATAGACAATGCAATAGAAACTTTGTCTGCTATACAAAAGGAAAAGAAGTATATAAGATTACATGCATATGAAGATGAATTTCAGTATATTATAGCCATAAAAAATAATGGTCCTAAAATACCTAATGCCGAAAGTATATTTTTGGATGGGTTTAGCACTAAAGAAGGACAAGATAGAGGTTTTGGGTTATATCTAGTTAAAAATATACTAGATAAGTATGACTATAGTATACTTGTAAATAGTGATGATTTTTTAACTGAATTTGTAATCTTAATACCAAAATATTATTAGTTAGGAGGAGAGAAGTCTGTGATAAAAGTTTTGATTTGTGATGATGATAAAATTGTAAGAGATGATATAGCAAATATAGTTAAAGAGTCTGGATATGTAGATTATGTTAAGAAAGTAAAAGATGGTATAGAAGCAATTGAATTTATAAAAAGTGAGAAAATAGACTTATTGATTATTGACATTGATATGCCATATAAAAATGGAATTGATTCTGCCAAAGAAATTCTTTCTATAGATAAAGATATACATATAGTATTTGTAACAGGTTTTGCTGATTATAGCCTTGAGAGTTTTAAAGTACATCCTATAGATTTTATAGTTAAGCCATTTAAAAAAGAAAAAATTCTTGATTCAATTAACATAGCAATAGACCATATTAACTCTCATAAAATTGCTAAAAATAATTTTATAGAAGACACTCTTTTTGTATATAAAATAAGGAAACAGATACATATGATTAATTTTGATGATATAGTCATGTTTGAGAAAAATTCAAGAGCTATCAATTTATATACTAGAGATGAAGATACGATAAAATTTTATGAGAACTTTGATGATTTAAAAAAACGCCTACCTCCTAATTTCTTTATGACTCATAAACAATACATAGTAAATTTAAGGCTTATACATAAGGTTATACCTATAAACAAGTCTTCTCTAGAGATAAAATTTATAAATTTTCAAGAAAGTGCTATCTTAAATAAATCACTAGAAAAAGATTTTCTATATAGGTTTTATAGGGTTAAAAGGTTCTAGTGAAGAGAAAAAAACTTTCATTCCTATAGAATATGTATTATGAAGATATCATATAAATTCGTTATAATTATAAATTAATTTATATAAAATATAATATAAAAACATATTGGACTTTCAAGGAAAGATAGAAAGTCCAATATATTTTAGAGATAACATTTATATTTATAAGTTGCTTAAGATACTAGGGTCTTTAATCTTATTATCTTCAGCAAGTAATAAGATTTTAGACATAATCTCAGCAGTCTTAGGGTCTTCATCAGCGAAAGGAAGGAATATCTTACCTCTACTTTGAGAATGTACAGGAAGTATATTTAAAGCTCCCATTCCTTTTTTATGTACAACACCAGAACCCATATGTACAGAATACTCACCTAAATTACCTGCTATAAGAGCGTGAGAACCTTCAAAATTTACACTCTTAATCTTTAACAATAATAGTAATTCTTTAGCAATTGCTATACGCATCTCTACAGTAGAGTGGCTTGTTTCAGGGTCAACACCACCAGCATGAGCGACACTTACAACGAGGTCTATATCACGCATAACTTCTGAAAATAAAATTGGAGGTATTGAAGACAATTCTAAGCTTTTATAAGTTTTTCTATCAAAGAATTCTACTGTTTCAATAGTAGGAGGCTCAATGTCTGCTGGCGAAAACCAATCAGCAAGTGCAAACATTTTTGCTACTATATTTTCTTTATAAAATACTTTTTGTAAACCTTCTTCATAATCAACAGTCCAAAGCTGATTTCTAAGAAGTGCTACAGTTTTCTTTGGCTGGATTTGGTGCCCAGCATATCTGCGAGATATAGTTTTTTCAGATAATTCATCACTATTTATTCTATAATACTCACGGAATACTTGCTTAAATGGCTGAACAATTTGCTTATTAAATAAGTCATGTTGGAATTCACTCCATTTACCAGACTCAAAAAGATGAACCGGATGTGCAAGTTTTAATTTATTTTTTGCTGTTAATTTATAAGTTTCGTCCTCTATATTGCAAATAAAAAACTTAGATTTATCATTATAAACATATCCAATATTATCATCACACACCCACACTAGATTCTTAATCAAAGGGCAGATAACTGGATTTTTATAAATATTGGAGATTTCTTTAACTGTAAATATTATTTCATTTTTCATAGCTTGCTCTAAACTCTGTTTTGCACGAGAATACTGACTCTTTAAATCTTTTTGAACAGATTTAAGTTCAAGTACATATGGATGTTTGGCAATGGATTTTGGTATACTTTTTAAAGATTTATTACCTTTTTGAACTTTAGTAGATGCTTTACCATTTTCATCAACATCTATCCAAATTGAAGTTCCATCAATATCTTTTGGCTTAAATAAATGAGCAACTTCATTTAGTTTTTCAGTTTCAAGAGCCCACATCATACGATTGACATCTCCAAATCCAGCACTTCTAGCTAGATTTTCTAGTGCTATTGTACAAGCCTTTGATTCACTTTCACGACGTTGTGCTCCAAATTGTTTACTTTCTTTAGCAAATTTTTGAATAAATTCATAACGGAAAGTTGCTTCTTTAAGGTCTCCTTTTTTCATAGGAAGTAAAGAAAAACTTCTCAATTTGTCTTGATTCCTATTTGTTTCAATTTCTTTCATTAACATCTCCTTATCAAGTTTACCAAGTGTAGCATCAGCATAAAGTTGTGCACGTCTATGAGAGTTACCACCACTAGTTATATACTTAGCTGATTTGTAAAGTATATTGAATCTCTCTTCACCAATAGTCTTATATGAATCTAAAAACCAATCTACATCAAATGCGCCATCAATGAAACTACGTGGTGAAATAGGAGAGAATAGAGCAACTTCTGATTCTTTTTGTGCAGAGAATCCTTCATTTATATGTGCATGGAAGTACCAAATTGTACTCTTTAGACCCTTCCAGTTTAAATACTTTTCAATTATATTAACCCATTGAGGAGCGTACATAGCAGCTTCTATCAGTCTTAATTCAGTAATGTCAGTGCCTTTAAGCAATTTTTTTAATTCTTTTGAGTCATCTTCTTTAGTAGGATAACAATTTTTAAGAAGAGAACTTAAAACGTCTTTTTTTGAATAATTGCTACCATATGAATATCCTCTCTGGAAAGTTTCTTTACCAAGAGCAACTAACAGATTGACAAAATAATTTATACCTTCAAAATATTGTATGTTATTAGCTAGATGAGAAACTTCTGTTGGCATATCACCTCTACGTGATTCAATTTCTATAACTCTATTTGTAACAGTTTTTAAATTGTTTTTAAGCCAAGGATACTTTTCTAATGTGTCTCCAGCCCATCTAGGATTTGTTAGTGTTCTTATTATATTTGATGAATTGTATCCACTTATAATTTCTCTATTAACTTGTTCTTCAGTCATTAATCCTAATTCATGAGCACGAGCAAATACACCTATGCTAGTATAAAAAGGAAATTTATATTCTAATAACTGATAATTTGAAAATGTAGTATAGAAAAACTTAGTAAAAGAAATATCATCATAAATAAATGAATGTGCTTTATCAAGCCAATAATTTAAAATAGGGGCATCTAAAGCAGGGCAGTATTCATTTTGTCTATAATAATTTTTAGTAAATTCAACTCTTTGTTTTTTACATTGTTCTGTAGTTAATAAATTTCTTAGTTTATAATATATTTCTAAACAATAGTCAAATATCTCTTTATGGTCAAACTCATTTAGTAAAACTCTTAGAAGTCTTCTTGTAAGTGCATCGAATTTTAATTTCTGAAGTCTTGTAGATATTTTCTTTTGTTTTTTATAGTCAAGAACATTTGAATAGATAGACGAAAACCAACTTTTTTCTATTTCATTATATCCGCATGTACTTATATTATAAAATAAAATATCAAGTATTAATTTGTAGTCTAAATCGAGTTTTTTACTAATTTCCCTCCAAAGTCCTGCCAATGGATAATTATCAAGAGTATCATTAGAAGTCTTATATTTAATAGGAGTCAGATTATAAGTAGAGTAACCTAAAAGCACTTTTTCCACATTTCCTGACCATCTTTCAACTTCATATTCATAATCTGCATTTTCAGTAATAAGTTCATCAAATTTTTCATAAACTTGTATTATTTTATTTATGTCCGTATCAAGAATTTTTTTAGCTTCTTTTTTTGTTGATATAGAAACAGATTCTTCACTTGAAGATAAACTTATATTTGAAATAATTTTATTAAGTTTTGATGTAGTAGAAGAATCATCTTTAAAACCAAATTGCTCAGGAATTTGAACCTTGTTTTTAGGGCTGTATATTCCAAAACCATTTTCTTTACAATAATCATTTTTTGCTTTCCCTAATAAATTATCAATTAATATTTGAACTTGAGATGTATTTTTTTTAGATTTATCAATATCTTCTATCAGTAAAATAAGCTTATCATATAATTCTTGTCTACCAGAATTGTCTTTTAATAAGTTTACAATTTCAAGACCTCCCAGGCATTTTTGTGAGTTTGAAGATTTTATAAGTGAGGAAGTAATATTCTCTAATTTTGAATCATCTTGTTCAAGTAAAATTTTTATTACTGTTTGTCTAATAGAGCTTGTCTTTAAAGAAAGTAGATTGGTTATTTTGTCTAGTTCTATGTCTGTTAGTTCAAGTTTTCTAAGTAGGCTAAGTACAGTTTCTCTATTGGAAACACTCTTATCACTTAAACATTCTAGTAAGAACTCACGTTGTCTATTCGTTTTTGGTTCATTTATAAAATTAACTATAAGTGAAGCTCTTAAGTCTGAGCTCATAAGGTGACAATTTTCCATAAGAACCTCTATAAACTGTTCATTCATATCGTACGCTGTTAGTGTCATCATACACTTAAGTATATCGTGAGAAGAAATTTCAATCCAAGTCCATGGAAATACACTTCCTAAAAAGGATTTAGTCTTTGAATTTAAAATTTCTAAGGTATGTTTTAAATTTTCAAATTGTTCTTTTCTAGCATTAAAGTCTTTATCAATTGGAGTGTTTGATAGGTCAAAGTCAGTTTCTTTATTTTGCCAATTATAGTAGTAGCCAACAGAGCTTTCTACATAGAAATTTCTAATTACCCATGCTAGAATCTCTAAATCATCTCCCTTGATATTTTTAGATGCTATCGAGTGTTTGAAATATGTACTTTCTGTATGTGATAGGAAGTAAAGTCCTACAAGTTTTTTATATTTTTCCTGACAAGAAAGTAAATCTTCAATAAGAGAGTAAGAGTCATATATATTGTAAGTTGCAGTAGCCCATAAAGCAAAATAAATTTCGAGATTATCATCACTATTAACTGATTCTGTACGGAATTTTTCATCAGTCAATGATTTATATGAAAGTTCTAAGCACTTACGTATTATTCCAGGTTTTTGGTCTGAAAAACCAAGTCCTGTCCATGTATCCAAAGCTCTTATAATAGAACTAAATCTCTCTAAATTATTGTCCAAGATAGTTTTTAACATGTATATTGATGCAGAAATTGTACCTTCATCTAAACTCTCTATAATTTGTTGTCTAAGACCTTCTTGTTGCTTAGCTGCCAAAAGAAGTTTAGAAAGCATTTCATAGCATTTCTCACTATGGCTTTTCATAATACCAATTATCATTTGTCTTGTAAGTAGGGCAGTTTGATTTTCTCCAAATATTACTTCTTCCAAGGCACTGATTATTTCTTGATTTCCGTTATCTATTTCTAGTGCTATTTTATCACTCATTACAGAGTCATAGTATAAGACCTTATTTGGAAGGGTAAGATAATCTATAACTGAGAAATCATAATAAATTAAATCGACATAGTTTGAAATAAATCTGATTATACTTCTAAAATAATCTACAAGTTTATTTGAACGATAACCCTTGCGATAATAGCCTCCTGAATATGTATAATCCATCTTTCTTTTAATTAACTGACAAAGTTCTTCTACTTGCTCAGAAGTAAATATTAATTCCAATGCATTCTTTAAAGGTCCAGAAAGGAGTTCATCAATATTTTTAATCTCATAGTAATAGCAATTGTAGTATTTATTTATCATATTTAAGAATTTATCTTCAGGTTCTCTATAATAGTATGAGCTGTTTTCCATACAATCCCAAAGAGATTTTGCTAAGTCATAGTACTTTTTTGAAGAAGATTTAGTGAAATTATTTTTAAAATTTTCAATTATTTTAGGATTTTTTTCTACTCTAGTACGTTCCAACATTTATGTACCTCCAAATTATTTATTTTAAAACATTCTTCCAGCAAGTAAGGTAAGTCTTATAAAGGTAAATATATCTCCATCTTTTAGATTTATAGGGGAATCAAGTTCTTCAATAACGTCTTCATTTATAAGCACTTTGTAGATTCCATCTTCAAATGATTGTAATGCAACTTCTATTGCTTTTTCTACAGATTGTTTATTTTCATTATAAATAGAACCAAATCCAACCTTTCCAATATCAGCTTGAGATTCAATTTCTTCATTAGTTAAGAAGTTTATTATTGATTTTTCTGGGATTTTCTCATTATATTCAAGAACATTTTTAGATACAATTTCAGAGATAGCCTCTTTTAGGCAATTGATGTTGTCAGATAAATCAAAAGGGGTAAGTTCTAGCATAGGTTTGCGTTTGCCAACGGCTTTAACTCTAAAATAAATTTGCATAAAATCACCTCGCAAAACATTAATTATATATTTAAAAATTTATCTATTTGTTATATTATATCATTTTGTGAATTATTAATGTGAATTATGAGATTATTTTACAAAAAATAGAAAAAAAGCTATCTTAAAGTCTAAAAAAGCAATAAAAGATAACTTTTAGCTATGAGTATATAAAATTATAACTATACATTTATTAAATTTTAATTTTAGAATTACTTTTGATAGCTATCTTTTTTTATTTACGAATTTTGGTCCTAAATATTTTTTGATTTCTTCTTCAGGAGAAAAGTCATCAATAAGTATTTCTTTCCCAGTATCTTCAAATACTACAAGAACTTCACAGTCACCTTGTAAGAAAAATTTTTTAACAGTATCTTCTTTAACTTCTCTAACCTTTATTACATTCTTTTTTTCTTTCTCGAAGTCTTTTGTGTAATAACTTCCCATCATATTGATTATTTTTGTATATCTATTCATAAAATGCCTCCTCATGCGATTAAATTTTAAAAATATGTTATAATAATTGTTTGTATTAACTTAATAATTATAACAAGGAGTATTAATAATGACTAGTATAAAAAATAAAGATATTTTAAATTGTATAGATTATTCCATTAAAAACAAGCTCTTTGATGAACTAAATGATGTATATAAATCCTTACCAATAGGAAATTGTTCTGGATGTGGAAATTGTTGTATGGAATCGGTAGGTATAAATTTAATTGAGTTTTTGAATATATTTTGTTATCTTGAAGATAGAGTTGATTTAAAAGAAAGCTGTACAAGCAAGATATTAGATTACTACTTTGAAGAGTATACGAGAAAGAATCCATGTCCATTTAAAGATAATAAAAACAAATGCTTAATATATGAAGTTAGACCATTAAACTGTAGACTTTTTGGACATTGGAAAAAAGAAGACTATAATAAAAATTTAGCTAATGTTACTAAGAAAAATAACGAATATAAAGTATTGATGAAGAAACAGTATGGATTTGAAATAAATGATAAAGTAGTAAATTATAGAATAGATTATTGCGACAGCTTTATACCAAATAAAGCTTATTTAAATAAATCTGAGAGATTAAGCTTTTCTGACAAACTTATGATATTAGATTCAAAAATTTATTCTAATGGGCTTATAGATATAGATTTTAGAGATAGAGGTATAGTTGAATATTTTATGGAGTCATTACTTTATAGAGACTTATCGTATAATGTAAAAATAAGGATATCTAAAGAGTCCAACATAAGAAGAAGAACTATTGATAGAATAAAAAGGATTATTCTTGTAGATTCTCATACTAGTAAGTAATAAATTAATTGTAGCATAAATATTGTCAAAATGAGGTGAAGAAGGTGAATCTTACAAAAGTAAAAGGAAATACCTTTTTTATAAAAGGTGGCACAAACACAGGAATATATGTATTTGAAGATAACACAGCACTTATGATAGACCCAGGATTATGTGGTTCAAGGCCTAGGAGAGTAAATAAAGTTTTAGATGAAAATAAAATACATGTTAAATATATTATAAATACTCATGGTCATGATGACCACTATGGAGCATGTAATCAATTTAAAGAGTATTATAAAGATGTGTGCATAATGTCATCTAAATACGATAAATTATATATAGAAAATCCAGAACTATTTTCAAAGTATATTGTCGGGGGAAAGAGCAATGTATTTATGGATAATATTTTAAAAAGTAAAATGCTGGATGATATAAAAATAGATAAATATATAGAAGCTGGTAAGCTTGAATTAAACAATGAAATGTTTGAAATAATTGAGTTCCAAGGTCACACACCTGGCAGTATAGCCGTTTTGACAAAAGATAAGGTAATTTTTGTTGGAGATTTATTAATAGGAGATGAAATTCTATCAAAATATGATTTCTTGTTTCTATATGATATACAAGAACAAATAAATTCATTAGAGAAATTAAAGGATATAGATTTTGAGTACTTAGTTTTAGGGCATGGTAAGCAAGTAATATCAAAAGAAGATTCCTATAAATTAATCGAAAAACATTTAAATGCACTACAAAAATATCTATGTCAAATAAGAAAGTTACTTGAAGAGCCAAAATCTTTAGAAATTTTATTAAAAAACATTATAAATAACAATAATTTAAGCAATAATTATAAAGAGTATCATTTTTTTAAATCTTCATTAGTATCTGTTATAAGTTACTTAGTTGATTTAGAAGAAATAGGATATATATTGGAGAATGGGGAATTGCTTTACTATACAAAAACAAAATAAATTATGATAAAATAAAGAAGGTCATAAAAAACAAATAAAGGGTGAGCAATATGGAATACGAAAAATGGAATGAGATACTAGCACCTTATGAACATGCAGTAGAAGAATTGAAAATAAAATTTAAAAATATAAGAAAAGAATATTTAGCAAAAGGTGAATATTCTCCCATAGAGTTTGTCACAGGTAGAACAAAAAAAATATCTTCCATAATATCTAAATTAAAAAGGATAAATGCAAAAGATATAGAAACTGAAATTGATGATATTGCTGGTATAAGAATAATGTGCCAGTTTGTTGAAGATATATATGCTATAGTTGATTTGATAAAAGTAAGAAATGATATGACTATAATAGGAGAAAAAGATTATATTACAAATTACAAAGATAGTGGTTATAGAAGCTTTCATGTTATAATAAAATACCCTATAAACTCAATTGCGGGTTCAAAGGAAATCATATGTGAAATACAAATAAGAACTCTTGCAATGAATTTCTGGGCTACAATAGAACATTCATTAAAATATAAATATGACCATTACATACCTGAGACTCTTGCCGAAAGACTTAGAAGGGCATCTGATGCTGCGTTTCTTTTAGACCAAGAAATGAGCGAAATAAGAGAGGATATAATGAAAGCTCAGGCTATGTATCAAATGAAGTCTATAGCTATTAGAGACACTCTAAATAGAATACAAGAGTTATACGACTTGGGTGATACACATAAAGCTATGCAGTATCAAAGAAAACTGGATAGAACTGAAACGGATAAAAATATAACCGAAATTTTGGAATTAAAACAAGAAATAGATATATTATTAGAGCAATATAAAAATACCAAGGTAGATGATAAAGTAGTTCAATAAAAAGCTACTTATATAAAATTTGCTAAATATTAATGGGGCTGCCTCTTAATGGAAAATAATTTCTAAAAAGAGACAGCCTATTTAGTGTAATCAAGAAAGGAATGATATTATGAGTTTATATGCTATAGGAGATTTACATTTTTCAACATCAGTCAATAAGCCAATGAATATCTTTGGAAGTAATTGGGATGGTCATGAAAAGAAGATTATAGATAATTGGAAAGAGGTTGTTAAGGAAGAAGATTTAGTTTTAGTATTAGGAGATACATCTTGGGGAATTAATTTATCAGAAGCTAAAAAAGACTTAGATATAATAAGCGAACTTCCAGGACAGAAAATACTTATAAAGGGAAACCATGATTATTGGTGGACAACCGTTACAAGTTTAAATAAATTATATGAAAATATGAGTTTCATTCAGACAAATTTTTATGAATATAAAGACTATGCAATTTGTGGAGGTAGGGGTTGGATATGCCCTAATGATGTTAAATTTGATGAGACTGATGAGAAAGTTTATAAAAGGGAAGAAAATAGACTGAGATTATCATTAGAGTCTGCTCGTAAAAGAGGTCACTCAAAAATAATTGTGATTACTCATTATCCTCCTACAAATGATAAACTAGAAGAATCTCTATTTACAAAGTTATTTGAAGAATATAACGTAGAGAAAGTGATTTATGGTCATTTACATGGTAAAGAATCTTTTAAAATGGGATTAAAGGGAGTTCGAAATGGAGTAGAATATATATTAGCATCCTGTGACTATACAGAATTTAATTTAATAAAAGTTAACGATTAAAAAACATAAATTGGTAAATACTATAAGATACATGATTAAAAATAAATATTTGAGGGATTTCGGTTTTGAGAAAGGAGACACGACTTATGAGGTGGATATTAGTTTTTATATTTTTATATCTTATTCCTTTAGTAGTGATATTCAGAAATTACAAGAATTTTAAGAGGTCTTGTATCTACAGTAGTATTTACGTGGTATTAGCTACAACAATAATGATAAGTAATATTTATATGAGTGGACTTAATAAGATAAAAGAATCTATGTATTATCACAATTATATTTCTGATGAGACATATGATGAAAAGTATGTATCAAACTTTAATGAAAAAGAAAGTGCTGATTTAAAACAGAACAAGGAAAAGAATGAAGAGGTATCAAATAATAAAGATTTAAATAGTAAGCAAGATGAAAATGCACAAAATAAAGAAAGTAATAAAGAAGAAAATAAGGATGTAAAAGAAGATAGTGATTCAAAGAATAATGTTTCAGTAAATGATAAATCAGAAGAACAAGAAAGCACAACAAAAGAAAATACTAATCAAACAAGTAAAGAAAAAAATAGTGAAGATATAAAAAAAATAGATATAGAAAGTATAGGAATTTTTAAGAAAGAAATTTATAATATAGAAAGAGTAGCTTTAGTTCCAATGAGAGAATGTATACCTTATACTAAGGATATAGCAAAAAATATAACTAAATTGTCTAGTATAAAAAAAGACGTTACAAATGCTAGAGATAAGTGTAAAGAAGTTGTAAAAGAGTATAAAAATATGCAGATTCCAGAACTTTCTAAGGAAGAGTATACAGAAACATTGAGTAATGCTAGAGATGATGTAAAGAAAGCATATGAACTTAGACAAAAATCTATGGAAAGTGCTTTAAAGTTAATAAATACTAAAAGCCCTAAATATATAGGGAAGATAACTGAGTACCTTGATTTGTCAGATAAGCAGATAGAAAGTTTTAAAAATAGATTAAATGATTTAAAAGAAGAAATAGATGGAGCAGAAATAAATAATATTAATTAATAAGAATTAAGGATATAAGTTAAAAGGGAGATTAAGATGAATAAGCAGAGTATTGGAAAACTAAACATGTTTTTTATGGGGATTACTCAAAGAAACCTTGATAATAGGGATTTTTTTATTGAGTTAGAAGTGATTTTTAAATCTGGAAGAAAAGAATTTAAAGGAATGGCAATAGAAGAAGATAATAAGTATAAATTTAATTTTAAAGGAAAATCAGATTTATATACATTTAATGAATTGCTTAAGAATATTTCTAAAGAAGCAGAAAACTATGATAGCTTAGTATTTAAATATATTGAGAGAGGAACTATTGTTGTAATTGAAGGCAATAATAAGAAGGTAAATGTAAAGTATCTAGACAATATAGAAGAAGTACCTAAAATAGATGAGTTTACAGCATCTCAAATAAAAAACAGAGATTATTATGTAAAAGTAGGACAGGCAAATGCACTTCTAAAAGAAATTGGAGTACTTACAAAAGATGGTAAGATAAAAAATGATAAAATAAGAAAATACAATCAGATAGACCATTTTGTGGAATTGATAGATAGTATTCTAAAGGAAATACAGGATAAAGACTGTATAACAATCCTTGATTGTGCCTGTGGTAAATCTTATCTAAGTTTTGTTTTAAACTTTTATATAAAAGAAGTGTTAAAGAAAAACTGTTATTTTATAGGGATAGATTATTCAGATGTAGTTATAGAAGCATCAAGAAATATGGCTAAAAACTTAGGATATAAAAATATGTCGTTTATAAAAGAGGACCTAACTAATTATACACCAAATAGAGATGTTGACCTTGTGATAAGTTTACATGCTTGTGATACAGCAACAGATATGGCAATAGGTCTAGGGATTAGAGCAAAATCTGAAGCTATAGTAGTAGTACCATGTTGCCATAAGGAGTTATTAGGGCAATATAAATATGAAGCTATGGAACCAATATTAAAACACGGAGTATTTAAAGCTAGATTTGCAGATTTAATAACTGATGGCCTAAGAACCTTGTTATTAGAAGGCAATGGATATGATACTTCTGTAGTAGAATACATATCTCCACTTGACACACCAAAAAATTTAATGATAAGAGCAATAAAAACTAAAACAAATAATGACAAAGCATTAAAAGAATATAGAGAACTGAAAGCACAATTTGGAGTTGAACCAACCTTAGAAAAACTTATATATTAGTTAAAAATGTAAAATTTACAAAAAGCTTGCTTAAATATGCAAGCTTTTTGGTATTATATAGGTATAGTCATATCTAGAGTTTTGATTTATAATTAAAGCTGTGCTATAATATGTGATTAATCAAATCAATAAACGTTACATGGAGGTAAAAATGAACAAATTGAATATATGTATTGATATAGATGGAACAATAACAAGCCCATATCATTTTCTTCCATACCTAAATGATATTTTTAATAAAAACATAACTGAAGCAGAGTGTATAACACATAATTGGGAAGAATTATATGGTTCAGGAATAAGAGATGTATATGCAGAATTTAATAATAAGTATATACATTCCTATGATGAAGCAAAGATTGTGGAGGGTGCTACTGAGGTAATTGGCACATTATCTAAAGGACATAATTTATCTTTTGTAACAGCTAGGCATGAGTGTTTAACTGATGTAACTAAAAACTGGCTATCGAGACAAGGATTTTCAGATATAGATGTTTACTTATTAGGAAGTGATTATAAAGTTGAAAAGGCAAGAGAACTGAGCTGTGATATATTTATAGAAGATAATCCTTTAAATTCAGTACAATTAGCTGATGATGGTGTTAAAGTAATACTTCTAGATACTAACTATAATAAAGCTGTTAGACATCAAAATATAATTAGAGTTAATAATTGGATAGATATTGAAAAGATTATAAAACAAAGTATTTAAAAGATTTGTAAATCGAAAGGGGGAGCATATGATAGATTTAAAACTTGAAAATAGAAAAGGAAAGATTCATGTAAAGAGCAGTGAAGTAAAAGATATTTTAGAATTACGTCCAGACTTTGAATATGTGCAAGATATATCAAATACTATAAATCAAGAAAACATATTGGTGTTTGATTGTCAGTTGACAGGAAATTCTTTTGATATGGATGATTTAGATATAGAAGAAATATTGGAAGAATTGGGTGAAGAAATAGATGAGTCTTATTTCAATGTTTTATTTGAAGATGTAAGAGCTTATTTAAAAGATGCTACGGATGAGATAGAAGCAGACTTGCAAGAAAATTACTTATTTGATAATTTGAGATGTTATTTTGATATATACAACATAAATCAAGAATTTACCGATTTTAAGTTTGTATTTTTAGTTTCTTTTAAAGATATAAAAATTTCTTCATTAGCAAACCTAGCTAAGATTGTTTCTAAAAGACAGCTTATAGGTGCATCTAAATTTTATAGTTAAAATAGAATCTTATTGTATTAAAAAAACTAGTGGTCTTGTAAAAGTATTAGGCTACTAGTTTTTTATTTGTACATTTTCACAAAATTTCAGAAAACTATTTACATTCTTATAAAAGTAATGTATATTAAACGTAATGTTCGATATATTGGATAAAAATTGGATTATTAAATCTATTAAATGGTTAAAATAATTTATTTTTATATGAGTACATTAGGGGGAAAATTTATGCAAAATTTAAATGAAATAATTTCTGAAAATTTAAAAAAAATAAGGAAAGAAAAACATCTTAGTTTAGATAAGATTGCTCAACTTAGTGGAGTGAGCAAGAGTATGTTGTCTCAAATAGAAAAATGTGAGGTAAATCCTACTATATCTACTTTAAAGAAAATAACTAATGGACTAAAAATCTCATTTACATCATTGATGGAGAGACAGGAAAGTGATATAGAATTGGTTCAAAAAAGTGATGTAGACCATTTTATTGAAGATAATGGAAAATATATAAGCTATCCAATATTTCCTTTTGATTCCAAAAGAAGATTTGAGATATTTATGATTGAAATAGAAGAGGGTGGAAGTTTAGATTCAAATGCTGAACTTCCAGGGACACAAGAGTTTATAACTGTTTTTAGTGGTGAGATAACTATTAAAATAAATGGAGAAGATTATGTTGTGTGTAGTGGAAATTCTATAAGGTTTAAAGCAGATGTATCACATATATATAGAAATTCAGGTAAGGGGATAGCTAAAATGAGTATGGTAGTATATTATGTGTAAACACCATTATAAATAGAATCAAAATAGTATATTACAAGAGGGTATCTTACTGTATAAATAATATAGTGAAGTAATATATTTAGAGTGATAAAAAGTAAAGGTATATAATGAAAATATATTTAAATAAGGAGCGTGATTCATATATGAATAATAAAAAAGCTGTTTTCTTCTTTTGTAATGATTTAAATAAAGACCCAGTAGCTAGCAATGTTTTTAATTGTTGTAGGGAAATAATGGATTTAAAACAAACTAATATTATTGTTGATGATAACTTTGTATTGGAATTTACAGATAAAAATAACAATTTATTTCAGTTTGTAAAGACAAAAGATGTAATAAGCCATGACTATAAATATTATCTGCCAATTTTAAATAAGCATTTTAAAAATTTTGATTTCGCAGGAGTTGTAAATTGGCATGAAGGAGAAAATGCTCCAGAGCATATTTTAACAGCTCATACAATTGGAGATGTACCAACAGGAGAGTTTGGAAACTCAAATCCAAAATATTTTAAAAATCTAATTAATGCAATTGAAGATATAAAAAACGAAAACTCACTTGATGAATTTACTACATTAACAGAGGCAACTCATTGGTCTGGAACAACATATGGAGAAGTGTCTAAATTAATTACAGAATATTCTGTACCTATGTTAGACATTGAGATAGGAAGTAGTAGTGACAGTTTTAATAATAAGATAGCAATACAAGTATTAGCAAAAACACTGGTTAGAGTATTTGATAATGATGAACCTTTAAAAACTCTATTGTGTGTTGGAGGAGTACATTTTGAAAAATCTTTTGCAGATGTTATAAAAAATAAAGAATACAACATATCAATTGGACATGTACTTCCAAATCAGTGGATTGTAAGTGGAATGTATGATGATGAATCTGGATTTGAGAAATTAGAGAAGTGTGTAAATAGTATTGAAGGTGGAATTGATGGGATAGTTTTTCATGATAAATTAAAAGGTACTTATAAAGAGCAATGCCGTAAACTAGGTGAAAAACTTAATATACCTGTATTTAAACATAAAATATTAAAAAATCCAAAAGATTTACCTATATGGTAGTTATACAATCAATATAATAAGAAGTCAGATTAATTTTTAAGTGAGGTCAAAAATGATATTATCTTATTTTGCATTATTAATTAGAGTAGTTCTATTAGCTTTTGAGAGAGTAGTTGTAAGGTTATTAGGTGATGAAGAAGGTGATATTTATAAAAATATAGCTTCATCATTTCTATTTTTCTTTATTGGGGGAGTATGTTTATTGCCATTTAGTATAATGGATAGAGTTAGTGATTGGTCATTTTTAATACCATGTTATATAAGTAGCTTAGTTTATTCAATTGGCTCAGTAGCATATGTGACATCTTTAGCAACTGGTGAAGTTTCACTTGTGACTCCAATAAACAGTCTAAATTCATTGTTTCTATTACTTTTATCAGTTATATTTTTAGGTGAAGGTTTAAGTTTAGCAAAAGTTGCAGGAATCATAGTTATGATTGGTGGAGTGTTCATATTAAAAAAAGTAAGCTCTTTTTTAAAAAATGTATCTGTAATTTTTAACAACTTGCCATGTAGATTAATGTTTTTGTACATATTTTTACAATCAGTAGGGAGAGTGTTGGATAAGGCTTTTTTTGTGCAAGTATCTCCTATACTATATTCGACTATACTTTATTTCTTTGTGGGATTAAATCTATTTGTATTCTTAGCATTTAAAAAGAAGCAAAAAGTAATTTATGAGATTTTTAGTAATAAAAAGGGTCTTTCAATTATAAGTGGTGCTATTAATGGATATTCTTATTTAGCATTATTAATCGCTTTAAATAATCTAGAACTTAGTATAGCTGAACCATTTTCTCAGGTGTCTATGATAATAACTTTGATACTTGCTCATTTTATATTCAAAGAAAATATAAAAGAAAAGATACCAGGTTCAATTTTAATACTAATTGGCGGATGGCTACTGTTGCTTTAATCATTATATTAAGTAATATAATAAGAAGTAATCAAGAAGTATGATAATTAAAAGTAGTTTGATAAATAGCAAATACACGTTAATAAATAGGGAATACAAACATATTTATTTAGATAAATTCGTTTATATTCCCTATTTTGATTATATTGATTTTTATATCTTATAATATGAATCTTACAATCATTAGTTCTTATGTCTAACTCTTAGTGGGATATCAAGTTCTTTTGCTAATTGCTTAGATTCTTCTATTTCTTCTGGAGATATTTCATCTACTACGGAAAAAGCTACATCTTTTATATGTTTTTTGCAATCTCTAGCAAAATCTAACATATAATCAAATGATTTTTCTCCAAACTTCGGCTGTGTAACCCTGTTATAAGCTTCTTTATTTGGAGCATTAAGACTTATTGATACTGCATCTATAACATCTTTTAATAGAATAGCTGTTTTTTTATTGTGTATTAAATCACTTAGACCATTTGTATTTATTCTTGTCTTTATGTTGCTTTTTTCTTTTATAAACTTAGCAACTTCTATTAATTCATTTATTCTCATTAATGGTTCGCCATATCCACAAAATACAATTTCATCGTAATCGTCTAAATTGTATTTGTTGAAAGCTTCTTTTACCTCGTCTATACTTGGTTCATGTTCCAACCATAGACTACCACTATTTGCTACTTCATCTTTTTCATTTCTTATGCAAAAAACACAACTACATGGACATGTATTAGTTATATTTACATAGATACTATTTTCAATTGTATATAAGATATTCATAATTTTCCCTCCATAAATTTAAATTCTTAATTAAAATAACGTCTTTTAAAATCAAGTTTATCGAGTGCTATACCTAAAATTATAAAGACAATAAAACTTCCTATTGGCTGTAATAAACCAAGTAAGCTCATTACAAATGCACTTGTAAAACTTCCAATGATTACTCCTTCAGCAAACATGTATAAGACTAACCCCACTATACCTGCTACAATAGAAGCAACTATATTTCTTTTATTTATTATCTTGTCGCTTTTAGAAGTGAAAAATAATACAAGTATTGGCTTTATGATTATAGTTGGTATTACCCAAATAGCAGCACCTGTAGATAAATCAGCTAGACCAGCACCTATTGCAGAGGCTGCTATAGCATAGTTTGTTGGTAAAATAGTTGCAGCTAGATAAATAAAAGCATCTCCTATATGAACATATCCATTATTTCCACCGACTGGGATATGTAGTATATACGCTATTGTCAAACATATTATGGATGCAAATAACGCAGAAGTAACAATATAGGTCGTTTTTTTAGAAGTAACTTTATTCATTTTTTCCAATATACTCCCTCCCTAGAAATCCAGAACTAACATAATTGTAATGTTTTCTTATACATATATTAATATTAATCATACAATTTTCATAGTTTGTTTGGTGTTTTTTTTGCAAAACACAGATTGTACCCATTCAAATGTATATAAATAGAAAAATATAATAGAGTAATAGTCAAAATAGGATAAGTATAAACATAATATGGAATGTATTAGAGGTGATAAAATGGATATAAAAAATAATATAAGAGAGTCCATTGAGTAGACTCTCTTATATTTGGGAAATTAAAGGCTATTTTGTTAGATAATAGCTAATTAATAAAAAAATATATTTATAAAATACTAATTTACTCTATTAGTAGCAGTTCCTGTTTCTATAACTTCTACAGCACTACTTAAACTAGAATAAACTATATTTTCTATCGCTGTACTAGTGAAGAAGCCAAGGTGATGAGTGAATATAACTTGTTCCATAGAAAGAAGTTTGTTTATTTCTGGGTCAGTTAATTCACCTGGATTCATCTTTTTATTTAAGAATAATCCTTCTGTTTCAAATGTATCAAGGGCAGCAGCTCTGATTTTTCCTGATTCTAGTGCTTCTATTAAGTCCCCTGTCTTAATTAAACCACCACGTCCAGTATTTACTATATAAGCTCCATCCTTCATTATAGCTAGAGTATCTTTGTTTATCATATGTTTTGTTCCTTCAAGTAAAGGAGTATGTAATGTTATAAGGTCAGCTTCTTTTAAAAGGTCTTCTAAAGTATCTTTGTAAGTTAATATATCATTTAAATCATTATTTGGATATTGGTCAAATGCAATTACGTTAGCCCCTAAGCCTTTGAATAATCTTGCAGAAGTAGCACCTATTTTTCCAGTACCTATAACACCTACTGTAATAGATCTAACTTCTGTTCCAAGAAGTTCAGCTATCCAACGATAGTCACCTTCACAGACTTTTTTCTTTACTAAAGGAGTTTTTCTTAAAAGGTTCATAGCTTGAGTAACAGCTAATTCAGCTATTGCATTAGGTGAATAAGAAGGAACATTAGTAACAATAAGCCCATTTTCATTAACTAAACCAAAATGTATCATATCCATTCCTGCAGTTCTTGAAGCTATAACTTTAACTCCAGCATCTTTTAAAGTCTCATAAATATAAGGGTTATCTATATAGTTAGTTTGTTGTATAGATATACCATCATATCCTTTAGCTTTAACCACGTTTTCTTCAGTCATGTTTTCAGGATAAATATCCACTTGAACATCCTTATGCTCTTCAGACCATTGTTTTATTACTGGTTCTTCATAATCGCGTGCTCCAAATACTAGTATTTTCATATCAATACCCTCCTGTAATTATTAAATTATATGGTAATCTTTCATTTAGAAATAATATGTAACATATAAGGCTATGTTTTTTATACAAAATTTTTAAGGTTAAAAATTTAGTTTTGAAATTGTTTTCCCTGTCATATTTCGATATTTAGTTATTTTTTATTTAATGTAATAATTGCTTTAAAAATTTATCAAAGAAATTGTTATTTTTTAGATTAAATATTATTAAAAATTTATCTAAGTTTGAAATTAGTTAACTAACTTGCTGATTAATTACAATGATAACATGTGTTTTTGAGTTTAGCAATGAAAACTTTTTTTGAAATGTCAAGCTTTTTCACAAAAAAATATATAAAAAAAACTTTTATATGCATAGAAAGAATAGCAAAATGCAATGGAGAGTTGCATAATGCCACGATTTGGAAAAAATAATTTAATTGCATATTGTTAAAAAACATTCAAATCAAGCGATATTTTGCTTAAATATAAAGTTGGCACGATAAATGCTTAACAATATAGGTGTAAGACAATAAAACAATAAAAAATAATTTTAATAATTTTTAAGTTATTTTAGATAAGATTAGGAACTTTGACATCAAATAGTTAATATCAGAAAAAAGTATTTAAAGTATTTTATGAGTGAGTTAATCGAAATTTTATAATTGATACTATTAAGGAGGAAAACGTTATGCTTTTAGAAGGAGTTAAAGTAGTAGAACTTTCAAGTTTCATCGCAGCACCATGTTGTGCAAAAATGTTAGGTGACTGGGGTGCAGAGGTTATTAAGATTGAACCTATAGAAGGTGATGGAATAAGAGTTATGGGTGGAACATTTAAATCTCCAGCATCAGATGATGAAAACCCTATGTTTGAATTAGAAAATGGAAATAAAAAGGGTGTAAGTATTAATGTAAAATCAAAAGAAGGAGTAGAAATACTACATAAATTATTATCAGAAGCAGATATATTTGTAACTAATGTTAGAGTTCAAGCATTAGAAAAAATGGGAATAGCTTATGACCAAATAAAAGATAAATATCCAGGATTAATATTCTCTCAAATATTAGGATATGGTGAAAAAGGACCTTTAAAAGATAAACCAGGATTTGACTACACTGCATACTTCGCAAGAGGAGGAGTTAGCCAATCTGTTATGGAAAAAGGAACATCTCCAGCAAATACAGCAGCAGGATTTGGTGACCATTATGCAGGTCTAGCATTAGCAGCAGGAAGTTTAGCAGCATTACATAAAAAAGGTCAAACTGGTAAAGGTGAAAGAGTAACAGTAAGTCTTTTCCATACTGCTATATATGGAATGGGAACAATGATAACAACAGCACAATACGGAAATGAAATGCCTTTATCAAGAGAAAATCCAAACAGTCCATTAATGACTACATATAAATGTAAAGATGGAAGATGGATTCAATTAGCTTTAATACAATACAATAAGTGGTTAGGTAAATTCTGTAAGGTTATAAATAGAGAATATATATTAGAAGATGATAGATACAATAACATAGATTCAATGGTTAATCATGTTGAAGGTTTAGTTAAGATAGTTGGAGAAGCTATGTTAGAAAAAACATTAGACGAGTGGTCAGCTTTATTAGAAGAAGCAGACTTACCATTTGAAAAAATCCAAAGCTGTGAAGATTTATTAGACGACGAACAAGCTTGGGCAAATGACTTCTTATTTAAGAAAGAATATGATAGCGGAAATACAGGTGTCTTAGTTAATACTCCAGTTATGTTTAGAAATGAAGGAATTAAAGATTATACACCAGCACCAAAAGTAGGTCAACATACTGTAGAAGTATTAAAATCTTTAGGCTATGATGAAGAAAAAATAAACAGCTTCAAAGATAGTAAAGTTGTAAGATACTAATTAGTAATTCTAGATTTAATAAAAGGAGAATGCTAAAGATGTACACAATGGGATTAGATATAGGTTCAACTGCATCAAAGGGAGTAATTTTAAAAGATGGAGAAGATATTGTAGCTTATGAGACAATATCTTCTGGTACTGGGACTACTGGACCATCAAGAGTTTTAGAAAAATTATATGGTAAGACTGGTCTTGCAAGAGAAGATATTGAAAAAGTGGTAGTTACAGGATATGGAAGAATGAATTATTCAGATGCTGATAAGCAAATAAGTGAATTAAGCTGTCATGCCAGGGGAGTAAACTTCATAATTCCAGAGACAAGAACCATTATTGACATAGGTGGTCAAGATGCAAAGGTATTAAAGTTAGATAATAATGGAAGACTACTAAACTTTCTTATGAATGATAAGTGTGCTGCAGGTACAGGAAGATTTTTAGATGTAATGGCAAAGATAATAGAGGTTGATGTATCTGAACTCGGAAGTATATCTATGAATTCTCAAAATGAAGTATCAATAAGCAGTACATGTACAGTATTTGCAGAGTCTGAGGTTATATCACATTTATCTGAAAATGCAAAAATTGAAGATATAGTGGCAGGTATTCATACTTCAGTAGCAAAGAGAGTTTCTAGCCTAGTAAAAAGAATAGGAGTACAAAGAAATGTAGTTATGGTTGGTGGAGTTGCTAGAAATAGTGGTATCGTAAGAGCCATGGCAAGAGAAATCAACACAGAAATTATTGTACCTGATATACCTCAATTAACGGGTGCTTTAGGAGCAGCGTTATACGCTTTTGATGAAGCAAAAACATCACAAAAAGAAGTGAAAAATATATAAAAAGAGGGATGAAAATGTCTGAAAAAAAAGAAGCTAGAGTAGTAATAAATGATTTATTAGCTGAACAATATGCAAATGCATTTAAAGCTAAAGAAGAAGGAAGACCTGTAGGTTGGTCAACATCAGTATTTCCTCAAGAATTAGCAGAAGTATTTGACTTAAACGTATTATATCCAGAAAATCAAGCAGCTGGGGTAGCGGCTAAAAAAGGTTCTTTAGAGTTATGTGAAATGGCTGAATCTAAAGGATACTCTATCGACCTATGTGCATATGCAAGAACAAATTTTGGTCTTTTAGAAAATGGAGGCTGTGAAGCTTTAGATATGCCAGCTCCAGATTTCCTACTTTGCTGTAACAATATATGTAACCAAGTTATAAAATGGTATGAAAATATTTCAAGAGAATTAGATATACCTCTAATAATGATTGATACAACTTTCAATAATGAAGATGAAGTTACTCAATCAAGAATTGACTATATAAAAGCTCAATTTGAAGAAGCTATAAAGCAATTAGAAATTATATCAGGGAAGAAATTTGACCCTAAGAAGTTTGAAGAAGTAATGAAAATATCAGCTGAAAACGGAAGACTATGGAAATACTCTATGAGTTTACCAGCAGATTCTTCACCTTCACCAATGAATGGGTTTGACTTATTTACTTACATGGCTGTAATAGTTTGTGCTAGAGGTAAAAAAGAAACTACAGAAGCATTTAAATTACTTATAGAAGAATTAGAGGACAACATGAAAACTGGTAAATCTTCTTTCAGAGGAGAAGAAAAATACAGAATAATGATGGAAGGTATACCTTGTTGGCCATATATAGGATACAAAATGAAAACATTAGCTAAATTTGGAGTTAACATGACAGGTAGTGTTTACCCACATGCTTGGGCATTACAATATGAAGTTAATGATTTAGATGGAATGGCAGTAGCATACAGTACTATGTTTAACAACGTAAACTTAGACCGTATGACAAAATATAGAGTTGATTCTTTAGTAGATGGTAAATGTGATGGAGCATTCTATCATATGAACAGAAGCTGTAAACTTATGAGTTTAATACAATATGAAATGCAAAGAAGAGCAGCTGAAGAAACTGGATTACCATATGCTGGATTTGATGGTGACCAAGCAGACCCTAGAGCTTTTACTAATGCTCAGTTTGAAACAAGAATTCAAGGTTTAGTTGAAGTAATGGAAGAAAGAAAAAAACTTAATAGAGGTGAGATATAATGGAAGCTATTTTATCTAAAATGAAAGAAGTAGTTGAAAATCCAAATGCGGCTGTAAAAAAATATAAAAGTGAAACTGGTAAAAAAGCTATAGGTTGTTTCCCAGTTTACTGCCCAGAAGAGATTATACATGCAGCTGGAATGCTTCCAGTTGGTATATGGGGAGGACAAACAGAATTAGATTTAGCTAAACAATATTTCCCTGCATTTGCATGTTCAATAATGCAATCATGTTTAGAATATGGATTAAAAGGTGCTTATGATGAATTATCTGGAGTTATTATACCAGGTATGTGTGATACACTAATTTGTCTAGGACAAAACTGGAAATCAGCAGTACCTCATATAAAATATATATCATTAGTACACCCACAAAATAGAAAACTTGAAGCTGGTGTAAAATACCTAATCAGTGAGTACAAAGGTGTGAAAAGAGAGCTTGAAGAAATATGTGGTTATGAAATAGAAGAAGCAAAAATTCATGAAAGTATAGAAGTTTACAATGAACATAGAAAAACTATGAGAGACTTTGTTGAAGTAGCTTATAAACATTCTAATACTATAAAACCATCAGTAAGAAGCTTAGTAATCAAAAGTGGATTCTTTATGAGAAAAGAAGAGCACACTGAATTAGTAAAAGAATTAATAGCAAAATTAAATGCTATGCCAGAAGAAGTCTGTTCTGGAAAGAAAGTTTTATTAACAGGTATAGTAGCTGATTCTAAAGATATATTAGATATTTTAGAAGACAACAATATATCAGTTGTAGCAGATGATTTAGCTCAGGAAACAAGACAATTCAGAACAGATGTACCAGCAGGTGATGATGCGTTAGAAAGATTAGCAAGACAATGGTCAAATATAGAAGGATGTTCATTAGCTTATGACCCTAAGAAAAAACGTGGGTCACTTATAGTAGATGAAGTTAAAAAGAAAGATATAGATGGTGTTATCTTCTGTATGATGAAATTCTGTGACCCAGAAGAATACGATTATCCTTTAGTTAGAAAAGATATAGAAGATAGTGGAATACCTACTTTATATGTTGAAATTGACCAACAAACTCAGAATAATGAACAAGCCAGAACTCGTATTCAAACTTTTGCTGAGATGATGAGTTTAGCGTAAGTTCATTAAAATAAATTTACTATAAAATGTGAAAATTGGAGGAAGCTATGTTATATAACAAAGAACAAGAACTTTTAAGAAAAGCAGTAAGAGATTTTGTTAGTAAAGAATTAGACACTTTGCCAGCAGAAATGGATAAAACAGGTGTAATGCCTAAGGAATTAATCAAAAAATTAGCTGAAACAAAATTTATAAGCAGTAATATTCCAGAAGAGTATGGTGGTGGGGGAGCAGGATATGTTTCTTATGCTATCATAATGGAAGAAATAGCTAGAAGATGTGCATCAACAGCTACTTTCGTTACAGCAGGTTCTTCTCTTGCTACATTACCAATACTTTACAATGGTACTGAAGAGCAAAAACAAAAATACTTAAAAGGTTTAGCAACAGGTGAATTAATAGGAGCATTTGGTTTAACTGAGCCAGGAGCTGGTTCTGATGCTGGTGGGCAACAAACAACAGCAGAATTAGTTGGAGACCACTATATATTAAATGGTAGAAAAACTTTCATAACTAATGGACCATTCTGCGACATAGCTATAGTAATAGCAGTTACAGATAGAAGTAAAGGTCTTAGAGGTACATCAGCATTTATAGTAGAAAGTAAATGGGATGGTTTCTCAACAGGAGCTCATGAAGATAAAATGGGTATAAGAGGAACTGAAACTTCTGACTTAATATTTGAAAATGTTAAAGTTCCAAAAGAAAACCTTATAGGAAAAGAAGGTAATGGATTTAAAATAGCAATGGGTACTTTAGAAGTAGGTAGAATAGGTGTTGCTGCCTTAGCTCTAGGAATTGCTCAAGGTGCTTTAGATGAAGCTGTTAAATATACAAAACAAAGAGTTCAATTTGGTAAGCCTATCGCTAAATTCCAAAATACTCAATTTACTATAGCTGATATGGAAACAAAAGTTTGTGCAGCTAGAGGATTAGTTTATGATGCAGCACAAAAGAGAGATGCAGGAATGAGAGTTGCTCAAGAATCTGCAATGGCTAAATACTATGCAGCAGAAGTTGCAAATGAAGTTGCTTATAAAGCATTACAACTTCACGGTGGATATGGATTCATAAAAGATTATGAAATCGAAAGAATGTACAGAGACGCTAGAATCGTATCAATATACGAAGGTACATCAGAAGTTCAAAAAATGGTAATTTCATCAAACGTATTAAAATAATAAATAATCTAATGAAATTGGAGGTATAGACTTTGAAAATATTAGTTTGCGTAAAACAAGTTCCAGATACTAACGAAGTAAGAATAAATAAAGAAACAGGTACTCTTATAAGAGATGGAGTTCCAAGTATATTAAATCCAGATGATGCTAACGCATTAGAGGAAGCTTTAAAAATTAAAGATGAGCATGATGATGTAACTATAACAGTTATAACAATGGGACCTCCTCAAGCTGATTTTATGCTAAGAGAGTGTTTAGCTATGGGTGCTGATGATGCAATATTATTAAGTGATAGAGCATTTGGAGGAGCTGATACTTGGGCTACATCAAATACTATTGCAGCAGGGATAGCTAAAGTAGGAGACTATGACATAATATTTGCAGGAAGACAAGCAATAGATGGAGATACTGCACAAGTTGGACCACAAATTGCAGAAAAATTAGACATTCCTCAAGTTACATATGTACAAGACTTCAAAATAGAAGGAAAAGACATAATAGTTCAAAGACAATTAGAAGATGGATATGAATTAATAAAAGTAAGTACACCTGTACTTTTAACAGCAGTAAAAGAGTTAAATGCACCTAGATACATGTCTGTTGATAAAATAGTAAAAGCATATAAACATGATGTAAAAGTTTGGACAATTGATGATTTAGATGTAAATAAAGAAGAGGTTGGTTTAAAAGCATCACCAACTAAAGTATTTAGATCATTTACTCCTGACCCAAGAGGAAAAGGAGAAATCTTAGAAGGTAAAGCTGATGAAATAGCTAACAAAATAATAATCGGTCTAAAACAAAAGCACATTATATAAGTTGGAGGAGTACAAACTATGAATGATATAAAAGATTTAAGTTCTTATAAAAACGTATGGATATTTGCAGAACAAAGAGAAGGAAAAATAGCTCCAGTAGTTATCGAATTATTAGGAGAAGGAAGAAAATTAGCTACAGAAGTAGATGCTGAGCTTTGTGCAGTATTATTAGGAAAAGATGTTGATGGATTAGCTAAAGAGTTAATCACTTTTGGAGCAGATAAAGTTTATGTTGCAGATGATGCTCTTTTAGAAAAATATACAACTGATGCATATACAAAAGTAATAAAAGATGCAATAGATGAAATAAAACCAGAAATAATGCTTTTCGGAGCAACTCATATAGGTAGAGATTTAGCACCTAGAATAGCTTCAAGAGTTGGAACTGGATTAACAGCTGACTGTACTAAGTTAGAAATAGACCCAGAAGATAAGAAAATAAAACAAACTCGTCCAGCATTTGGTGGAAACATAATGGCTACAATCATATGTCCAAACCATAGACCTCAAATGTCTACAGTTAGACCTGGTGTTATGGATAAAGCTGAACAAGACGAAACAAGAACTGGTGAAGTTATAGCATTAGACTATAAAATAACTCAAGATGATATAAGAACTACTGTTTTAGAAACAGTTAAAACTAAAAAAGATTTAGTATCTCTTACAGATGCAAATGTTATAGTATCAGGTGGTTTAGGATTAGGTGGACCAGAAGGATTTGAAATGCTTAAGAAATTAGCTGACAAATTAGGTGGAGTAGTTGGTTCTTCTCGTGCAGCTGTAGATGCTGGATGGATAGACCATTCTCACCAAGTAGGTCAAACAGGAACTACTGTTAAACCAAACCTATACATAGCTTGTGGTATATCAGGAGCAATACAACATTTAGCAGGTATGCAATCATCAGATTTCATAATTGCTATAAACAAAAACCCAGCAGCTCCAATTTTAGAAATCGCTGATTATGGAGTAGTTGGAGATTTACATGAAATAGTACCAATGCTTATAGATAAATTAGATAGCGTTGATGATTTATTAGAAGCTATAAAAGCTTAATAGACACAAATTATATAAATATTACTGATTGAATAAGTCTTATTAGTTAGTAACATAATTATTAACCCTTTGATAAGTTATTGCTAGTGTGTATTTGTCAGTTATTAAAAAGTCTGTTTGAATAAAATTTTATAATACAAGATAATTTGGATAATCCTTATATGTGTATTGCTTACAAAATGTGAGTTATATTCTATAAGGATTATCTTTGTTTTTTAAAATAAATCTTAAATTTAATTAAATTGTACTAAATAGACAAATAATTACTAAATGTGTGATAAAATACAATTAAAAGCAAAATGAAATTTTTAACAAACTATAATCATTAAAATTATATCTTAGTTACATTTTAATGAAGAAAGCTATTTAAAAAGACAAATATTACAAGGAGTTGGTTGTATGTGCTAATGGTATTTATTGTAAGCAAACAATAAATTTTGTATGTAGTTCAATAAATTACTTAATGAAAGGTGCGAATATTAATGGATAATAACTTAATAGGGCTTATAGAACATGTAGAAAATCCAGCTATTTTATGTAAGGAATCAGGCGAAATAATATATTGTAATCATCTAATAGATAGTATTTTTAGTTTTCTAGATATAAAAAAGCCTAAAAATATAAATGAATTAGATTCTAACTTTGACAAAAAAGAAATTCTGACAGAGAGTAAAAAGAAAATAGCTTTCAGAGAATTAAGAATGACTGCACATATATACAATATGAAAGATAATAATAATGAAAATACTATAGTTTATTTATTTGAGAAATCTGTAATATCGGATAAAGTAGTTGAGGATATAATAGAACATATAGATGAAGTTGTCGTTGTATTTAACAAAGATGGGGTAATTGAAAAGATGAATAATGTTAGTGATGAGATATTACCTTTTAAAAGAACTGAAGTACTTGGTAGAAATATAACAGACCTTGTAAGACAAGGATTAGTAGAAGAACCAATAATATTAAATATGCTCAAAGTGAAGAAAAAGATTTATAGAAATATCGTTTACCCTGATGGAAAACTTATTGCCTATACAGCAGTTCCAAGATGGGACTCTAAAGGAAAACTTACAGGAGGAGTACTTACAGGAAGAGATATTTCAAGGGTCATTAAGCTTGAATCTCAGATAAGATATAGTGATATGTCAGAGGATACAGAGTATATAAGTCAAAGTAAGATTATGGACAACATAAAAAAAGTTGTAAAGAGAGCTGCAGCGTCAGATTCTTCTATATTTATAAATGGAGAATCAGGTGTAGGAAAAGAAATAATAGCAAGAACGATATATAAGTATAGTTCGAGAAGGGAAAAGCCTTTTATCGCAATAAACTGTGGAGCTATACCAAATGAACTATTAGAATCAGAGTTTTTTGGATATGAAGAAGGTTCTTTTACTGGAGCTAAGAAAAAAGGTAAAAAGGGACTTTTTGAAGAGGCAAATGGTGGAACTATCTTTTTGGATGAGATAGGTGAGTTACCAATGCAGATGCAAAAAAAATTACTTAGAGTTATACAAGAAAATACGATTACTAGAATAGGTGGTAGCAAACCTATAAAGATAGATGTTAGGTACATAAGTGCTACTAATATTTCTCATGAAGACCTTAGAAACAACCTTAAATTTAGACAAGATTTGTACTATAGATTGAGTGTTATCCCAGTAAAAATACCACCACTTAGAGAAAGAAAAGAGGATATAGTACCATTAGTAAATTATTTCTTAAAACTTTACAATGAAAAGTATAATAGAGAAGTAGAAGTTTCACCTAAGGTTATTGAATTATTGGAAGAATATTCTTGGCCAGGTAACATAAGAGAATTGAAAAATATCATTGAAAGATTCGTAGTTTTATCAGCTAAAAATATAATTGGAGAAGATGAATTTAATATGCTTATAAACCTAGATATGATTGATAATGAAACAGATGATTTATCACCAATAGTGGTAAATGGAATTATGAATCTTAATGATGCATATAAAATAGTAGACCAGATGATGATAAGTAAGGCTATAAATAAGTATGGTTCAATAACAAAGGCTGCTGAAGTTATAGGTATATATCCTTCTACTATTCATAGAAAGATAAAGAGTGGACACATTCATGTGTAGTTATTAGTTTAGTAAGGTAATTAGAATTGATAAGATATAACTTATTAGGAAAATGTACATAGATTTATGTAAATATATTTTTTATTATTAAATATTGCTGGAAGTTTTGATTCCAGTAATATTTTTTTGTTTTTTGGTAGAAGTACTGTAGATTTTGTACTCATCTGACTTGTTCCAGTCTTCTAAAAAAGTAAGAATCTACTAGATTGAATAATACATTTATAATTACACCAATCGTAGTAAGGAGTCTTATTGCTAAAAGTGTTTTTTGTATTAGCACATAAACATTCAATAAACATTTTTATAGTATTCTTAAGAAAATAATAAAAAGGAGATAATAATTATGAAAAAACAATTTATGGTTTTAGGATTAACAGGATTGATTGGTTTAGGTGGATTTGGTTTGCTTACAAATAAATCATTTGCAGATACTTCTAATAAGGTAAAAACAAGTGTGGAAGAAATATCTAAAGGACTTAAAGATGGTACTATATTTAAGGATACTGTGAAAGAAGATAATAAAAATAGAGATAAAAAAGAAGGTACTGATAAGTATGAAATAACTACTGAAGAGAATGAAGATGCAAATACAGGAAAAGGTACTGGTGAAAATAAAATCACTATAGATAATGAAAAAACATCTGATAAAGCCCCTACTAAATTAAGTTCAGAAGAAATATCTAAAGGACTTGAAGATGGTACTATCATTAAAGATAAAGTAGAAAAATAATATATCTTTGTTTATATAAAAAGATATATGCAACTTAAAAGAGATGGCTTAGAAGTAAATTTAATTACTATAAGTCATCTCTTTTCTTTTATAAATATTTAAAAGTTATATTAGTTTATAGAGTTAGCAGAACCTAAAACATCATCTATTTTGCTTTCAACTACAGCTTGTATAGCATCTCTACCAGCACCAATGTATTTTCTTGGGTCAAATTCTTTTGGATTTTCAGCTAAGAATTTTCTGATAGCAGCAGTCATAGCTAGTCTTAAGTCAGTATCCATGTTTATTTTACAAACAGCCATAGAAGATGCTTTTCTTAACATTTCTACAGGTACACCTTTAGCTCCAGCTATATTTCCACCAAATTCATTACATGTAGCAACTGCATTTTGGTCAACAGCAGATGCACCATGAAGAACTATTGGGAAGCCTGGTAACTTGCTTTGGATTTCTTCTAGTATATCAAATCTTAATTTAGCTTCTCCTTTGAATTTGAAAGCACCATGAGAAGTTCCTATAGCTATTGCTAATGAATCAACTCCTGTTCTTTCAACAAACTCAACTGCCTCAGCTGGTTGAGTATATTTGTGAACATCAGAAGTAACATCATCTTCTGTTCCAGCTAAAACACCAAGTTCTGCTTCAACAACAACACCTTTAGAGTGTGCATATTCAACAGCTTCTTTAGTTATTTTAACATTTTCTTCAAAGTCAAAATGAGAACCATCTATCATAACTGAAGAGAAACCAGCATCAATACAAGTTTTAATAGCATCCATATTTGGACCATGGTCTAAATGAAGAGCTACGTCTACACCTATTTCATCAGAAGCAACTTTAACCATTTCAACTAATGTATGAGGTCCAGCATATTTAACAGCTGACATAGAAGCTTGTATCATAACATAAGAGTTTTTAGCTTTAGCAGCTTTTAAAACACCTTGTAATTGTTCTAAGTCACTTATGTTAAATGCACCTATAGCAAATCCACCTTCGTAAGCTTTTTTAAACATTTCTTTTGTAGTAATTAATGCCATTTTAAAACTCCTCCTATTAACTTTTAAAATTTACCCATCACTTATATTATAACGTTAAATCAAAAAAAGTATATAGTAAATTGTAATAACTATAAATTACAAGTATAATGTTAAATATAAGATAATAGGATTAGGTAAAATAAGAAAGAATATAAGCATTTTAAGAAGAATTAAGATAAAGGAGACTTAACCATGCCACAGATAAAAATAAGAGGAATTCATGAGAATGATATATGCAAAATAAGTGAAAAAATGATAGATGATTTAGTTGAAGCTGTAAAATGTCCAAGGGATTATTTTGAGATAGAATGTATAAAGTCAGTTGCAATAAGGGATGGCAAAATAGCAGATGTATATCCTTTTGTTGAAGTAGCTTGGTTTGATAGAGGACAAGAAGTACAAGATATAGTAGCAAGAATAATAACTGATAGTATAAGAAATAATTTAGATGTAGAAAGTATGGATTTAGCATTTACAGTATTTGAAAAAGAAAAATATTATGAGAATGGAGAACATTTTTAATGGCTAAAAAGCAACGTATAGATAAGATTCTTTCAAACTTAGGTTATGGAAGTAGAAGTGAAATAAAGAAATATTGTAAGCAGGGGTCTGTAGTAGTAAATGGAAGTGAAGTTTCAAATCCAGGAACTCAAGTAGACACTGAAAATGATGAGATATTATTTAATGGAGAAGAAGTTGTATATAGAGAATATATATATTTAATGATGAATAAACCAGATGGATATATATCGGCAACTACTGATAAATACGACCCAACAGTTTTAGATTTAATTGATTTATCATACTTAGCCTTTGAACCATTTCCTGTTGGTAGGCTAGATAAAGACACAGAGGGATTATTAGTTTTAACTAATGATGGAAAGCTTTCTCATAGAGTTTTATCTCCTAAGAAGCATGTGCCTAAGACTTATTATGCAAAAATTGACGGAGTAGTTACTGAAGAAGATGTAGAAGCTTTTGTAGAAGGTGTAGTGCTTGATGATGGATATAAAACTATGCCATCTCAGTTAAATATATTAAAGAGCGATGATGAATCAGAGATAGAACTTACAATACATGAAGGTAAGTTTCACCAAGTAAAAAGAATGTTTGAAAGTGTGGGTAAAAAAGTAGTATACTTAAAAAGATTGTCTATGGGTAATTTGAAATTGGATGAGAGTTTAGAACTGGGTGAGTATAGAGAGTTAACAGATGAAGAAGTAAAGATGATTGAAGAAAGATAATATAATAAATTGGAGGAAGGTTTGTGAAGAAAAAGGATATTGTAGAATTTGAAATAGATAAAATGGAATTTGGTGGTACATCATTAGGCCAAATTGGAGACAGAGTTATTCACATGAAGGGTGGAATAAATGGTCAAAAGGTAAGAGCTGGTGTTAAAAAAGTTAGAAGTAAGAAAGCCGAAGTTAAGATGATAGAATTATTAGAGTACTCACCACTTGAAACTGAAGAAGCTTGCAAGCATTTTAGAGAGTGTGGAGGATGTACATTACTATCAGTACCATATGAGAAGCAATTGGAAATAAAAGAAAAGCAAGTTATGGATTTATTCTTAAAGCAAGATTTATTTGGATTTCAATTTTTAGGGATAGAAGGAAGTCCAGAAAACAAATATTATAGAAATAAGATGGAGTATACTTTTGGAGATGAAGTAAAAAATGGACCTTTGACATTAGGGCTTCATAAAAAAGGAAAGCATATAGATATACAAACTGTTGAGGAGTGTATGTTAGTTGATGAAGACTTCTCAAAGATATTAGTTTCTAGTGTAGAGTTTTTTAATGAAAAGAATCTTCCTTATTATAGAACAATGAATCATAAAGGATATTTGAGACATCTTGTGGTTAGAAAAGGGATTCATACTAATGAGATTATGGTTAATATAGTAACTTCTTCTCAAGAAGATTTTGACATGAACGAATTTAAAGAGATGCTTTTAGGGATTGATTTCAAAGCTGAGTTAGTAGGGATACTTCATACTATTAATGATGGTTTAGCAGATGCAGTCCAATGTGATGAGTTAAGAGTATTGTATGGAAGAGATTATATACAAGAAGAAATTTTAGGTCTTAAATTTAAGATTTCTCCATTCTCATTTTTCCAGACTAATACTAAGGGAGCCGAGGTTCTTTATAGTATCGCTAGAGATTTTATTGGAGATTACAATGACAAGGTTGTGTTTGACTTGTATAGTGGGACTGGGTCTATTGGACAGGTTATGGCTGGTGCAGCTAAGAAGGTGTATGGTATTGAGATAGTCGAGGAAGCTGTTGTTGCGGCTAATGAGAATGCTAAGTTGAATGGGCTTACTAATTGTGAGTTTATTGCTGGGGATGTGGCGAAGGTTGTTAAGGATTTGAAGGACAAGCCTGATTTGATTATTGTTGACCCTCCTAGACCAGGTATTCATAAGGATGCTATTAGGGATATTTGTGGATTTGGCGCTAAGGAGATTGTTTATATTTCTTGTAATCCGAAGTCTTTGGTTGTTGATTTGGTTGATTTTAAGGGATATGGTTATGAGATTAAGATGGTTAAGTGTATGGATATGTTCCCAAATACGCCTCATTGCGAGACTGTAGTTAAACTTATTAGAGAATAACAGAGTTCTAGCTGTTTTAATTATGTTATAAAGGGGGATTTGCCATCGATTTGCCACCATAATTATTTTTCAGTGGCAAATTTATTCTACAATGCTTTTAAAAATATTTCCAGACTCCAAATTAATTTAGAGTAAAGTCTATACAATAGATTTGTAATAGTAAATAATTACTTGTGATATAGATGAAAAAATTTAATTTACACTATAAATATTCACTTAAGGTACTATACTAAAACATTGATAGTATAGTACCTTTTTGTAAGCACATAAAAAGTAGACAAATACATAAATTATAGTCTATCTGTAGTTAATATGAGATTGGCATTTTCAATAGGATAATATTCCAAGGTATTTTTTCTTAAGTGGAGAAGTACCTATTTTACTATTTACATTTTATATCTTCTAAATTACTTATATATCTATCATTTTATTTATACTATTTTATCCTCATTTTTTATAGAAACTAAAATTTCATTTGGTAAATAATTATATTTCCATTGGATATTGTAATAACAATCTCACTCTTCTTTAGAATTATTGTACCTAATGAACTTAGGATGTATAAAATCATAAATGCGTAGGATGTAAGAAGAATAATTCAAATTTTGAAATTGTAATTTTAGCGAGTTAGCAAGTGTACTTTTATCTGCTTCTCCTAAACCATCAATACCAATAATATATATTTTATTAGAAATATCCTAATTTATTAGTTTATCAAATATCATCTTCATTATAATTTCCTAATTTCATATAATATAAATAGTATTAAGATTTTTATAAGAGTTAAAGCAAGCATGTATTATTACTTAAATATTTGTATAATCAACATCTAGCAATTTACCTTTTTGATGAAAATGATTAACAAGTTTTTTAGGATAATTCATTATTAATTCATCTGGAAAATTAATTTCTTTTAAGATATTCTCAGAATACTCATAGTTACCTATATCAAAACAAATGTGAGCATCTGAAGTTAGTATGATTTTAGCACCATATTTTTTGCAAAGTGTAGCAATATACTTACAATTATCCGAGCTACCACTTCTTGACACACCTTTGATAGAACAATTATTTATTTCTATTAATATATTCTTTTCCATGGCCAATTTAATGATTAATTCATAGTCGATTGGGTAGTTTGGGTTTCCAAGGTGACCTAATATTTCAATATTATCATGCTTATTTATTGCATTTATTAAGGCTTTAGTATTATTTTCTAATGTATTTGGTGAAAAAACGGCTTCGTGAAATGACAAGATAATATAATCTAATCGAGGAATGACAAATGGTTCTAGGTCTATATTTCCTTTAGTGTCTAGTATATTTGCTTCACATCCTCTTAGGATTATAATGTCATTTATGATTCTTGGGATATTTTGAATGTTGTGAAAGTACCATTTGTGGGGAGAACCAGGCATCTTAGGACCATGTTCAGATGTACCTAGTATCTTAATTCCATTTTCTTTACAATAATTAATATTTTCTAACAAAGTGCTATAGCCATGACCACTGACTATAGAGTGGGTGTGTAAATCTGATAAAAAATTCATATAAATTCCTCCTCTATAAAAGATGAGGGTAACGTAATTTATATTATAAAACGAACCAGAAATAAAATCAATAGTTACACAATTAGACAAAAATATTAAAATATTGTAGAATTAAGCTTAATAATAAATATTTAACAGTATTACTGCTTATGGGGGAGGTCAACTATGATACAAAAGAGGCTATCAAGGAAAGAAAAAGTTTTAATTTGCTTGAAAAGGCTAACAGAGGAACACTTGAACCTTAATAATGGTATTAGATTTGGATTTGATGCAGAATATATTGCTACTGAAGTAGGTATAAATAGAAGTAATGCTAGTAAGGAATTAAATCAATTAATAAAAGAAAGTATTATTATAAAGATAAAGGGAAAACCTGTTCAGTACTTATATAAAGAAAGTATTGAGAGTATTTTAGGAAAGAAACTAAATAAAGGGATATTTGATAATATTAACTCTGTAAACGAATATAGTGAGAATGATTCTGTCAAAGATGAGTATATTGTAGATAGCATAAAAAAAGAGAACAATATTTTTAATTTAATAGGGTATGACGGAAGTTTAAAGTCTCAGATAGAGCAAGCTAAAGCAGCAGTAATATATCCACCTAAGGGATTGAGTACATTAATAATAGGACCTACAGGAGTTGGTAAATCTATATTTGCAGAATATATGTATAAGTATAGTTTAACTATAAAAGAAGATAATGATAATGCACCATTTATTATATTTAACTGTGCTGATTATTCTGATAATCAGCAATTATTATTAGCGCAACTTTTTGGATATGTAAAAGGGGCATTTACTGGAGCTGATAAAGATAAGTATGGTATTGTACATGAAGCTAATAATGGAATATTGTTTTTAGATGAAGTTCATAGGTTATCTGCAGAGGGACAAGAAATGTTATTTCTGCTTATGGATAAAGGTATATATAGAAGGTTAGGAGAAGCTAATAAGGTACATGAGTGTAGGGTTATGATAATTGCGGCTACTACAGAAGATCCACAGACAGCAATGTTGGAAACGTTTTTAAGAAGAATACCTGTAACTATAAAGATTCCGTCTTTAGAGGAAAGAGGCTTTCAAGAGAGAATGAAGCTTATATGTTATTTTTTTAAAGAAGAAAGTATTAGGATTGGTGTTAAGTTAAAGGTTTCAAAAGAAGTTATTAAGGCATTTATTTTATATAAGTGTAAGGGAAATATAGGACAATTAAAAAGCGACATACAATTAATCTGTGCAAGAGCTTTTTTAGACTATATGACCTATAAAATGGAATGTGTATATGTAAGACTCTCTCTTTTACCAAACAATATTAGAGAGTCATTGTATGGAAATAACAGAAAAGAGGAGTTTGTACAGAACTTTAGTTTTATTGGGAAAGATGATATTATTTTTTTACCAGAAGAAAAGAATTTTGAAAGTGAAAATTTATTAATAGAAAATAAAAAATATGATTTAGATTTCTATGGAATGATAAAAGAAACTTGGGATAAACTTCAACAAGAAGGTATTAAAGAGTCACAAATTAGAAGCTTTATAGATGAAGATATACAGAAGTATTCCTATAATTTAATGAATACTTTTATATATAATAGTAGTAATCAAACAGCTTATAACAATATTGTTAATGATTCAATTGCAACTACTGTGAAGTATATTTTACAAAAGCATGATAAATGGAGTAGAAAAGAAGGATTAGATAAATTAATAAAAGCTATAGCCTTACATATTCAGAATTTAATTGAAAGAATAAAGATTGGGAATATAGTAAAGCATCCTAATAAAGATGAAATTATGAAGGAAAGAGCATATGAATATGACATAGCAAAAGAAATCTTATCTAACATGTCATTAATGTATGGAGTTGACTTTCCAGAAGATGAAGCAATTTTTTTAGCAACATTTCTTTATTTATCTTATGTGGGATTAAATGAGGAAAGTATAGCAATATTAGTTATAATGCATGGTGAATCTACAGCATCTAGCATGGTGAATGTAGCGAATACTTTACTGGATTGTAACCATGCAGTGGCAATCAATATGGGGTTAGAAGATAGAGTTCAGGATATTTTAGTCCAAGCTGTAGAAATAGCCAATGAAATTGATAAAGGAAAAGGAATTTTAATTCTAACTGACATGGGATCTATTTTAACATTTGCTAAAGTTATTCATGATGCTACTGGAAAAGAAGTAAAAGCAATAGATATGGTAAGTACACCTATTGTAATAGAAGCAACTAGAAAGGCTCTAACTTCCGAAATGACATTAGAGAAATTATATTTTAATATTATAGAATCTATAAAGAAACATTATGGAGATATGGAAATTACATATGCTGAAAAAGATAATGGTGCTAGATATTTTGATAGATTACTAATTGATAATATTAGTAAGACATTGACCTTTTTAAATGGGGAGAAAGCTTATTTTATATTAAAAGAAGTAATTAATAGGATTAGTGAACATTATTCTTTAGTAATTCAAGATGAGCTTTTAGTAAAGTTTATATTTCATTGTTCATGTATGATTGAAAGAATAATAATAAAAGAGTCTTTAGTTTATAAATCATATGAAGAAAGAATTAGTAGAAGTAAAGAATTATATTTAGTTATAAAAGAAAATTTTAAGCTTGTAGAAGAGACATTCGATATAATTATTTCGGATATGGAATATGCAAATATATTAGATATATTTGAATCACAATATGATACAGATAAATTCAAAAGTTGATACAAAATTTAAAAATAGCCAAAAGGCTATCTTTTTTTTACTTTTTTTTGATACAGATTTGATACAGGTTTGAAAAAGATTTTGATACATATTGAAAGAGTAAGTTTTTTTAATAAATTAAGTAAAAAGGGTCGATTAAATCTTGCAAAATAGCCATTTGTTATTGATACACATACATTGGCATGGTAATTGCTTATATAAAAAGTGACAAAAAAAGTGAGGTGAGATTGGTGATAGGTATAATAGTTATGACTCATGGGAGTTTTAGTGAAGAAATTATAAAAAGCTGTGAACTTATTGCAGGACCAGCAGAAAGAACAGCAGCAATTAAACTAAATAGGAATGATAATATTGAAGACTTAAATAGAAATTTTGTAGAAAAGTTAAATGAATTAGATGAAGGTGACGGAGTTTTAGTATTAGCTGACCTATTAGGAGGTTCACCAAGTAATGTTGCAAGTTTAAACCTTAAAAAAGGTGGAAACTTTCATGCACTTACTGGAGTAAACCTTCCAATGCTACTTGAAGCTTTAATTAATAGAGAAGGGAAAAGTCTAGAAGAGTTAGCAGATGCATGTATTGAAGCGGGAAAAACTGGTATAAACAATATTAATAAAGTTCTTAGCTCAATGTAATATAAAAAGGAGTTCGATTAAAAATGTCTTTAGTGGAATATTGCAGATGTGATGATAGATTAATACATGGTCAAGTGATATATAAATGGGTTAGGCATCTAGGTGTTAAAAAAATAGTAGTAGTAGATGATGAAACAACCAATGATGTTATTGCTAAAGGTTTAATAAAAATGGCAGCACCAAAGAATATTGATTTATCAATATTAGCTGTAAGTGAATCAAGGAGGTATTTTTATAATAACCAAGCCGATGATAACGTTTTTGTATTAATTAAAAACTTAGATACTGCAAATAGAATGATAGAGGAAGGAATTGATATTAAAAAACTTATTATTGGAAGAATACCTACAGGGATAGGAAAAAAGAAAATATCTCAAAATGTATACATTAATAAAAAAGAGTTTTTTTTAATAAATGAATTTATTAAAAAAAATATTAATGTATCAATTCAAATGGTACCTGATGATGATGAAGTAGAATTAAATCAAAGTATTAATCACTATAAAGGAGAGTTTGTTTAGCAATGAATAAATATAAGGCAATCATACTCTGCCATGGAACTTGGGGAGAGGTATTAGTAGAAGAAGCGAATGAAAATTTTGGATTGTCAAATCAATATGAAGTTTTATCACTAAGCTCTGAAAAAGATGTTTCTGTATTCATGAAAGAGGTTGAAGAAGTAGTAGATAAAGAAGATGTGAAAATTATAATATCAGATTTGTATGGGGGTTCTACATCAAGTGTTGCAATAGCTGTTGCTATAAGAAGAGGGATAGATGCAATAAATGGACTTAGCTTACAAACAATTTTAATCGTAGATGAAGAATTAAGCAAAGAAGACAAAGTACATACATTACCAGAAAGAGTCGTCAAAAAAAATAATAACCTTTGTGTAGATTTAATTAAAGAATTTAAAAAAATATAAATTATGAGGTGGATATAATGTCAAAAATAACATTAGTAAGAGTAGATCACAGATTAATTCATGGACAAGTTATAACAAAATGGGTGAAAATCGCTCAAGCTCAAAAAATAATAATAGTTGATGACTTTTTAGGTCAAGATGAATTTATGGCTGACATATATAGAATGGCAGCACCATCAGGAGTAGAAGTATCTATTTTAACAGCAGAAGATGCAGGAAAAGCATTCCAAAACAATACTTTAGGAGATAAAAATATATTTATTCTATTTAAGAACGTTGATATGGCAAGTAAAGCGTATAAGGCTGGACTTAAATATGAAAAGATTCAATTAGGAGGCATTCCAAATGAAGCAGGAAAGAAGATGGTATTTACAGCTGTTTCATTAGGAAATGAAGATGTAGAACAACTAAATAAACTTAATGAAGATGGGATTGAAATAGTTCTACAAGTTATACCAGAGGAATCATCTATGACATATGAAAATGCATTAAAGAAATTTAAATAAAAATTCTAAATAAGGAGGAATTATAAATGGAATCTGTTTTGATGTTGGCAATTGTAACAGGATTATGGTATTGGTTTGCAGCAGGTCTTGCAGGGTATACCCTTTTCTCAACACTAAAGTCCCCTTTATTTATAGGTTTTAGTCTTGGATTACTTTGGGGGGATGTAACAACTGGTATGATTGTTGGTGCAAGTATAGAAATGGTTTATCTAGGAATGGTTGCAGCAGGAGGAAATATTCCATCTGATAAATGTTTAGCTGCTCTTATTGCAATACCAGTAGCACTTCAAACTGGTGTTAATGCAGAAGTTGCAGTATCTATTGCAGTACCTTTAGGTGTTATAGGAGTATTAGTTAATAACTTAAGAAGAACTGGTAATGCTGTATTAGTTCATAAGGCAGATAAGTATGCTGAAGTAGGTAATACAAAAGGTATCTGGAGATGCGCAACACTTTACTCTTTAATATTTGGATTTTTTTTAAGATTTCCAATAGTTTTTGTATGTAACTTTTTTGGAGCAGATTTAGTTCAATCATTATTAGATGTTATACCACAATGGTTAATGAATGGATTAACAGTAATGGGTGGTATATTACCTGCATTAGGTTTTGCAACAACAATATTTACTATAGGTAAAAATAAATTCTTACCAATGTTTATTATAGGATTTTTTATGGTCCAATATTTTAAAATATCAATTACTGCAGCTGCAATATTTGGTGTTTGTATAGCTCTTTTAGTTACATTTATGAAAGAAGATAAAAGGGTAGGTGAAGTATAATGCAAGATATTAAAAATGAACAAGGTACAACTGAAGTTAATAAGATAAGAGTACTTACGAAAAAAGATGTAACAAAAACATATCTAAGATGGTGGTGGACAGCAGAATTATCTAACTCTTTTGAAAGAATGCAAGCATTAGCAGTTTGTGCAAGTTTCACTCCAGCTTTAGAGAAGTTGTATAAGAAAAAAGAAGATTTAGTAGATGCGTTAAAGAGACACTTACAATTTTTTAATACTCAAGCTATATGGGGAGGGTTAATTCACGGTACAGTTTTAGCTATGGAAGAAGAAAAAGCTACTGAAGGAAAAATCCCAGGAGAAGTTATTTCAGGTGTTAAGAATGGTCTTATGGGACCTTTGGCTGGAATTGGAGATACTTTAGATTTTGGTACATTTCAAACAATATTCCTAGCTTTAGGTGCTTCATTTGGTGCAGAAGGAAGTGTTATAGGTGCATTTTTCCCAATAATGTTTAGTATATTACTATTTTGCGAAGGCTATTACTTATTCCATTTAGGATATTCTTTAGGTAGAGATTCAATTAAGAAAATTCTATCAGGTGGTATTGTCAATAAGATAATTGATGGGGCTTCAATTCTAGGAATGTTTATGATGGGAGCATTGTCTGCAACTACAGTTAAGCTTTCAACTCCATTATCATTTGATATTGGTGGTAAAGCAATTGTTGTTCAAGATACATTAAACATGATTGCTCCAGGTTTATTACCTCTTGGTGTTGTATTCTTCGTATATTGGGGAATGAAATACAAGAAGTGGACAATAACTAAGTTGTTAGTAATTTTAGTTGTAGTAGCATTAGTAGGATCATTCATTGGAATATTCTAATTTACAATGATTAAAATATAGAATTTAATTTTAGGAGGAGAAAGAAATGTCAGAAAAAATGTATACAGAAAAGGAATATTTAGAAGGAATTAGAGGAGCAACAGGAGAAAGAGCAGTATGGTTCTATCTTCTTATGAAAGAAGCTGAAAAGTTAGGAGTTAATCCAGATGATATATGTAAAGAAGCAATATATGGATTTGGCAAAATGAGAGGTCAAAAATATAACGTAGCAGATACTCCAGGAAAAATGGCAGAAATGTTATATAATAGTAAAGGACAAAAAGTGTTTGAAATGGAATTAGTAGAAAATACAGATGAAAATGGAGTTCTAAAATTCCATCACTGTCCATTAGATGCTTCTTGGAAAGAATATGGATTAAACAAAGAAGAAAGAAAAGAAATTTGTAGATTAGCTTGCTATGGTGATTATGGAAGAGTTGATTGTGCACAAGGTGTTAGATTAGAGTTTGCTCAAAAATGTGCTCATGATGATGAAGTTTGCGAATTAGTATTTACAAAAAAATAGTTTTTAATGTAAAAGCCTGTCCTTACGGACAGGCTTTAAAAAAACAGAAAGTAGGTCGATTTATGGATATAAGCAGAAGTGTAGATAATAGCTTAAATAGAACAGTAGAATTCCTAAAAGAATTAATAAAAATTGATACACAACAAGGTGAACCTATTTCACAATGTCCTTTTGGTATAGGGCTTAAAAAATCTTTAGAGAAAACTTTAGATTACTGTTCTAGTTTGGGTTTTAGCGTTAAAAATATTGATAATTATATTGGATATGCAGAAATTGGAAAAGGAGAAGAATTAATAGGAATTCCAATGCATTTAGATGTAGTTCCGCCAGGAGATGGGTGGAGTGTAGATCCATTTTCGGGAACAGTAATTGACAATATTATTTATGGAAGAGGTGCCATAGATAATAAGGGCGCTGTATCTATGCTTATACATGTATTGAGAAACATAAAGGACACCTATCCTACAATTAATAAAAGGATAAGATTAATTTTTGGTACAAATGAGGAAACAGGTATGGAGTGTATCAAGCATTATCTAGATAAAGGTGAAGAAATTCCAAGTATGGGATTTACTCCAGATGCTATGTATCCAGTGGTTAATGGAGAAAAAGGAAGAGTTCATATAAGGATAGAAAAAGATATTAAAATTGATAAAAGTAAACCTTACATAATAGTGAGGGGAGGAACTAAAGAAAATGTTGTTCCATCTTATTGTACTGTAAAAATTATTAATGGAATTATTTCAGAGTTGACTACTCAAGGAGTAGCTACGCATGCAAGTAATCCTGAAAAGGGAGAAAATGCTATATCTAAAATGGTAATAAAGATAGTTGAAGATAATATAGATTTTCAGTATAGAGAAGATATAGAATTAGTTTCAAAATACCTTTGTAGTGACTATTATGGAGATGCATTGGGAATTAATCAATATGATGAGGTATTCAAAAACACTACTTTAAATTTAGGAATATTAAAAGTAAATGAGGAAAAAATCATATGTGAACTAGATATAAGGTATGGCAAAAATATAGCTTTAAATAATATAATAGATAGATTTAAAAAGTTTTTTTGTAACGGTTGGGAAATAAAGGTTATCGCTCATAAAGACTTACATTATGTTGATGAAAGTAATTTAGTACTTAAAAAATTATTAGAAGCCTATGAAGAAATAACAGATGAAAATGGATATACAATTGCTATGGGTGGTGGTACATATGCAAGTTGGTTTAAAGATATGGTGGCGTTTGGACCTAAGTTCTTAGCACATAAAACTGGCGGTCATGGCGTAGATGAAAGAGTATCGATAGAGCATATACGAAAGAATATGGAGATATATACATTGGCTTTAATAAAACTATTAGAATTGTAAAAGTATAAGAGATATTATGTGCAAATATATAGATATCTTAAAAATAGAGGTTGTTTCTGCAGAAGGATGTACTGTAACAATAGCTATAGTATATGCAATTTTCCGTGCTTCAGAACAGATAAAAGGAGAGATAAAACAAATTCAACTTTATTTAAGTATGAACATAATGAAGTATGCATTAGGGGTAGGTATACCTAGAACTGGGGAAATAGGAATAGAAATAGCAGCACTTAGTAAAATTATTAAAAAATCAGAAAAAAGCTAGAGATATTATCTAATTTTACTAAAGATAAATTAGATAAGGCTAATGAAATAGTTGATAATAAAATTATTAAAATAAGTCAAAAATATACAGATGAAAAGCTATATAGAAGTGACAAATGGTATGCATAAAAAGGAGTTGAACTCAAAATTTGATTAGAAAAAAAGTGATTTTGAGTTCAATCCCTTTTTATTAGATACAAAAACAAACTATATTAAAATTTATGTTATATTAGAGTTGCAATTATTATAAACAATATTAATTTTTTTATGTAAACTTTAAAATTATATGAAATTGTACCTTATTATTAATTTTATAATATAATAAAAGCAAGAAGAACTACAATCTATTTAGCAAATGTAATTTGTTTCCAAAATATTTGTAATTAGGAATAAGTTCATTAAAAGCTGTGACACTTTGAAATCACAGCTTTTGACTACAATACTAAATTGAAATTTACCAACTATTCATTATGCTTATTACTTGATACTTTAAACTATAATCTCCATACCATCATAAGCAAAGAAAATATTATCAAGCTCCTTCTCTAATTCACTATAATAACCATAGGATTTCCCCCACATTTCATCAATATGTGTAACTATAACCTTTTTAATTCTGTAATAATTTTTAATTTCTATAACTTCATCTAAAGTAAATATTTCATCTTTAAATGGTGCATCTTTAAGTTCTGTTCCATCATTTAATATACCATCATCAGAAACTAAACTAATTATTAAAGCATCTGCATCAAAGTACATATCATTATGAGTAAATGGCTTTGGATTGCAACAAGCATATATGAGCTTTTTATCATTCTCTTTGATAACATAGAAAGTTATATTCCTATCTCGGTTGTTGTTAAACAAATCAATATCAAAATTATCTATCTTTATATGAGAAGTTTCATTAACAGAAATGCAGTGTAGAACATCCCCATAATATTTAAGACAATCAAGGTTCATTCTATTTATATCTTCAATCACTTCAGGCAATGCATAAAATTCAATAGGAGTATTTTTATCTGTGATAAAATCATAGCCAATTTTTTCGACAATTCTAATGCCTTTAACATGGTCTGGGTCATGGTGAGAAATCGAAAGGTGTTTTACTTCTGAGATTTTCTGTCTGTTACAAGCTACTGCAATATCTTCAGGTGTGTCTATCAACATTTTTATATCATCAATATATAGGCTTGGGCCTAATCGTTCATATCTTCCACCTTTTTGTCTGGCTTCCTCACATATTTTGCATTTACAAAATGAACTTGGAATAATTGACATACCACCACTACCAATAATTTTTAATTTCAAAGTTATCATACCTCCTTAGTAAAATATTAGATTACATAAATAATCTACACTTAAAACTACTTAACAAAATTTTGATTTAGTAGATTATATCATGTATAAATATGAAATAACAGAAATATATGAATAGGCTTAAGGATATATTAATACAATGTGCATAAAAAATATCATAAATATATGATAATATAAATACAGTAACACCATTTTATTAATTTTTTGGGTTTTTATATATTTAAGTATTGGGGTGATATAGTTGAACCAAGAGATATTTTTTAAAATAATGAATGAAATATTAGAAAATATTGACGAAGGGGTCCATTTTGTTAACAAAGAAGGGAAAACTATAATCTACAATGATTCTGTACAAAAAATGGAAAAAATGAACAGACAAGATATTTTAACGAATTCATTTTTTGATATAGTCAGCAAAATGAAAATAAATAGAAGTACACTAGTAGAAGTTTTGGAGAATAGGAAAATTATCAAAGACAATGTTCAAAAATATCTAGATAAAAATGGGAAAGAGATAACAGCAATTAATACTACGATACCAATTGATGTTAAAGGAGAATTTGTAGGGGCACTTGAAATATCAAAGAATATGACAACCATAGAAACGTTACTAAACAGAAATTATAAAAAGAATTTAATCAACAAAGTTAATAATCAACAAAAGAAAGGTTATGGCTTTGATGATATTTTAGGGGAAAGTAATCTGATTAAAGAGGCAATATCAAAATCTAAGAAAGCCTGTAAGTCTGACGCTTCAGTATTTATATATGGGGAAACTGGAACGGGTAAAGAGTTATTTAGTCAGTCTATTCATTATGGAAGTAATAGAAAAAATTATCCATTTATAGCACAAAATTGTGCGGCTTTGCCAGAGTCGCTATTTGAAGGAATACTATTTGGGACTAGCAGGGGAGGATTTACAGGAGCAGTAGATAGACCAGGTTTGTTTGAACAAGCTAACAAAGGAACTTTATTATTAGATGAAATAAATTCCATGCCTATTATGTTACAGGCTAAATTACTAAGGGTTTTACAAGAAGGTTATGTAAGAAGAGTTGGTGGAACTAAGGACATACCTGTTGATGTAAGAATTATTGCAACAACAAATGAAAGTCCAAGAGTTATTTTAAATGAGAATAAAATAAGGAAAGATTTATATTACAGACTTAACATAATTCATATAGAGATTCCTCCTCTTAGAGATAGAAAAGAAGATATATCTTTGTTATGCAAAAAATTTATTTCAAAGTATAATAAAAAACTAAATAAAAAAGTGGTAGGTATTTCAGATGAAGCTATCAAAATTTTGAAAAATTATGACTGGCAAGGTAACATAAGAGAACTAGAAAACATAATTTATTGTACTATGAGTATGATGGAAGATGAGATACAAATAGAAACAAGCATGATTAATCTAAATGACTATTACAATCTTAAAGAGAATAAAGAGATTAATAATTACTCTTTAAATGATTTGGAGAATAAGACACTTAATAGTATTCTTGGTGAGATAGAAGAAAAGTATATATGTGAATCATTAAAAAAGACCTCGTATAATATAACTAAGGCTGCATCTATTTTAGGTATGAATAGGCAAAATTTACAATATAAAATGAAAAAATATAATATCAAAGTCTTATAAAGAAGTAAAATAAAAAAGAAAAATAAAGGAGCAAAATTATTATAAAAGAGCAAAATTTTTTGCTCTTTTTTTATTTCATAAATAAAATATTATTTTTTATTTATGAAAACACATAACAAAGTAATTATAGTTTCAACGTTTCAATAAATATTTATTTTAATTTCAAAGTTGGCATGATTTATGCTTTAACTAATTATTGAGAAGATATAAATTTTTAGGAGGGTGTATATATGAGAAAAGTAAGAGTTGGAATATGGGGATTTGGAGCTATGGGAATAGGTATGGCTAATATGATTCTAAAAAAAGAAGGTATGGAAATAGTATCTGTTTGTAGTAGAAGTACTTCAGGGAAAAGCATGTATGACATCTTAGAAATTGAAAGAGGAGAAAGACCGGAAGTTATTATCAATGGAAATTATGAAGAAGTTTTTAAAGAAAAAAGTGTAGATGTTGTTTTATTAGCAACTGATTCATTTACTAAAAAGGCTTTTGATAAAATAATGTTCTTATTAAATAGAAAAATAAATGTTATATCAACAGCAGAGCAAATGGCATATCCACAAGCTGATGATGCAGATTTAGCTAAAAAAATGGATGAAGTTGCAAAGGAGAATGGAGTAAGTATACTTGGAACAGGAATAAATCCAGGATTTGTGTTGGATTTACTAGTATTAGCTCTTTCAGGGACTTGTGAGGAAGTTACTAGTATAAAAGCGAAGAGAGTAAATGATTTATCGCCATTTGGAAAATCTGTTATGGTAGAACAAGGTGTAGGAGCAACAAGAGAGGCATTTATAAAAGGTGTAGAAAATAATACTATAGCAGGTCATGTAGGATTTGTAGAATCAATAAACATGATAGCTGATGGATTGGGATGGAAACTAGATAAGATAGAACAAACAAAAGAGCCAATAATGACTACAGTAGATAGAAAATCTAAATATGGAGAGGCATTGGCTGGAAATGTTGCTGGTTGTAGACAATGTGGATATGGATATGTAAATGGAGATGTTTTGATTGAAATGGAGCATCCACAACAGATAATACCTGAAGCAGAAGGCATTAAAACAGGAGATTATGTATCAATAAAAGGTATACCAAACATTGATTTGCAAATAAATCCTGAGATACCTGGAGGAGTAGGAACTTATGCAATGATAGTAAACTCTATTCCATTAATAATAAATGCTAGACCAGGTCTTAAAACTATGTTAGATATACCAGTACCTAGAGCAATAATGGGAGATGTAAGAAATCAGATTGAAGTTGAATTAGAGGAAGAATCAAATGCCAATTAATAAAATAATAGCTGGTTAATAAGGAGATGAAAAAATGGATGCTAAAGTTAATGATTGGGTTATTATACACAACATAGTACTGACTCCAGAAGAAAGAGCTCCACAAGTTCCAGAGGATACTAAGAAAGTATCCTTAGAAATGTGGGTTAAAGGATTTATACAAAAGGATGCTTCTATAGGTGATTTAGTAGAAGTTAAAACAATTACAGGTAGACTTGTAAAAGGTAACTTACTTAAAGTAAATCCATATTATACTCATGACTATGGTAAATGTATACCAGAGTTACTCCAAATAGGGATACAGGCTAAAGAAATATTATTTGGAGGTGTATATAATGAATAATACAGCATCAATGAAAGATATGAGCTATCAAGCTGTTATGGGAAGAAATAATGAAATAATGAAAAATGCAATTGGATTGGATTACTCATCTTTTGAACAAGAAGGAATAGGATTTGATTATGAAAAAATGATGGGTGAAACAGGATATACATTACAAGATATCGAAGCGATTCAATCACAATATGCTGTTGGGAATACTCCTATAATAGAACTTAAAAATTTGACTAAGTTAGCTAGAAAATGTGCTCCAGAAGGTAAAGGAGCTAGAATATTTGTAAAAGATGAAGCAATGAATGCATCTGGTAGCTTTAAAGCAAGAAGAGCAGCTACTGCCGTATACCATGCTAAAAAAATGGGATACAAAGGCGTAATAGCAGCTACTAGTGGTAACTATGGTGCAGCTGTAGCATCTCAAGCAGCTATGCAGGGTCTAAAATGTATAATAGTTCAAGAATGTTATGATTCTAATGGTGTAGGTCAACCTGAAATTATAGAAAAAGCAAGAAAATGTGAGGCATATGGAGCAGAAGTTATCCAATTAACTGTTGGTCCAGAATTATTTTATACATTCTTAGTTTTATTAGAAGAAACAGGCTATTTTAATGCATCATTATATTCACCATTTGGAATTGCAGGTGTAGAGACTTTAGGATATGAGTTAGCTATTCAATTTAGAGAAAAATATAAAAAAGACCCTGATGTAGTTGTTTGTACAAATGCAGGTGGAGGTAATCTCACTGGAACTGCAAGAGGATTGATAAAAGCTGGTTGTCTTAATACTAAAGTAGTAGGAGCAAGTGTTGACTTAAAAGGATTACACATGGCTAGTGATAATCAATTTAATAAAAAATCATTTACAACAGGGCATACAGGTTTTGGGATACCATTCTGTACGTGGCCTGATAGGTCAGATGTACCTAGATCTGCAGCTAGACCACTTAGATATATGGATAGATATGTATTAGTAAAACAAGGGGAAGTTTTCTATACAACTGAATTATTGGCACAACTAGAAGGAATAGAAAGAGGTCCTGCAGGAAATACATCTTTAGCAGCAGCATTCTCTTTAGCTCAAGAATTAGATGAGGATAAAGTTGTAGTAGTACAAGAAACAGAGTATACAGGAGCAGGTAAACATATATGTCCACAGCTTACTTTTGCAAGAGAAAATGGAATAGATATAAAATTTGGAAATCCAAGAGAAGAAATTGCAGGAGTAAACTTAATATTACCAGAAAGACCAGAATTGTTAAAATGTGTTGATATTGATATGAATAAAATAAGAAAATCATTTATAAAAAATTGTATATCTAATAATAACATTGATAATGTTGATAATTTAAGTAATCAAGATATAAAGTTCTTAATGGAAGAAGTCAAAAGTTCAAGAGATTTTGTTATTGATACGTTAAATAATTTATAATAATTACTAATTTTTAATTTAATAAAAAATAAAAAGTCGGAAAATTCAATTAAATTTACAAGAACGGGGGAATGTTCATGAAAAAAAGAGAGGATGATTTTGAAGTTAGAAGAAAACATCTTCAAGAACTAAGTGATGATGAGTTAAAAGAAAGGTTTTGGAGTTTAGCTACCCAAATAGTAGAGCCAATGATAGACCTTGGCAAAAAGAACACAACACCATCAATAGAAAGGTCTGTTTTATTAAGAATGGGATTTTCTTCTCTTGAAGTAAAACCTATTTTAGAAGGTGTTATGGAAAGAGGTCTTATAGGTAAAGGGGCAGGGCATGTAGTTTATAAGTTGGCTAAATCTAAAAATATAACAGTTAGAGAAGCTGGTTTATTATTAGTTAATGGTGAATACTGGGATGAAGTTACATGTTTATTTAGAGAAGGGGTAGAATCATGTTAAAGGAAAATAAAAAACTAGATATAGACCATATATTAAAAGATTTGGATAAATATAAACCAAAAAGAAGAGGTTGGGTTTGGAGAGAGCATTTGGAAAATCTTGAAATGGGACCTTTTGAATATAAAGACTGTACAAAACCTTTAAATAAGAGTGTAGGGTTACCATCATCTAAATATTTTAACAATATAGACCCTCAACCAAGCCCAGTTATTACTACTGAAATAGCTTCTGGTAGATTTGAAGATGATATAAGAAGAATGAGGATGGCAGCTCATCATGGTGCTGACCATTTAATGGTTATTAGAACTGCTGGACAATCACATTTTGACGGGCTTATAGAAGGTACTCCTCAAGGTATAGGTGGAGTTCCAATAACAAGAAAACAAGTAAGAGCTCAAAGAAAAGCTCTTGATTTTATAGAAGAAGAAGTTGGCAGACCTATTAATTACCATTCATATGTAAGTGGTGTTGCTGGTCCTGAAGTAGCAGTAATGTTTGCTGAAGAAGGAGTCAATGGAGCACACCAAGACCCACAATACAATGTTCTATATAGAAATATAAATATGATAAGGTCTTTTGTAGATGCTTGTGAAGCTAAAAAAATAATGGCTTTTGCAAACATAGCTCAAATAGATGGAGCACATAATGCTAATGCTACTGCTAGAGAAGCGTGGAAGGTAATGCCTGAACTTATGGTTCAACATGCTTTAAACTCTATATTCTCTGAGAGAATAGGAATAGATAAAAGTAATATATGTTTATCAACAGTTCCACCAACAGCCCCTCCAGCACCATGTTTAAGAATAGACTTACCTTATGCTGTTGCACTTAGAGAATTATTTAGTGATTATAAGATGAGAGCCCAAATGAATACTAAATATATGGAATCATCAACTAGAGAAGCAACAGTTACTCATGTATTAAATTTATTGACATCAGTACTAACTAGAGCAGACATACAATCAACTATAACACCTGATGAAGGTAGAAATGTACCTTGGCATATATACAACATAGAAGCATGTGATACAGCAAAACAAGCTTTGGTTGGTATGGATGGTCTTATGGATATGATAGAACTTAAAGATATTGGTGAATTGAGAGACAAAGCAAGAGAGCTTAAAGAAAGAGCTGTACTATATATGGAAGAAATATTTGAAGTTGGGGGATATTTTGAGTCTGTAGAACAAGGATTTTTCGTTGATTCTGGAAATTATCCAGAAAGAAATGGTGATGGTATATCTAGAAAAATAAAAGGCGGAGTTGGAGAAGGTACTGTTTATGAAAGAGAAGAAGATTATCTAGCACCTGTAACTGCTCACTTTGGATACAACAATGTAACTCAGTATGATGAAAATGCTATAGATAATCCGTCAATATTAATAGACGGATGCACATTTGAAAATCCAGATAAAATCATATATATTGATGAGCTTGATGATTTTGACAATGTGGAAAATAGACTAAAAGAATCAGAAGAATATAGAAATGGAGATAAAATCAAGCCTGAAATGGAATGGTGTGCAGATGGAATTGTAATGATAACTATGATGCTACCTACTGATAAAAGAACCGCTGAGTTTGCAGCTTTGGAATTTGTAAAGAAAATGAACTTGCAAGAAGTTGAAGTTATAAGTAGAGAAGTGATGCATGAATCTGAAGGTACTAGAATAGAAGTGAAGGGAAAAGTTCCATTTGATGTAGATTTAAACAGTTTAGTAATACCAGAAGAGCCTAAAGTACTGACTGATGAAGAAATAAGAGCCGATATAGAAGAAAAACCTATGAAAATAGTTTCAGCTACAGTTGGAGAAGATGAACATTCAGTTGGTCTAAGGGAAATAATAGATATAAAACATGGTGGTATAGAAAAATATGGTATAGAATGTCACTATCTAGGAACTTCTGTACCTGTAGAAAAATTAGTAGATGCAGCAATTGAACTAAATGCAGATGCAATACTTGCATCTACAATAATAAGTCATGATGATATTCACTATAAAAACATGAAGAAGTTACATGATTATTGTGTAGAAAAAGGTATAAGAGATAAAGTAATGATAGCATGTGGAGGAACACAAGTAACACCTGAAATAGCCGTTGAACAAGGAATAGATGCTGGATTTGGAAGAAACAGCAAAGGTATTCATGTAGCCACTTTCTTAGTTGAAAAAAGAAGAGAAATGAATAATGAGTAATGGAAAATAAAAAAAATTCTTTGAAAATAGATGTGTTGGTAGCTGAAATTGGAAGCACTACCACTGTAGTAAATGCTTTCCATAATATTGATACTGATAATCCTGTATTTTTAGGTCAAGGTCAAGCTCCAACAACAGTGTTTGAAGGTGGCGATGTAAGAAATGGCTTGTCAGGTGCTATTAAGGATTTAGCTAATAAATTATCTGTAGAGGATATAAAGTATAATGATATGTTTGCAACTTCTAGTGCAGCTGGTGGATTAAAAATGACTGTTCATGGTTTAGTATATGATATGACAGTAAAAGCAGCTAAAGAAGCTGCTCTAGGAGCTGGAGCTGTTATTCGTCAAGTAACATCAGGTAGAATTAAAAGAACTGATTTAAATAAAATAAAAGAAATAAATCCAAACATAATTTTAATAGCTGGTGGAGTTGATTATGGAGAAAGAGATACAGCTATTTATAATGCCGAAATGATAGCTTCTATGAATTTAGGCATACCAGTTATATATGCTGGAAATATTGAAAATCAAGAGGAAGTAAAGTTAATATTCGAAGATACAGATTATAAGCTTTATATAACAGAAAATGTATACCCCAAAATAGATTTATTGAATATAGAGCCTACAAGAAAAATTATTCAAGGTGTATTTGAAGACCACATAACTACAGCTCCAGGAATGAAGTATATTAAAGAAATGGTTAATGAAAATATTACTCCAACTCCAGGAGCTGTGATGGAAGCTTCTAAACTCTTATATAAAAATATTGGAGATTTATTAACTTTGGATGTAGGTGGAGCAACTACTGATGTACACTCTGTTACAGATGGAAGTGACTATATCAATAAAATCTTAGTTAATCCTGAGCCTCTAGCAAAGAGAAGTGTTGAGGGGGATTTAGGTGTATATGTAAATATGAAAAACATAGTAGAAGTTATAGGTAAAGAAAACTTGCAAAATGAATTATCTATAGACATTGATTCAATAATAGATAATTATCCACCAATACCAAAATCAAAAGAAGAAATTTTATTTGTTGAGAGACTGACAACAGAAGCTGTTATCAAAGCTATGTTAAGACACTCCGGGAAAATAAGAAATATTTATGGAACAACTGGAAAAGTTAAAATTGCAGAAGGAAAAGATTTAACAGAAGTAAGATATATAGTTGGTACAGGGGGAGCACTTACTAGGATCCCTAGTAGAATTAAAATATTAAACAATATGCTTAAATACAATAAAAATAAAGAATTACTATTTCCAAAGGAAAAAACAAAAATATTGATAGATAATGACTATATTATGGCATCTATGGGTGTTTTATCTAAAAAATATGAAGAAGCATCTCTTAAGCTCCTATTAAAAAGTTTAAACTTCAAGGAGGAAAGATTATGTACCCTAGATTAGAAATAGATATAGAGAAGTTAAAACATAATGTCAAAATAATTTCACAGAAGTGTCATGAAAGAAATATTAAGGTATCTTTTGTAACTAAATCATTTTGTGCACAAAAAGAGGTAGTAGAATCAGTATGTTGTGAAGGAATAGACCATATAGCAGATTCGAGGATACAAAACTTAAAAAAATTACAAAATATAAATTTGCCTAAAATGCTGATTAGAATACCCATGATAAGTGAACTAGAAGAAGTTATCAATTATTGTGATATTAGCCTTAATTCAGAACTGGAAACCATAAAGAAACTAAATGAATTGTGTGAAAGTAAAAATATTATTCATAAGATAGTTCTTATGTTTGACTTAGGAGATTTACGAGAAGGATATTTTTATGAAGAAGACTTCTTTAACAGTGTAAGAGAGATAGTAAGATTAAAAAATATTAAAATAATTGGTATAGCTACAAACTTAACTTGTTATGGAGCTGTTATACCATCTAGGGAAAATACAGGCAGACTAGTAAGTATAGCACGAAAAATGGAAGAAAAATTTGGGATAGATACAGAAATAGTATCTGGAGGTAATTCAAGTTCTATGCATCTAATTATGAGTAATACTATGCCAGAAGGTATTACTAACTTGAGGATAGGTGAATCTATTATACTTGGTAGAGAAACAGCGTACGGTAAAAATATACATGGAACATATCAAGATGCATTTAAATTAGTATGTCAAATAATTGAATGTAAAGAAAAGCCATCAGTTCCCATTGGAGAAATAGGGGTTGATGCTTTTAGACATAAACCTGTTTATGAGGATAAAGGAATCTTAAAAAGGGCAATCATAGCTATAGGTAAACAGGATATAAATATTGACTCTTTAATTCCAATAGACACTTATATAAAAATATTAGGGGCAAGTTCAGACCACATGATATTAGATGTAAGTAATACAAAACATGATTATAAAGTAGGTGATAATGTGGAATTCTTATTAACTTATGGAGGTATCATGTCATCTAGTACGAGTGAATATGTTTCAAAAAAAATTATAGTGTAGTGTTCAAATAATTAGGAGGAAATTACCTTATGAAAGAGCGAGAATGTAGAAAAGCAAGTCTGTTTGATGCAATGATACCAATTACTTGTTTGATATTATTTTTAAGTCTAGGAGTCTTGATATATGGTTCATCACCTCATGTACCATTAATAGGAGCTGCAGCAGTAGCAGGGATTGTAGCTGTATATAGGCTTGGATTTAAATGGAAAGACTTAGAGTTAAGTATGTTTAATAGTATAAAGATGGCAATGCAAGCAATCTTAATTATAATTATAATAGGCGTACTTATAGGAACTTGGATAGTAAGTGGAGTAGTTCCATGTATGATTTACTGGGGACTAAAAATTTTATCACCAAATATTTTTTTAGTAGCATCAACACTAGTCTGTGCAATAGTGTCTCTTGCAACTGGTTCATCATGGAGCACAATGGGGACAGTTGGAGTAGCTCTTTTAGGAATTGGTCAAAGTTTAGGTATGCCAGTTGGATTGATAGTAGGTTCTATAATATCTGGAGCTTACTTTGGAGATAAATTATCACCTTTATCTGAAACTACTAATTTAGCTCCAGCAATGGCAGGGACAGATTTGTTTACACATATAAAATATATGTTATATTCAACTATACCATCATTATTAATTTGTTTAGTAATTTATGGTGTAATTGGAATGAAGTATTCAGGTCAAGCATTAGATATAAAGCAGATAGAATTAATTAGGTCTACATTAGATTCTACATTTAATACTTTATCACCAGTATTATTATTAGCTCCAGTAGTAGTAATTGGATTAGTTGTATTTAAAGTGCCTGCTATACCAGGACTTATAGTAGGTGCTGTATTAGGAGTATTGTTTGCAGTAGTTTTCCAAGGAGAATCTATGAGTACAATATTAGATGCAGCACAAAATGGATACGTTTCATCGACACAAATAGAAGAGGTAGATGCCTTACTATCTAAAGGTGGTATTATGAATATGATGTCTACTGTATCTTTAACAATATGTGCTCTATCTCTTGGAGGTATTTTAGAAAAAACAGGTATGCTTGAAGTAGTAGCATCTTCTTTATTAAGACTAGCAAAGGGTGTATTTGGAACAGTTTTATGTACGATGGTAACTTGTACAGTTACCAACATAATCGCAGGTGAACAATACTTATCTATAGTTATACCAGGAAGAATGTATAATAAGGAATATAAAAAAAGAGGTATACATCCTAAAATGTTATCAAGAGCTTTAGAAGATAGTGGAACTTTAACTTCTCCGTTAGTCCCATGGAATACATGTGGAGCATATATAACAGCAACATTAGGTGTATCAGCATTAACATATGGTCCATATGCATTATTAAATATTATAAATCCGTTGGTATCTCTAGTTTTAATTGCATGTAAATTTAAAGTAGCAAAAATAGAAGATGAACCTGAAACTTGTTTGAATTTTGATGTCTGATACTAATTATATGATAAAAAAGCTATAAGTAAATTTGTTATTATAAAAATCTACTTGTAGCTTTTTTTGAGTTTTATATTCGAAGGTTAATTTTATTTTGTTTGCAAGATAATAAATGTAGGTTTTTATTGTGTATTTAAAATATATAAGCATTTTAATTATTTAACACTCAATAAAATTCCTTGATTATTTAATAAAGGACATTTTTCTTTTGATTTATAAAGGTTTTTTCTCTACCATAAACTACTGCATTGGGAACGTTTGTGTAAAACTGTTTTTTTTAGACATCTTTTTATGTAGTCAAATAATTCTATATTATCTTCAATTATCAATATATATTACCTCCTTGTACTTAAGTATGCCTTTTAAAAGTAGTATTCATGATAGAAGAGAGTCAAAAAGTAAGTATGTTATACACACAAAGTTGAAAGTTACTATATGTTATGCGATAATAACAAGGACATACTAGATAAGTTGTGTTTAAAAGGAGAGTGAAAAATAATATATGAACGAAAATGTCTTAATAGTAGATGATGAAAAAGAAATAGCCGACTTAATTGAAGTATATTTAAAAAATGAAGGTTTTACTGTATACAAGTTTTACACAGGTAAAGAAGCTCTAGAATGTATTGAATCTAAAAATTTAGATATGGCTATCTTAGACATTATGCTTCCAGATACTGATGGCTTTCATATCTGTCGAAAAATCCGAGAGAAATACTACTATCCTATCATAATGCTAACAGCTAAAGTTGAAGACATAGACAAAATAATGGGTTTAACTATAGGTGCTGATGATTATATAACAAAGCCATTTAATCCTTTAGAAGTTGTTGCAAGAGTGAAAACACAGCTAAGACGATATATGAGATATAATAATTCTTTTGAACAGCAGACGACAACTGTTGATGAATATGATATTAAAGGACTAATTATCAATAAAGAAACACATAAATGTAGTTTATTTGGTAAAGAAATATTACTAACACCAATTGAATTTTCTATTCTATGGTACTTATGCAAACATCAAGGGAAAGTTATTCCTTCTGAAGTATTATTTGAAGCTGTATGGGGGGAAAAATATTTCGACAATAACAATACAGTTATGTCTCACATTGGACGTATACGTGAGAAATTACATGAACCTTCTAGAAATCCAAAATTTATAAAAACTGTATGGGGAGTAGGTTATACAATTGAAAAATAAAAATATTAAGAAGAATTCTGACTTTGCTCAAGTAAAGAATAAAATTTTTATAAAAACAGCTGTAATGGCATTTATATCAACCATATTTATTTGGATTTTATATTCTTTTATATTATATAGGAATTTCTCTGAATGGGTAGTATCTTTTTTTGTAAAAGTTTTTCGTATGGAATATAAAGCAGCTTTAAATTTGTATCAGCAGATTTTTCGTAATAATATGGAGATTTTTATAATAATAGCTATCACGATTGTATTTTTTATAATATTCCGTTTATATTTAAATTGGTTTACAAAATATTTTAGTGAAATTAATCAAGGTATTGATTCGCTTATTAAAGAGGATATTAAAGAAGTTACTTTATCTACAGAGCTTTCTGCTGTGGAAAAAAAGATAAATTCAATTAAACATACACTTGAACAACGTAAGTCTGATACACAAATTGCAGAACAACGTAAGAATGACCTTATTGTTTATCTAGCACATGATTTAAAAACACCACTTACCTCAGTTATAGGATATTTAACATTGCTTCGAGATGAAAATCAGATTTCTAAAGAATTGCGAGATAAGTATCTATCTATTTCACTAGATAAAGCTGAACGTCTTGAGGATTTAATCAATGAATTCTTTGAAATTACAAGATTTAATCTATCAAGTATAACTCTTGAATACAGTGAGGTAAACTTAACACGTATGCTTGAACAATTAACGTATGAATTTACCCCTATTTTAACAAGTAAAAATCTAAAATATACATTGAATGTAGCTCCAAATACGATGATAAAATGCGATGTCAATAAAATGCAGCGTGTATTTGATAATTTATTACGCAATGCTGTTTATTATAGCTATGAAGGTACTATTATTGAAATAACAGCTATGCAGGATGAAAAAAACATAAATCTAAAGTTTATGAATTATGGTAATACAATACCAGAAGAAAAAATTAATCGTATTTTTGAACAATTCTATAGATTAGATGAATCTCGTAGTTCAAATAATGGTGGAGCTGGTTTGGGGCTTGCTATATCAAAAGAAATTGTTGAGCTTCATAATGGGATAATAACAGCATATAGTAAGGATAACATCATTGTATTTGAAGTTATTATTCCCAATTTAAGAAAATATTAAGAATTTACGTATAAAAAAATAAGAAATCCTTCAGGATAAATAGATAAAAGGCACTCTTGTTATTGATATAATTACTGTATCAAAACAAGAGTGCTTTGTTTTAATACAGTAATTATATCAATGACAAAGGAGAATTGACTATGAATAAGAAAAAAATTGCAGTTATATTTGGTGGAAATTCAACAGAATATGATGTATCGTTACAATCATCTTTTGCAGTACTTGAAAATTTAAATGCAGATAAATATGATATTATGCCAATTGGAATTACAAGAGATGGTAATTGGTATCGTTATATAGGAAATTATGAAAACATCCAAAATGACACTTGGTGTGAAGATTCCACTTATCTAATTCCTGTTGCTGTATCTCATAATCGTGTACAAAATGGTATTATTGAATTCTATAAAAACCATATTAAATATACTAAAATTGATTTTGCATTTCCTGTATTGCATGGAAAGAATGGAGAAGATGGTACAGTACAAGGGTTATTTGAATTAGCAGGTATACAGGTTATTGGATGTGGTACTCTTTCTTCAGCGTTATGTATGGACAAAGATAAGTCGCATAAACTTGTCCATGCAGAAGGTGTCAAAGTACCAAAATCAATCATATTAAAACATTCAGATAAATCTAACGTAATTAAATTGTCAAAAGATTTAACTTGTCCATTATTTGTTAAACCTGTGCGTGCAGGCTCATCATTTGGAATTAGTAAAATTTATAAGAAAGAAGAGTTAGAAATAGCAGTTGACATAGCTTTTGAACATGATAATGAAGTAATAATTGAGGAAAATATTGATGGATTTGAAGTAGGCTGTGCAGTTTTAGGAATTGATGATTTACTAGTTGGAAGAGTAGACGAAATAGAATTATCAAAAGGATTTTTTGATTATACAGAAAAGTATACATTAAAAAGCTCAAAAATTCATATGCCAGCTAGAATTAATGCTGATTGTGAGAAAAAAATACAAGAGACGGCAAAAACTATTTATAGAACGCTTGGATGTTCAGGATTTGCTAGAGTAGATATGTTTCTGACTCCATATGGTGAAATTGTTTTTAATGAGGTAAACACAATTCCAGGATTTACTTCTCATAGCCGTTATCCAAATATGATGAAAGGTATTGGATTGTCTTTTAAAGAAATCCTAGACAAAATAATTGAGGTGCATGCAAAATAATGAATAATATTTTATTAATCAAAGATAAAGAATCTAAAGTGATGAATACTATTTCACTAACTAAAGATAAAGTTTATGATGGTAATCTAATTCTTGTAAATGCTTTTTTACCAATTAAAATATCTTTCAATGCGGAGTTAATACCTGTAGATACAAAATTTCCAAGTATTCTTATGAAATGTGAAGCTGTAAATGCTTTACAAAATATTTTGAAAAATATAGGAAGTACAAATGAGATAGTGCCAGTAAGTGGATATCGTACTGCAAATGAACAAAAATATATATATTCAAACTCTCTTTGTGATAATGGAAAAGAGTTTACTGAAAAGTTTGTAGCACTTCCAAATTGCAGTGAGCATCAGACAGGGCTTGCTATTGATTTAGGTCTTAAGAAAGATGTTATAGATTTTATTTGTCCAGAATTTCCTTATGATGGTATCTGTAATGAGTTTCGTAAAGTAGCTCCACATTATGGTTTTATAGAGCGTTATCAGTATAAAAAAGAAGAGATAACAGGAATATCTCAAGAGCCATGGCATTTTCGTTATGTTGGGTATCCCCATTCTAAAATTATCAGTGAAATGAATTTAGCTCTTGAAGAATACATAGAATATATTAAGAGATTTTCTTATGAAGATTGTTTTAAGGTAGAAGATAATGAAAAAATTATAGAGATTTTTTATATACCTCTTGATAATGAAGAAGAGATACAATTTTCTATACCTAGACAATATGATTATCAAATGTCAGGTAACAATAGTGATGGTTTTATTATGACACTTTGGAGGAACAAGAATGATTAAGAATAAATCCTATGCAGGACTTGATTATTTTAGGATTATAGCTGCATTGCTTATAATTGCAATTCATACATCACCATTATTATCGTATAGTAAAATGAGTGACTTTATACTGACTCGTATAATTGCTCGTATTGCTGTGCCATTCTTTTTTATGATATCAGGCTTTTTTCTAATTTCAAGACATAATTACAATTATGATAAGCTGAAAGTTTTTCTAAAAAATACAGTATTTATCTATGGTATAGCTATCTTTATTTATATTCCATTAAATATTTACAATGGATATTTTTCTATGGATAATTTGCTACCAAATGTTATTAAGGATATTGTATTTGATGGAACTCTATATCATTTATGGTATCTTCCTGCTTCAATTATTGGTGCAAGTATTGCATATTTTCTTGTAAAAAATTTGGGTATAAAGTGGTCATTTATAATTTCTGTTATCCTTTACATAATTGGTATGCTTGGTGACAGTTATTATGGTTTTTTAGAAAAATTACCATTATTAAAGAATTTTTATGGATATATTTTTGAAGTTTCAGACTATACACGAAATGGTGTGTTTTTTGCTCCAGTATTTTTCATACTAGGTGCCATAATAGCAAATAAATCTGTCAGTATATCATCTAAAAATAGCTTGATTGGATTTCTTATATCATTTACTCTTATGTTTTGTGAGGGTATTATTTTACACAATCTAGGCGTACAGCGTCATGATAGTATGTATATTATGTTACTACCATGTATGTATTTCTTATTTACAGCTTTAACGTTTTTTAAGGGTAATAGAGTCAGATTTTTACGAACATCATCATTAATTATTTACATTATACATCCTATGATGATTGTTATTATTCGTATGTTTTCTAAAATACTTGGAATACAAACAGTCTTGGTTGACAATAGTATTATTAATTATATAGTGGTAAGTATAGCATCTTTTATAACTTCAATAATAATTATATTGATTCTCAACAGGATAAAAGGGAAAAAAGGAAAACATAGAAAGACTTGAAATGTAAATACTAACAGAGCTTGGATTGAAGTTGACTTAAATAATTTGGAACATAATGTAAGAGTATTACAAAAAGCTATGCCACAAAATTGTGAATTGATGGCAGTTATGAAGGCTAATGCGTATGGACATAGCGTTTTTGAAGTAGCAACTTATATAAATCAAATGGGTGTAAAATCATTTGCAGTAGCAACAATAGATGAAGCTATTGAACTACGACATTATGGAATATCGGGAGAGATATTAATTCTTGGATATACTAATCCAATAAGAGCGAAGGAGCTTCATAAATACAATCTTATACAGAGCATTGTTGACCTTAATCATGCTGTATGCTTAAATGAGCAAGGATATTATATAAAATCACATATCAAAATTGACACAGGTATGCACCGACTTGGTTTTGATGCTAATGACATTGTATCAATATTAAAAGCATTTGAGTTGAAACATTTAGACGTCTGTGGTATATTTACACACTTGTGTGTTTCTGACAGTATGATAGAAGAAGACATAAACTTTACAAATAGACAAATTGAATATTTTTATAAGTTAATTGATTTGCTATCAAAAAGGGAGATAAAAATTCCTAAAATACATATTCAAAGTAGCTATGGATTTTTAAACTATCCTAAACTTAAGTGTGATTATGCAAGGATTGGAATTGCACTATATGGGGTACTAAGTTCTCCAAATGATACAACTAAGCTACAGCTTGATTTACGTCCTGTTTTATCTTTAAAATCACAAGTTGTCCTTATTAGGAGAATACAAAATGGTGAAAGTGTGGGATATGGAAGAACTTTTATTGCAAATAGAGATAGTATAATTGCAGTACTATCTGTAGGTTATGCTGATGGGTTACCTAGAAATTTATCTTGTGGAAAAAGTAATGTAATAATAAATGGGTGTTTTGCACCAATAATAGGACGAATTTGTATGGACCAACTTATTGTTGATGTTACAGATATTCCTAGTGTAGAGGTTGGGAGTGTAGGAACACTAATTGGAAAAGATGATTTGTCTGAACTATCTGCTCCTGAAGTTGCAGATGCTTCTGGTAGCATAGCAAATGAGTTGCTGAGTAGAATGGGGTCTAGATTGAAATTCGTAGAGAAGTAACAGTATTAAAAATTTATTAATCTTATTGTATTCGTATGGTATCTGATTAGAAGATTGATATAGATTATTTCACTTTTAAGTATGGTTTTGTATTTTATATAATTTATGATGTTCTGCCGTATAAAATCAATAACATATTGTACTTAAGATGGTTAGGAGATAATACTTGATTTATTGTCATACAATTTATAGAGTGGTATAATTTAGGATAAATAAGAGAAGTAGATACAGGAGGAACAACATGGAGATATATGATATATTAACACGTTTTTATATTCAAGATATAGAAAAAGCGATATCTTTTTATGAGAATCTTTTAAAAGAAAAATGCTCTTTACGTTTTTCTTATAAAGAAGTTGGATTGGAGCTAGCGCAGGTTGGAAATGTATTATTATTATCTGGTTCTGATGATGCTCTCAAACCATTTATAGAAACAAAATCTACTTTTATGGTTGACTCTGTTGATGAATGGAGAAGTTATCTATTAAATAATGGAGCAGTTCTGATAAGAGATAAGAAAAAAGTTCCTACAGGATATAATATGACAGTAAAACATCCAGATGGTACAATTGTAGAATATGTTCAACATACAAAAAAAGATTAGTTAAAAATAGACTTTGTCAATAAACAACTAATTATAATCTATATTGACAAGCCAAATTTGTTACTTTTAGTTTCAATATATTATAAATTAAATTAGTATACTCAAAATAGAATAGAAAGTTATTACATAAAGGTGAACTTTATATAGAGTTCACCTTTTTATTCTTTTGAGAGATAGAAAATAATGTACTGAAATAATACAACAAAAACCCAACCTATTCCAGTAGCAAATGCTACAGACTTTAGACCAAATCTTTGAATAAGCAAATAAGAAAGAATTACACGAATTGATATATGTAAGATAGTTCCAATTACAGGGATGTTTACCTTTCCACTTCCTCGGTACCAACCAACAAAGGCACTTCCTATAAAACATAAGACATAGAAAATAGCGATAGTTTCCATATATTCTGCACCATTTCTCATAATTTCATTATTTGTATTACTCATCATAAGTCCAATAGCAGTTTCTGAAAAAAAGTACATTATTAAAGATAAACCAATTCCCAGACATACCATGATAATCAATCCTGTATAAAATCCTTGTTTTGCCCTCTTTCTATCTTTATTTCCAGTATTTTGTGCAACAAATATAGATATGGCTTCAGCTCCACTATCTCCAAAAGAATTAGCAAAACCTTCAATTCTTGTTGTGGCAGTATATGCTGTAATCATATCTGTTCCCATTATATTTACAGCACCTTGTACTAGTAGTTTTCCAATATATAAACTAGATTGATGGAGAGCAGATATTAAACTATAAGAGATAGTTAATTTTAATAATTTCCATTCAAACTTCATATCTTCTTTTTTAAATAAAAGAAATGAGATATTTTTTCTTATATAAATAAAACAAAGAAGTGATGCAAGTGTCTGTGATAATACAGTTGCAAAGGCGGCTCCTTGAATTCCAAAATTGCATACTGCAACAAAAACTAAATCTAAAACAGTATTCATTATCATTGAAAACATTAAGATAATAAGAGCCGATTTGGTATTACCAACAGCTCTCAAAGTTGCTGATAACAGATTATAAAAATATGTTGCAATGAGTCCACAAAAAATAATATTTAAATAAGATGTTGCTATACTTGCAACTTCATGTGGAGTATTAATTATGTTTAGTAGTGGAGAGAGTATAAGTATTGAGAATATACTTAATACAAAAGTCAGCGTAGCTCCGAAAATAGTTGCTAAAAAAGATTCTTTTCTAAATGAAGATAAGTCATTGGCACCATAAAAATGTGCAAAGATAATTGAAATACCTGTGCAACTTCCGCTTAGTATAAATATAAAAAGATTCATAATAGTACCTGCTACACCTACAGCAGCAAAAGCAGTTTGGCTTACAAATCTACCAACTATAATTGCGTCAATAGTATTGTAAAGCTGTTGAAGTATGTTTCCTAAAAGTAATGGGAGCATAAGTATGAATAATTCTCTTTTTATGTTTCCCTCTGTTAAGTTAGTTGTATATTTCATAATAGCACCTCGTTAAATTTTAAGATACAACTAGTTTACAGTCATATCAAATAATTGTAAAATGCCGTTTTTAGCCATATAATATAAATAAATATTTATATTATGAATTGAGGTGAGTCTGTGACAGAACTTGAAATACAAGCATTTTTGACTGTTATAAAGTTAGGAAGTATTTCTGCCGCTGCTGAAAGTTTATATGTTACTCAGCCCGCATTAAGTAGAAGAATAAATGCGTTAGAAACAGAATTAGGATATAAATTAATTAGACGAAAAAAAGGCATACGAATATCAGAGTTGACAGAAGAGGGAAAGGCATTTGTTCCAATTGCAGAAAAATATAAAAGCCTTTTACAAGAAGCCAAGGCTATAACTAAAATGGATAGGAGTAAAATTCTAAACATATCCTCTATAGGGAGTGTAAGTTCATATATACTTCCAGATGTATTCTCATGCTTTATGAACACATATCCAGAATATAATATAAACTTTTACCACTATCATTCTTATGAAGCATATGATTACATTTCAAAGGGAGAAGTAGATATAGCACTTATTTCTGATGATATGTTTTTTAATAATATAGAGACAATACCAATCTTTAAAGAAGCTATGTTACTAGTAACAAGCTATGGTTCAAAGTACAAGGGAGAATTGCATCCGTCTATTTTGGATGTTGCTGATGAGATAAGGCTTCCGTGGAATCCTGAATATGATTTATGGCATAATTTTTGGTTCCGCTCAACTCTTCAGCCTAAAGTATTTCTAGACCAGATGTCACTTTTGGAATACTTTATGAGACAAGAGAATGTATGGGCTATTGTACCAGTGTCAGTGGCATATCATCTTAAAGAAATATCAAATATTGAAATACATTATATAAAAGATGCACCTCCAGATAGATTTATTTACTACCTAATTAAGGAATCTAGTAAGACGGAAATAATAAATAATTTTTTAGATTTACTAAATGAAAAGTTATTGAAAATTAAAGGGTTAGAGTCTTTAATTAAAAAGTAAAAGTTATATTAAACTCTTGAACTAAAAATTTATTATGAGGTTAAGACATTATTTATGAGGTTAAGACATTATTTTAGAAATAATTATTATCAGGAGTGGAAAAAATATAAGGAAATTATCAAGTATATGAATTATAAAGTATATGATAGTAAATATAAAGTACATATAAAAATAAATTTGTTTGAAAAAGAGCAAGATTCATTAAATCTGATTAAGTGATGATTGATATAATGTTGCATGGATAAAAGGAGGAAAGCTGCAATGTCTTATAAAGTAATTAATGTCATAACAGCTATTGACTATATAGAAGAACATTTATCAGAAAAATTGGATTTAGATATAGTTGCTAATGCTGTTCATTATTCAAAATATCATCTACATAGAACTTTCACATCTTCTGTTGGCTTGACGATGCATGATTATATAAAGCGAAGAAAATTAACAGAAGCTGCAAAACTATTGGTATTTTCAAAGAAACCAATAATTGAAATTGCGTTAATAGCTGGATATGAAAGTCAACAGGCATTCACTTCTATATTTAAAGCTATGTACAAAAAATCTCCAAATAAATATCGAAAAGAACAAGAATTTTATCCTTTGCAGCTAAGATTTGTTTTGAAAAAAGACAATTTATTTTCAAAAAATGTGCTAGAGTTAGAAAAAGAAATTAAACTTGCAAATAAGTCCGATATACCATTATGGATGAATTTAGTGAGATTAGTCATAGATGGATTTCCAAACTTGCAAGAGGAAGAATATATTTCTCAATTGAAACAGTATATTTTAGAAGAAAGAGCTTTGATATTAAAGCTTAATAACACTGCTATTGCCAACATGGTATTTAATAGAGAAACTAGAAGTATTGATTTTTTTGGGATACATCCACAATATCGTAATTCAGATATTGCACAAGTGTTTTTGAAGAAAGTTATTGAAGATTTCTTGATAGATACAGATATTTCAATTACTACCTTTCGAGAGGGTGACAAAGCAGATACAGGGCATAGAGATATGATAAAGAAGTTGGGTTTTGCAGAGGCAGAATTACTTGTGGAGTTTGGATATCCTACTCAAAAATTTATCCTGAATTCTGTAGATAAAAAGGAGAATAAATAGCAAGAATGATTAAAAACTTCAAAACACAATTAAGTATAATGATTCAATATAAGTACTTAATTAACAAGGAGGATTTAAATGTCTGAAAATAAACAGGTAGTAAATTATGATTCTATTGTGTCTGATTATGAACATAACATATATGAAAATGATACAGAGTTGTTAACTTTTTTCCCAGATGAGATTGTACATCTAATAGATATAAATAACAAGTTAGAAGATGCTTTTAAGAAAGCTGAAAATCTTGTTGGAAAACTTGACAGAGACTATATGGAAGCCAAAATGTATATGGTAAAAAATCGGGGAGAAATAGACCCACATGAAATGTTTCAAAATGAACAATCACTAAAACAAATAGATAATTATGGAGCTTTTATGGTGAAAGTTCGAGATAAGATTGATAAGATTAAAGATTCTCCGTATTTTGCTAGAATAGATTTTAGATTGAAAGATATGGATGATGAATATAAGTACTATATAGGTAGATTTGCATTTGATTATGAAGATGAACTGTTAATACTTGATTGGCGTTCTCCAATTGCCAGTATGTTTTATGATTATGAAATAGGGAAAGCAGGATATGATGCACCAATAGGATGGGTAGACGGAGAAATAACAAGAAAGCGACAGTTTAAAATTAAAAATGGGAAATTGGAATATGCATTAGAAAGTTCTATTAATATACAAGATGATATTCTTCAAAAGGAGCTTAGTCATACTTCAGATGAAAAAATGAAGTCTATTATTTCAACAATACAAAAGGAACAAAATCAAATTATTAGAAACGATAAAGCTGATACATTAATTATTCAAGGTGTGGCTGGTTCTGGGAAAACATCTATAGCATTACATAGAATTGCATTTCTTCTTTATAGATTTAAAGATAAAATAGAAGCAAACAATGTGATTATCTTATCACCTAATAAAGTCTTTGGAGACTATATTTCCAACGTTCTACCAGAACTTGGAGAAGAACCATTATGTGAATTAAGTTTTGAAAATATAGCAGAAGTACAATTAGAGAGAATTATTAATTTTGAAAGTGAAAGAGACCCATTAGAAATAAATGATGATAAATGGACTGAAAGAGTGCGATTTAAGTCTACGCTCGATTTTGTAAAACTTATGGATAGTTATATAAAACAGATGCCTAATAAGATTTTTATTCCAGAAGATTATACTTTTGGAAGCTTCATAGCTAAAAGTGATTGGATACAGAGTAGATTTGAGGCATATAATAAATATCCAGTTAAGAGAAGGCTAGAGAAAGTAGCTGAAGATATTCATTATAGATTTGAAACAGATAATATTATGGAAGAGGATTTACCAAGAGTAAAAAGCATACTTAAGAACTTGAATGGAATGTTAACAATAAAAAATACTCTTATGTTATATAAGGATTTTTTTAAACAAATGGATATATCAAATATGTTTGTGATGGCATCAAAGAAAACTCTTGAGTGGTCAGATGTATACCCATTTATATATATTCATGCTGCATATGAAGGAATACAAGAAGATAAAGTTATAAGACATATTGTTATTGATGAAATGCAAGACTATACACCTATTCAATACGCTGTAATAAACTTACTTTTTAAGTGTAAAAAGACTATTCTTGGAGACTTTGGACAATTAGTTAATCCTAATCATACTCATACACTAGATGATATGAGACAACTATATAATGATGGAGAATTAGTTACATTAAACAAAAGTTATCGTTCTACCTTTGAGATTATTAACTTTGCAAAAAAAATTCAAGACATATCTTCATTAAAACCTATTGAACGACATGGAGAAGAACCAGCTTTATTAAAATGTAATAACGAGCAAGATGAAGTAAATAAGATAAAAACAGAAATTGAAGAATTTAAAAAGAGTGATAACGCTACTCTTGGCATTATATTAAAGACAGATAATGACGCTAAAGCTATGTATGATGCATTAAGAGAAGAATATAGTATTAATCTAATATCTTCTGAAAGTTCTAGTTTTACAAAAGGAGTATCCATAACTTCTGTTAAAATGTCAAAAGGCCTAGAGTTTGATGAAGTTATTGTACCTTCAGTAAATAATAAAACGTATTATAGTGATTATGACCGAAGCTTGTTGTATATTGCTTGTACACGAGCTATGCACAAACTTAAGCTAACATATGTTGGGAAATTAACTCAACTTATAGGTATGTAGATTATATATTTAGTCATTATATGTGTTTATGTATTATAAATGTAACTTACTGCTAAAACTCATTAATAACTCATTAATAAATCAATAAAAAATACGTATAAAAAATAAAAGCTATAAATCATATTTAAAATTTTATAATTTATAGCTTTTATAATGTTAATTTCTCTCAAAGTGAAGTTGCAATTTGAGTTTATAAATTAGAATGAAATAGAAATATATCTATAATAGTTCCTAATTTCTTAATGCTGATATTATATTATATATACATTTATTGATTTTCTAAGAAAATCTGATGTTATAGTACGACCTTTTTCCACCATTTCTATTGGAGTACCTTCAAATACGACCTGACCACCATTTTTACCACCATCAGGACCAATATCAATCACCCAATCCGCTTGTTTCAATACATCTAAATTATGTTCAATTATAATTACAGTATTACCTTTTTCTACTATATGCTCAAAAATCAGCATAAGCTTTTCAATATCAGACCCATGGAGTCCTGTAGTTGGCTCATCTAAAATATAGATAGTACCTTTTTTATTGAGGTTTTTAGCTAACTTAATTCTTTGGCGCTCTCCTCCAGATAGTGTACTAAGTGGTTGACCTAAGGTCATATAAGGTAAGCCAACATCTTTCATAGTTTGTAAGATTTTACAAAGCTTCTTTTCTGTAAAAAATTCGAGAGCTTCATCTACTGTCATAGATAGTATATCAACTATATGTTTGTCTTTATATAATTTTGACAAAACTTCCTTACTATATCTAGTACCTTTGCAAGCTTCACATGTATTAATAATAGGGTCCATGAATACAAGCTCTGTAACAAGTACTCCTTTACCATCACAAACAGGACAAGCACCCTTTGAATTAAAACTGAATAAACCTTCTTCAACATTATTTTCCTTAGCAAATACTTTTCTTATTTCATCAAAGAAACCAAGAAATGTAGCAGGCGTAGAGCGATTTGTAGCTGTAATGGGGCTCTGGTCGATTTTAATAACATCTTTTTCATACTTTTTTGCAAAAACATGAGAAATTAAAGTACTTTTACCAGAACCAGCTACTCCAGTAACAACAGTCATAATTCCAACTGGTAAGTCTATATCAACATGTTTTAGATTATTTATACAAGCATCTCTAATTGGAAGAATACCTTTTGACTGACGAGCATTAGTTTTTATAGGTAATGATAGATTCATTGCATTTGAAGTAAGAGTGTCTGCTAGAAGTAACTTATCATAAGAACCTTGGAACACAATATGTCCACCATGTGTACCAGCTTTTGGACCAATATCTATAACTTCATCTGCTATGGATATAACATCTTTATCATGCTCTACGACAAGGACAGTGTTTCCTCTATCTCTAAGATTTTTTAATAACTGATTCATACGATGTACATCTCGTGGATGCATACCAGTACTAGGTTCATCGAAAATATAAGTCAGACCTGTGAGGCTACTTCCCATATATCGCACAAGTTTTAATCTTTGAGCTTCTCCTCCAGATAAAGATGATGATTCTCTATTTAGGTGTAGGTAGGGAAGTCCAATATCAATCATCCTTTTTAAACCATCAACAAGAGTTTTTATTACAGTTTCAACTTTTTTATCCTTTATTTGTAACAATAAATCATAAAGGTCGGTAAGTTCCATATCACACATATCTGCAATCGAATATCCTAAAATAGTGCAGTTAAGAGTTTCTTTATTTAATCTTTTTCCATGGCATATAGGACATTCTTCATCTGTTATAAGTCTCTCTGATTTTTCCTTTGTGTGTTTACTCATATTGCTAATATCTCGATTTAGATATGTTTGATTATATTTGTTAAAAATACCTTCTACTTTGGGATTTTCCTGTTTGCCATTTTTATTTTTTGAGCCATAAAGCAATAAATTATATTCTTCTAAAGAATAATCCTTTAGAGGTTTATCTAAGTCAAAAAGTCCAGACTCTGCATACTGCTTCCAATACCATGAATTAGGTTTAAATAAAGAGTCATTTATACATCCTGTATTCAATGAGTTTTCAGTATTTAGAATAGATTCAATATTGATTACCTTAACCCTACCAATTCCAGAACAATTTTTACACATACCATTGGGATCATTAAAAGAAAAATGTGAAGTTGTTCCTATGTAAGGTTCTCCAATTCTAGAAAATAATAGTCTTAATGATGAATACAAATCACTTATAGTACCAACTGTGGAACGTGCATTGCCACCAAGAGGAGTTTGGTCTACGATTACAGAAGCAGTTAAATTATCAATCAGCTCTACCTGAGGTTTTCTATATTTAGGCAATCTATTTCTGATAAATGAAGAATATGTCTCATTCATCTGTCTTTGTGATTCTGCTGCAATTGTATCAAATACAATACTGGATTTTCCAGAGCCAGAAACTCCAGTAAAAACAACAATTTTATTTTTAGGAATTTTAAATGATATATTTTTTAGGTTATTTTGTGTAAGCCCTTTTATTATAATATTTGACATGAATGTTAAATCCTTTCTGAGTATATTTTAGTAAAGTAATTTTATTGTGTAAGCATATTGTAATAAAATTAAAAGCTACTTTCTTGATATATTCTGCTATGTTATAGAAAGTATTTCTAAGTTTAAACAGTCTTACACAATCTGAATAAATAGTAGTTGATAATAGATAAAAAAGTACATAGTAGATAATAACAATTTGATAAATATAAAGATACTTATACAATTAAAACGACTTGACATTTAAAACTTACTATTGTAATATTTAAATATTACAATAGTAAGTTTTAAAAAAGAATAAATTATTACCTCACAAACTGAAAGGAGGACATAATGATATTAATAGTTATATTAAGTATCTTCATCATAACTTCAATCAAAATAATTATATTAGGTAAAGAAAATATAAGAGACATTGCTATCCCTTTAATCCTATTTATTGTTAGTGATTTTTTATTTTTGTGTGGAAACATCATATTTAGGGGAGGATTAATTCTACTATTTATAGGTTTATTTGCAATACCATTGATGTTAATTGCATTTATATGGATTTGTGTACATATGGTTAAGCTTTACTATAAAAAAGCTCTAAATAAAAGAAAAATGATTGGATGTATATTTAGTATTTTTATAAGTATAGGTACTATATTTATTCCTAGTCCAAGTGAAAGTTTTAGATTTAAACTTTATGAAGAAGATTATAATGTAGTAGCTAAAGCTATTTTAAAAGCTTATGATGAAAAAAAGTTAAGCGATGAATGTAATTTTTATATTAAATATGATACAAGTGAATTGGAGAAAATATTTTCTAAAGAAGTAATAAAAAAAATAGAAAAATTAAATAGAAATTTAAATGTAGTTAAAATCTCTGGAGATAAAAATTTAGTCTATTTTTTCTTTGGAGCCGAATTACAATCTGTTGATGGAGTTGTAATTGTTAAAGACTTGAAAGATGCTAAACCAAAATTAGATTTTATCAACAGAAGTATTCAAGCTCCTAGATTGGAGCATATTACAAACAATGTCTATTATTTTAAAGGTGGACTATAACTTATATAGAGGAGATAGTATAAAGTATGAAAAGAAAAAATAATTTTATTTGGGCAGTTATCTTATTGATTGTTATAGCTATAGGAGTATATTATGTAGGAAAAAAGCATAACAATACAAAACAAAAACATGATAAGAATTATATAAACTCTGAATTAAATAAATCTAAAATTGAAAACAATAATCAAAATAAAAAGGAAAAAATTAATACAGTTGATTATAGCGATTGTTTTGAAAATATTAGTGGAGGAGCTATTTTTTATAACAGTAAAAATAAAGAATATAATATATATAACAAAGAGTTAATTGAAACAAGAAGGTCACCATGTTCTACTTTTAAAATAATTTCAACTCTAATTGGTCTAGAAAAAGGGGTAATAAACTCAAAAGAATCAGTTATGGGATATGATGGTACAATTTATAAAAATGAAAATTGGAATAGAAATCTTAATTTAGAAGAGGCATTTAAGGAATCTTGTGTTTGGTACTACAAAAAACTATTAAATCAAGTTGACTCTAAATCTGTTCAAAAAATTCTAGATGATTTAAAATATGGTAATTGTGATATTAGTGAATGGGAAGGCGATTTAAAAAATGGAAAAGGACATTTAAATGGATTTTGGTTAGAATCTTCATTACAAATATCTCCAAAAGAGCAAGCGGAAACAGTAGCAAAGATATTTGAAGGAGATACAAGCTTTAAAAAAGAGCATATTAATATTTTAAAAGATATTATGAAAATAGATGTAAATGATAAAAATATAAATTTGTATGGAAAAACTGGTACAGGATATGATAGAAAAAATCAACGTGCAGATGCATGGTTTGTTGGTATGGTAGAAATTAAAGATGATACTTATTATTTTGCTATTAAATCAGATGATTCCAATAAAGAAGTTACAGGTCCAAAGGTAAAAGAGATTGCAATTAATATAATTAAGAAATACTATAATGTCACAAAATAAACTTAATTTTATTTGCGAGTATAGCCTATTTAGTTATTAAATAATTTTACTAAATTAAACATAAATATAGTATAAATTCTATAGTACATAAAATATTTGCTATTGAGTAATAAAATAAATCCTAATATATATTAAAATAAATGTTAATATCTCTTAGAGACTATGCAATGTATTAAAAGTATAAATAAAATATGTTGCATAGTTTTTATTTTACATTATAATCTTAAATAATATACAAAGATATAATAAATGAAATTAAAAAATGAAATAATATTTTAAGGAGCTGAATGTTATGGATAGACTACTAGATATTAGACCTGTATATGATGAAGATATTAAATTGATAGAAGATTGGATTGAGCAAGAATATATACTTAAATGGTTTAAAAGTTCTGAAGAATGGATAAAAGAAATTAAAGCTAGATTTGGAGAATTTAGCTTTGTAAAACACTTTATTGTTATGTATGATAATATGCCAATTGGGTTTTGCCAATATTATGACTGTCTTAGTGCTAATGAAGTTTTTCACCCTGATATACCAATTATAGGTACATTTAGTATAGACTATTTAATTGGAGAGGAAGAATATTTAAGGAAAGGTATTGGAAAAGCAATCATTAAATTACTTATACATAAAATATTTAACGAAACAGAAGCTGAAAGAATAGTAGTGAAGCCAGAAAAAGAAAATCTTGCTTCTTGTAACTCTTTAAGAACGAATAATTTTGAATACGATGAAGAAAATGATTTATATTACTTGAGTAAGAGTGATTTTTTGAGCAAAAGTGACTTAGACTGATTAAAAATAATTAAAAATATAAATGTGTTTATAAAATATAATTTGCCTAATTAAAGCAGGTATTTTAATAGTTGTTTATATTTAGATTTGTGTCACTATAATGTCATTTTAGGTTGATAAAATTTAACCATAAAGGAGATGATTGTATATGGAAATACTAAAATGTGAAAATCTCACAAAAATATATGGTTCAAATCAAACTAGGGTGACAGCCCTAAATAATGTGAATTTATCAGTTCAAAAAGGGGATTTTGTATCCATTGTAGGAGCATCTGGCTCTGGTAAATCTACATTATTACACATGCTTGGAGGAGTAGATAGACCCACATCTGGGAAAATTTATATTGAAGATACAGAAATAGCAAGTTTAAAAGAAGAAGCTCTTGCAGTTTTTCGACGTAGAAAAGTGGGTCTTATCTATCAATTTTATAATCTTATACCAACTCTTGATGTTAGGAAAAATATATTATTACCGATGTTACTTGATAAAAGAAAAGTTGATGAAGATAGATTTTCTGAAATTGTATCTATATTGGGATTATCTGATAGATTAAATCATCTTCCAAGTCAACTTTCAGGTGGACAACAACAAAGAGTATCTATAGCTAGAAGTTTAATCTATAGACCAGCTATCTTATTAGCAGATGAGCCAACAGGTAATCTCGACAGAAAAAATTCAGAAGAAATTGTAGATTTACTAAACTTATCGAATAAACGATTTAATCAGACAATACTTCTTATTACTCATGATGAGAAAATAGCACTAGAAGCAAATCGTATTGTAACTATGGAAGATGGTGTGATTGTCTCTGAAAAGGTGGTGAAGAAATGAATATTCTTCAAGAATACACCTTAGACTTTGTACGACGCAATAAACGCAGTAGTATAGCTATAATGCTAGCCATATTACTTACTACAACAATGATGTCTTCTTTATGTGGACTGTTGTATACTATGTGGAGTGATTTCGTAAGACTTTCAATAGAGAAAGAAGGCAACTGGCATGGCGAATTATTTGATACTACCTATGGAAGCGACCTATCATTAATTGAAAATTTTTCTTCAGTTGATGATGTAATGGTAAAAGGGCAATGGTATGTAGGAAAAATTAGTAATGACAAAAGAGATTATATAATTTATAGAAATGCTACATCAGAATACTGGAACTCCATGCCAGAAAAAGACACTATACTAGAAGGTCGTCAACCAAAGAATGTTAATGAAATTGCACTTTCAAAACAGTACTTTGAAAGTAATCCAAGTACAAAGATTGGCGATAAGATTACTATTCCAATAGGAAATAGAACTTTAAATGGAAATTCTCTTGAACCCGTAGCCCCAAAATCAAAAAGCGAGAGTTTTAAAAAAACTTCAGAAATCACATTAACGATAGTAGGAAAAATGGATGTTACAACATCATCAGTTGTACCTGCATACACAGCTTTAGGATATTTGGACAAAAAAAGTATAAAACCCAATGATAATATAACTGTGTACTTACGATTTAAAAATATAAGAGATACATATAAAGAACTCCCAAAGCTTGCTAAGTCATTGGGGTGGAAAACTAACGAATATGGAAAATACAATCTTAAATACAATAGCAATTATCTTTTAAAGATGTTAGTCTTTTCTCCAGAACAGAAAGCATCTATGAATAGTATAGAAAAATTTGCAACTCCAATTATGTACTTTACAATAGCAATTTTTACAGTAGCAGTGTTTGTAATGGTGATTTACAATGCATTTTCATTATCAGCAAATGCTAGGCTTACTCAATTAGGGATACTATCTAGTATTGGTGCATCACCAAAACAAATTGAAAAATCTGTGGTATTTGAAGGTTTTTTATTGACTATTATACCTTTGCCAATAGGTTTATTTTTAGGCTGGTTATTGTGTGATAGGCTCATAATTTATATTAATTCAATTAATTCTTCTACAGGTACTCAAAGTGTAGTATATACTTATGGTATTCCTGCTTTTTTACCAGCAGTTTTACTTACAATAATAACAGTCTGGATTTCTGCACTTATACCAGCAAGAAAAGTATCAAAGATATCTCCTATAGAAGCAATACGACAAGGAGATAGTATTAAGATAAAAAAATCACATAAATATTCACTAGGAAAGATATTTGGAATAGAGGGAGAACTTGCAATAAATGCACTTCATGCACGTAAAAAATCCTATCGTACTGCAACAATATCTTTAACACTATCTTTTCTATTGCTTACAGGGTTTTTGCATATAATCGCAAATCAAGAAGGAGCAGAAGCCGTCTATGGAAGTGATGTCTATCAAGAACAGAGGGATATATCAATCCATTTAGCAAATGGTGAATCTGTAGAGCCTACTTTTATTGAAAAGTTAAGTAAGACAGAAGGTGTAAAGAGTTCATTATATTATCTTAAAATGTCTGCTACTACTTGGCTAACTGAAAAAGATGCCTCAAAAGAGCTTGCAGAAAATGGTGGATTTAAAGATGTAGTTTCATCTAAAAAATACTCTCCTATAGAACGTAATGGAAAGTTTCGTATATATTCAGCTATAATTGGGCTTGATGATGATAGTTTTACAGAATACTGTAGACAAATTTCTGTAGACCCAAAGTTATTCTATGATACAGAAAATCCAACTTCAATTGTATATAATAAAGAGGAGGATATTAATCGTAGTACACGAAGAGATAAAGTATATATAGATTATTTAAATCTTTCAATAGGAGACAATCTTAAATTAAATGAAAGAATATCTGATGAAGATAAAGGCGATTATACTTTTAATATGAAAGTGGGAGCTATTACAAATACACTTCCTCAAATAATAAATACTAATTCAAGATATACATTAATTCAAATAGTACCAATGTCTATAGTACAGGAAATATCTAAAAATTATAATGAAGAAGGTAGATTACGTTCAAATAATATGATGGGATTATTTAAAGTAGATAATCGTGAGGATATTCCAAAAGTAAGAGGAAAACTAGAGTCTATTTACAATAAAGCTTATGGGTCTGGAGATTATAGTATTGAAGATGTCGTAGAAAATGAAGAAAAAGGTGCTAGTGGAAGAAAGACTATGAATTTAATAGTAAGCTTCATTACAGGATTGTTGGCTATGATTGGATTATCTAATGTACTGGCTACAGTATCAGGAAATCTTAGAAGCAGACGACAAGAGTTTGCCATGTTACGTTCTGTTGGATTATCACCAGATGGTATAAAAAAGATGCTTGTTTTAGAAGGCTTATTTTTAGGAATTACACCATTATTACTTAGTATTCCTGTACAAATAGCAATAGTGTATATTTTTCTACGTATAAATGAAATACACTTTATAGAGTATCTGCCATTTGCACCTTTATCTACAATAATAGGTTTTACTGTATTGATACTTTTTATTGTAATATCATCATATATGATAGGATATAAGCAATTAAAGAGTGAAAATATAGTAGAATCTATAAAAAATGAAACAATATAAATAAAAGTTATCTGAATTAATTTAAGAGGAGCACGTTAAGACTATCTATAAGTATAGTTAAATTATTTATTTAATAAAATGTGATTTATTTGATAAAGTCTAAAATATAACTAGAAATATATTGTTTAAATAATAGATAGAATAATAAATATGGCTGGATTATAGGATTTTACCTATAATCCAGCTTTTTATGTATAAAATTTAATTATGAATCTTGCACCACCATTATGACAATTTTCTGCATGTAGAGTACCATTTTGACGTTCTATAATAGACCTTGATAGAGCAAGTCCTATACCAATACTGTCTTTATGAGCATTTTTACCACGATAAAATCTATTAAAGATATATGGGAGTTCTTCCTGAGAAAACCCCTTACCATTATCCTCTATAATAATTTCAGCATATAAAGGGTTTTTGCTGTAATAAGCAATAATATGTCCACCATCTTCTATATGTTCACTACAATTTTTAAAAATATTTAAAAGAGCTTCTAACGTCCAATTAATATCAACTTCAAATTCTATTGAATCGGAACCTTTGATAGAAAGTGTTTGATGTTTTTCTTTTAAAGAATCTTCTATAGGCTCAACTGCATAAGTAAGGAGAGAATATATATCTATAAGTTTTCTTTCAAATATTAAAGTACTTGCATCCAATTTTGATAATATAAGTAAAGATGAAACTAATCTCTCAAGTCTTGAAATTTGATTTGTTAGTCTATTAATATAATCTAGTTCTTCATCTGGACAAGTTTCTGCAAGTAATTGTGCCATAAGTGACATAGAAGTAATTGGAGTCTTAAGTTGATGTGCAATATCCGCAAGATTATCAGAGAGAGACTGTCTTTCTTTCAAAGCAAACTCTTTTGAACAACGAAGTTCCCCTACTGTTTTATATATCTCATCTTCAAGGTGAGAAAATTCATCTTCACATCGTACAAGCACAGATTCTTTTCCTGAATTTACTTCTTCTAAATATCGAGTAAGATTGTTTATTCTAATTATTTTTTGTTTATTCTGCCTACATTTAATTATATATACTACTAGAGCTATTGTTGAAATTATAATAAATGAGACTCCTAAAAAGTAAAAAAAGTTTTTGCTCCAAAATGTATTTTTAGAGTATCCATACTTTAATAAAATCTCATTTCCTATTTTAAAGTCATTGTTACCAGAATCTTTTAGAGATTTTAGTATATATTCTGTAGACTTAGGATTTAACTCGTATGATGCACCAATAGCTTTAGACATCATCTTATATTCATCAAAAGAAGTTACAGTTGTTAGAATTACACTTAACAAAATAGTTATAGCTAAGCAGAATACTATAAAAACAAATGTATTATTGATATTTTTTGGAGTTTTCACTAGCTGTCCTCCATTCTATATCCTATGCCTCTCAATGTTTTTATACAAGGTGGATTTTTTAATTTTTCCCTAAGACGCTTTATTGTGACAGTAAGAGTGTTGTCATTGACAAAGTTGCCATCTACATCCCATAGCATTTCTAATAACTTTGTGCGAGTCATAGCTTTATTTTTATTTTCCATCAAGCTCAAAAGAAGTTTATATTCTCCTGCAGTCAAAAGCACTTCAACATTATCTAAATATACTTTGACTTCAACTTTATTCAATTTTATATTTTCGCATGTAATAGTATTGTTAGTCTCAAAATGAGTTCGTCTAAGAACTGCATTAATTCTAGATTGGAGTACTGAAAGCAAAAATGGTTTAACCACATAGTCATCTGCTCCCATATCTAATCCATGTATAATATCTTTTTCATCATCACGGACTGTCAAAAATATCACTGGAGTATTTTCTATACTTTTGATATACTGACAAAATTCATATCCAACACCATCAGGTAAATTTAAATCAAGCAGAACCAAATCAATAGTTTTATCGAAGTTTTTCTTAGCTTCAGCAATTGTATTATAACAACATATTGTGTGATTTTTCTTTTCAAGAGACGTTTTTATCCCAAATGTAATTGTATCATCATCTTCTAGAAGTAGTATTTTAGCCATTTACTTTAAATCCTTTCTTAGTTTAAATTAGCAGCTTTAGACTTAATATTTTATCATACTGGAAATAGGGAAAAATATCATTTAAGTAATATAAAATTTATTTTACAAACTTAAGTCTAAGCTTTAAGTGAATCTATCAAAAGAAAAAGTGTTGTTTCAATAAATTTATCCTCATCTATATTAAAATTGTTTAGGTATGATTTTCCTGTTACAGATAATAAATTAAAAAATCCTGTAAGTGTAAATATTGATGAATACATAAGAATAGGTATTTCAATATCATACCTAATACTTCCATCATTTTTTCCAACTTCAAACATTTCTTGAATTTCATTAAACATAAATTTATTAAAAGAAAAAAACTTATTCTTAAATGGTATTTCTGTATCTGAGTTTTTAGATTTTACAATACCAATCATTCCCATAAGAGATAGAAGGGATGGATTCGTACAATAAAATTTGTGAAATGCAAAGTATGAAAGCTTTATTTTTTCAAAACCTGTTTTACCCTTTGCACTTTCTATTTCAATACTATCCCAAAGTCTCTTATATCCTCTTAAAACAACAGCAAAAAATAAATCCTCTTTACATGAGAAATATTTATATATGGTGCGTTTAGTATATTCAACTTCTTTTGCCAATTCGTTCATAGTTGTATTATCAAATCCATTAAGACAAAATAATATTTCTGCTTTATTAATAATATCATTTTCTTTTTGTATTTTTTCTTTATCTCTTCTTGATAATTCTGACATATAAATTGTTCCTTTCTATTGATAATAATGTATACCGATGGTATACTTATGTAACTGCAATATATTTATATACTGATGGTATACTTTTATAAAAATAAAATTGATATCAGGGATTATAGATATTTATAACTTCACTAATTAATTATATAGGCAAAATACTAAATAGGGGGAATTTATTTATGAAAATAACAGAAAATGTATTAATGTTGGATAGTACTCGTGGCTCAAATTGTTTTATTGTGTTTGATGAAGAAATTACTCTTATAGACACAGGACTTCCTTTTATGGGTAATAATATGATTAAAGAATTAAAAAGACTTGGGATTCAACTTACAGATATTAAGCACATTTTACTAACACATCATGATGTTGACCACATATCTAATATTAAGTTATTAAAAGAACATACAAGAGCAGAAGTGTGGGCTCATATAGAAGATATACCTTTTATTACAGGAGAGAAGGATAGACCTGGATTTAAAAAGTTTATTGGAAAGACAATTTCTAGAAGAATTATTAAGGATATTAAACCTTATGGAGAAAATATGAAGGTTGGAAATATACAAATTATCCATACTCCTGGTCATACGCCGGGACATGTATGTATGATTTTTGAAGATGTATTATTCGCAGGGGATTTAGTTAAAAATAAGAATGGCAGTATAATTCCTTATCCTAATCTTTGGAATTGGGATTCTAAAAAGATGATGAAATCTATAAAAGAGTTAGATAATTTAAAATACAAATGGATATGTATGTCTCATGGGACTCCTTGTATTAAATAAAAAATAGTAATTTATCAGACATATACTATATTATCTATTGACTATATCCAACATTGGTGATAATATAATATCCAAGATAGAGTATAGGTGGTGAATTTCATGATACGCACTTTAATTTTATATTATTTAAATATTAAACCAACACATGGGTATGAGATTCAAAAGTTTCTACAGGTGTCTGGTGCAGATAGATGGACTAAAATACAGTCTGGGTCAATATATTATGCGTTGACAAAATTAGAAAAAGATGGAGCAGTTAGAGTTTTAAGAGAAGAAAAAACTGGTGCTAGAATTCGTAAAATCTATGAGATTACCCAAAGTGGCAAACTAGAATTAAAGGAAGAAATACAAAAAGAACTTCAGATGCCAATAGTTCCAACGGGTTCAAATAAATTTCTGTTACATAATATTTTGGATATATTACCTAAGGATACTTTACAAAAAAATCTTGAAAAGCATATAAAATATTTGATAGAGCAGAAGAGGTATTGGGAAAATTGGAAAGAGATTAAAAAAATTGATAGCAAGAGTCTTGCAACAGAAAAAATTGCATTTGATATGACAATAGACAATCTAAATTATCAAATCCTATGGCATGAAGAAATACTAAATAATCTTGATAAGTATATATCTGTTGGTTGTGAAACGCAGAACATAATTAAATCTATAGACTTTTCAAATATAGAAGAAAATTTTTTATTTACATCTGAAACAACAAATGAGTTACTCGAAGTTCAGAGACTTAGGGATGAAATAATTGATAATCCAGATAAAGCTATAGAAAACATAGATAAAATAATATTAAAATTACAAAATAAGCAGTAAATTTCATTATAATAACACGAGTACAATACTCGTGTTTTAAAAAAGTAAGATATACAACATTGGATATATAATATTGGTTAAATATTGAGGAGGATTTTATAAATGAGTAATGTATTGTTAGAGATTGAAAATTTATGTAAGAAGTATAACGATAAAGAAGTTGTATCAGGAGAAAGTTTTAAGGTATTGGAAGGAGATATTTTAGGTTTTATTGGACCAAATGGAGCAGGTAAAAGTACATCTATAAATATGTTTACTACAATTGTATCTCCAGACACTGGGAATATATATTATAAAGGAAAAGATATTGATAATCAACAAAATACTTTTAAGCATTCACTTGGTGTTGTCCCACAGGAATTAGCTATATATGAAGATTTAAGTGCATATGATAATGTTAAATTTTTTTGCTCATTATATGGATTTAGAGGTAGTGAACTTAAAAGTCGAACTAAAGAAGCTTTGGAGTTTGTTGGACTATGGGAGAGATATAAGGAGTTTCCAGCAAAATTCTCTGGCGGAATGAAGCGTAGACTAAATATAGCTTGTGCAATTGCACATAGCCCAAAAATTCTCATCATGGATGAACCAACAGTAGGCATCGACCCTCAATCAAGAAACAAAATTATGCAAACAATCAAAGACCTTAATGCTAGTGGCACAACAGTTATATATACTAGCCACTATATGGAAGAGATTGAAACTTTATGTAATAGAATTGTTTTAATAGATAAAGGGGTGATTATAGAAGATTTAGATAAGAGTTTATATAAAAATAAATATTTAAAATTTGGTTGTAAGACATTAGAAGATATTTTTCTATATCTTACAGGTACAGATTTAAGAGACTTGGAGGGATAGAGAGATGAGATGTTTTTTACCATTATTCAAATTAGGAGTGAAACGAAGAAGTAAAGATTTTTTTGTTTTATTTTACAATATTGTTTTTCCAATAATAATTATAGTGTTATTAGGCTATTTGACATCAAAATCTTATGGTGAGGATTTTACATCATATAACTATTATACTATTGTCACAATACCATTTTGTGTTCTTATGGGAATCATTAGTGTATCCTATGCAGCACAAGATGAAAAAATTTCTAGCACATCATATCGTTATATGATTTCTCCTATTTCAATAGCAGATTTAGTTCTTTCAAAACTTTTCTCTTGCACAATAGTACTTTCACTATGTAATTTGCTAACCTTGGTGTTATTAAGAGGTATATTTCAGATGAGTTTTGGAGGAAATTTTTTAGCTGTTATTTTTCTATTAATGTGTGAATCAATTGTAGTATCATCTATGGGTTTGTTTTTGGGACTTGTTTGTAAAAATTTAGATATGTTACGTAATATCATTAATATACCAATAGTGATTTTTGGTTTTTTGGGAGGAGTATTTTTTCCAGTTAGCTCTCTAAATTCAGTCATTTCATTAATAATCCATATATCACCATTAACATGGATTAATAGAGCTATAGTTGCTTGTATCTATGATAATAATTTACATCTCCTTTTTAATATATCATGTATATTTATAATCATAAGTATATTGATGACTATATTTACAATTAAGTTTTTTAAGAAGGAGGTCTTTATATAGTGAATTTAATAAATATTTTTAAGAATAATTTAAGAAGGAATATGAATAAAAGATTGGTTTTTCTAGTTACAATTTTATTTCCTATAATTGTAGTAATTTTCGGGGTATTGGCAAATTACATAAGTAAACCATCTTTCAACATTGGTATTTTAAATGATTATAAAAATGAACAAGTTCTAAATGCATCTGAAAAAAGAATATATGAAAATACAATAATAGCTCTAAAAAATACTCAAGGAATAAATGTAGAGACTGCAGACCTTAAAACAGTTAAAACTGATATTATAACTGGAAAGTATTCAGCTGTTATACATTTTAATAAAAATGATTTTAAATTATACTCTATAAAAGATAAAGATACAAATAATACATTAAAGTATTTAATAGAAAGATATAAAAAAGAACCAACGACTATAGATATAAATAAACTACAAGAAATTTCTTTAGGAGCTTTACAAAGAATAATTGCATTTATTGTGTTGTTTTTAATGATAACATCTACTGTAACAGCATCTATGATTATTAAAGATAAAAAATCAGGTACATTTACAAGAATACTCTATTCTCCGCAAAATATAAAAGGATATGTGTTAGGGAATATGTTATACAACTTTACAATAACATATTTTCAGTACATAGTTTCAATATCCATAATTAAGTTACTTAATATTGATATTGGAATGGATTACATAGAACTAATTTTTATAGGGGTGTGGGTATCAGCTTTAGCAACTTCTTTTGGAACATTTGTATCTTCTTTATTCAATAAAGAGATGTATGCAAATTTATTTTCTACATGTATATCACTTATATTATCACTTATTGGTGGTTCATTCATTCCAATTGAGAAAATGCCAACAATGTTACAAAAAATTAGTATTATAAGTCCAATGCGATGGTTTATCAGTTTTGTGACTTATGTAGAAGAGAGAAAAGGAAGTTTTTTCAATATGAATTATATTTACATTTTAACATTCATGATAGTAGTTTTAATTTTATTAGCTATGAAACTTACTCAAACAAGTAAGTATTCAAGTCGTAATAATTGACTAATATAAAACTTTGTATAATACAAAAAAGCCAATAAACTTTAATTTTTAAAAGTTATTGGCTTTTAGTATTGTATCTAAGCCTTTTATTTAATTTAAAATAATAGAATATAAATTCTTAGTATAACCATGACTTAGTATCAAAGCACATTTTTTGGATATCATCAATAAAGCAACTTACATGGTATCCATCAGTAGATGCATGATGTACGGTTATAGAAAGAGGTAGAAGTATTTTTTCATCTTTTTGATAGTATTTACCTGCTTCAATTGTAGGGAAAAAATAATTTTCAAGACCATGATTGTGTACAGTAAAACTCTTAAAACTAATCCACGGAATACAAGAAACTGTATAGCAATTTTTGGGTGGATTTGGTTTTGCTAGAAAACCATGATTTTTTCCGTACTCTTTAATGTCTGCCAAATAATTTTCATAGAATATCGAAAAATCTTTATCATATTCTGTCCATATTGATGAAAAAGTATTATTATCATCATGAAAAATTGCATAGAATGGTGTTAATGTACTCCAATAGCCAAGTTCATTTTCATCATATGCAATTTTTAATTCTTTATATAGATTCAAGCAAGTTGTTATTATGTATAAATATGCTGGATAAAATTTGATATTTCTTTTTTTCGTTTCATTAAGTAAATTGGTAATATCTATTTCTATAGTCAAATCAAATCCTACATTTGTCATTTTTGAGAAATAGTAAAAATGTGTATATCGTTCCCAGTTTTGTAAATCAATTTTATGGAATTCTTGTTTACTCATATAAAATCACCATATTCTTTATAATATTTATTTGATTATCAATATCTTCATTTGTAAGTTTCAAAACAGGAGAAGATGTTTTCATACTATCGAATAAAAACATTATGTGTATTGCAATTGTTTTAGAATCACATTTTTTAAATTCACCTTTAGATTGTCCATAATCGATTAAATTTGAAAGCATTGTGATAGCTGAATTATATCTTTTATTCATATAATCACGTTGGTCTTTTTCTACAAAAGCAAATTCATGTATTGCAAAATTTAAACCACAATATTTATTATTTATATCATTTTTTTGTTGTTGTAAAAAATATTCTAATATATGCTTAGCTGATATATTTTCTTTGATACTTTTATCTAATAAACTTTGAGAATTGTCTTTATGAGTATTTAATATACTGATAAAAATTTCTTTTGTTGAATTAAAGTGTCTATATAGTCCACCACGACTTAAGTTACATGCTTCACAAATATCTTTCATTGTTACATTGCTGTATCCTTTCTCAGAAAATAACATTATTGATGTATCAATGATAAATTGTTTGGTTTGTTCTCCTTTTGTTGACATATCTTGTACCTCCTTTTTAACGACACGAGTGTCTCTTTTAATTATGAGACACTTGTGTCGTTTTGTCAATGCAAATTTATTTACTTTAAAATGACTGGATAATACTGTAATATTAATTTATAAAATGACTGGACAATGCAATAGGATTGATTTACTTTTAAATTGATGTAAAGAGTAATTAAATACTAATAATATTATTGACTTTTAAAACTTACGTGTGTAATATATAAGTTACTATTAATTATATACTGCTTACATATTTTGAGGGATAATTAAAACATAATAAAACCATAGAGCAGTTATATTCATAAGATTATTTTGAATTTAAAGATTACATGTGTAATATATTAAATAGTAAAGGTGGTTTGTATGAGAAAAAATAAAAAAACAAGAAGAATGATAGTTTTTGGTTTTCTAATTTGTCTATTTACAGTTATTGTTGCTTTTTCAGCAAAATTTATATTAAATGGACTCAATAAAAGCAAACCAGATGAAGTATTTAAGCAATATATATCTTTTGCAAATGAAAGAAAATATGAAAAAATGTATGATTTGTTAGATGAAAAGAGTAAGTCAGAAAATAAAAAAGAAGATTTTATTTTAAGAAATAAAAAGATATATGAAGGAATTAACTCACACAATATGAGTGTCAAGATTAATGATATTAAAAAAGAAAAAGGTAATGACAAAATAATAAAATATGATTCGAAGATGGATACTTTAGCAGGAGAAATTTCATTTTCAAATGAAGTACTACTAACTAGAGATAGACATAAAAATTATAGAATAAAATGGCAGTCAGATGTTATATTTCCAGAACTTGAAGAAGATAATACTGTAAGAATATCAAAGCTTAAAGCTAAGAGAGGAAGTATTTTAGACAGAAATGGTGTAATGATTGCTGGTCAAGGTCTTGCATCTATGGTAGGGTTAGTTCCTAAAAAAATGAGTGATAATATAGAGGACTTAAAAAAATTATCTGCTTTACTAAATGTACCAGTTGAACAAATTCAAAAGAAATTAAATGCATCTTGGGTAAAAGAAAATTCAATGGTACCTATAAAAACCATTGAAAAAATAGAAGAAAATGCGGATGGAACTGTAAAAGAAAAAGATAAAGAGTTGCAAGACTCACTTCTTAGTATTCCAGGAGTTAAGATATCTAATACAGAAGTCAGAGTGTATCCATTGGGTGAAAAAGCTGGTCATTTAACTGGATATGTTCAAAATGTAAACGCAGAGATATTAAAGGAAAAAGAAGGTAAGAGATATAATTCTAATAGTATAATTGGTAAGATTGGTTTAGAGAGTTTATTGGAAGATAGGATACGTGGTATTGATGGATATGAGATTATCATAGCTGATAGATATGGAGATAAGAAAAAAACTCTAGTAACTGAGCCTAAAATAGATGGAGAAAATGTAAAGCTAACTATAGATTCAAAACTACAAAGTAAACTATATGAGCAAATGAAAAATGATAAAGGTTGTGCAGTAGTTATGAATCCTAAAACAGGAGAGATTTTATCACTTGTAAGTAGTCCATCGTATAATCCAAATGAGTTTATATTGGGGATGTCAGGAGATAGATGGAAGGAAGTCAATGAAAATGAAAACAAGCCAATGTACAATAGATTTAAAGCACGATTGTGTCCTGGGTCTTCTTTTAAACCAGTTACTGCTGGTATTGGTATAACAACAGGAAAGATTAATCCAAATGAAAACTTTGGGCATAGTGGTCTTAGTTGGCAAAAAGATTCTAGTTGGGGGAGTTATAAGGTAACCACATTAAAAGATTATGGGAATACTGTAAATATGAAGAATGCGCTAATTTATTCTGACAATATTTATTTTGCTAAAGCAGCATTAAAAATAGGTGGAGATGTATTATCAAAAGAGTTGTTAAAACTTGGATTTGAGGAAAACATGCCATTTGAATTTGGATTATCTTCTTCAAGGTTTGGTACGGACAATAAATTTGATACTGAGATACAATTAGCAGATAGTGGATATGGGCAAGGTAAGGTTCTTGTAAATCCAGTACACATGGCATCAATATACTCAACTTTTGTTAATGATGGAGACATGATAAAGCCTTACCTTGAATTTAAAGAGAATCCACATGCTGAGTTTTGGAAAAAAGGTGTGTTTTCTAAGGAATCTGTAAAAATTATTCGTGATGACTTGATTCAAGTTGTTGAAAGTCCTAATGGTACAGGTCATAGTGCTGTGACTAAGGGAATTACTATTGCTGGGAAAACTGGTACAGCAGAAATTAAAGAATCTAAAGATGATGTTACAGGGACAGAACTTGGATGGTTCAATGCTTTTACTGTAGATGAAAACAGTGATAAACAGTATATGGCAATTGCTATGGTTGAAGACGTAAAGAATCGTGGAGGAAGCCATTATGTTATACCTATTGTTAAATCAATATTTGAAGAGTAATTTTACTCAATTTGAAGATTAATCTAATTGGCTTGGGGGATAGTATTGTAGAGGTATTATTTTCGAATTTGTTGGTAAATTTTAAAATAAAGAGTCTGTCTTAAAATAGAGAAGAGTCTCTTTTTCATTGTTGAAATGATGAAAATATATTTGATTTCATACAAAAAATTAAAATAGTGGCAACAATTGAGGATGTGAGGGAGAGTTGCCACTATTTTGTATAGGGTATTATATTATGTTTTTAAGCTAGTTTTACTATCTTCTATGTTTATATAATAACTCTTGTGTGTGAATTTAATAGATAATTCATATGAAAATTATGTGAAGTTTTTGTACTTTATAGTAAAGGTATTAGGGGTTATAGATTTTTTTGTCATTTAATATAGATAGTGTTATTTCAGCTGCTGAACTACCATTAGAATAATCTTTACTTTGAATATTTGTAGCAAAGAAATAAGTATTTTCATTTTTTTCTACATAACCTATAAACCAACCATTTACATCTTTTCCATTTATAGTAGCAGTGCCTGTTTTACCAGAAAGTGATACTCCATCTTTTTTTGATACTAGCAATGAATCTTTTACAGTTTTTATATCTTTGTCTTTAAATTTAAACTCATTTGTATAAAAATCTTTAAGTAATTTCACCTGTTCAATAGGTGAGATTTTTAATGAGGATTCTAGCCAAAAGCGTGATATGCCTCCTGAAACATCGTAATTACCATACTTAATTTGTTTAAGATAAGTTTGTATATCTTTTATTCCTGTTTTTTTATCTATATATTGAAAATACCAATTTACAGAGTTTTCCATAGCAGAAAATAGGTCTTGGTCTTTATTCCATGAGCTGTTAGAATGATGTTTTCCGTCCCAAGGAATATATGAATTATTTCTTGTTATTATCCCATTTTCTAATCCCAACAAAGCACTATATATTTTATATGTAGAATTTGGAGAAACTCTTTTTTTACTTTTTTCTTCATTGTAAATATGATATTGATTGGATTTTAAATCATACATAACAAAACTACCATCAAAACCTTCAAAGTAGTTACTTAGGTCTTCATATATAGTTTGATTATTTATAGGTTTATATTCTTCATTAACATCTGCCACAATGGATAGTGTAGGGCTGTTTCCAAATACAATTAAAGCAATCAATGTAAAAATTAAAATGCTTTTAAACTTTAAAAATTTTGATTCAGCATGAAAATTTGCTATCTTTAATAATCTTCTTTTTATCTGTTTTTTTGACCCACTGATATTTGATGTAAGTGTGAGATTATATGGTCTTGAAATATTATCTACAAAATTTATTAGTGTTTGTCCATATTCTATATAATTTTCTTTATCAAGTTTTTTCAAAACTGAAATGTCACATGCAATTTCACGGTCTACTCGCATTTCTTTAAGTGCACACCACACAAGAGGATTAAACCAGTACAATATTTGGAAGAAGCACATTATATAATTTACCAATATATCTCTGTTTTTAGAATGTTGTAATTCATGAAGTAAAATATATTTTATATCATTTGAAGATAATTTAGATATAGACTCATCTGGTAATATAATATGTGGTTTAAAGTATCCAAATGTAATGGGTGTATTTATGATGTAGGATTTACATAATATAAAATTCTTATTTATCCCAATATCTTTTTTACACTGTTGAAATATTGAAACTATCTCATCATCTTCTAAAATTTGTGCAGATTTTTTTATATTTCTTATTTTAAAATTACAATGAATAGCAATAACTATCATTATTGAAATACCAACTATCCATAATATTAATAATAAAATATTTAAACTGTCAAAATTAGATTGATTCAGAGATACTGAAAAATCTTTTAATGCATTTGAGTTATTAATAATACTACTTGAGCTATTTTTTATTGTAGAAGTATTAGCAGTATTGTTTTCAAATTGAGTAAAACCATGTAGATAGTTAAACATATTTCCGAGATTAATATATTTAAGAGGTATAAATGGAATTATTAATGTTATAAGCAATATAAATCCAATATTATATTGGTATTTTGCAGAAATGTGCTTATTAAATATTTTTTTAGTAAATAAAATTACAATAATCAACAATGATAGGGTTAATGTACTAAATAAGAATCGGATAAAGAATGGAGCATACATATTTACTTATCCTCCTTAGTCACCCTTTTGTTTAAAATCTCTCTCAATTCCTCAATATCATCTTCAGAGAGTTTATCATTTTCTAAAAAGTTTAGTACCATAGAATTAAGAGCACCATTATAAAAACGATTTAAAAAAGAACGACTTTCTTTAGCTACATATTCTTCTTCCTCAACAAGTGGAGTATAAACGAACACTCTACTATTTTTTTCATATGTCAAAGCTCCTTTTTTAACTAATCTTAACAACATTGTCTGAATTGTTTTAGGACTCCATGTACTTATTTCTACTAGTTTTTCAATTACTTCATTAGTGCTAATAGGAGCATATTTCCAAATAATCTTCATCACTTGATATTCTGCTTCTGAAATTTGTGGTAATTTTTTCATGATATACCTCCTTATACTTACATTTGTAATATATAAAGTATATTATCATTAATTTGGTTTGTCAATTCTTAAAGATAATTCATTTATAGTTGTTTAAGTAAGTGTACATAGTTAAATAGAATTATTAATTAAGCTGTATAAATACACATTTAAGTTAAATAGAATTTATATTGACAGCTAAAAATATAGTTGATATACTTATTGTTGATATAACAACTAAAATAAGGGGGTATAGAAATGATAATTACAGTTATAAATGGGAGTCCTAGAAAAAATGGAGCTACATCAAAAGTTTTGACTTATTTATATAAAGATATAGAAAGATTAATACCAAATGTAAAAATTAATTATTTCGATTTAAGTGAAGTTAATCCATCATACTGTATTGGTTGTTTAAATTGTTATAAAATGGGGAAATGTATTAATCAAAGTGATAAAGTAGAGTATATTCATGATATAATTACTAAGAGTGATGGTGTTATATTTGGTAGCCCGACTTATGGAAGCAGTGTAACTGGGCTTTTCAAGGTATTTACAGATAGAGCACATATGATGTTGGAAAGGTTATTGTACTGTAAGCCATGTATAGCAGTTACTACATATGAAAATGCTCGAGGTTCAAAAGCGATTTCTTTTATGAAATCAATGGTCTTAGATTCTGGAGGTTACGTTTGTGGTAATTTATCTATAAAAACTGGATTTAATCAAAATCCTATAACTGAAAGCGTAGAATTAAAGATACAAAAGGTATCTAAAAAATTTATTTATTGCATAGAGGAAAAGAAAAATCCACCTGTGTTTTCTCAAATCTATAACTTTATTGCTATGAATGTTTTTTTAAAGCCAATGGCATTTAAAAGTATTGAGCAGTATAAAGGAATAATTGATAGATGGGAGGCGCAAGGGATTATTTAAATGGAGGTAAAATGAAAGATTTTGAGAAACTATATGAGGTTACAAATAAGTTAGTAAGTACTTCATTGAAAGTAAAAGATGATTTGAAAAAAATGTTTAAACAAAATGGATATGATATAACAGCTGATCATTATGCGTTATTAAGATTTCTATGGGAACAAGATGGAATTTCTCAGATAGATTTATGTGAAAAATCATGTAAGGATAAATCTAATACGACAAGAATCTTAGATGTTATGAAAAATAAAGGATTGATTGTCCGTAAAGTAGATATTAAAGATAGACGTAAATTTCAAATATTTTTAACAGATTTAGGCAAAGAATTAGAAGAGCCTTTAAATGAAATTGCAAGTATATACGCAGTAGAGACATTTAAATCTATTTCTGATGAAGAGTTGCCTTTGTTTGCTGAGATTTTAGATAGAATTGGAAAGTAAATACAGACTCTATTTATAGGAAGTCTTTTTAACTATTAATGATACAAAATGATAGAAAGAGGGATAAGAATGAGTTCTAAGATTTATTATTTTTCTGGGACAGGGAATTCTCTAGTAGTTTCAAAGACTTTAAAAGAAATGTTGAATGAAAGTAAAGAAATAATACCTTTAGCAATACATAGAAAGAAGCAAAATATAGATATAAATGAAGATATATTAATAATTGTTTTTCCTGTTTATTTTGCTGATGCTCCTGATATAGTAAAATTTTTTGTAGAGAAATTAAATTTCAATAATAATACTCATATATACGCTATAGCCACTTGTAATGGAGTAGCTGGGCATAGTTTGTTTACTATAGATAAACTACTTAAGAAAAAGGGTAAAAAATTATCTGCTGGTTTTATAATTGATATGCCTGGAAATGCTTTGACAACACCTCTAGATGTTGAAGAAGAAAGATTGAAAAATGTAACTGATAGAGTATACGAGGTCGCAAAATGTATCAATAACTTGGAGAAGGGAAGTATAGAGGGGAAAAATAATTTGAAGTCATATATAGATAGTTTTATGCTTCGTTTGGTAGGAAAGAATATGCAAATTGCAACTACTAAATTTTTTGCAGAAAACAAATGTAATGGATGTGGGACATGTAAAAGAGTTTGTCCTGTAGATAATATAAGTATGGTCGATAAAAAGCCAAAGTGGGGTAATGAGTGTGAAAGATGTCTAGCTTGTTTTCACTGGTGTCCAAAAGAGGCTATCAATATAAAAAAATCATTTTTAACAGATAGAAAGAAGTATCATCATCCAAATGTTACTGTTAAGGATATATTTTTATATAAATAGATATATTTTATTTGTATTAATAATTATCTTATCAAATAAAATTTTAGAGCAATAGAGAGAAACATATAGCAATCTTATGGAAATATTGTAAAGAGTAATATGTAATGATACTAAGTATATTAGAGATTAAAAATAATAATAAATAAATATATAGTGATATTAATATAAAAATAAAAGTGCCTCATAAATAAAAATTTTTGAGGCACTTATTATTTGTTTAACCTAGCATCTATCCTTTTATAAGTTCAACCATTTTCTTTATATCATCTGATGCCATTTCAAACTTTGATTTTTCAATCAATATATTTCCACCAGTCATGATATACGATGGAAATATTCTTAATTTATCATAATAAAGTTCATTGTTACGAAGTTTATATGTTGAGATAGAAGGGATAGCATTCTTTTTTGTATGTTTTTTAGTAATCATATTAAAAGATTTCTTTGCAACATCTCCCATCAACATTACTACTTTTAGATTATTAAATAATTGAATTTCTTTTTCTAAAATAGGCATATGCAATTTAATTGTATCACTAGTTATTGTATATTCTGATTTAGGAAGTTTTACTGCATTGGTTACATAGATACCCATATCTAATATATCATTTATAGTAGATACTTCTATGCCTGCATTGTTAAATAAAGGGAGAGTAGTTTTCAAGTAATCTGCATCTTCATTTATACTATAAAAATCGTCATTGGGGTTATTTGGTACAACCTCATTAATCATTATAGTTTTTATGGAGTCTGTGTCTATTGTTATATTGGGAAGATATGATACTATTTTGTCTTCATTGAAAAGATTATTCTGCTTAATAAATTCATTTAAAGTTGATTTTATATTTATTTTCATATGATAAATCTCCTTAGTTTGAAGCTTTAAGTACTCTAAAAAATAGTCTTAAAGCATGTAGTTTTAAAAATATAATAACATATCAAACATGACAACAGAATGTCATGTTTGATTGATAAATTATCTAAACTTAGAATTTATTAGAGCATCTGCTTGTTCATAATCATCTTTATGTACATAAATTGAATACTCGTAAGAAAAATCTTCCTTTTGTCCTAAATTTCCAAGAATCATTTTACTGGAAAAAGGTCTTTTAGAGTAATTATTATTTTTCACTTTATACTTATATTTAATTTTGTTTACTGATAATATACTGCATATCTCATTAAATCTATCTAAAGAATATCCTCGGAAAAGCTCAGTTCTATTTAAAATCATAAAGACAACCTCCTTGTAAAAGTAATTTATCGAAATTAGAGGAGAAAAGGACTATAAGTTGTTATAAATAAAAGGTAGCAAAATTAAATTGATTTGTAAAGTTTTTAAGAGTATTATACTAGTAATAAAATAAATAAGTTTCAGATGTAGAGTTTAAAGAAAATATGTAAATGAGATTATATAGATATTGAAGGAGAAATTTAAATGAAAAAAATATCACAAGAAAAAGTAAGCACGTATACTCAAGAAGTATCTCAAGAAAAAATTGAGCAGTGGAAATCTGTATATGAAAAATATAAAGATATCTTAAAAGTAAATTCTAAGCCTATTTTAGAAGTAATAGAATTTTTAAAACAAAAATATACAGTAAGAGAAGAAACTTCAGAAGAATTCAAGGATGTAATTATCCATAATATTAAATTAAATAAACCTTTTTCAGAAAAAATCCCCAATAATGCAGAATTAAAACCTGTTGCATTTATAATTCAAAATGAAGGGAATGCAAAAAAATTATACGATACACAAGAGGAAGTGTATAGTGGTTGTCCAATTATGGTTTGGATGGAATTTGAAACAGGATGTGTATTTGTAGAGGGTAGTGATGAACTTAATGATGAGATAACTGCATTTAAAGGATTAGATAAATATGATATAAATAATTATTATTTAGTAGCAAACTATGTTAGATGTCTAAAGAAATATGAATTAATAGATTAGTATATGAATTAAAGATTATAAAATAAATTTGAAGCCAGTATAATTATGAAATATCAGCTTAAGTCTAATACAACTAAGTTTAAATCTAATATAAATATGAAGCATAAAGAAGCGTAAACTTGAATAGAGTTGCCAAAATAAAATTGGTAACTCTATTTTTAATTTTATATTTCATTAAAATTTCTAGCTGTTATAGAATTGTTATTTTTTCATGTTAGTATTTTCTTAGTAATAGAATTTAATGCATTACAAGAAAGGAGAAATATACATGAAAGATTTAATTCTTGAAACAAAAAAATTATCAAAAAAATATGGAGAACAAATGGCGGTTAACAACGTTTCTCTGCAAATTGAACGAAATAGTATCTATGGACTTTTGGGACCAAATGGTGCAGGAAAATCGACAACACTTAAAATGCTTGTTGGGCTTCTTCGTCCAACACATGGGCGTATTATTTTTGATAGGAAACCTTGGAAAAGAGAGTCTCTTGCAAATATTGGTGCCTTAATAGAATCCCCTTCTTTGTATGGAAACCTTACAGCAGAAGAAAATTTACTAGTACATACAAAACTTTTGGGATTACCTAAAGATAAAATTTATGAGGTGCTAGAAATAGTCAACTTGAAAAATACAGGTAAAAAGAGAGCTTCACAATTCTCTATGGGTATGAAACAAAGGTTGGGAATTGCTATTGCGCTTTTGAGTGACCCAGAATTGTTGATACTGGATGAGCCAACTAATGGGCTTGACCCCTTTGGAATTCAAGAACTTCGTGAGTTGATTGCTTCTTTTCCAAAAAAAGGTATAACTGTGATTCTTTCTAGTCATATTCTGTCAGAAGTTGCTCAAGTTGTAGATAATATTGGGATTATAAGTGGAGGACGACTACTATTTCAAGGAGCACCTGACCCTAATGAAAATCTAGAAGAATTCTTTTCAAATGTTATTCTTAAAGGAGGGCAAATAAAGGAGGGAAAAAAAGATGAATAGTCTACAATCTGAACTTTTAAAATATAAAAGAACATTTATGGGGAAACTGATTGTTTTTTTTCCAGTATTCTTTGCAGCATATGCACTTATAATGCAAGGAACACTTATGCAAAATCCATTGTCCCAATCAGATTCTTGGGAGTGGCAAAATCTTTTAGCATTAGTTTTTAACTGGTGGTCATTTATGTTCTTGTCTGTTGGATTTGCATTGTTTGCTACTTTAGTAGCTGCACAGGAAAGAAAAGCTGGAAATTATCGTGCTTTACGTACACACAATGTATCTCCTATGGTACTTTGGATTAATAAAGTTATAGCTATGGCAGTCTACAGTTTGATTTCAACATTAATTTTAATAGTTGTAACAATTATAACTGGTTTAATATTGAAAGCTGGACCAATTCCTTTTGGACAGATTATAGGGGCAAGTATTGTATGTTGGGTTGTCTCTCTTGCTATACTTCCAATTCAGTTATTGATTGCTACGTGGAAAGGTATGTTCTTAAGCATGGGAGTTGGATTTTTAGGAATGATATTGGGTGTCCTTGCTGCGACACAACCATTTTGGATTGCAGTACCATGGAGTTGGGCAGTTAGAATGGTGTGTCCAATCATTAACATACATCCTAATGGTACTATATTACAAGCTGGAGACCCTCTTTTGAATACTTCAGTAATTCCTATTGGTATTGTTGTTTCTTTGGTTGTGTTTCTAGTATTAACAGCACTTACTGCAGTTTGGTTTAGTAGGAGGGATGACAAATGATAAAACTATTATCATCAGAATGGCTTCGAGCAAAGAGAACAGCTGTCCGATGGCTTACTCTTTTTATGCCTGTTATTTTTTCATTATGTGTGGTTGCCTATCTTGCAATCAAATCTGGAAGTACACAAGCATTTGCTTTTGAAGGATTTTTCACAGTATGGACTGTATTCATTATTCCTATTGGAGTAGGTATTCTGTCAGGATTTATAGTGTATGAGGAAGAACTTGCTGGAAATTTTAATGGTTTTTTATGCATAGGTATTTCTCGTGTTAGATTATATCTTGGAAAATTTCTTTTTCTCCTTTTTTGTTTAGCTGTATGTACATTTATTGCTACGTTAATACTCTGCATAGGTATGAATATTGCAGTGCCATCTGGTGCATCAATAGGGCTATTTATGGCAGCCGCCGCTCTTGTGGTAATCGGGTCACTTCCAATATTAGCTATTCACCTTTGGATGAGTTTTGCATGGGGAATGGGTGCATCAATTGGTATTAGTGTTGGTGGGATTTTAATGGCTGCAATACTTGGGTTAACAAGTATTGGTTCAACAGTTGGCCCATTTGTTCCATGGACATGGCCAGTAAAATTGGGTATGCTTCCAGGCACTTACTTTATTAAAGGAGATGGAATTATTCCAACTGAAGAGATTTATTCTGGAATGATACAATCAGCTACTATACATTTTGTAGCAGTGGCAATAGGTCTAATTATATTCTTGATAGGAGGAGTTGTTTGGTTTAAAATATGGGAGGGAAGGAAGAGCTACGAGTAGATGGATATTGCTTTAATAACTAACTTCCCATAATATAAAGGAGGTGTTATATTGAGCAAAATATTGATTATTGATGATGAAATAGACTTAGTAATGTTACTTGAAGATGAATTGAAAGAAAAAGGTCATGAAGTATTGGTAGCTTCTGATGGGCAAAAAGGTATAGAGTTATCAAAAATGGAGCCTGACCTTATTATACTGGATATTATGATGCCTAAAATGGATGGTTTTGAGGTATGCCAGGCAATTCGAGATGATGTTTTGTGTCCGATTATATTTTTGAGTGCAAAGCAATCGGAAACTGACAAAATCAAAGGATTAACTTTTGGAGGAGACGATTATGTAACAAAACCCTTTGGATTGCGTGAATTGATGGCAAGAATTGAAGCCAATCTGCGTAGAGAAAAGCGGTCACAGTATATCAATGAAGAAAATAAACGGTCTACATTGTATTTTGGAAAGTTGTGCCTATATATGAGAGAGCGTACAGTTAAAATTGATGGCAAGGATATTGACTTAACAAAAATAGAGTATGATATTGTTGAACTACTAGCACTTCATGCAGGACAAGTTTTTTCCAGAGAACAGGTCTATGAAAAAGTATGGGGATGTGATTCTGAGGGCGATTCTGCAACTGTTGTTGAACGAATCAAAAAAATACGAGCTAAGTTTGCCGCTGTGATGCCAGAAAAAGAATATATTTCTACAGTTTGGGGAATTGGATACAAGTGGAACAAAATGTAAGGGAGGAGAAATTATTAAATGAAAAATCAATCACTTACGACCCAGTTCAGGCATACCTTTATTTTCATTATAATAGCTAGTATAGTCTCCACAGTAATTACTTATGTCTTTGCTATTTACTTGTTTATATATTCAGCAGATAAGGATATTTATCAATCAAATTATTATGAGAGACAAGTTCCTGGAATTGAAAAATACATTAATGAAAAAAACATAGACTGGTTATCTCAATCGAATGAAAAAGAATTAAAAAGTATTATTCATGGAGATGGGCTTTTATATCAAGTTGTGGATGATAATGGCAATGTATTGTATAGTACTAATCCACGAAAACCATTCAAGACAAAAGAAGAACTATTTAGCAATTTTAGCAAAAAAATTGCTCGTAAAGGAGGTTACATCTATACTATTCCTATTAAAGATGATAATGGAAAGGTTGAAGGAGCTGTTATTCTGACCTATCAAGTAAAAGTGACATTTGCAAATAATAGGGGAAGATTTATAGGTGTAATTATTGTAATAGCTTTATTCTCTCCATTTTTATATATTATTGGGTTTACTGTATGGTTTTCTAAACGCTTTGTAAAAAATATCAATAAACCAGTGCATTTATTAATTGATGCTTCCAAGAAGATAAGAGAAAAAGACCTTGATTTTGAAATCGACTATTATTCAGATAATGAACTTGGAAAACTTTGCAGTGCTTTTTCTGAAATGAAAGATGAACTAAAAAAATCTTTATCTGTACAGTGGAAAATAGAACAAGAACGTGTTGAAATGGTAGAAGCTCTAGCGCATGACTTGAAATCTCCCCTTTCTGTTATTTTGGGATATACAGATGCACTTATTGATAATAATTTAGATGGTAACGAAAAATTACACAGGTATCTCACAGTTATAAGAGAAAATACAGAAAAAAGTGCTTCTCTTGTTCAGAAAATGCAATACACATCTGATTTGGAAAAATCGAATATACAATTAAACCTTGTCCCTGTAAATTTACCTGATTTTTTGAAACAAAAGGTACAAGACTATGAATTACAGGCTCATCAAAAAGAAATAAAGCTTGTCATGAAAATGCAGGGTAATATGCAGTTTCCAATTCAAATAGATGTGGATAGATTGACACGAATTTTTGATAATATTATATCCAATAGTCTGCAATACACTCCAGTAGGTGGTAGTATTAACATCAGTGTAGAGTCTGAAAAAAATTGTATCTATTATAAGATTTGCGATTCTGGTAGTGGGTTTAGCCCTAAAGATTTGAAAAAGGCTCTTGATAAGTTTTATAGAGGCGATGAAGCTAGACAAACCAAAGGTGGTCATTCTGGTCTTGGGCTTTATATTGTAAAGCAATTAGTGGAACAGCTTGGAGGTTCTGTCAAAATAGAAAATTCAAAATCAGGTGGAGCATGTGTGACATTTTGGCATGGCACTTAATTACTTAAAAGTTTTATGAATATAACTTATATATTTTAAATCAAAAGAGGAGGACTATTATGCCTCCTCTTTATTAAATTTTAATTAATATCTATACAATCAATTATATTCATATTTTTAACTTTTCTTAATGGAATAAGAGTAGCTATTATACATGCAAGTATAGAAACAAGTGTAACTTGTGAAATTGAAAGAATTGGTATATTAGTAAAATCAAGCTTTTCTATAGTTGCCATGTTTATGATAACAGCACTGGCATATCCAGCAATAGAGCCAAATATGGATGCAAAAATTCCATAGTAAGCACCTTCCCATAAAAACATCTTATATAGACTACTATTACTCATACCAATAGCTCTTTTAACTCCAATCTCATTAATTCTAGTATTTATATTTGTATTAGTTGTGTTAATTATATTTAAAGTACCAATCAAACCCACAAACAGTATTACTGCCCATGCTAGAAATTCTATTTGTTCAAAACTCTCTTTAAGTTGCTTGTCTGATTCGATGTATGATATCCAATGAGAGCCTGGATTGTTTTTACAAATCTGCTCTATAGATAATCTTATTTGTTCTAAATCTGATTTATCTTTAGCATAAATATTTATTTGATTAAACTTGTCTTTATTTGTCAAGGTGTCATAAACAGAATCATATACAATAACATCAACACCATTTAACCAACCATTACCTTGTAAAAAAAACATTTTATCTATTGTACTATATATTTCTAGTTGATTTTTATTGATTGTAATATTATCTTTAGGTTTTAGATTTGTATATTTAGTTTTTACACCTAGTGTAGAAATAGCAACTGGATTTTTTATAAAGCAAATAGAGCCATTTTTAAAATCTTCTAATGTGGAATTTGTAATAGAAGGTATTGAGTCTTTTAAAATATTTTCATCAATTCCAATGATTTTTAACATCTCACCACTATTTTCAAAATGGATATTTGTATCTATTTCGCCCTGTTTATATTCAGAGTATTTTATAAAAGAAGTACGGTCGATATTTTTTATGCTCTTTATTTTATCTAGAGTGGACTTATCAAAACCAGATACTTCGCTTGTTAAGGAAAAATCTCCTTCTTTTAAATTGCTTACTGACTTAGATACATCTAATACATTGGAAAACTCACTCAGTGCGACGAATACTGTTATACTCATAAATAAAGAGAGTATAGTTATTATAGTTCTTCCTTTATTTCTTTTTAAGTTTAGCCATGCGAGATGCCTTTCAAAGTTTTTTATTGTTTTTTCTCTTTTAATCTTTCTTTTGATTTTAGTAGTACTACCAGCCATAGCAATTTTTGGAGAGACATGTGAAGCATATATTGCTGATGGTAGGGCAGAAATAAATGAAAAAATCAATGACATACTAGCACTTAATAATAATGGGAATAGATAAGCAGTTGAGTTTTTATGTATAAGCTCAGTTATTTCTTTACTATTATTTGCTAGAAGTATATCTGGGTTTAAGATATTAGTTACCATTCCAGTTATGCCCTTAGAAGATATAATTCCAACTATAGCTCCAATAGGTATGGCAATAGCACATAAGATTAAAATTTGTAAAATAATAATCTTATATAGTTGATTTGGTTCAGCACCTATTGCTCTTAGGCTTCCATATTCCTTAATTTTCTTTGTAACAGATATTTTTAAAATGTTGTAGATTACAAGTCCCGAAGCCAATAAAACTAATAAAGCAATGAATAAAGATACCAATATAATAATAGATATACCGTCATTGTCAGAATTATCTTTTTCAAACTGTATTCCAAGTGCATTTAAATAAATCCAATTATACTGAATTGAATTATGGGAAAAACCTATATCTTTGGCTAATTGATTTACTATTTCTTGGAACTTGTCTTGTTGTTTTATTTTAAAATCCAATGAGGATAAAGTATATCTTTTAGGCAGAAAATTTTCTGATGTACCTTTACCTACAATACCATTTACTGTACCACTTGCATATCCAGTATAATCATCTTCTAAAATACCACTCAATTTAAAATTGGCCGTGTAATTATATGCTGGTATAGTGTCCTTTAAAAGTGAAATATCTAAATTCATAGGTATTGTCATACCTAGTTTTGGTTTTATGCCCATAAGTTTTAGTGTATTTTCATCTAAAGCTATTTCATTCTCATTTTTAGGAAGATTTCCAGACTTTAATTTCATTAACTTTGGGTAGTTGGAAAGTCCTGTTTTATCATATTCTTTTACAAGTACAGAGATGCCAGAATCTTTTATTTTACTAGTACCAAGGGCTACTGAAGTACCTGCTTGATAAATTCTATTATCCTTCTTTATTTTATCAACTTGATTTTTAGTAAGTTGGTGAAAGGATACATGTCTATCACCATTAAAAGAACGAGCTTGTTCAATTCTTAAATTTTGAAGTATAGCAATTGACTGCCCAATCACAGTCGTCATAATGGTTGATAGTACTATTGCTATAATAATAAGTGTAGTCATAAGTTTTTGTTTTTTTAATTCTTTTATTGAAAGTGAAAGGTAACTCTTCATTATTATTCCACCTCCATAAGCACACCATCAATAATTGAAAGTCTTCTATCAGCAAGTTTTGCAATTCTATCATCATGGGTGATTACTACTAAAGTTTTACCAAACTGCTTTGAAGATTTGATAAGAAGATTCATAACCTCACTACCACTTTTACTGTCTAAGTTCCCTGTGGGTTCATCAGCAAATACTATATTTGGTTTTGCAATAAGTGCTCTAGCAATTGCAACTCTTTGTTGTTGACCACCTGAAAGCTCATGAGGAAGATGGTGAAGCCTATCTGTGATTCCAAGTAATGACGAGATTTCATTTAAGTATTTTTTATCAGGTTGTTTCTTATCTAGAAGTACAGGCATTGAAATATTTTCAGATGCTGTAAGAACAGGTAAAAGATTAAACTGCTGAAAAACGAATCCAAAGGACTTTCTTCTAAGAGCAGATAGTTCTTTTTCACTATATTTATATATATCTTTATCATCAAGTAACACTTGCCCAGAGGTAGGGTTATCTAAACCACTTAAAATATGTAAAAGTGTACTTTTTCCACTTCCAGAAGGTCCAATTATAGAAACAAATTCACCTGATTTTATTTCTAAATTGACATTATTGAGTGCAATAACTTTATTGTTGCCAGAACCATATATCTTTGATAATTGCTTTGCTTTTATAATCATAAAAAACACTCTCCTTTTCTATATAAGAAGAGTGTAAGTTTTAAAACTCAATTTTTTCTCAACTTTCTAATTTTATTTATTTAAGAGTTTATTTCAAAAGGATATACTTTATAAATTCTAATTAACAAAATTTATAGAAGAGAAGTAATAATCTTATAAAATTGTTTTAATTTGTTGTTGAGAATTTAGCTGTAATTTTAGCACTATTGGCTGAGTTATTTTCAACGTAAATAGAGCCACCATGTTTTTCACATAATATTTTAGATATATAAAGACCCATACCAAAGTGCATGTTGTTGTTATTTGAAATCTTATCTCTATAGAAAGGTTTTAAGGCTGATTTTAGAGATTCTTCACTAAATCCTATACCATCATCTTCAATTATAAATGTAAGGAGCTCTTGTTCAAGATATATAAGTATGGATATATTATTTTTCGCATATCTAAAAGCATTTGATATTATATTTTCAATAACTCTAAGAATAATATTTTCATCAAACAATAGGTTTATATTATTTATTTTGTTTGTAAGTGTAAAAGATTTTTTCTCTTGTTCAGCAATAATAGATAGATTTCTATCTAAGTTTTTTATAAACTTGTCTATACTTGATAAAGATTTTGAAACAACCCAATCTTCTAATCGTTGAGAACTACTCATATTTTCCACATAACATTCGATTCTGTTAATATGTTCAGACATAAGTTGAGTAGTTGATAAAATTTTTTCGTCAGTAAGTTTTCCTGTTGGTATGTATTTTGTTAAATAATTTGAGTAACCTTTTAGAACTGTTAGAGGATTTCTTAAATCATGAGAAAAAGCAGTATTAAGCTGTTTTCTATCATTAATCATAGTCCACATATTTATATTGTTTTTCTTTAGTTCTGACCTCATTTTATCAAAAGCATTGCATAGATTACCTAATTCATCATTACTCTTGTATTCTAAGCAAAAGTCTAAGTTATTATTGGATATTTCCATTGCACCCTTATTGAGTATTTCAATAGGTGTTTTCAATTTTATCTTATAAAAAATTATATCCGCCAATAATAAAAACCCTATAAAAAATACAAGTGGAAGCACAAACTGAAGTGTACTAATTATATTAAGGAATGTTTTATCATAATCACTGAACTGGTTAATATTATTCTGCATTATGGTTATAGTTCCTGTATGTAGAGGTGTTCCCAAATATTTATCTTGTATAGACTTATATATATTATTAAGTAAAATGTATGATAGAGCTGTAAGTATTGATGCTATAATTAGAGAAGATAAGGTAAGAACAAAGAAAGATTTTTTTAGTGACATATCATTTATTTTATCCATTTATAACCAACTCCCCATACTGTTTCTATGTAATTTTCAAGAGTATATTTTGATAATTTGATTCGTATTTTTCTAATATGTTCCATTATAACATCGCTATTACCATTACTATTGTATCCCCAGATTCTATCATAAATTCTTTCTCTATCAAATACTTGACCAGGATTCATGGAAAGAAGCTCCACTATATCAAATTCTTTTTTTGAAAGGGAGACTAGATTATTATCTATAGAAATCGACTTTTTCTCATAATCTATTACTAAATCATTATAAAATTTAATTTTAGTTTGATTTGATTTTCTTTGTTCACGTCTTAGATGAGCAGATACTCTAGCTCCAAGTTCATCTAAGTCGAAAGGTTTTACAATGTAATCATCAGCACCAGCACGAAAACCATTTATCTTATCGGTATTTTCAATCTTAGCAGTAAGAAACAAAATAGGGCATGATACATAATCTCTAACTCTATTACAGACCTCAATCCCATCTATTTCAGGCATATTTATATCAAGTAAAATAATATCTGGATTTATAGATATTTTTTCTAATGCAATTTTTCCACTTTGAGCAGTGTAGACCTCATAATCATTCATTTCAAAGTAATCTTTTAAGAGTGTTATTATGCCTTCCTCATCATCTACAACAAGTATTTTATTGTTCATAAAAATTCTCCTTTCTAAATAAAAGTATTTAAAGTATGTTTAATTTTAGTATAAAAATCTCAATAAATTCTCAAATTTTTAGGTATATGCCAAAACTTAATCATTAAAGTTAGTATATTTTGATATATTAAATAAATCAAGCATATGATTGTTGGTAATTTTAAATGAAGATATATTTTATATTTAATACTTGTAAATGTAAAACTTTAACTGATGAAGCCTTATAATTTAAATGGAAAACAGATATTTAGAATGGAGGATAGATATATAGAAAGGAAAAGATTTAACTAAGTAAGGCGATTGATTAAAAATCAGATAAATTATAAAAACTTATAAAAACGAATGAATATACATTAATTAGTTGATATATCAATTATTATTGCTTTTTATATTGGATTAAAATATAATTGACATACCAACTAATTTTGTTTTATATAGTTTTAAATAAGAGAATAATAAATTCAAATGAGCCTAAAAGAGCAAGTATCTACAAAAAATAATATTTGTTTAGGCATTATAATAACACCAAATAAAGTATTCATAATTCAAATGTAAAGTTGGAAGGTATGATGAAAGAAAATATTAAGGATATCTAATAATATAATGATATATATTTATTAGTGGATAGATTAGTAATCAAGAGGGAAGTTACGTACTATAAAAAGAGTGTGGTGCTATTTTCTAGTACGTAACCTCTCTAATAAATCATTTTTCAGTATTTTTAAACCATTCTATTGTAGCTTTTTCCATCTCTTTAGGAAGTATATTATTATATACTTGATTATATAACCATGATAAAGTCTTATTATTCAAGTAATTTTTCATTTCATTTTCAGCTTCTAACATTACTACTTTTATTAAACAAGGACACTTAGTATGTGTATCTGGTAAATTTTCCTTATCTAATAATATGTTATTTTGTCTAATTTCTGCACATTGGAAGAATGATTCCTTTCCCTCTACTGCTTCAATAACATTCCAAAATGTTATATCTTTTGCATCACGAGCTAATGTATACCCACCTTTTACTCCTGGAACAGATTTTACTATTCCTGATTTACTTAATTTAGCATATATTTTCGATAGATAAGTCTCTGATATTCCTTGAAATGTTGCCAAATCTCTGATTCCAACAGATTTACCTTCTTCTAAATTTACCATATATAATAAACAATGTAGTGCATATTCTACTCCTATTGAAAACTTCATTACAGCAAAACTCCTTCTCTAAAATAATATCTTTAATAATACATTATTATTAATTATCATTCAACCCATTACCTTATTATCAAATCTTATAAAATAATATAATTTTTATCATTGACATAGTATAAAAACTATTATATTATAATTAAAGACAAGATATATCGGCGATAATAAATATCTTTAATATATCTTTTAAATATTCATCAATTTAAAAATTATTCTTAATATACAGGAGGAAATATAAGATGTTTACAGAAAAGTTTTTCGAAGTATTAAATAATGAAGGCGTAGTTTCCATAGTAACTTATAACAATAGCGAGGCTCATGTATCTAATACTTGGAATAGTTATATAGTTCTTGCTGATGAAAATAAAATTTTAATTCCAGCAGCTGCAATGATTAAAACAGAGGAAAATATAAATATCAACTCTAAAGTTAAATTGACTATTGGTAGTCACGAGGTAATGGGATATAGATACATGGGAACAGGATTTTTACTTGAAGGAAAAGCCAGATTCTTAAAAGAAGGAAGTGATTTTAAAATGATGGCAGATAAATTTCCTTTTTTAACAAGAGTGTTAGAAATTACAGTTGAGTCTTGTAAACAAACTTTATAAAACATATTTTAAGTTTAAGGAGAGAATTATGCCAAGAAGAATCAATAAATCTAATTGTATAGGTTGTGGCTCTTGCGAGAGAGTGTGTAAGGTTGGGTGTATAACAAAATTAGAAGAAAAAAGAATAATCAATGAATCTGTATGTGTTGACTGCGGAGCTTGTCAACTTATATGCCCTAAAAAATGTATATCTTCAAAGCAATAGAAATGTTATTAAGTAAATAGAATTGACAGTAAAATAATAATTTATTTGTTAAGTTAGAACTATGAAGTGTAGTGAAGAGAATAGTATTTGTTAGTATACAAGCAGAAAGAGCTATTGCAGAAGAGCTATTGCAGAACAAATTTAATTTGCTCATGCGACAGCCTCTTCTATTATATGTTTATTATTTCAAAGTTTTAAGTTCATATAAGTCTGTTCTTCTATGTTTAAGCAATGGTAATTGCTGTCTTATGTCAGGAATTAAATCTCTATCAATATCAGCATAAATAATACATTCCTTTTCATCAGCTTGAGCAATAATTTTTCCCCAAGGGTCTGAAATTCTTGAATTACCATAAGCTATGTAGGAAGCATCTTTATTTCTAGCAGGTGCAGCACCAACATAGAATATTTGATTATCTAAAGCACGCATTCTTATAGATAACTCCCAATGAGCAGGGCCAGTAGTCATATTAAACGCAGCAGGTAAGATAACGATTTCAGCACCTTTAAGAGCCATTAAACGTGATAATTCAGGGAATCGAATGTCATAACAAATAGCTATACCAACTTTTCCATACTCAGTATCTATTACAGTAACATCATTTCCTGCTGTAAGAGTATCGGATTCTTTAAAGCTAACCTTTCCTGTAACTTCAATATCAAATAAGTGCATTTTACGGTGTTTTCCAATTAGAGTTCCATTTTTATCAAATACATAGCAAGTATTATAGATTTTTCCATCTTCTAATTCTGGTATACTACCAGAAACTAGATAGATTCCATGTTTTTCGGCTAGCTTACTCAATACCGCTGTTGTTTCACCTGGATATTCTTCAGCAAATTTAGGAAAATATTTATTTTCATATGGACAGTTAAACATTTCTGGCAAAATCACAATTTTAGCTCCATTGATGGCAGCTTCTGTTACCATTTCTACAGCATGATTGATATTTTCAATTTTATTTTCTGTAGTTATCATCTGACATACTGCAATTTTATAAGAATTCATAGAAATTACTCCTTTCAATATTTTTATGTTATTATAACATATTAAATAAAAATTAGATATTCTTAGATTTCCATAAAGAGGTAAGAAAAGGACTTATAAGTATATCTAAAAAAGTACATAGATATTATTATAATTATCTGTTGTATCCATATATTGACTTTTCTTATATATGTTGATAGTATTATTATAAATACAATAGAATAATTAATAGAGTTTTATAGGGTTCCGCAATTATTAATGATTGGTCTGGTCCAAGATAAAACCCACAGCATAGTTTTACTGTGAACACGGAAGGATAAAAACCTGGGAGATATTTTAGAATATTTCTCAGGTTATTTTATTTGTAAAAAATGAGAAATTTGATGAGAGGGATGATTTTATGAAATGGTTATTTTTATTTATTGCAGGTTTGTTTGAGGTTTTTTGGGCTTTTCAACTAAAAAATTCGCATGGATTTTCTAGATTGACTCCAAGTATACTTACTATTGTTGGAATGATTATAAGTTTTTACTTTTTATCATTAGCACTTAAACATCTTCCACTTGGAACTTCATATGCTATATGGACTGGAATTGGTACCGTTGGTACAGCTATTGTGGGGATTGCTATATTAAATGAGCCTATCAGTATAGCTAGAATTGCATGTATAGGTCTTATTGTGGTAGGGATTGTAGGTTTAAAGTTACTGTCTACTAATTAGAATGAATTAATTTAAATAAGCTATGAAAGTAAAGATTTTTTAAATATTTTAAAATAATTAATATTGAAAAAGTCTTCATTTCATAGCTTTTTTTATAAGTTTATTATATTTGAAAATTATATGTATATACTATGTATTATTTTGCTAATAAAAGAGCAGTTAAATCCATAGGGTCAACTATTACACCATCTTTATAAACACGCATATTTCCAGATGCTATTTCATCTATTAATATTACTTCATCATTGTAGAATCCAAATTCAAATTTGATATCATAAAGCTCAAGTCCTTTTTCAGCTATAGTATCACGAACTATATTAGAAATTTTTTGAGTCATACTTTTCATTGAATCAAATTGAGCTTGAGTCATAATATTTAAAGCTTCTAAACCTTCAGATGTTATAAGTGGGTCACAACGGTCATCGTCTTTTAAAGTTGCTTCTACATAACAATCTAGTTTAGCACCTTCTTCAACGCATGAACCATAACGACGTAAGAAACTACCAACAGCTCTATAACGACAAATAACTTCTAATCCATTACCAAAAACTTTTGCTGGTAGAACTTCCATAGTTGCTTCTTCTAAGTTAGCACCTACATAATGAGTTTTAATTCCAGCATTGTTTAGAATTTCAAAAAACTTAACAGATGTCTCTAAATTAGCTCTACCAATTCCATCTATACTTAGACCTACACTATTTTCACCTGGGTCAAATACACCATCTTTACCAGTTACATCGTCCTTAAATTTAAGTAAGTAATTTCCATTATCTAGTTCAAAAACATCTTTAGTCTTTCCTTGATACACTTTTTTCATAAACAACCTCCAAAAAGTTAAATTATTATATTGAATAAGGCATTAGTGTCAAAAAAGTTCTGATATTCGCATGAAAATTTATATTGATACCTTATATTTAATATTATATCACAAATAGAAGTAAAATTTCCGAACATTTTTATAAAAATAATAAAAAAAGTACATTTTATAGATTTTATAATAAAAGACTTAGTGTAGAAGGTGAGTGTCATTTACATTGACACACATAGGCTTTAATATAAATAATTTTTGACACACTTTAACACACATTTAATGATAATTTGACAAACCGCATGAAAACAGTATTTACATATATTGGCATGAAAATTGCTCTATATATTTAACATATAAAAATGAATGTATATTTAAATAGAATAAATAATAGGGGTGATTAATAGTGAAGTCAGTTAGATTCTATGGTATAAGAGACACAAGAATTGAAGATGTAGAGGTACCAAAAATATTAGAAAAAGATGATGTAATAGTTAAAGTAAAAGTAGCTGGAATATGTGGTTCTGATATATCGAAGTACTCAAAGACAGGTCCACATATGGTAGGCGAAATTTTAGGTCATGAATTTTCTGGAGAAGTAGCTCAGGTTGGTTCAGAAGTAAAAAATTTTAAAATAGGAGATAGAGTTGCTGTTTGCCCAGCGATGCCATGCTTTAAGTGTGATGAATGTAAAAAAGGATTATATTCGAGATGCAATAATGTATCGATAATAGGAAATAAAGAACTTGGAGGGTGTTTCGCTGAGTATACAAAGGTAAAAGAAAGAAATTTAATAAAAATACCAGATGAAATAAGCTATGAAACAGCTGCTGCTTTAGAACCAGTATGTATAGCAGGACATGGTCTTTTCAGGTCAGAGACTAGAGTTGGAGATACTGTTGTGGTACTTGGAACAGGACCAATAGGATTATTCTCAATACAATGGGCAAAGATATTTGGTTCTACAAAAATAATAGCTGTGGACGTATTTGATGAGAAATTAGAATTAGCAAAAGAGTTAGGAGCAGATATTTGTATAAATGCAAAAGACAAGAATCTTATAAATGAAGTAAAAAATTTAACTAATGGGGCTGGAGCAGATGTTGTTATTGAATCAGCAGGAACTCCAATGACATGCGGTCAAGTATTGTTGTTAGCCAAAAAAGGAGGGACAGTACTGTATGCAGGTGTACCATATGGAGATGTAGCTTTGACTAGAGAACAATTTGAGAAGATAGTAAGAAGTGAATTAACCGTAAAGGGAACTTGGTTTGGAAATTCATTCCCATTTCCAGGAAAAGAATGGAGTACTGGGTTATATCACATGGAGAAAGGGGACATGAATGTTGAAAAATTAGTAACACATAGAATAAACTTGGACGAAGTGCCATCTTATTTTGAAAAAATATACAAAAGAGATATCTTCTTTGGTAAGATAATGATTAATGTAGCTAATTAGATTAGAATGCTAGAGTAATAATCTATAATCTATATAAAAAAGTTTAGTTAAGAAAGGTATGATTCATATGGCAGGAATAGTTATAGCTGCACATGGAAATATGGCTAAAGCAATGTTAGAAAGTGCTGAATTAATAGTAGGTAAACAGGAAAAAGTAGAAACTTTAGGATTAAACCATGGTGACAGTATAGATGATTTTAGTAAAAGATTAGAAAATGAAATTGAAAAATATAAAGATGAAGGTGTTTTATTATTGCTTGACTTTTATGGTGGAACTCCATTTAATACATCTGCGATTGTAATAAATAAGTTTGCTAAAGTATGTGACTTGGAATGTTTAACAGGTGTAAATTTACCTATGCTTTTAGAATTATTTTTAAATAGAGAGAACATGAAGTTAATAGAGTTAAAGAATCTATGTGAAGAAGTTGGAGTATCAGGGATTAAAGATGTAAAAGCAGCTTTAAATATATAAAATAAATTAAAAACTGGAGGAATTATTATGAGTAATATAGCATTAACAAGAATTGATGATAGATTGATACATGGTCAGGTGATTACTGCTTGGTGTAAGATTACATCAGCAAAAAGGATAGTAATAGTGGATGATTTGGTTGTAAAAGACCCATTCATAGTTCAAGTTTTACAAATGGCAGCACCATCAACTGTTAAGGTTGAGGTACATGATGTAGAGTCAGGTGCTGAGGTATTAAAATCATATAATGGGGATGAAAATTTAATCGTCTTAGTTAAATACCCTAAAACTGTTTTGGGTTTAGTAAACAATGGAGTAGATTTAAAAGAGCTAAACGTTGGGGGTATGGGAGCTGGACTTGGGAGAAGAAGTTTTTATAAAAATATATCTGTATCAGATGAAGAAAAAGAAATATTTAAAGAACTAATATCAAAGGATATTAAGTGCTTTATACAAATAGTACCAGATGCAAAAAAAATTGATGTAGGAACTTTATTATAAAAATAATATCTTTTGAATCTTTAGAAATAAATAAGGAGGAAGTCTATGCAAATTTCACTAATTCAAGCAGTATTAATAGCAATTTTTTATTATCTTTCTTGGAGTCCATGGCTGACTTATGTTGGATTTTTTACATGGAATAGACCTTTGTTAGCAGGATTTGTGACAGGAATTATATTAGGAGACCCTGTCCAAGGAGCAATTATAGGAGCGGGTATAAATATGATATATTTAGGTTTTATATCAGCAGGAGGGGCACAGATGGGAGACCCAGCTTTTGCAGGATATGTGGGGACTGCTTTAGCTATAGCATCTAAGCTAGATGTAAGTACTGCAATGGCAATAGCTGTCCCATTAGGTACTGTCGCAACTGTACTTTGGATTGGAAAAATGACAGTAAATTCTTTTTTTGCACATTGGGCTGATAAGGAAGTTCAAAAGGGTAATGTCGACAAGGTAGCGTTTATAAATATAGTTCCACCACAGATACTATTATTTGCAATGAGTTTTATACCTGCATTATTAGTGGTTTATTTTGGTCCAAATGCTATAGATGGTATGTTGGAAGTAATGAATGAGAATGTACTTCATGTATTTAATGTAATTGGAGCGATGTTACCAGCACTTGGAATTGCTATGAATTTAAAATTGATTGGAAATAAATTTACTATGCCCTTTTTCATATTAGGAATATTGATGGCTGTTTATTTTAAAGTGGATATAATAGTAATATCTGTTATTGGGGTAATACTTGCTCTTACGATTACTTCAATTAAGTACGGAAAAGATAGTGCTACATTTTAAATACATGAGAGGGGGAAAATATTATGTCAGATACAAAAAGTGAAGTGTCTAAGAAAACGTTAAGTAAGAGGGATGTAATAAAATCATGGCTAAGATGGTTTTTCTTTGCACAGTCTAATTATAATTATGAAAGGTTACAATCAACTGCATTTTCACATTCAATGTTACCAGTACTTAAAAAATTATATCCAGATAAGGAAGAGTTAAAACAAGAAGTTGAAACTCATCTGGCTTTTTTTAATACAGAACCTATATGTGGATGTGTTATACATGGAATAACAATAGCAATGGAAGAAGAAAAAGCTAATGGTGCAGATGAGATAAGTGGCGATGGTATGAATGCCATAAAAACAGGCCTGATGGGTCCATTAGCAGGTATTGGTGATACTCTAACTCAGGGAGTTATAACACCAATAGTATTAGCTGTTTGTATTGGTTTAACTGAAGGAGGAGCGTCAATCGCAGGACCTATACTATTTGTAATAGCTCAATATGCAATAATGACTTCAATTTCTTTTGGAATGTGGACAAGTGGATATAAGTATGGGAAAAAAGCTGTTGAAAGTATACTTCAAGGTGGAATAGTAAATAAGGTTATAGAAGGAGCTTCTATACTAGGGACTTTAGTTATGGGAGGACTTGTAGGTAGATTTATTAATTTATCTACACCAATCAGTTATACTAGTGGAGATTTTAAGTTTAGTCTTCAAACAGATTTACTTGATAAGATATTCCCAGGATTAATTCCTTTGGTGCTTACCTTATTAGTACTTTTTGCTTTAAAGAAAGGGCTTTCTCCAATAAAAATAATGTTTATATTAATAGTAGTGGGAGCTATTACAGGTATTGTGGGATTATTTTAAATATATATACTATATAGTCAAAGAGGATTATAAATAGGTTGATTAAATTTATAAGAGAGTAGTAAAAAGTATAGTGATTAGGGTAATTAAATTTATAATAGATTGATTTTTAAGGTTATACAAGCTACACTATATAATCTTTTAAAAAGTATCTCAGAAAGATTTTTAATCTAGATGAGGTACTTTTTTATTTGGATATAAAATTTTAAGTTGATTCAAAAAGATAGCAATTATATGTAATTAATATATTATAAATAATTGTAAACTTCTTGTAACATGTATTTTATATAATTGAAACAATGGATATAATATGAAATATGATAATAAATTTTAGGGGTGTGAATAGATGAACATATTAATTGCTGATGATGAAGTTAGCATGCTTAAGATACTTTGTGCATATTTTAAAAAGGAAAACTTTAATGTACTTACTGCAAAAAATGGAGAAGAAGCATTAGATATTTTTTATGAGAATAAGATAGACCTAGCAGTACTAGACTGGATGATGCCAGTAATTGATGGAATAGAGGTCTGCAAAGAGATAAAGGAAAATAGTAATACAAAAGTTCTTATGTTGACGGCCAAAAGTCAGAGTGAAGATGAAATAGAAGCACTCAATATAGGAGCAGATGAATATATTAAAAAACCATTTGACCCTAGAGTTTTGATAATAAGGGCTAAGAAATTAGTAAATTATAAAGATACAATTAATATTAAAGATTTAAAAATAGATTTTAGTGCAAATAAAGTTTTTAAAAATGAGAAAGAGCTGATATTGACTAAAAAAGAATTAGAATTAATGCGTTGTTTAATTAATAATAAGGGGATTGTTTTATCTAGGGAGAAACTTTTAGATTTAGTATGGGGCTTGGATTATGATGGGGATTTTAGAACAGTAGATACTCATATAAGAAGGTTAAGGGCGAAAATAGGGGAGGACATAATAAAAACTTACAGAGGGTTAGGGTATAGTCTGGAGGATTTTGATGACTAAACTAAACAAAAAATTGTCCATAAGCATATCTATAGTAGTTGTAGCTGTTTATATAATGTCTATAACTATAAATAGTATGTTTATTCATAGATATTATTTACACGAGAAAAGAAATGTATTGGATAATATTGCAGATAAAATCAAACATAACGATATAAATAAATTAAAATCAGATATTGATTCGATTGAAGCAAAAAATAATACAGCTATTGTATATATAGAATTAGATAAGAATTACAAAGATAAAGGTAATATAGATAAAATAAATCAAGATTTGTTAAGTGAATTTTGGAAGAAAGGTCTAAGTTTAAATAAATTTTGGATTGAAGAAGATAGCTTAAAAAATATTGATAATAAAAGTATAAATAAAATATATAATCAGGGTAAAACGAAATATAGTCTACTTGTAAAATTTATGAAGAAAGATAATTACTTGTTTGCCATATCTATACCTATAGAACATTCTGAAGAAACTATTGGGATTGTAAATAGATTTAATATAATCATGGGAATTTTTTCAGTAGTCATAATGACTATACTTATATTTATATTATCAAACAGGATTATAAGACCTATGGAAAAATTAAAGCTTCTATCTAAAGATATATCTGAATTAAATTTTAGGACTGAAGCAATAAAAACTAATGATGAAATAGAGGAATTAGCTTATAGTATAAACATAATGAGTGTAAAACTTGAAAAAGCACATAATGAATTGAATAAGAGAAATAAGAATCTAAAATCTTTTATATCAGATGCATCTCATGAAATGAAAACTCCAATAGCACTCATAAAAGCATATGCGATAGGGATGAAAGATGGGTTGGATGATGGTACCTATACTGATACGATAATTGAGCAGGCAGAAAATATGACTAATACAATAAATACTCTTTTATATTGGGCAAAATATGAGAAAAGAGAAGTTAATTTGCATCCAGTGGACTTAAAGGAGAGATTGTATAAAAGTTTAAAAAACTATGAGCTTTTAATTGATAGAGGTAGTATAAAAGTTAAGTGTAGTATAGATGATAAAGAACTTAGAATAAGTTCAGATAAAGATAGTATAGATATGGTATTTAATAATTTGATTAGCAATGCGATAAAGTATACTAGTAATAATGAAATAGAGATTAATCTTTTTAAAGAGAATGAGAATGTTGTGTTATCTATAAAAAATGGTATAGATTATGATATGGAAGATGATATTGAGAATATATGGAAGCCTTTTTATGTTTTAGAGAAGTCGAGAAGTAAAGAACTTTCTGGCACGGGTCTTGGTCTTACTATAGTGAGAACTATACTTGAAGAAAATAATTTTGGATACAGGGTTGAAATTTGTGATGGAATGATAGAATTTTATATTATCTTTATAAAAGCAATTTAAATTTAAATTAAAATATAAAGAATAATTAAAAAAACATCATAATTATTTATTTTTCATATGGATAAAATTGGTTATTTAATATATAATTACAAGTATAAATAATAAAATTTATTTGCAAATAAAGTAGTACTTTTAATTCTAAAGGCTACTTTTTTTGTGCAAAATTCTCTTTTTTACCACAATTCATTAACAAAAAAATTAAATTCACTTTAAAATCTAAATTTACTAATTTTTCAATTAATTAGAAAACTTCTTTATTCCTTTATGATAACTGCAATATAAAAAAATAGTAAATAAATTATATATTAATTATGAAATCATTATAGTTAGAAAACCTCTTTAAAATTAGGCATTAAGTATCCCTTAGAATTAGAACGGGAACAAAGCTGAAAAATTTAAGTGTTATCAAATGGACAAGGGGGAAAAATACAATGAAAATACCAAAGAAGATTGCTGCTATGCTTACAGTTACAATGATAGCTGGAAGTTCAACAGCAGGGATAGCTAGTGCACAAACTGTAGCAACAAATTTAACAGGACAAGAAAGATATGAGACTGCTGTTAAAATAAGTCAAGATGGATGGAAAAATGCTGATGAAATAGTAGTAGTAAATGACTCATCTATAGCAGATGCCTTATCTGCAACACCATTTGCAAAGGCAAAAAATGCTCCAATACTTTTAACAGGTAAAGATAAATTAAATGATAAGACAAAAGCAGAAATACAAAGATTAAAAGCTAAAAAAATATACTTAATAGGTGGAACTTCTGTATTAAGTACAAATATAGAAAAACAAATAAAAGATTTGAAAATATCTTTTGAAAGAATCTCTGGAGCTGAAAGATACCAAACATCTTTAGAATTAGCTAAGAGGTTAGATGCTATAAGTGATGTTAAGAAAATAGCTGTAGTTAATGGCGAAAAAGGACTTGCAGATGCAGTAAGCGTGGGAGCACCAGCTGCTCAAAACAACATGCCAGTAATACTTGCTGATTCTAAAAATGGAACAGCAGCTGCAGATAAATTTATAAAAGATGCAGGAATAACTCAATCTTATGTAGTTGGTGGGGAGAGTTCAGTTTCTGAAGCTGTTAAAAATAAACTGCCAAATAGTACAAGATTAGGTGGAACAGATAGAAATGATACAAATGCAAAGGTAGTAAAAGAATTCTATAAAAAGACAGATTTAAAAAATGCATATGTAACTAAAGATGGTATGGCTAAACAAGACCAACTTATAGATGCATTAGCAGTAGGTGTATTAGGAGCTAAAAACCAATCACCAGTAGTTCTAGTTGGAAAGAATTTATCAGCTTCACAAAAATCTTTAGTAAACTCTAAGAGTTTTGACAAAATAACTAAAGTTGGCGGAAATGGCAATGAGACAGCATTTAATGAAATGAAATCATTACAAGAAGTAAGCACAGTTGAAGCTAAAACAATTTCTGAGTTAAAATCAGCTGTAGATAAAGCTACTGCTAATGATGTTATAAACTTTAAACCGAATAGTGAAGTTAAAGAAGCATTTACAATACAAACTGATAAAGCAGTAACAGTAAACTTAAATGGTACATATACAAAGACTGTAACTATCAACATGCCTAATGGGGATGTAAACAACTATGCAAAAGTAGATGATGTAGTTATAGATGATGTTAAAGATGGGACTTTCATTAACTATGGAAAAATAACTAACTTAAAGGTTAATGATAAAAATGGAGCTAAGATAGAGAATAATTCTAAAGGTGAGATTGGTAGTTTAACAGTAGCATCTGGAGCAAGTCAAGTAAAAGTGACTAATGGTGGAAAGATAACTACAGTTACAAATAATTCTAAAGGAACTACTATAGATAATAAGGGTACAATAAGTACTGTTAAAGGAGATAATTCTCCATCTATAAGTGGAAATAATCCAAGTTCTAACTCATCAGGAGGAAGTTCTTCAAGTGGAGGAGGTTCACATGGAGGAGGTTCATCTTCAGGAGGAAGTTCATCAGGAGGAAGTTCTTCAAGTAATAAAAATCAAGCTGCTCCAACAGGGATAACTGCAACATCACCAACATCAGCAGCAAATAGTGATGGAGTAATAAGTGGTGTAACAGATGCAATGGAATATAGATTAAAAACAAATTCAGCATGGATAAAAGTAGAATCAGGAAAAACAGAGATAACAGGATTATCACCTGGTATATATGAAGTAAGATATACAGCAAAATCAGGATATAATGCAGGAGCAATAAAAGAAATAGAAATACCAGCATATGCAGAAGATCAAGAGCAAGAAGCTCCTGGAAGTTTGGAAGTAATAGCACCATCAGAAGCGAATAATGATGGGAAAATAACTGGTGTAACAGATGCAATGGAATATAAACTAAAAACAAATCAAGATTGGATAAAAGTAGAATCAGGGAAAACAGAAATAACAGATTTATCACCAGGAATATATGAAGTAAGATATGCAGCAAAGCCAGGATATAATGCAGGAGCAATAACAGAAATAACAATAAAAGAAAATGGTCAAGATCAAGATCAAATTGCACCAGTTGGATTGTCAGCAACATCACCAACAACAGCAGCAAATAATGATGGAAAAATAACTGGTGTAACAGATGCAATGGAATATAAATTAAAAACAAATCAAAACTGGACAAGTGTAGTAACAGGAGAAACAGAGATAACAGGGCTATCACCAGGAACATATGAAGTAAGATATGCAGCGAAAACAGGTTATAATGCGGGGACAGCAGCAGAAGTAGAAGTAAAAGCATATGTAGCAAACCAAGAACAAGAAGCACCAACAGGATTGTCAGCAACATCACCAACAACAGCAGATGATAATGATGGAAAAATAACTGGTGTGACAGATGCAATGGAATATAAATTAAAAACAAATCAAAACTGGACAAGTGTAGTAACAGGAGAAACAGAGATAACAGGGCTATCACCAGGAACATATGAAGTAAGATATGCAGCGAAAACAGGTTATAATGCAGGAAT
>NZ_AVHW01000029.1 GCF_000449425.2 Clostridioides difficile CD160
AATAATCAGATAGGTTTAGATTTAGGAATTAAAGAATTTTGTATCTCAAGTTGTGGACAATTTATAGAAAATCCTAAGTATCTTCAGAAGTCGTTAAATAAACTTGCTAAATTACAAAGAGAACTATCGAGAAAAACAATTGGTAGTTTAAATAGAAATAAGCAAGTTAAAAGTTGCAAGACTTCAAGAACATATAGCTAATCAAAGGAAGGATTTTCTACAAAAACTATCTACAAATTAATACGAGAGAATGATATTTTTGCATAGAAGATTTACAAGTAAAGAATATGACTAGAAATCGTAAATTATCTCTTTCTATTTCTGATGTGTCATGGTCAGAATTTGTTCGTCAATTAGAATACAAGGCTAATTGGTATGGTAGACAAATTGTAAAGATAGGTAAATTCTTTGCAAGTTCACAAATATGCAATAAATGTGGGTACAAAAAAGAGGAAATGAAGAATTTAAATATAAGAGAATGGATTTGTCCTTGTTGTAATGTAACTCACGATAGAGATATAAATGCAAGTATAAATATACTAAAAGAAGGATTAAGACTAATAACAGTTTAAAATAGATAACGTATGTAAGAACCGTAGGAACTACGGGGATAGCCTGTGGAGAATTGGTAAGACATATTTTAGTATGCGAAATTCTATGAAGCAGGAACTCTGTGACTTTAGTCATGGGAGGTTCAGAAGGAAAGAGCAGATGAAATGAAAAGAGAAATGGATGCTGTTTCTTGGATTATGGAGATGGAATCACTTTTCTTTGGAGAAAATGAAGATGCAATATTTAAATCATCTTATGTAAATCCATGTAGGACATTAAAAAATCCATTTTATCCTCCAACAGATTTGGAAGTGTTATCTGCTAAAAACGGAAAAATAAAGTGTAATCTACAAAAAAGAAAAGGTGAACTAAGGATAATTTCTGCTGACATTGCTATCGCAGAAGGAGACAATAATGATAACTCAGTATATACATGCTGGAGATTATTGCCCGAGAAAGATTATTATGAAAGAATGGTTGTTCATATAGAATCTCATAATGGTATGAAGCCAGATAAACAAGCAATAAGATTAAAGCAATTGTTCTTTGATTTTGAAGCAGATTTCTTAGTTATAGACACTCAAGGAGTAGGGCAAAGTGTTTTATCTGATTTACTTAGAGTTAATTATGATGATGCTAGAAATAAAGAATATAATGCATTTTCTCACACTAATACAAATCATTTACATAATAATTTTATTACGAAAGAGAATTATCCAGTTATATTTGAGATTAAGGCATATGGACAAATAAATCATGATTGTATAATTGGTTTACTGGATGTATTTCTAAAAAATAGAATAAAATTACCTATAAATGATGTAGAAGCAAATGATATGTTAAGTAGTACATCTGGGTATGCAAAGAAAAATTATACAGACCAAGCAAGAATGATATTACCATATAAACAAACTACACTACTTGTAAACGAATTAATTAACTTAGAAACTGTTAAAAATGATGGTCAAAAGTGGCTTAAAGTTAAAGAAAAAGGGAAAGCACGAAAAGACAGATATTCTTCTTTAGCATATGGAAATTATCTAGCAAATTTACTGGATATAGAATTAAAAAAGAGAAATAGTAAAGAAAATGGACAAATAATTTCATTCTGGTCAGGAGGTGGAAACCATAATAGAACTCAAAGGAGATAAAAAAGATTATACTTTAGACCAAATAAAATACTTAAATGAGCAACTAAGGCAAAGAAATTATGCAATGATAGAAAATACTATAAATCTGTCAAATGAAATGTACAAGATAAGAAATATAAGTAGAGACCAAGTAAGAAAAGCTATGATAGACCCTTACAAAAACGTAGAATTACTACAAAAGGTAAGTCTTTTACTTAAAGAAACATCTGGTACATATAAAAGAATTCTAAATATGATTTCAACCATGAATACATTTGACCATTATATAATACCAGCAAATATTTCTAAATTCAAAGATAAAGATGATTATATCAACTCTTTTTTTAAGTCAGCTACATTTCTAAAAAAATATCAACTTAAACATATTTGTCCTTGGATAACTGAAAAAGTATTAGAGCAAGGGGAAATATACTTATATAAAATTGAAGATTCAAAATGTATAATGATGCAACAAATACCAGCTTCTTATTGCACAATAACATCCAAAGTAAATGGAGTATTAAGGTATGGCATTGATTTAAGGAAAATAAGTAGAAGAACTTTATCAGCATTTCCAGTAGAAGTTCAAGACGCATATGAAAAATTAAATGATGGAAGATTAAAAAAAGAAGACTTAATAGAAAATAAGTATTATGAATTAAGTGATAATGCTGTAGCATTCAACATAGATATTGATTCCACAAAAGGAATACCATTTTTTAGCTTTTTATTTGATGATATTTTAGAGCTTGAAGATATGAAAGATTTAAAGGGTTCTAATGCAATTATTGAAAGTATTAAGCTAATACATGGAAAAGTACCTTATGGTAAAAATGATGAACCATTAGTTGCTTTTGATTTATTAAGTGCATACTACCATGATATAAAATCCAATTTACCAGCAGGGACATCTGTAGCAGTAACTCCACTAGATATGGAGGGGATTAATCTAAGTGATGGAAAATCAAAGATTAATGATTATGTTAAAGAAGCAAAAGAATTTATATTTGATAATGCTGGAATTAACACAGCACTTTTTAATTCAGATAAAATAAATACAGAATCTATTGCAGATGGTGTTATAGCAGATAGTTTAATACCAATGAGAATTCAAAATGAAATAGAGACATGGATAAATTATGAATTAAATAAAAAGAACTCATCTAAAGCATTCCAACTTTACTTTGTTGGTACAACTCATTTTAACCAATCTAAGATATCACAACAACTTAGAGAAAATATAAATAGTGTAGGAGATAGCAGGCTAGTATATTTAGCTAGTACTGGAAAAGAGCCAATTGAAATTGCTAATTTATATAAAGCAGAACAACTAATGGAAATAGATGATTTGTTGCCAGTTAAACAAGCTTCATATACATTTTCAAATAATGATGCTGGAAGACCTACTAATGAAGACAAAGGTGATGGTGGTACAAATGGAAATAAAACAGATAGAAAAGATGAAAACAAATAATAAAAGATTTATTATTGCATTTACAAGTGATAAAAAAGACGAATTAATGAAAAAAGGATTTACTTTTATTAATGAAAATAAATGTGGTGAAGAATCATTTTATTTATTTGAAAATAAGCCTGATGAGATACTTAATTTTAATAAGGAAGATTTTAAAGATATAAGTTTTAGCGATGTAATGTTTATTTAAGGAGGTGAGACGTTGAAAGTAGTTAGTATTCCATGTGGATTTGAGACATTTTCTAATGAAGAAGATGATAGAAAATTAAATGTAAAACTAAAAATTTTACATGAAGGTAAAAATTTAAATAAAACTAAGTTTGATTTGTCAACTATAAATGAAGCAGAATCAACTTTATCAGATATACCAATACTTGGATACATAAAATATGACGAAGAAGAAAATGCAGTAGATTTTGACGAGCATAATATGATAACTAAAGTTGTAAAGGATGATGATGGTTATTCTATAGAATATAAATTCTTAGAAAGACCGCTTGGTGTGATTCCAAATAATACAGAAATAACTTATACAGAAGAAGATGGAAAGACATATCTGAACTGTACAGGACTTATATGGAAACACTATTCTAATTCAGCATATCAATTATTGACAGAGTCAAAATCAAAAAGTGTAAGTATGGAAATAGCAGTTGAAGATGGAGAAGTTGATAAAGCTGATGGATATTATAATATTAAAAAATTTAGTTTTTTAGGAATTACTATTTTAGGAGATGATGTTGTTCCTGGAATTGAGGGAGCATCTATAAATACATATAGTAATTTTTCAAAATATAAAAAAGCAATTTATGATATTTGTAAAGAAATGCATTCATTTAAAGGGAAGGAGGAAAATGTATTGGATAAAAAGAAAAATGATTTATTATCAATAGAAGATATAGATATTTCTATTAATAGTCAATTAAAAAATAAGATGGTTGAGGTTGAAGACCCTTATTGGGGAGGTAAATACACAGCAAGAGAATATTATTTAAAAACTATTCTACCTGAAGAAAAAATAGCTATATTAGAAGATAATATAAATTATTGTAATTATTATGGTGTACCATATTCTATAGATGGAGATGATGTTGTTTTAGATTATGAAAACAGAAAATCATATATAGAAGAATGGAGAGAGAAAAAAGAAGGAGAAGTTATAGAAACTTTTTCTAAAGAGGATACTTTAAAAGAATTAGTACTTGAAAAGTTTAGTGAAAAAGAAACTGAGATAAAAAATCTAACTGAAGAGTTGGGGGTTTTAAGAAAATTCAAGGCCGATAAAGAAATGGAAGAATATAAAGTAGAAGTTTCTAGTATTATATCAGAGTTTAATTCTTTAACAGAAGATGAAGTTAAGATTTTTAAAGAATCCGCTATAAACAAAGAGTTATCTTTAGAGGATTTAAGGAAAGAGTTAAGTTTACTTGATTATACTAAGTTAAAAGAAAACACAAAGAAATTTAATTCTGATAAGGGACTTATAGTTGAAGAAGCAAAAATAAATTATTCATCTACATTAGAAGATGAAAATAAAAATACAAAATCATATGAACAAATATTGAAAAAACACTCAAATAAGTAGTGTTTATTTTTATGAAAAAATAAAAAAGGAGATATAAAAATGGCAGATAAAGCGATATTAAATTGTGATATAGACAAGTACCCAGATGTTGTAACAGCAAAGAATGGAAGTGATGTACTAGAAAATGGTGCAATAGTTGCATTAGGTGGCTTAGTCGATTCAGAGCTAGGAAATGATTGTTATAAAATAGAAAAGTTATCAGAAGGATGCAGATTTGGAATTTTAGACAGTGTTGCACTTCAATATGATGAAAGATTAGATGAAAGAGATTATGAATTAAAAGCAAGTGAAATAGATAGAGTTAGATTACCTCATAAGGGATTATGTATGACTTTAGCTAAAAAACATTTTGATGGTGTAGTAGCCGTTGGAGATGAATTAGAACTTAAAGCAGATACATATAAGTTTACAAAGAAAACTGCAGGTGCAGTAGTTGCAAAAGTTGAAGAATTATATAGTTTCAATGGACAAGAATCAGTATATGTATCTTTTATGTAATAACAAATAGACGAGCTGGAGACAGTTTTTTAAAAATGAAAAATGACTAAAGAAAGGTGGAAAAAAGATGGCTATAGATATAATAGCATTAAAAGATTTATCAAATGATATATTAAACGGAAAAGTAAAAAATTATGCTCAGTGTGAGGATGCATTAAGAAAAGAAATAATAGATATATGTGGAGGTAAATGGGGACAATATACATTCTTTGAAAATAAATATAAGATATTCCAAATATTATCTGAAACAATAACTGATAAAGTAAATAGATTAACTGAAGAAGCCTTTTCAGATTTTTGTGATGTAGAAAACTTTGATTTAGGCAATAAAAAAGAATTTACAGTTAAAAATACTGACTTATTAAGAATTGCAAATATAGCTGAAGGTAAAAATAGTACAAGAAGACAAAGACTATTAGGTAAAAAAGTCCCTACATCTGCATTTAAATTAGCAATAGCTATATATGAAGAGTTTGATAGATTTATAGCTGGAAGAATAGATTGGTCTGAAATGGTAGACAGAGTATCTTCTACATTCCAACATCATATAGCAGAGGCAATAGCATCTACTATGGAAGGGGCTTACGCATCTGTGCATACTAATTTAAAAACTAGTGCTGCTTATTCAGATAAGGACTTAAAGAAAATAGTTAATAAAGTAAAAGGTGCTACTGGACAATCTGTTGCTATATATGGAACTCCAGAAGCAGTAGGGAATATAGAAGGTGTTGGAGCTGACTTAGATAAAGATGACAAAAGAAATTTTGGATATGTTAAAAACTTTAGTGGAACACCTGTAATAGAATTACCTAACTATTATGATGCTGAAAGAGATAAATGGGCATTAAGTAATAGTATTTTATATGTTATACCAAATGATGAGAAGATAATCAAATTAGGATTTGAAGGTGACACAATGATAATAGAAAATACTGATGGAATAGCTAGAGATGACCAACAAATAGAGATGTTCATGTCAAGAAAAATGCATTTAGGTGTTGTTGTTGCTTCTAAATTTGGAATGTATAAAATACAATAATATTATTTAGAAGGGAGATTTTTTAATGGCTGCTAAGACAAAAAAAGATGTTTCAGAGGAAGTTGAACAAATAAAAACTTCTAAAAAAACATATAAAGAATTAAGAAATGAACTGAGGAAACTCAAAGATGAAATAGAAGTAGAGATAATGAACTTAGATACTGGAACAGTTTTATATAGAGATAGAGATGAAAGATTAGTCTTTGAAATGAATAAAGTGGGAGAAAAGACATTTATTATACTATCTGACTTATATGAAATATCAAACAAACATAGAGGTTATTTTGAAAACTATCTTATAACTATAGTTGATGTTGATAGTGATGATTATACTGTTGAGGATATATTAGAGTATTTAAGTTTAAAAGATGTTTATGAAGGTTTAGGTGGGTATGATTTAGATTACATAAATTATATATTATTAAAATTAGATAATGATAGATTTATGAATATAGTTGAAAAAGCTAACTATGGACTAATAGAGTGTTTAGGCTCAAGAGTAATCGAATTATATAAAAAGGGTAAGTTTGATTCTCATTATAAGGAACGTTTAATAGCTACTAGACTAGGTTTACAAAGTTTATTTGAAGATTAAAGGTGATGTTATGGCTACACCAATAAAAGAGATATATAAGCAATTTCTTTCTCTAATAAATGATGAAGAGATGTTATTACTTGAAGAGGAAATAATTGAGGATATGATGTATTCATATCTTCAAAAGGCTACATTTGATTTTTATGAATGTAGAAAAGATTTGTCTATAATAGGACAAGAAGAGTCTTGTATTACAATTCCAATTGACCAATTGGGATTTATTATTGAATATAATAATAAATATGCAGAAATAAAACTAATAGGAAAATATACAGATAAAGAGTATGAAATCAATAAAGATTATATTGTAGAGTTTAGAGAAGAAGACTGTATAATAACCTTTGAAACAGAAACAGAAGAAGAAATCTTATTTAAGAGTAAATATCTAGGAGAAATAATTTCAGACCTTAATTTAGAAGAAATAATTATATTAGCTTATGGAATGATGATTTGGTGGCTTCAACCTAAGATTCTTAGAGAAGAAAATTTAAAACAGATGTTAACTGACTCAGATTATAATACTAAGTCTGGTGCTAATATGTTAGCAAAGCTTTGTTTGTTAGAAGTTCAAATTAGAGAGCAACTTGCCAAATACAAGACAAGATATGTATATAAAGGTTTTAAAGGTTGGGATAAAATTGAATAGTTATATTAGTAATTATAAAAAAAGAATTGGACTAGGATGCTCAACTCCTAAAGAAAAAAGAATATTACAACTGAGATTAAGTTTTAAGAAATATTTAAAAGAAACACCAACCTGTATTGAAGTACCTATAACTGATATAGATGAAGTTTGTATAACAGAAGATACTAAAAGAGCTATAGTTGCAATTAATGATATAACTAATAATGATAAAAGGTCACTAGATGAAAAAAATCTATTAGTTGAATCGGATTTAAATGTAGATGTAGGTTGTTATCTTTTTTATGATAATTGTTACTGGCTGACTATATTTAAAGAACATAAAGAAATGGATACATATAAGCATTTTATAATAAAAAGATGTAATCAATTCTTTAATTATAAGTATAAAGGTCAGACATATAAAATTCCTCTCTCAGTAGAAAACTTAACTTTATATTCTGATGGTATGGCAGATAATAAATATACATCTGTAGCAGATACAAAAAGACAACTTTATTTTGGAAGTAATCATATAACTAAAACTATAGATATTGACACTAGAATAATGTTAACTGGTAAAACTGTATTTAGAGTTACATCGGTAAATGACTTTGAGTATAATGGCAGAGAAACAGGCTCAGATGGACTTATTAAAGCTATATGTTTACAAGATGCTTTAATTTCAAAAGATGATACAATAAATAATATTGCTTATAATGAGTTATCTGAAAATGATAATGTAATTATCCCATTTAGTAAGATTATGGGTGAAGAATTTATTAATCTAGGCGAAGAAAATGAATACACTATAGACCATACTCAAGGTGTTGAGTGGCTCTTAGAGAAGCAGTATAACTATTGTAACATAATTAATCAAGATGAGAAATTGTGCGTCTTACAATCTAACACACTAGCTAAATATTCTGGCTTAGAAGTACTGCTATTAGCTAAAGATAAAGATACAAATGAAATAATAGATACTAAAAAGATAATGCTAAGGGGGTAGATATTATTAGTTTATATGGATTTCCCTAACAAGTTAATTTCAAATATTGGAACAACTCTAATGTCAAATCAAGACTTCGCTAAATTTATGATTTATAATGATGAATGCCAAGAAGATATTCTATCCATGCCTGATATAAAAAACCCAGTTAAAGAGCTTAGAAACAAGAAGGTATTTCTAAATAGAAGAGTGGAAAAAGTATTAAAAGAAGCAGATATATCAGTTTTCATAATTATGTCAGAGTATAGACCATGTTCTGAGGGAAGTAGGACAGTTAAAAAAACAAAGATAGAAATTGGTGTTGTCTGTCATGATGAATGCCAAGATACGGCAAATGGCCTAAGAGATATTGCGTTGATGTGTTGCATAGTCGATATAATAACTCAAAATGAGGAAATAGCTGGAATAGGTAAGATTAAGTTAGAAAATGTATATCAAATGTATAATTTAAGTACTGATTATAATGGATTTGTAATAACTGTATCTGCTGAAAGTTTTGGTGATATGTAATGTTAGAAAATTATTATATTACAGGACTTCCAATTAAACTAGGTGAAACACTAGGAACTATATATCAACCTACTATTGAAGAGCTTATTAATTCAGATATGGCTAATTTAGAGATGGTCAACCCGTTTCTAATACTTGAGAAGAGTTATTCTCAGCTATGTAATGAGGAATCATTTGAACTAAAATGTAAATATGACACTATACCCATCTTAGATTTAATGATGTTAACATCAAGGAAAAACTCTTCTGAGAAAGTTGAATTACTTAGTGATAAAATAAAAAAATCTTTATCTATATTATATAAAACTGATATTAAAAATATTGAGTATATGAATAATATTAAAATTGGTATTTTAATCAAATCAGAAGATAAGAAGAAAAATGCTTTTATAAGCAGAGAAGATTTTGGACTAGTATCAGATTTAATTTTAGAAATGTTTTGTATTGACAAAAAAAGCTTCCAAGATGATGAAGATAAATGGATTGAAAATACTGGTTCTGAGAGAGAAAGAAAGTTAATTGAACACTTCAAAGAAAAGGAAAGAAAAAAAAGAGAAAAAGAAGCATTTCATTTATGTGATTATATAAATATAGTTCAAAATATAGATGGGCATATTCATATAAATGAAATATTAAAAATGACTTATTGGCAACTGATTAATATTTATAAGACTAAAATTCAATTTAAGAATTATAATGAAAACTTAGGTTATGCATGGTCTTTTAAATACCAAATTGGAGCAGATAAGATGAAACATTGGTCTAAAGAAATAAAAATACAAACTAGCACTGTTAAATAGCAGTGTTATTTTTATGTAAAAATGAGAGGATGATGAAATAATGAGATTTGCGATAAAAGATGCAAGTAATATAATAGTAAAAAATAAAACAACTGGAGAACCACTTTTTTATACAGCAGATTTAAATGCTTTTAACTTTAAATTGGATTCAGAATCAGTTTATGCTAAAGCGAAAGGTGCGAATGCCATTGCCTTTGATGGGAGCGTGACTTGTAGTTTAGCACTTGAGCAAGAGGTAATACAAATGCCACAACTGGCAATGCTATTAGCTTCTGATATGGTTGAAGAATCTACTAAGGTTGGTAAAAGAAGACTATTAACTTCTGATGGTACTAAGAAAGTTACTTTAGAAAATGTGAAACCAGTTACTAATAGTATATCTGTATATAGTGTTGAAAAAGATGGTATATCTTTAGTTAAGAAATTACAATTTACTTCAACTGTAACAGGTTCTAATACGGAGATAACAATATCTACTGCTGATTTTAATGCAGGAGATAAGGTAGCAGTATTTTATTTAGAAGAGTTGCCAAAAGCAAAAGTTATAAAAATAAAAGAGGAATCTACTGCTCCAAACTATGTAGTAGAAGCAGATGTTATGGCTAAAACTGCTGATGGTGAATATATGGTCTTATATATGACTATTCCAAATGCAAAAGCACAAAGAAGTATAGAGTTAAATCTTACTGCTGAAAATCCATCTGGATTTAATATGACACTAGATGTTTTACCAGATGAAAATAAAGAATATGTAACATTTGCATTTGTTGGAAATGAAGATGTTAGCCCTGTTAGAATGGCTTCTATGTTAGGTGCTGAATTAATAGACGAAAAGGATGTTAAATCTAAGAAATAGTGAATTGCCCTACTCTTAATTGAGTAGGGGTTATTTTTTTAAGTTCAAATATAATTTTAATCGGATTTAAACTTAAAAAAATGAAAGAAGGTGATAAGTTGGTATTTTTAGATGATAAGTTTTTATTTGATAATATCTCAAGTGAATCTATGAACATCAAGTTGGTTACATTGGGTGATGATGATATTTTAAATGAATATGGGTTACCTTATGAAGAAGCAATTAAATCTGATAATACTTTTAATAAGAATCCTTGTTACTCGGAGGATGAAACTACTATTGAACCCATAACATTACAATTCTGTTTGTGTAGTGAACATGGAGAGGCTTATGAGTGGGATGATTATACTTTAGAGAATATATGTAATTGGTTTTGGCAGAGAGAATTTAAACCATTTATATCCTTTGACAATATAGAAGAAATCTATTATCTTAAAGCAAGAAAAATAATAAAAAAGTATACAAAAGATAAAAAAGGCGTGTTAGAAATAGAGTTTCAGCCATACACAAATTATGCTTATAAAAACTTTCAAAAGGTGATAACTGTTAAAGATACAAGAGAAATTAAACTAAATAATGTATCTAATGTAGATGAAGAATATGCCCCAGTAATTGATATTGAGTGTTTGAAAGATGGAGATATAACTATTAGAAATTCTACTATCAGTGATAATGAAGAAGATAGTTTAGTTATAAGTGGATTAGAATTAAATGAGAAAATAATGATAGATAATTTGTACTATACTGTTTTAAATGACAATGGAGAGAATAGATTTAATATTGTTAATAGAAAGTGGATTAGGTTAAGAAGAGGTGTAAATATATTGAAATTTACTGGAAACTGTAAAGTTTCTATTAAGTGTAAATATCCAATAATAAAATAAGGGAGAGATAGATATGAATAAGATACAAGTAGATAAATTAATGCAAGATGAGGTTAGAGCTATTATACCTATTGTAGATGAGAATGGTAAAGAGGAGTACATAGAGGTTAGAAATCCTGATAAGAAAACTAAGGAAGAGATATTAAATAAAATATGGGCTGGTATGGAAAATCCAGATTTAGCATTGTCTCAAGAAGATATTCTTAAAATGTTGGTTGATGAGTTGACTAATATAGAACTAAATATTGAAATAGAAAATTTAATAAATGGTAATATATCTAGTGAATTAGAAACTGTGATGTATCACATAGGTCAAATAGAAAATGAATTAACTGCATCTTTATTAATGAATACTGAGGTTAAGTTAGGTCAGTTAAAAAATGAAATGTTACAAGATAGAGTACTTAAAGAGACTGAGGAAATTGAAAAGATGAATAATATCAAAGATAAGGTAGTGAATTAGATGGTATTTAAATCATTAGACGAAGTAGTTGCTTATACTAAAGTTAAGATTGCTGCATCTATGCCAGAAGTTGGAGAAGAAATGAAGGAAATTATGAAAGAAGAGGTAGTTAAACAGGCTTATGGAAGTTTTATTCCAACTATTTATGAAAGAACAGGAGATTTATTAGATGCTTCCGAAATAGCTGAGATTACTGCAAATTCTGTTACATCTGAGATAAAAGATAATGGAGGATGGAGTTCTCTTAGAGGTGGTCATTTCTTTCCTATGTATGGGTTTGAAGGTGGTAGTGTTTGGACTCATGGTAGCACTAAAGAAGAACCTAAGTTTAGACCAAAGACAAATATAATGAATGAAAGTGAAGCTAAAGTAAGAACTAAGATACCAAAGTGCTTTAAATCTAAAATGAATGAATTAGGAGTACCTTTAGGATAACTAATGAAGAGTTGTTTTCATAAGCGGAAAAATACAATTGGACTATCAAAGAATTTAGGATACTTATTAGCAAAGTTTGAATGCTAAAAATTTAGAAAAAATAATTGCAGATATGAGAAAAAAGCTGTTATAAAAGTAGAATAAATTACTAAACAACAGCTTTTATATACTTTCAAAACCTAATCTACTTAGGCAATTACTTCAAACAGATTAATCAAATAAAGTCTATTCAATTATTCTATATTTTGAATCATATTAAAATCCTAAATAATTTGCAAAAACCTTATCATCAAATCTTTTACATTTGTAAATGATAATGCAGGAAAGCTTTGCAAATAATGGCCTATAATTGGGAAAAATATTACAGCATGAGAAAATTCCACATGTTTATCCTTACCAATATCATCTGGGTTCAACATTCCGCAATTATGATAAAGTTCCACAACATGGCATAATTCATGAACAAATACATTGAAGAAATTTGCCTCTATAGGTACTTTTGCTATAGTCTGAAATATATCCTTGGCCATGTCACTTGTGGTTGAATTGAACTTGTTAGTCCAGTTTTGTTGTTCTTTAACATTTCGAATAACTTTCCTAAATGTAAGTAATTCTCTTACAAAATCAAATTTATTTTGAGTATAAATTCCTGTATTTTTTATGGCTTCATAAGTTTTTAAATCATGATTCATGTTCTCTAATTTTAGTTCAATAAGGAAATCTTTATCTTTTAAATGTGATGTATAACCATAAGAGCTAATGTTACTTAAGCATGAAACTACAAGACTATAATCACCTGAACTTTTATAAAGTTCTTCAGTAAACTTTCTTTCATCATAATTTATTTTGTTTAAATTTTGTTGATTGTAAAATAAATAGTAAACATCAAATCCAGGATTGCAAAATTTCCAATTTATTTGATTAAACCAAGCACATGAAATCATTGACAAAATTGACGAAAATTCACAATTACCATAAGTATCACCATATGATGATATGAACAAAATGTTTCTTTTAAAGCTATTATCTTGTATTTTGTTTAACTTTTTGTTATAGTCTGTACTAAAATAACCTACTTTTACTTTTAAATCATCTCCGTTAACTCCACGTAATGTTCTTTCTATTAGACTTAAATTATCACAAGTAGAAACACCTGCTTCTTTATCAATATCAAAAAATATCTTTGACATAAAATATCTACTGATACTAGTCATATTATGTTTCCCTATATTACTTAATCAACTAAGTAACAGCTTATTAAGTAATACTTTCCTTTCATTAGAATATATAACTATAATTAGTTATGATGGTTTATTTTGAATATGATTAAATTGAAATGAATAATTATTTTTTTAATAGCTATTTAAAAAAAGTTAAAAGTATAAGTAATATCTTAATTTTAAAAAATTTAATATTCCATGAATAGTTATATAATTGAAAAATATTCATGGTAATATATATGGAAAATTATACCATATATATTTTGCTATAGATAGTTTTTAATTACAAATTATTTTACTCAATTCTACAATAATTAAATTTGGTTTCTCAACTATAAAATATATAAATATTACTTTAATAAATAAGTGTTTTTATACACTAAAAAAATAGATGATATATGCATGGAAGAATTAGATAACTATGAAGTTTTGTTCTTTAAGGCTATTTCAGAGACAATACATTACTGTTGCAAACTGGTTAAAAGATTCCAAGAAAGTAAATTTGTTAGTAAAGAATATTGTTGATATTTATAGTATAGAACATGCCTTCCTGATGGAAAGATTTGAACATGGTGGAGTATAGGAGCATGGTAGTACTAAAGATAATCTATATATAGACCTTAAGCTTATTATATGATGAGAGCAAAGCTAAAGCACAAGAGATAGTACCTAGATGTTTTTAAAACTACAATGAATGGATTAGGTGTACCAGTAGAATAAACTTTATCTTTGTCGAATTTAAACGGTTTAAACATAATATATTGACTGATATAATAAAATCATAGAATATTTTAGGGGGAAATATATTATGTTTAAGAAAAAGTTAATAACTATAGTAATGAGTGTGACTATGATTAGTATAGGGAGCTTTTCATATGCTCATTCAGGAAGAACTGATTCGTCTGGAGGCCATCGTGACAATAAGAATAAATCTGGATTAGGAAGTTATCACTATCATTGTGGTGGTTATCCAGCTCATCTACATAATAATGGTGGTTGTCCTTATACTGGAGGAGGAAGTAGCTATGGAACAACAACAACTTCGGTTAATAATGAAGAAAAGCAAAAGAAATCTGTTGGAGAAAAAGGATATAATCAAGGCTATGAGGATGGGTATAAAGGAAGTTATAGTTCAGCAAGTTATAGTGGAGATTATAGTGATACATATGAATCAAAGTACTCAGAAGGATATGAAAAAGGAAAAGCTAAATTAGTAGAGGAAGAAAAATTAGCTGAAGAGTCAGGATATAATTTAGGACTTACAGGTGTTAAATCTAATAACACATATGAAAAAGAAGCTTTAAAAAGTGCTTATGATACTGGATATTCAAATGGATACAATGAATATAAGACTAAAAAGATAGAAGAATATAAAGCTAAAGGAATAGAGGATAGTAACAAAGATAAAGAGAAAATGACATTTGAAGAAAATATAGATTCTGAGTTTAAAGATGCTTATAATAGTGCTTATGATGAAATACAAGAACAATTAAAAAATGATTATAACACTAAAGGATTTGAGAGTGCTATCAAAGGAGAAAAGTTTGATACATCAACTATAGGTAATGTTAAATATTCTAATTGGTTTAAAGAAGGATATGATAATGGTAAAGTTAAACTACCTAAAGTAAAAGAAAGTGTATATAATCAAGGTTACAATGAAGAAGATTTTAGTGTACCAAGTGAAATGAAGTCTATTGAGACTAAGTTAAAAGGTGTATATGATGAAGGGGTAGAAAAAAGAGAAGAAGAGAAAAGTAGAAATATTACATATGGTGTTGGAGCTGGAACTGTAGCAGTAGCTGCTGGAGTAGTATATAAAAAGAAAAAGCATAAAAAGATATAGATACTAGATATACCAATGATGACAAGTGTATGACAAATATAATTTTAAGTATATTTATTTGAAATATATAAGGGAGGTTGTATCTGTGGGATTTAATTTTAGAAAAAGCATAAACCTAGGTGGTGGAGTAAAATTAAATTTAGGTAAGAAAAGTGTAGGTATAAGTGCTGGTGTTAAAGGTGCTAGAGTCTCTGTTAATTCAAAAGGAAGAAAATCAGCTACATTGAGTATACCTGGAACTGGGATATCATATACAAAGACAAGTACAAAAAAGCGTAAACCTAAATAAATATCACTAAAAATAGACTGTTATAGATGGTCTATTTTTATTTTATGGATTTAAAAAAATAAAAGAATTTTGAAATAGAAACTAATTTTATAAAGGAAAATCACTATTAATGTAGAATTATAATATTTGAGTAATATTATAAAAAATTTATAGGGGGATTTTATTATGAAATTAAGCAAAAAATTGTTAGCAATAGGGATATCTATTTCATTATTGATTGTTAGTTGTCCAACATCAAATGCTCTTAGTTCTATTAGTTCAATAAAAGGTGTAAATAAATATGAAACAGCAGGTCTTATAGCAGATAAACAAAACTATGATACTGCCATACTTATTAATTCTGAAAATGGATTATCTGATGGATTATCTGCGAGTGGCTTAGCAGGAGCTAAGAATGCACCAATATTATTGACTAAGAAAGATACAATACCTTCAGAAACATTAAAGAGACTAGAAAAAGTCAAAGAAGTATATCTAATTGGAGGAGAAAAGTCAATAGGAGTATCAGTTCAGAAAGTATTAATTGATAAAAAAATAAATATAAATAGAATAAGTGGAACTGATAGAATAGATACAAGCCACAAAGTTGCAAAAGAAATAGGAAGTGTAAGTGCTGTTAAAAAAGTAATACTAGCTAATGCTTTTAAAGGTGAGCCAGATGCTATGAGTGCCGCATCTGTAGCGGTTAGAGATAAGGCAGCTATAATATTAACTGATGGAAATACTACAAACTTTGCTACAGATGGATTGGAAACTTATGCAATTGGTGGAAAAGCTAGTATGAATGACAAATTAATAAATGAAACTAAGGCAACAAGAATAGGTGGAGTGGATAGATACGATACAAATAAACAAATAATAAATAAATTTTACAATGGTTCAAAAGAATTTTATATAGCAAGTGGAACTGATTTAGTTTATTCTTTAGTTGGTTCTACAATTGCACAAAAAGCACCTATTGTGTTAGTTGGAAATGGAAGTAATAAGAGTATATTAAAAAATGCAAGTAAAATAACTGCTATTGGAAATATTGATGATAGTGTTACAAAACAGTGCCTAAATATAACTAATAATATTGGAGATTCAAATACAGGTATTGTAAAAGATACTAACTCAAATAATACAAATAAACCAAGTAATGAGCCTAGTTCTAATAACTCTGGATTAACTGATAAGAGTATAGTATATGTAGTTCCTAATGGAAAATCATATCATCTAACAAAAAATTGTTCTACATTAAAAAGAAGTAAAACAATAAATAAAGTAACATTAAAACAAGCCAAGTCACAAGGTAAAACAGATCCTTGTAATGTTTGTGTAAGATAATATTTAAAGATATTTTGTATAAAAAGGTATCTTAAGAGTATGATTTTATATATGTAAGAGTGATATGATACCCACAATATGCCAATATGTGCTATAATTTTATTTAAATATATAATAGTGAATGTGAGGGGATATTGTGGGTCAAAAAGAAATTAAATGCCCTAAATGTAAAGAAAGCATTATGGTAGATGATTCTAAAGAAGTTTGTTTCTGTGTAAATTGTGGCGAGAAAATAGATTTTAAAAAAATAAGTTTGAAAAAAGCACCTCTTGATTCTGATATGTATAAAGATGAGCATTCTATAAATCTCTCTAAATTGGCTAAAATAGAATATGATGCATGCAATTGGTATAAGGCATATGAGTATTATTGTCAAATTTTTAATTCAAATCCAGATAATTATGAAGCTTTATTCTTTAAGGCTATTTCAGAGATAAGGTCATCTGATTTATATAATTTAAATTCTGAGATATGTTTAAATTATATAAAACAATCATGGAATTTATTTGGAAAGACAAATCCAAATTCTGAAAAAATATTTAGACAAAAACGTATAATGGCAACTGAACTATATAATTCAGGAATAGAAAAGTTTAATTATTCGAAGAATAATTATTCTAAAAATGAAACTTCTCAAGATAAAATAAATTTATATTTAAATGATTGTGAAAAATGTAGACAGATATTTTCATATAATGTTAAGTTTTTGCAAGATTATAGAATGGAAGAGGATAAAAACTTAAAAAAAGTATATTTAGATTCTATAAGAAATCTAAATATATGTATTGCAGAACTTTGTAAAGAATATAGCTGTATTGTAGGTTTTGACTATGAAAAAAATAAAAATGTTATGTCAACATGTGGTATAGAGGATGAGTTTAGACAAACACTTTTAGAGTCATATGAAGAGAATGTGCTTGTAATGAATAAATATGAACCAGATTATGACCCACCAGAAATACATAGTCCAACCAAAAATAATGAAGGTTGTTATATAGCTACTGCTGTATATGCTTCTTATGATGCACCAGAAGTATTGGTTTTAAGATATTTTAGAGATAATACATTGAAAAAACATTTATTAGGAAGAATTTTTATAAAAGTATACTATACTTTAAGTCCGCCTGTTGCAAATTGGTTAAAGGATGCCAAGAAAGTAAATCTATTAGTAAAAAATATTCTTGATAAGTTTGTACATAGATTAAGTAACAAATAGTGATTCAATAGAGACAGTCAATTAAGATTGTCTTTTTTTATTGAAAAAATATAATATTTTACATATTATTAAAAAGTAAATTATGAATTATAAAAATAATAAAGATGATAAGTATTAAAATTCCAATAGACATTTGTATTTTTTTATTATTTTTATAATTTATCCATGTCATTATACTTAATAGAGTTATGAATAATAATGTTATAATTGTTAATGATATTTTAATGATATTTAATAGTTCCAAAATTACTAATATCATTGATATCACTGAAATCATCAATGATAAATCAGATAAGAATTTCTTTTTCATAAGATACCTCCAGTTTATATTATATACTTATTATAAACTAATAAGGATTGATTTGAAATTATTTTAACATAAGTTAGCTATTTTAATGATGACAGAGGTATGACAATCATAATTAATTAAAGCATATGATTTGAATACTTGATTTTACAAATATATACAATTAATAGAGGTAATTCTACATCTTTCCTGCTATAATTATAGTGTTGGTAGAATAGGCTTTGAGGGACAGTAAAATTACTGTAAGCTTATAACGGATATTATAGGGGGGGATTTTATATGAGTGAAGATGAAAACAAAGTATCGCAGGAAAATGATAGTACTAAATTTTGTACATCATGTGGAGAAAAGTTATTAGAAGGACAACTTTTTTGTTCCAAGTGTGGTAAAGGTGTGGATGAAAAAGAAGTAAAAGGTAAAAAAGCACCTATAAATAAAAAATATATTTATATTTTTGCTGGTATAATATTGGTAGTTATAGTGGGAATTTTTGCTAATAATAGTATTAAAGAAAAAAAACAACAAGAGGCAAGAGAAAAATATATGATGACTATTATAGATTTTCAAGAGAAAAGTTATGTAGCAGGAGCTAATTTAGAAGATATTTCTGATACTATTCAGACATATTGGAAAGAAAATATTTATGATGATAAACATGGCTCTGATATTGATGCTGCTATTTTTTCAGCAATGGCAGATAAAAGTGGTGAAATAGCACAAGCTAAAACATATGATGATGAGCTTTTAAAAATATATAGTACATTAAAAAATATTCCTGAAGGTAGCGATGATTTAAAAACTATGTTAGAAACAATAGATAAGTTTTATAATTCATATACAAATTTTTATAGTTTTGCAACTGAACCAAGTGGAAGTTATGTAGATTATTCTGATAGTAATAATACTAAGACAGATGACTTTCTATCAAATTATAGGGCTTTAGAAAATATAATAAAATCAAATAGTGAATTTGCAAAGATTAAGGCATTATCAGAGAAACAAAAAGAAAAAAGTTAATATTATACATGGTTTAGATCGATAGGTGCCTTAAATTTATTAATAATGAAATTTTAAAAGATACTTTCTGTGAGGAGGTATCTTTTTTTATTGGAAAAATGTGACCTCGTATATGCGTTTTTAAGGCTTTGCGAAAATGATTGCTTGTGTTTATACCTTGATTGCTTATGATCGAACATAAGAAGTTGATTTTTTATACTTAAAGTGTTGGAATTTCAACAAGTGTTCCTGAGAGGAATATTTTGTTTGGTGTTTAGTAACTTCAATGATGACAGAAGTATAACGTAGATAATTATCTTTGTAGATAGTGTTGTGTTTTTAAAACTCAGTTTAGAGGTTCAGATGTTGTGCATATTAAAATATATAAAAAATGTGGTCAATAAAATAATGCCACATTTAAAAATGAAAAATATTTTCTTTATCTATTAATTAATATAATATACTTTTATAATAAATTTAAAGACACTTATTTAGATTTTGTGTCTTTTTTTTCATTAAACATACTCATCATGCTACTAAAAGTTTTTAATTCTTCAATATCTAGTTTCTGAGCTTCAAAATATATTTTTCTTAACAAACTGGAATGTTTAGACTGCTTTTCAGAATCACACGATGTTTCTAATTCAACATCTAATATGTCATATTTGTCCACTAGCTGACTATATTCTAGCACAGAATTGAATATATGATCTTTCTTCATATAAGCTTCTATACATTCGTCATCAAGTTCGATAGCTTTTGTATAGCATTTAAGGGCTTTTTTATATTTATTAATATTACAAAAAGCATCTCCTAATTGAAGATAAGCTTCTATACATTCTTTGTCTATTTTTAAAGCCTTTAAATAGTATTCGATAGCTTTTGTATATTTATGAGTACATAAAAATACATTTCCAAGTCCAATATAAGCTCTTATTTCTTGATTGTCAATTTCAATAGTTTTTTCATACCATTCAATAGCTTTTTCATATTTTTCCAATGCAAAATATGAAAATCCTAAATAATAATATAAATCTATATCATTTGAACCATCAGATAATAATTTTTTTGCATATGGTATGTAGTTTCGCCATAAGTCACTGCCATTTGATGTAGATAGCTTACGTTTCATTTCATCTTCTATTCGAGTTGTATTACCAGAGTCTATAATATCATCATAGTTAACTTCTAAAGCATTTGCAATATTATTTAAAATATTTATATTTGGAATCCTTTTATCATTTTCATAATTATAGATGGCATTTTTTGAAAGTCCAGATTCATTCGCTAATTGCTCTTGAGTCCATCCTTTTAAAAGTCTATAATTTTTAATATTTTTTCCTATGCTATTGTTGTTCATTAATATCACTCCTTACATTAATTATACAACAAAATCCTACGTTTGTAAAAAATATTCCTACAAAAGGTTGAAAATAGTAAAAAATGGTATTATAATATAATCATACATAAATACAACAAATGTATGATTGTGTATGATTAATATAAAAAGGCTCTACAGACTTTGCGAGCAGTAGAACCTTTTAAAGAGTTGATATAATCATCAACAAAGTTAATTTGATTATATCAGTCTCTCAGTAAAAAAACAAATAAAAAGGGAGATGTGTGTATGAGTAATGAAAAAAGAAATGAAGTGTTCACAAATGAACAATTGGGTACAAGTGTTAGAATGATAAGTTATGAAGATGGAAGCATAGGTATTAATGCTGAAGACACAGCAATAGGTTTTGGATGGTATCAAACTCAAAATAAGAACGGGAAACAGTATATCTCAATTAGATGGGAAACAATAAATAAATATTGTAAAGAATTTGGTTTCCCCAACAAACTGGGGAAAGATGATTACATACCAGAATCATTGTTTTACATGTTAGGAATGAAAGCTAAAAATGAAGCAGCATTAAAATTTCAAAAATGGTTAGCTACAGATGTAATACCAACTATCCGTAAACATGGAGCATATCTAACTGACACAAAGATAGAAGAAATATTATCTAATACAGACACAATCATAAGACTTGCCACAGATCTAAAAGAAGAAAGAGAAAAGAGAAAAGCTTTAGAAGTAACAAATAATAAACAACAACAAATCATAGGTGAACTTAAACCAAAAGCAGACTATACAGATTTGATACTTAGAAATAAAGGATTGGTAACTATAACTCAGATAGCTAAAGATTATGGAATGAGTGGTAAAGCTATGAATAAGAAACTACATGAATTAGGAATTCAATTCAAACAGAGTGGACAATGGTTATTATATAGTGATTATCAAAGTAAAGGATATACTCATTCTGAAACAATAGATATTGTAAAGGCTGATGGAACTCCTGACATTAAAATGAATACTAAATGGACTCAAAAAGGAAGATTGATGATATATAAGAAATTAAAATCTATTGGAGTATTACCTATTATAGAACTTGAAGAAGTTTGTTAGGTGAATGATATGAGAGATGAATTGAAAAGATTAATTGATTTATTGGATGATGGAGTTGTGGGTATAGTGTATTCTTTTGTAGCTGTATTTTTCAAGTAATTATATGGAAGGTAATTTAGAATAGAACTAGATTTAGTTAAATATATTGTTAAATAGTATGTATTATATATGTTAAAGTACTTTTATCTATAAATTAGTACTTTAACATACTTAAAATATACTTAAATATGTATAAGACAACTTAAATATGTTAATATATAAAATAAAGAATAAATTGTTTTTATATATTATAATAAATGTTTAATGAATGGAAGTGATAAAATGAATAGATTATTGGCAGAACAAGTTTTTAAGCCAGGTGCTTTTCCAGAATATACATATGTATCAAGAAAATCAACTGATTTAGGTATAGACTATGAACTTAGACTAAGACAAGCCTTAAAGGTTTCTGGTTATTTGACTTCTATAATTGGCCCATCTAAGATGGGTAAGACTGTTTTATGTGAAAAAGTTATAGCTTTAGAAAATCTTATAGAAATGTCGGGAGTAGATTTTAAAGATAGCGAAGATTTTTGGAACATTATAGGAGTGAAAGTGGGTTTATCTGTTAGCGGAGAATTTGGAGAGGTAAACCTAAAGGGAAATATGGAATCAAAAAAAGAAATTAATAAATCTGAAAAATTTGTATTAAATAAAGACAGAGTAATCGAATATTTTAAAGATAATGGACTAGTATTAGTGCTTGATGATTTTCATTATGCTTCAGAAGATGTTCAAATACATATAGCTCAGCAATTGAAAGATGCTATAAGAAAAGAGTTTAAAGCAATAGTAATATCACTTCCTCATAGAGCAGATGATGCTATAAGAAAAAATGCAGATTTGACAGGTAGGATTAACTCAATAAATATAGAACCTTGGAAGGAATCAGAGCTAGAACAAATTGCAATAAAAGGATTTCGAGAACTGGGTATAAATATTAAAAATGATATATCCAGAAAGATATCTATAGAAAGTTTAACTTCTCCTCAATTAATGCAGTATATATGTTTAAGCATATGCACATTAATAGATTCAGATACAGGAAATATTAAAGAAGTGCCAGAAGATGTTTTGGAAATAGCATATAAGTTTACAACTATAAATCTAAATTATAATGATGTTGTAAAAATACTAAAGGAAGGCCCTAATCCAAGAGGAAATAAGAGAAAGTTGTATAAAACTAATATAGATAAAGAACTAGATATATATGGATTAATAGTAGAATCTATAAGGAAAAATCCTCCTTTAGTTGGACTAACATTGGACGAACTTAAAAGAAGAATAGATGATTTAATTATATGTGATATAAAAAAACCAGATAAAAAAACCATTAGAGAATCACTTAATAAAATACAAAACATTATAACTGAAAAGGATGGTATTTATAAAGTACTAGAATGGAAGGATAATGTAGTTCATATTTTAGACCCATTATTTTTATTTTATCTGAGATGGGGAACATATTAATTAGAATGGGGTAAATTAAATTGAGTCAAAAAGTAGAATTAATTTCAAACTTACTTAGCGAATTAGAAGCAATGAGTGATATAAGACTAATTAAAGAGTATATAGACAATATAGATATTTTAAATATTCCTTTTAGCCAAACTGAAAAATCTGATATTGATAGATTATTGATGTATCAAGAAAATGATTTTTCTAATATGGCTACTAGAAAAAGTATCTTATCTGCTAAGTCTAGGTTAACAACTTACTTAAGGTCATTGTTAAATAACATTGAAAATAAAACTAATTTAAGTAATATGGGTGTATTTACTGAAGATGTCGCCAAAATGATTATAAGAAATGTGCTGAGTAATTTTTATATGCATATATATGAAATGTATGAAGCTAATACTCATGGGAAGGCACATATAACTAAAGATAAATTAAATGATATAAAAATAGGAAACGAATATGATGTTCAGAGGATTTTATATTCAATTATAAAACCTATTTTTCCAGACTCAAGGGTAGAAGTCAGTGATGATACAGGAAATGCATCTATTAGATATGATATATTCATAGAGCAGTATGACTTAGTTATAGAAGTTAAGTGTTCTAGAGAATCTATGACGGAGAAGAAGTTAACAGAAGAAATAGGCTCAGATGGGTTTCACTATAACTATAGGAACATATTTTTCTTTATATATGATAAAAATAGAGTTATAAAAAATAAAGTGGCATTTGTTAATACATATACTAGATGTGATGAAAATAAAAATATAGAAACAATAGTTATTCAACCTATAAATCTATAAATCAATTTAGGGTATTTTCATTTAAATCTACATGATAGACTACATAGAGGTGATTTAGGATAAAAGGAAGGTAATTTAGGTTACCTTCCTTTTGGAGAAGGTGAGATTATGGTTAAAGATGTTAAGTTGAAGAAGGGTATGTGGAGAGATGAAGTTAATAGATTGTTGAAGGAACATGATATTGATTTAGAGCTGGTTGATGAAATATATGGTGGAGCATCAGAAGTTAGTAATTGGAAGTGTAAATGTGGAGAAGTATTTACAAGAAGATGGAGTTATGTAAAAAAAACAGAATTAAATTCTTGCATAAAATGCGTGAAAAATAGTTTGTCAAAAGAGATATCTAATGTTAAAAGTAATAATATAAGAGAAGTTAAAATATTAAAAGGTATGGATAAAAAATATGTAAATAAAATATTAGAAAAATGGATTGAATTATTAGATGATACATATGAGGGTTCTAAGTATGTTCATAATTGGAAATGTAAATGTGGTCAAATATTTGAAAGAAAATATGAAGATATAAGAATAGGTAATAGTTATAAGTGTAAAAAATGTACAGCTATAATAAAAAATAGAGTTAATAATATAAAAAATATTAAAATATTAAAAGGTATGAATAAAAAAGAGATAAATCTATTAATTAGAGAGTGGTTAATCTTAGAAGATGACATATACTTAGGATATAAATATAAACATAATTGGAAGTGTAAATGTGGTCAAATATTTGAAAGGACTTGGGATTCAATAAAGAGAAATAATAGTATACAATGTAAAAAATGTACCTTTAATATAAAAAATAACCCTAACATTATAACTGAAGTATATTTAGAAAAAAATATGACAAAAGAAAATGTGAATAAACTAATTAGAGAGTGGTTAACTTTAGAAGATGATGTATTTTTAGAGCATCACTATAATCATAATTGGAAATGTAAATGTGGAAATACATTTAAAAGAACTTGGTCGAAGATAAAAGTCAGAGAAAATTATATTTGTGATGAATGTAGGTATAAATTACAAGAAGATAGATATAGATATGAAGTAGAAAAAGATGGTGAATACGAATATATAAAAAGTATTAGAAAAAATGAATACTTATCTAGTGGTGAAATTGTAAGAAGTAGCCCATATATAAAAATCAAACACAAATATTGTGATAGTATATATGAAATTCCAGCTGCTCAATTTATTGATGTTGGAATTCGATGTTCAAATTGTTGTCAAAAACGTGAAAATTCTTTTGCCTATTATATTGAAGAAGAATTGAGTGAGCAATTAGAGACTTATTGGGATTTTAAAAGAAATAAAGTAAATCCACATTATATATATAAAAATTATATTGGTAATAAAAACAATAAAGAAAAAATTTGGATTAAATGCACTGAAAATAAGAATCATCCTTCATATCAAACTATGTCATATTCATTTATAAAAGGTTCTAGATGTCCAATTTGCTCTGAATCTAAGGGAGAAAAAAGAATTAGAAATTATTTTAATGGTAAAAACATTGAGTATCATATGCAACAAGAGTTTGATGAATTGTTTGGTTTGGGAGATAGAAATTTATCGTATGATTTTTATTTGCCTAATTATAAATTGCTGATAGAATATCAAGGTGAATTTCATGATGGAACAATAACTGGAAGTTATAAAGAATATTTTAATCTAGAGAAACAACAAGAACATGATAAAAGAAAAAGAGAGTATGCTAAAAATAATGGATATAAGTTATTAGAAATATGGTATTGGGATTTTGATAATATAGAAGAAATATTAGATAGAGAAATAAGAAATCTGCTTTAAGTAGACTTCTTATTTGTAGTATAAATTTTCCTTTAGACTTGATATAATTAAAGTATCAGAGTAGAGGGGGAAATATTATGGAAGAATATTTAGGTGGTTTAATCTTTATAGGAGTAGTTGTAGGTTCTTTTATTATTTATTGTTTTATATCAAATGTAATAGATAATGCCAAAGAAAAAGAAGCTAGATTAGAACGAATAGCAGAAAGAAATAGAGAAAAAACAAAAGTAGAACAGGCGATACAAAAAAATATTTCAATGTCTAAATGTCAAGCTTTTGGTAACTCAAATAGTGACAGTGTGATATTGAGTAATAATGGTAAAATATCTATTATTCATGCTGGATTTAAGACAGCAGTTAAAAAAAATATAGAGGATTTAGTAAGTATTAAATTTAATATGCAAGTTAGTGAAAAAAATCAGATGAGAATAATATCTATAGTTCCTACATATGATAAATATACTTTTGTAGAAAAAATATATTTAACCTTGATATTTGAACTTAACACTTATGAGGTATTTTATATTCCAGAATATAAAAATATAAATAATGTAGACATTCAAGAAAAAATAAAAGAAATGGAAAGGTTTAAATTAGTTGTAGAGAATGAAGCAACTAAATTTAAAAATGCTAAAATAGAAAGCAATAATAATATAAAAAAAGATGATGATGAGGATATATCTAAAATTTCAAATGCATTAAAAGAATTACAGAGTTTGAAAGAGCAAGAAATATTAACAGAAGAAGAATTTAATGAAAAGAAAAAAGTATTATTGGAGAAAATTAAATAAAAATATTAAGACAGTTAATATACTGTCTTTTTTTATGTATTGAAAAAGGAGTTGGTTAAATGGCAGAAGAGTTTAAAATTAAGACCAGTATTGAACTTGATGACAAAAAGGCTAGGCAACAATTAGCATCATTGAAGACATCTGCAAAAGAAAATAATATAAAATTAAATGTAGAAATGAACACATCATCTCTAAATAATTTGAAACAATTAGAGAACACATTAAAACAAATTAATAAACTTAGTAGAGAAACACAAAACGGATTATTTGGTGGAAAGGGTAGCTCGAATGGAAATATAAATAAGTTAACTTCTCAATATGATAACTTTAAGAAGAAAATAGAGTCTACTCAAAGACAATTAAAGAAATTTACTCAGACAAACATTTTAGATAACAAGCAAATAGGAGAAATTAACAAACTATCAGGAGAATTGAAAAGATTATCCAATATTAAATTAGATGGCTTAAATTCAAAAGCCTTATCGGATTTATCAAATGTTCAGTCTAAATTTGCTAATATGAAAATACCAGATATGAATACGAAAATGGCTTCTCAATTTAAAACTCTTCAAAATGAAGCTGGTAAATTAGCAAATAAAATAGAATCATTAGGTAAATCTGGATACGCAGATACATCTAAACTACAAGGTTTATCAAACTCGTTAAAGTCAATTCAAAATTTAAATCTTAAAAATCTAACTTCTAACCAAATACAATCAGAAATACAAAAGCTAGAACAATTAAAAAATAAAGTTAAAGAAGTAGAAAATGCTACTAAAAACACTAAATTAGATGCTAAATTTAATATGAATCTTTCTAAAGTAATTTCAGATTTAAATAGGCTTAGACAAAAATGTGTAGAATTGGGTCAATCAACTGCTGGAATTGATAAACTTGAAAAAGAATTAATGCAATTAAATGGTATGCCTCTAGGTCAAAAAGTAAAAGAATTAGATTCGATAAAAAGTAGACTAAGCAATATGAAATCTAATTTCACAGGATTAGGAACTAGTGTAAAAACAACAAGTGGTTTCTTTAGTGACTTATATAATTCAATGAGAACTTATACTTTAGGTAATATGATAGGTATGTCTATTACAAATGGTGTAAGAAATATAAAAACAACTATTGTTGAATTAGATAGTGCATTAAGAGATATGATGAAAGTAGCCCCTGATAATTTTGAAGGGACAAGTGAGCAATTAAAGAATGTAAAAAATGAAGCAATTTCAATAGGGAAAGATACTGCTAGAGCATCAGAAGATATAATTCAAGGTGTATCTAAAGCTTTGCAGACAGGTGTAAAGTCTGTATCAGACAGTTTAAAGATAGCTAAACAATCAGCAGTTTTTGCAAATGTTGGTGATTTAGACCAAGAAACTGCCGATAAGTACTTAACTAGTGTCATGTCCGCTTATGGTGGAATGACAAAAGCATTAAAACCAATTAAAGATACTAGAGTTCAAATCAAAGGAATGAGTAAAGATTATGATAATCTCACAAAGTTTCTTGATTTATCGAACTATGCAGGTTAATAAAATAGCCCCTTTATATAGAAATATATAATTGAACTCAGAATATGCTGGAAACTCCTTAGAGCCTTAATTAGTAAGTGTATTTGGAAACTTATACATCATCTGAAAATATTAAGGATTGGACAATCAGCAGAGATAGACCTAAGTTCAAAAAAAAGAATATGGTAAGCTCTCAACGACTACCAATGAGCATCCTAAATGGGTGATGGTATAGTCTATTCCCTTTTAAATATCGAGAAATCGAGGGTATAAAAGAATAATTTTGCAATAACAACTGGCGATTAATTTTAGTCGCACTATATAGTAATATGTAGTTAAAAACTCCTTTAATTGCTGGGAACTCCTTAGAGCTAACTAAACTACAACATAATTGGAAACGATAAATGTGAATGTTTAAAAATTAGTTGGATTGGACAATCAGCATCCAAGCTCCGTATGGGAGAAGGTTCAACGACTATTATGTAGATTCAAGTGAATCGAAATGGGGAGCATCCTTAAAGGATGAAGATATAGTCTCGTCTTTATAGAGATATAAAGAAGTTCATAAGAGAACTGATTAGGACTAACGAACCTAATTGAAGGTATCGGTAGGAGCAGCGTTACAGCGAAGTGCGAGCATGTTATCATCAGCAGGTGTCTCTATGGAGGACTCTGTTGCATTGATAATTGGAGGAAATGAATCTGTACAAAATGCTGAAAAAGTAGGTACAGCACTCAAAACAATTGGTTAATAAAATAGCCCCTTTATATAGTGATATATAATTGAACTCAGAATATCAGGGAAAGTCCTTAGAGCTTTAATTACCAAGCATTAGAGAAATCAAAATGTGGCATTGCTAATCACAATGGTATGGTAATAAGATTAAAGATTGGATAATCCTGAGACACAGTCCTAAGTCAATTAATAAGGAAAGGTCGCAACGACTATCAATGAGCATCCTAAATGGATGATGGTATAGTCTATTCCCATTTTTAAATATCTGGAAACAGAGGGTATTAAAGATAAACATGAGTGGTATCAAAGCTTCAGCAGATTCAGGGAAAATCAGTCTTAACAAAACTGCTAAAACATTACAAGAAACAGCTAAAATAAATGTATTAGATAAACAAACCGGTCAAGTAAGAGATATGATGTCAATTTTAGATGAGTTGGCAGAAAAGTGGCATAGTGTTGGAGAAGATGCCTTAACTAAAAATCAAAAAAGTGGTATTGCTGAAAGTATTTCAGGCAAAAACCACATAAATACTTTCATGGCTATCATGGATAATTGGAATCAGGTAAAAAAATTCCAAAGTTCATGGCTTAGTGGAGAAGTGCTAGGCTCTGCTTCTGCGGAAAATGAAAGATTCATAAATTCGGCAGAGGGAAAGATTATAAAGTTAAAAGAAAGTCTAAAACAATTAGTTACAGATACTATATCTACTGATATGTTTAAGACTAGTTTAGATGGATTATCTGGAATCACTGGTGTTTTAAATGGGATAACTAAAGCAGCAGATAAAATGCACATTTCCCTTCCTGTAGCATTAGCAAGTTTATCAGCTTTATTTATGACGATTAAAGCATTGGGTACTGGTAAACCAATCACGAATTTGTTTAGTGCTGGGAAAAGTGCATTTCAAAATAATAGAAAATCTGTTAAATTTAAAGATTTCGAAAAAGCAACGAAATTTACTAATCAATATACGAATGCCATAAATAAAAATACTAATGCTTCAAATAATAATGCTAAATCAAATGCTATTGTCAATAGAACTATAAAAAGTCAAAAAGGTATTGTAGGGAATTATGTATCAACAACTAACAGTTTAAAAAAGGCTACAGCTAAAGAAATAAAAATAAATGAAGACAGAACAAAGTCGTATGAAAAGTACAATCAAAAATTAAAAGTAGTATCTAAAAGTAGAAAAGATACAATCGGTGATGGACTTAGTAATATTGGTAAAGCATTTGCAGGAAGTAGCATTGTAAATTTTGGTAAGGGCATAGCAACTACAGTCGGAAATTCTTTAGTATTAACTGCTGCATTTGCAGGAGTAACTTTGTTGGCTCAAGCTATGGAAAATTATGCTAACAGGGAAGAAAATGCATATCAAGCTAGAAAGAAAAATATACAAGCTTCAAAACAACAAATCAATTCATATGAAAGCCAAAAAACTCAATTACAAGCACTTGCAGAAGAATATGATAATTTATCTAAAAAAGAAAATAAGTCTAAAGAAGATAATAATAGATTAAATGAACTAAAACAACAGATTGGAAAAATAAAACCAGATTCAGTTATAGGAACAGATGAAAATGGCATACCTATTTTAAAAGGTCAGGTCACTGACTTAATTGCTGAAATAGACAGAGCTATTAATGCAAAAGAAAGATTGATGTCCTATGATAAACATGACAATGCAGAAACAGCTGCTAAAAAATTAAATTCTCCAAGTAAAAATCCAAATAAAACTTTGGAAGAAAGAATGAGAGAAAGTGAAACTGGTAAGCTTGTAAAAATAGAAGAAGATTATACAGCAGAAGTTGAAAAGAATAAAAAAAGACAAGAAAAAGCAATAGAAAAATATAATAATTCAACTGGCAGAGCAAGAGATAAAGCTAGAAATGAATTAATGTCAGCAAAAGCAGAAGAAGAGAAGATTTATTTCAAGTATGATGAAATGTATAGAAATCAAGTTAATAAGATTCAAGGCTATTCAAAAGAAATAGGCGATGGAATTTTCTCTAACATTAAGAATAAAACTCTTTACAGTGGATTAGAAGGAAATGATAAGTCTAATTTTGCTGGACTTGAGAGTTTATTTGATTTTAGTGAGGTTACACCAGATACTTTAGTAGACACAGAACAAGCAGTTAATAAATTACTTACTGCTGTTAGAAGTGGAAAAGTTGATGTAGGAGATTTATCTAAAACTCTTAAAGATGCCAATGAAGAATTTGCTAGAACACAAGATATAGAGAAATATAATCAAACAATAGATAAAACAGCTAAGAGCATAGCTAAAGCGACTAATACAGATGTTAATATATGGGAAAATTTATTTGGTCAAGTTAATCCTAATGGTATTAAGGATATGACATCAATAAATACATTATTAGCGAAGTTTGGTAAGACAAAATTAGATTTGGCCAATGGTGATGAATTTGCAATGCAACTTCAAAATCAATTTGATAGCATACAAAACATCTTAGATACAACAACAATAACTGGAGATGTGAAAGTTGATGCAAATATATTAACTGACATTAAAAATACTAAGGAAGTTCCTAGCCAAGTTAAAGGTATGATAGATTCTTTATTAGGAACAGGGGCAAGTTCCACTGATGTATTGAAGTTCACAATGGATGTTTTAATGGAGTTACAAACTGGTGACCCAGATATAACTAAACTTCAAAATGACTTAGATAACAAATTTGGAAAAGGTACGTTTACCATAACCCCAGAAATACTTTTAAGTGATGATTCAGGTCAAGCTAATGTAAATCAAATAATAGATAGTTTAAAACAAAAGTATGAAGAAGTGCCAAAAAAGGTTATTACAATAATTCAAGCAAATCCTACCACAACATTACAAGAAGCTGATTCATTAAAACAAATGTATGATAGATTTCCAAAAGAAATAAATACTATCATAGAACAAAAGGGTGCAGATGAGGGTGGCAAAAAGGTATTAGAGTTAACTTCTAAATATAAGAAGATACCATCTAAGCTTAGAACTAGTTTAGAAACAGATGGTGTTGGACTGGAAAAAGCTGTACAAATCTCAGAAATATACAATAAAATACCACCAGAACTAAAGACATACCTATTAGCTGATGGGAAAGATGCTTTATATAATGCTACAAGTTTAAAAGATGCATTAGAACATATCCCGAAAGAGAAAATAACTGAAATATATTTAAATAAAAATGAAAATAACTTTGGGATACAAGATCTAATAACCTCATTAGATAAAATTCCTATGAGTAAAGAAGTAAGAATTGACATCTATAAAGCGTTAACAGAAGGGGATATAGACGCTCTAGGTAAAGCCATTGAAAGCCTACCACCAGATAAAAGAGTAGAAGTAATTGCCGAAATAGAAAAAGCTAAAGATGATATTAAAACTATTAGTTCTTCTGAAATAGCAAATAAAATTTTTACTATAGAGGTTAAGGATTTAGCATCAGATACTATTGAGTGGATTCAAAATAAGCTAAAAGAAATAAAGGGTGACAAAGATAAAAAAGACCCTGTCAAAGATGCGAAAAATTCTACTGAAGAAGCTATAGGAAAATCTTCAAGCAATAAAAATCCTTTAAAATCAAAAGTAAAAGAAGCTAATGATGTAGTTGACCATATATTAAATACTCCTGTTACAAAAGAAATTAAACTACAGGTAGAAAATAGAGACTTTAAAAAACAATTAGATTCAATTACACAACTTGATGGTAGGGATGAAGTAAAATTAAAACTTGAATCTTCAGGTGTGAATATAGAACAGGTAGGAGTATTTTTAGATACAATAAAGAATCTCCCTACAAGTTCAACATTTACAAATAAATTTATAGTTGATAATGTAGATAGTTTAAAAGGATTAAAAGATTATCAAGCTGTAGTTGAATGGATTAAAAATAATCCTACAATGGCAATGGACTATGATATCAATATAAATAATTTAGAAAACTTTGATGAGCTAAAAGAAGTCTATACTAGTTTAGATACAAAAGAGAAAAAACAAGTATTTGCGGAATTTGTAATTAACAATCCAAATAAATTAGAAGAATTTCAAGAATTATATAGTAAGACTCCCGAAGATACTAAAACTACTGTTATTAATTTTGCTGTTGAAAATGCAGATAAATTAAGAAGTGCAATTGATTTATATAATACTACACCAGAAGAGCAAAAAGATAAAGTTTTAAATTTTATATTGAATAATCCAGATAAGTTATATTTAATTCAAAGTCTTTATGATGACTTTCCTGATAATAAAGATATTATAGCCAACCTTATAGTAAATAATCCAGAAGCATTAGATGAGGTTGAGAAATTAAATGCTTTAGATTTAAATAAAGATGTAAAAATAAACATAATAAAATCTCTTGCAAATGGAGATATTGATTCATTAGTTGAGGAAATAGATAAATTGCCTCCTGATAAACAAGTTGAAGTAATTGCAGCGGTAGAAGGAGCTATTGCTGGGATAGATAGTGTTGATAAAAAAACACTAAGTCCTAAATGGGCTAAATTAAAAGCAGATGCAACTGACGCAAATAATAAAATCAACCAAACTGAGAATAAAAAGATAAGCGACAAAAGCTTCAATATTATAGGTCATGTTAGTATAATTTCAAAAGTAACAAGTGGACTTGTTGACCTTGCTCATAATGCTGGGCTTGGTGGAGGAAAGAGTGATAGGAAAAGTGTACAATCCATAAATTCTATAGAAACTCCACAACCAATTCCAGCAAATCTATCCCAACCTAGAACATCAGAACCAGTACCAATAAGTGACGAAACTCCTGTAACAAAGCCATCCTTATTCTCAAGAGCAGTATCAAGAGCCACGGCACCGATAAAGGCTCTTAAAACATTAACTCAAGACACTCCAATAGATAAAAATTTTGATGCTATTATAAAATATGAAATAGAGTTATTTAAAGAATTAGAGAACCAACTTTCAAAAGTAACAAATGAACTATCATTGCTAGATAAGCAAATGAAAAATGCTACTAATGAGCAGAAACTCAATTATCTTAAAAAACAAAATGAACTATATAAAGAGCAGGAAAGACTTTTAAATAGAAAAGAAGCTCTTACAAAAGATGAAGCAAATAGATTTAAAAAGGTATTGAGTGATAAAGGTTTCAAGTTTAATTCTGATGGAAACATGACAAATTATGAAGAGTTATCTATAAAAAAAGAAAAAGAATTAGCTAAACTTGAAGCAGAGGCAAATAAAGAGAAAGCATCTGATAAGACTAAGAAGAAATATGAAGATGCAAAAAAAGCTTGGGATGAAACTAAGAAATATCGTGATGAATATTTAGATATCATGTTTACTGAACTACCAAAAGTAGTTGAAGAAAAACAAGAAGTGGTAAATGCTACAAAAGATATAGAAAAAGCAGAGCGAGATTTAAGAAATGAGGCTTGGAAGCTACATAAAGAATCTGAATGGACATCTATGAATAGAGATGTTGAAGAAGTTAATAATCAACTTGAATTGTTAGATGTACTAATGGGGAATGCCTTTGGTGTTGAAAAAAATGATTTACTTCAACAGAAACTAGATTTATTAGAAAAACAGAAAAAAGAAATGAGTGAAACTACGTCTTACATGAAACAAGTCAAAATGAAATAAAGGGTAAACTTCAAGGTTTTGGATTTCAATTTAGAGATGATGGTACAATAACTAACTACATTCAACAACTAGACAAGTTATTCCAAAGTAATGATAACTTTGATGAAGCAAAAGAATTGGTTGATGCTTATTTAGATTTAATGATGGATAAAATTCCTGATGCCGAAAAAGAAATGGCTAAGTTAGATGCTACAATTAAAGCAGCATTAAAAGAAAAGTTAGAAACTACTAAAGAAATAGAAGATGAGATAACTAAAGTTTATGAAAAGCAAATTGAAGAACGTAAGAAACAGATAGACGATGAGCTTAAAAAACGTCTTGATGCACTTAATAAAGAAAAAGAAGCCTACAATAAAGCTAGAGATAAAGCAGATTATCAGCGTGATTATGATGATAAATCAAAAGAAATAGAGGAACTTCAAAAGAAATTAGATATTGCTGAAAGAGATAGCTCACTATCAGGACAAAAGAAAGTACAGGAATTAAGAAAAGAATTAGAAGAGGCTAAGAGAGCATTAGAAGATTTAGTTCAAGACCAGATTGATAAAGATGTAAATGATATGTATGATGATGAAAGTGATAGACTACAAGATGAAGCAGATAAAGCTAAAGAAGATTTGGATAATAAGTATACTAAAGAAGAATTAGCTAGATTAATCAAAGAAGCATTAAATACAGGATTATTTACAGATATAAATGGTGAGGTTCATGATTTACAACAAACATTGCTTGATTTTGCTGATAAGTATGGTGATGGATTAGGGGCTACAGGGGCTATTATAAAAAGTGAATTAGTTGGTAATCTTGAAATTGCTAAAAAAGTAATGGAGGATATGTTAGATATTCAAGATAAATTAGGTGTTGGTGAATATAGCAATTATTCAGTACCTAGAGGTCGTAGTTATCAACCTCAACAATCTAATCAAAATCAATTTAATTACAATGCTCCATTAGTTAGTGTACAAGGTACTATGAATAGGGATATATTAAAAGAAGTAGAAAAAATGATTAAAAAGTCTCAAGATGAACTTGCCAAAGAAATAGTAAGAAAAACTAAATATTAAAATATTATGGATTTTTATTTTAAAAAAGTTATTTAATTAGAATAATGACAACATTGACAGTTGTGACAATATTGGAGTATAATTATGATATAAATGATATAAAATTTATATCATAAAGACAAAAAGAGACTACAAACTATTTGCAGTAGGGTGTAGTTTTTGAAGTTAACAATAAAAAAAATAATAGATTTATGTATTACTTTCAGAATCACTAGACCCTCCAGTCTGGTGATTCTTTAGTTTTCTAATAGATGCTTTCAAATTTAAGATTGCATCTATCAGCTTTGTCAAATGATTTATTATTCTCGTAATCATAATTATCATTATTAAAAATAAAACTAAGTACTCCATAGTCTCACCCCCTTTCCTGGGGATTTTAACTAAAGAGCCATCACCCTAATAGTCTAAACTGTAGTCTCTAAAATCATTATACCATAATTTACCACGATGTTGAATTTAATATTATATTGACTACGGCAGTAGAATAAAGATATAATATAAAGAACAGAAAATTAAAAATATTTTACATAAAGATTAACTACTCACTTTAAGCCACTTTAAACAAGTGGCTATTTTCTTGCACAAAAATTAATAAAGAAGGTGATAAAATATGGATTTTAATGTGAATCTCAAACAAATCCAAAGAGAGTATAATATAACCCTCCACAAAGTTAACAAAGAAATTCTAGGTGAAATTCCAATAGAATTTATAGATAGTTTAACTCGTAGCATTGATGGTACAGATGAAATTCAATTTACCATACCAAAATTTATAACAAATCGCTTTTCATTCCAAAAAATAATAAATCCATTGTATTATGAAGTAAGTAATGAACGATTTATATGTGTAGATAATAAAGAGTATTTTGTAATAAAAGAAATAAAAGAAGATGGACATAAAAATAAAGTTATTAGAGCAACATCAGCAGAAGTTAAACTGGGTAAGATAAATTTAAACATTGAAGATATGGGACTACAGCTATTTACAGAAGATAAGGATGCTGGAATAATAAGTCTCAATGATTATATGAAAGAAGAAACTGGATGGACTTTAGGTAATGTAGATGATTCAATAGGTTATGAAACTACTGATACAGGAGAAAAAAGAGAGAAAGTAAGGTGGCAAGAAAGTGTAGATAGTAATTGGCATGATTTTTTAATTAATGATATTAAAGAGGAATTTGGATGTGTAGTTCAGTTTGACACATATAACAAAAAAGTACACCTATATGATGTAGATAGCTTTGGAGACAATATAGAATTAGTATTATCTTATGATAACTATATAAAATCACATGAAAAGACTAGAAATTCAGATGAAATAGTCACTAGAATGACTTTAGTTGGAAATGAAGAGATGGACATTATTGGAGCTACTGTAACAGGATATAAATATATTGAAAACTATTCATATTTCTTAGAAAATAGCGAAATGAGTAAAGATTTAATAACTGCAATACTTAAGTATAATGAGATGATTAAATTAAGAGAAGTTGAGTGGTTAAAATTAATAGATGAAAAGAATAAAAAGAAAAAAGAATTACGAGACAATAAAAATAAACTCCAAATAATCTATTCTACCATCAATGCACTATATAGTATTAAAAAGACATATGAGACAAATAAGGATACTATTAATGCTGCCAAGGTAGCAGCAGATATAACTAAGAATAATGATGAAAAAGTAATACTTGAAGTAACTATAAAAAATTTAGAACAACAAGTACTGGAATTAGAAGATAGTATAAAACAAATAAACATATTGTGTAAGAGAGAAACCTCAACTGATGAAAATGGACAATTAATCTTTAATGAAATATTACTAGAAGAATTAAAAGAATTTATTTATTGTGATACTTATACGAATGATTCATTTTTGAAGGTTGAAGACTTAATTAAAACAGGAAAAAGAGAGCTAGAACTTAAGTGTAGACCAACTATTGATTGGACAATAGACTCTGTGAACTTCTTAAGTAGAATTATCAACATGGAATTTAGACAACATTGGAATGGATCATTAAGTGTGGGTGACATAATTATATTCTATGATAGAGCAGAAGGCACTGAGGACATAATATATTTTGTTGGATATACACAAAACTTTAAAGATGGAAGTTTAAATTTGGATTTATCTAATAAGAAATTAAAGGAAGATAATACAAGAACTATTTCCGATTATTTAACTAAATCAAAACATACTATGGATTCAGTTAATAAGAAAAAGTACTTACTCAATAGACAAAAATTCAATAGAATGAATGTCCCAGAAAGTGTGGTGTCCTAATGGCAATATATGATAATAGTTATACACTAAGTTATATAAGAATAACAGGATGTATAGTGACTTATAATGAAGAGGTTTATACTGTACAAAATGAATCAACAAATAGAAAGTATATATACTGGAACGCAAACAACCCTTATAAACTTGAAACTTCTAATTTAATGTTAGATAGAAGTAATACAAGATTTTTAATAGTTATAAATGATAATGGAATTCATACTGAGGTACCTAATGATAGTGATATATTTAGTATAAATTATGATGGAGATTCTCAAAAAAACATAGAGAAAGAGATCTATGCTTTATATGAAACAGATAAAGCACTTGGAGATAGATTTATTTCTGTTGAAAAAGATTTAGATGGAATACGACAAACAGTTGGAGATGTAAAAGAATATACTAGTTATATTAAAGAGAATATTTCAGTTATAGATCAAAAAGCAGATAACATAAATATATTTGTAAAGGAAGCAACTAAAAATTTTAATGACTCTAAGGAGCTTAGTAAATTAAGAGAAGATACAAATAACCTTATAATTAAGCTTAATTCTGATTTAGGATTATTTAATTCTAATATTAATGAATACTTTAGAGATGATGAAATTACAGATATTGAAAAAGCTCAAATATCTACACAAATAAGTTTATTAGATACAGACAAATCTAATTTATACACTCAAATACAAAAAATAATTGATAGATGCCAATCAAATAGTGATAGTACAAGTATTGCTGCAATTAACAGTTCTAAAACAGCTTTAGACAATGCGCATAATAATCTTAAAACAATAATCAATTCAGTTATATCTGATAATATAATCACTCCTTCAGATGTAATTCTAGTTACAAATGGATTTGCAAAGTATAATTTAAGGGTTAATGAACTAAAAAATACCCTTGATGGAGTATTCCTTAAAGGCATGGGAGGAAGTGTTTCAGAAGAATTTGCACAAATAAATGTAAAAGCCAATGAAATAGCTTTGAGTGTGAAAAAACTTGATACTAATGTTGGAGAAATGAGTTCTGAAATTAGGTTAATGGCAGGAGAAATTGCTTCAAAGGTTTCAGAAGGTGAAATTTCTTCAATTATAAGGCAATCACCTACAGATATAAGAATTGGATTTAATAAGATAGCTGATTCTGTTGTTATAAATTCTAGTGGTTTAACAGTAAATCAAGGAGCTATAGCATGCGATATATTAACTACTCCGTCTGGTCATGAACCAATAATACGATTATTTGGGAGTAGTAGGTCTGGATTTGCAATAGATGCAAGACAATCAGATGGTGCTAGTCAAGCATCAGCTATAAGACTTAAATATGATAGTAATAATTATTTTTGGGTAGGATATGATACGGCTGAAATATATGTTGATGGAGAAGAACATCTTATAGTTGAAAGGGATGATACTTTTGTAAGATGTGGAGGAGCTAAATTTACATTTACAAATGGAGATAGATTAGGTATAGGATATTCATTTTATCCAGAACGCTCATCAACTGATTTAGGTTGTGATGGCCACAAATGGAGGTATTTATATGCTCGTTCTACTCTAAATGAATCTGATAAAAAATTTAAAGAAAATATAGTATACATAAAAGACATTAAAAATAGATCTCGTTCAAGTATCACGCCAACACCATTCTTAGATTTTATAAAAGATGAATTTAAACCAGCGACATTTGATTATATAGCAGAAAATGATAGAACACTTGCAGATAGTCAAATAGGCTTTATAGCAAATGATTTTAAGGATAATAATATTGGAAAAACATTTTTATATGATTATGGTGAAGAAAAAGGATTATTATTTAGCCCTACAGGATATACAACCGTTGTTGCTACTGCACTTCAAGAAGAAATACAAAAAAGAGAAGAATTAGAAATGATAGTTAGTGAATTAAATGAGAAAGTAAATATATTAGGAGGGAAATAAAATGGAAGTAAACATACAAAATGCATACACAATAGCACTAGAAGAAATAAAAAACTTAACTAATGAAATTATAATATATAAATCATTAAATATACAACAGCAAGAAGAAATTAATAACTACAAATTAGAAATAGATAAATTAAAAAAAAAAAAAATAAAAATCAATAGGATGTGATACTTTGAGAAATTATGAAATAAAAAATTATCCTTTAGTATTAGATTTTAGTAACTATAGAATAAATAAAAGTCTCGTAGATTCATTTATTTATGATGAAAATGATACAAACACAGCAGTAATAACAGTAGAACTTAAAAATAATGATAAATCAATTGATTTATCAGTTTATGATTACATAACTCTAAACATAAAAAAAAATGATGGAACAACAATTGATCAACAATGTAAGATCATAGATGAATCTAAAGGAATAGTAGAAATAATATTTTCAAAACAAGCACTATTATGTTCAGGTCTAAACTCATTTCAAATAGCACTAATAAATGAAGAAAGTCAGATATTCTCTCCAAAAGTTTTCTATAGAGTAGAAGAAGGCGTTTTAAATGATAGTGATATAGTAAGTTCAGATGAATACTCAGTTTTGATGATTCTTATATCTCAATATAAAGATAGTTTAAAAGAACTGAAAGATTTAAAAATAAAAATAGAAAATCTTGAAATTACTATACTTAAAAATGAAGAATTAAGAGACTCAGCAGAACAAGAAAGAATAGCCTCAGAAATTATTAGAAAAGATCAAGAAATTATTCGTCAAAATCAAGAAATAGAGAGACAAAAATCTATACAAGAAATGGAATCAGAAATTGATGATAAAATTACTGACATTCAATATGAATTTGATGAAAAAGCCCAACAAATAACTGATGATATCAATGAAACTAAAGAAAGTTTAATTGAAGATATAACAAATACTAAAGATAATATAAATCAAGACATATTGACAACTAAAACTGATTTAATAAATTCAGTTAATTCTACCAAAGAAACTCTAGTTACAGAAGTAACAACAGTCAAAACTGACTTAACAAATTCATTTAATGAAACCAGAGATAATGTAATTGCTGATATTTCAACAACTAAAACTGATCTAATAAACTCAATTAATTCTACTAAAGAAACTTTAACTACAGAAGTTACAACAGCCAAAACTGACTTAATTAATTCTGTAAATACATCTAAAGATACTATGGAAAATAAAGTACAAGAAGCCATAGATGCGATTCCACCAAAAGACGAGTTGAAGGGTAAAGATGGACTTGGATTAGAGATAAAAGGTAGTGTAGATACTGTAGATCAGTTACCAATAGACCCAACTATAAGCGATACTTATTTCGTTGGTTATGATCTATATATATATGATGGTGCTGAATGGAAAATAATAAAAGATTTAAGAGTTAAAGGAGATAAGGGTGATACTGGTTTAACAGGAAAAAGTATAGAGTTTATATGGGATAATACTCAGTTAGGTATTCGTCAAGAAGGATCAACTGAATATGTATATGTAAATTTAAAAGGAGATACTGGAGAACAAGGATTATCTCCATATGATTTAGCAAAGTTAAATGGATTTGAAGGTACAGAATTAGAATGGTTAAATTCATTAAAAGGATTGGACGGATTTACACCAACAATTGGAGGAAATGGTAATTGGTTTATTAATAATGTTGATACAGGACAATCCTCAATTGGGTTAAAAGGCGATCAGGGAGATAAAGGTGATATTGGTATCACAGGAAAATCAGCTTATGATGTTGCTATAGAAAATGGATTTGAGGGAACAAAAGATGAATGGTTATTATCCTTAAAAGGTGAAGAAGGAGATACTCCATTAATAGGTGAAAATGGAAATTGGTTTATAAATGGAGAAGATACTGGTAAACAATCAAAAGGTGATAAGGGAGATATAGGAAGTGGTTTAGAAATAAAAGGATCTTTTGACACCATAAATGAATTACCATCAGAAGGAATAATTGGAGATGCTTATCTGGTACAACAGCACTTATATGTTTGGGACAAGATAAAGAAATGGGTGGATTGTGGTATAATTCAAGGCCCCCCTGGTAAAGATGGAGCTTCTACTTGGGATGACATATTAGACAAGCCAGAAACATTTAATCCTACAAAGCATACACACTTAATGAGTGATATAACAGGATTAAAATTGGATGCAGATACTGTCACATATAACAATAAAATTAGTAATTTAGATTCCATAAATGTTCAAAAAGCAATTGATGAATTAAAAGGGATTGTGGATAGTAAATCTGATTCTATTATGTATACCAAAATTATTGAGCAAAATGAATGGAAACATACAAATGATTTGTACTCAATAGAAATTCCACATAATTTATCTTCTAAAAACTTATTTATTAGTATATTAAACAATGATACTAATATAAATTTGATTTCTTCTTATAAGATAATTGATATAGATACAATTGAGATATACAATGACGAAGCAATTAATGCCACTGTTGTTGTTTTAGGAAATAGCTCTAATGTATCATATATACCAGTAATTGGAGACAATGGAAATTGGTTTATAAACAATGTTGATACAAAAAAAAGTTCTATTGGAATTACTGGTGAAAAAGGTGATAAAGGGGAACAAGGAAATATAGGATTAACAGGTGATAATGGTAAATCAGCCTATGAAATTGCACTTGAAGATGGATTTGTTGGTTCTAAAGATGAATGGTTACTATCTTTAAAAGGTGATGAAGGTATAACACCGATGATTGGTGATAATGGTAACTGGTTTCTTGGAAATATTGATACAGGAAAAGTATCAAAGGGTGAAAAAGGTGATGTTGGAACTGGATTAGAAATAAAAGGAGCATTTGATACTGTAGAAGAGCTTCCTCAAGAAGGCAATACTGGTGATGCTTACTTAATTCAAAGACATCTATATATCTGGGATAACATAAAAAAATGGGTAGATTGTGGCGTAATTCAAGGTGAAAAAGGTGAAAATGGAACATCTAACTGGGAAAATATATTAAATAAACCAGACAAATTTAATCCAAGCAAGCATATTCATGCTATGGATGATATAGAAGGACTAAAGTTAAGTGCAGATACTGTTACATATAATAATGAAACAAGTAATTTAAAAGCTGTAAATTTACAAAAAGCTATAGATGAATTAAAAAGTGAAATAGATACTAAATCTGAGTTAATGATTCATACTCAAAATATAACATTAGATAATTGGTTAGAAAAAGATGATTTATATTATATAGAAATAAATCATAATCTCTCTTCTAAGAACTTATTTATTAGTATCTTAAATATTGATACCAATATAAATCTAATAACTTCATATAAAATTATCAACGATAATACCATTAATATATATAATGATACGCCTGTTAATGCAAATGTTTTAGTAATATCAGACAATATAAACATAAATTATTTGCCAACTATAGGTGAGAATGGTAACTGGCATATCAATAATATTGATACAGGAAAAAGCTCAATTGGTAAATCAGGTCTAAAAGGTGATAAGGGAGACATAGGTTTAACTGGTGCTACTGGCAAATCTGGTATAACTCCAACGATTGGAAATAATGGTAATTGGTTTCTTGGTGATACTGATACTGGTAAAAGTTCAATAGGGAAAACTGGTTCTAAGGGTGACACTGGTAAATCAGCCTATGAAATTGCACTTGAAGATGGATTTGTTGGTTCTAAAGAAGATTGGTTATTATCCTTAAAAGGCAATAAAGGAGACAAGGGTGATGTTGGCAATGAAGGAAAAACAGCGTATGATGTTGCACTTGAGGAGGGATTTGTTGGAACAAAAGAAGATTGGCTCAACTCATTAAAAGGAAATAAAGGTGATATTGGTATAACTGGTACAAATGGAGATTCAGCATATGAAATTGCATTAAAAAATGGATTTTCAGGTAATTCTGAAGAATGGTTAATTTCACTAAAAGGTGATAAGGGCGATATTGGTGTAACTGGTAAATCTGCCTATGAGATTGCATCTGAAAATGGATTTTTAGGTAATATTACAGAATGGCTAAGTTCTTTAAAAGGTAATAAAGGAGACAAAGGTGATTCTGGAGTATCAAATTGGAATGATATTAGTGGAAAACCTAGTTCTTTTAATCCCTCTTCTCATAATCATGGATGTACTTCTAACAAGTCTCCCACTAGCGGTTATATTTCATTAGGTTCAGATTTAGGAGGATTAATAATAGAATGGACTCAAATTAAATTATCATTCACAGGTGCTGATACCAAAAGAGGTGGTGGAAATTTACCTATAGCATTTCCTAATGCATGTATTGGTTTATACAGTGCTATATCTTCAGCTGGAGATAATGCATGCTTTTCTCATGGAGTTGCAAAAGAAAGTGGCCTAACATCTACAAAGTTTGGTTATCATGTTAAAGCAGCAGGTTCAGTCGCTGATATAGAAGGATCACTTACTTTATATATACTTGCAATTGGGTATTAGAATCTATAACTTCTAGAAGGAGGTAAAAATGAGAAAGATATTTAAGATGGGTCTGAAAAAAGATTTAAAATCATTCAATGGATTTTATATAGAAGACATCCATAAAAATAATATACCTAAGTCTTATATAAATATTGCAGAAGATCTTTGGAGTTATTTATTAGAACTAGGTGATTTTAAATTTATAGGAGATTATAAAACAAAAAAAGATTTATATACTGTTCAAGAAAAAGATGAGTTTGAAAAAATTATTCCAGATTCTTATTCTGAAAATAACATAGCCTTAGAAGATAGAATTTCTGCAATTGAACAAGCAATATTAGCCATATTATTAAAATAATTGACTGGAGGTGAGTTAAATGAACTCATTATATAACTTTCTACTTAATATGTGGAAAATTGGTAATATAGATGAAAAATATATAAACACTATGTCATCTAATAAAATTATCACATCAGAGGAAAGAGATATGATAATCTCTACATCTAAAATAAAATGTAAAGGAGTAGATAATATTGGATAGTAATAAAATTTTAAAGTTACAGGCTGAAGATATAAAATATAATAATGTTATTAGTGGATTAAATTCCACTAATACTAAAGAAGCAATAGATGAATTAAGGAATTTAATAAGGCAACCTGATTCTATCTATAGTGCAACATTAGACATTGATTTAAATGACTGGAAATTAAAAGATGATTTTTATTATAAATCTATAAAGCATAACTTAGATTCTAAATGTTTATTGGTAAGCATAATAGAAAAAAACACACAAAATAGTTTATTGTGTTCATATAAAATAGTTGACAATGACACAATTGAAATATTTAATGAAATTGTTATTAATGCAACTATAAATATAGTAGGTATCAACACAGATATAACACCTATTCCAAGTATAGGTGAAAATGGTAACTGGTTTATAAATGGAGAAGATACTGGTAAGTCATCTAAAGGAAATAAAGGTGATATTGGCAATGAAGGAAAATCTGCATATGAAACATGGAGAGGTATATCTCAAAATAAAGATAAAACTGTCCAAGAATTTATAGAGAGTCTAAAAGGGAGTAAAGGCGATACTGGGGTAACACCTTCAATCGGAAAAAATGGCAATTGGTTTATAGGTGAAAATGATACTGGTAAACCATCTAGGGGAGAAATTGGAGATTTAAATATTGACACAAACTTTAGCGAACTAGAAACTGAAAGTAAAAAAATTCTTGAAGCCATAAATGAAATTAATAAAAAAGCTGTAGATTCTAATGGAGATATAACTGGAGATATAGCTGTTGAATTAGCTATATTAAAAAATAACTATGCTATACTTCTAAATAAAATGTTAGATTTTTCAATAGAAATGGATTTAGAACAAAATGCTACAATAGATGAAGCTGGATACTGGTATGATACATTAAAAGATAATAAAAATATAATAGCTATGAATGATTTAAAATTAGATACAATAGGAAAATGTATAAGGGGTATTTATGGAAGTGTAACATTTCGAAATATTGAGATTCCTTTTATATCCAATAAACTTAGATATATTCATGAATTAAATAATAACTCAATTGATAATATTGTAAGTCAAACTTATCCTAAAGATTCTACCCAAATTAATTTAGGAAAATATAAATATAAAATAAGATAAAGAGGTGTTTTTATTGATAAAAAAAACAAAATTATTTCAAAGAGGAAAATATTTTAATAATGATAGCATAAATTTAAATAAGTTTGATAGAACTTATGATTCATTTAATTTTGTAGGTTTTTTTACTGGATATGCAGATGTTAGTTTTGCATTAGACAAAAATAATAATGCTTATGCTTGTGGAAACAATACTGAGTACATGTTAGGTTTAGGTAAAGATACTAAAACTGTTAAAACATTTACAAAACTCCCAGTAAGTAATGTCAAAATGATAGCTGTTGGTACAAATCATGCCTTATTATTAACTAATGATGGGTTTGTCTATGCAGCAGGTAGAAATGACAAAAACCAATTCGGAATTGGTAAACTTCCAGATACAATATATTATGAGTTTACTAAATTATCTCTACAAAATGTAAAATATATAGCTTGCGGAGAAGGTTCTTCTTATTATATAGATAATGATAATTTGGCATATTCATGTGGCAATAATAATTATGGTCAATTAGGTTTAGGAACAAATGCTGATATAAAAGATACACTTAATAGAGATACATTTACAAAAATTAATATAGATAATGTTAAATCGATTTATACATCTTTATATAGTGCATATATAATTAAAAATGATAGTACATGCTATTCTTGTGGATTTAATGGATCTGGACAACTTGGTTTAGGTGATAATAATAATAGAGATATATTTACAAAAATTAATATAGACAATGTAAAAAAAATAAGTGTTGGTTCAAATCATACAGCTTTATTAAAAGATAATAATGAACTATATTTTACTGGATATAATTCTAATGGAGAATATGGAGATAATACTATTATAAGTAAAAATATATTTACTCTATCTAACGAAAAAAATATACTAGATGTAAATTGTTCATATAATCATACTTTTATTCTAAAAAATGATGGAAGTTTATATAGTGCTGGTTACAATAAATATGGAGAATCTTTAATAGATAATAAATACGATATTATAAATACAATAACATACACTAAAGTAACAGATAATATAAAAAGTATCTATAGTAGTAAACAACATTCATTTCTAATAGATAAAGATAATAATATTCTAGTTGGTGGGTTAAATAACTTTAATCAATTAGGATGCTTTTTTAATGAAATGATTATATATTCTCCTACTAAGTTTAATTTTCATAATACAGATAATATAAAAAATATATTTAAATATAAAGATAAAATAATGTTAACAAAAGATAGCTGTGAAATACAAAATGTAAAACTATATGATAATTTTCATGACTATAAACAGATTCTTTTAACAGATTATACTATGTTTATATTATTAAATAACGGAAATTTATACGCATGTGGATATAATATTAATGGACAACTTGGATTAGGAGATACAAAAAATAGGTCAATATTCTGTAAAGTTCCTGTTGATAATGTAAAAGAAGTTTACTCTGATAGGCTTGGATATACTACATTTATAATGAAAAATGATGGTTCTATATGGTCTTGTGGATTAAATACTAGTGGTCAATTAGGGGTAGGAGATAAACTTAATAAAAGCTTATTTCAATTTGTTAATGTTAGTAATATACAACAAATATGCATCGAATCTAATTATACAATGATTTTAACAACTGAAGGAACTCTTTTAGGCAGTGGTAATAATTCATATGTTTTAAAGAATAATAATGTTTCTATTTTTACAAATCAAATGGATAATTTAAGTATAAAAATAAAAAAAATCGCATCTTATGATAATAATTTTTATTTAATTGAAGATTCTACTCATTATTTATATGTTAAAGGTTTAAATAATTATTATGAACTAGGACTTGATAATACAAGTACTTATTCATCTTTTGTTAAAGTATCTAATTTATATTATAGTAATAGTAGCCTGCCTTGTGTAATAAAAGATGTTATTCCAGTATATAAAGGCTGTGTAGTAATTAATATGAATGATAGAATGTTTACAACTGGTTATAGTTATATGGATTACACAGCATCAAATTCTGATAATACTTCTTCTGTAAAATGTTACCGTTTTGGAACTAAAAGAGCTTACAATGCTGTTGTTGATTTTTCAACAAGATTCTTTGAAGACTATAATAGATTAAACCAACAATATGATTCAAAATTTTTATCTAATAATGCAATAGGATTAATAAAAGCAAAAGATTCAAATAGTTATTGGGGATGTTTTTTTGAAGCGGATTACTATGACCCTCAGTTTAATGCTGACAATATAGCTGTTTTAAACTATTTCATATTGTATTCAGATAGTAGTGGTCTTAAAATTCGTCCTAATCAATATAATAAACTCAATTATGGTTATATAGAATCATATCCTATAAAAAATGTAAAAGATATTATAAGTACACAAACTAGTTCTATAATAATAGATAGCAATAACAACATATATTGTATTGGAATAAATTATTATAATAAATTTGGAATAGGAAACACAGGACATCATGCTTATACAAACAGATTAGTTAATATAACAGACCAATATAATTCTTATATTACTATGGATGAGATAAAAAAAATAGAAACATCTGACTATGCAACATTTATATTAAAAAAAGATGGTTCTCTATTTTCATGTGGCGATAATGAATATGGTCAATTAGGTTTAGGAGATACAATTAATAAAAATGAATTTACACAAGTTCCGATAGATGATGTAAAAGATATAATTATTAGTAGTGCTACTTCTTTTGTAATAAAAAATGATAATACTATATATTCATGTGGTAAAAATGATAAAGGTCAGTTAGGGTTAAATGATACTAACAATAGAAATATATTTACTGAAATTGATACTAGTTTTAATACTTCTCCCATAAAAAAAATATCATGTGCACCTAGTAATAGTTTCTTATTATTTGAAAATGGATTAGTATACTGCTGTGGAGATAATACTCATGGTCAATTAGGAATTGGTACTTTTGGAAATAACGAAAATAAATTGAAATTTGATTTAATTAATATTAATGATATAAGAGATCTTTATTGTAGTTCTAGTATCTTAGCAGTTATAAACAATAATAATGAATTGTATATGTGTGGTGATAATACATATGGACAAATTGGAATGGGTACTCAAACTAGACAACTTACACTTATTAAAAAAGGGCAAAATATAAAAGAAGTGATAATTGCAGGATTAAATACTTTTATAATTTCATATCAAAATACTTGTAGTGTTACTGGTAAAAATAGTAATAAATGTTTAGGATTAGATATGAATTCTACTATTACAACTTTTAATGAATTATCATTGCAAAATGTAAAAAAAATAGTTTGTAATAGCAACACAACTTTATTTTTAACACTAGATAATAAATTATATTCTGCTGGTCATAAAAATTATGGTTCAACTCATGCTAATTCTACTTATACTTTAATAAAAGAAAATGTAAAAGATATTTTTAATGATAGTGAATGCTGTTATTATATAGATATGAATAACAATTTATTTGGTAGTGGTACTAATTCATTTGGGCAATTAGGACAATGTAGTACTGGTGTAATAGCTTCATATATTAAAATAAGAAGTAATGTTAAAATGTTATATACTAATGCGTATTCTATTTATATTCAAAAAAATACAAATGATTTTGAAGTTTGTGGTTCTAACACCAAAGGACAATTAGGAATAGAAAATACCTATGAAAGCAGATATAACAATTATAATTATTGTACAGAACCTGTCCCTTTACCTTTTGTAATGGGAGATATAATAGATATTAAAAAAGAATATAATTATCTATTAATTAATAATAAAGTAATAGTCCCTACAGATACAGATATAAATTATTCAAATATATTTGGTGATACATATATAGAATATGAATACATATCATTACCATTTGATAATATAAAAGAAGTAGCCATATCTAGAACACATGTAATAGTTCTATTAGAAAATGGAGAAGTCTATGGATGTGGTTCTAATGAATATGGAGAATTATTTAAAGAATTAACAGTAAAAAGGTATGACAACTTTACTAAATTAGATATAACTCACATTAAACATATAGCATGTGGAAATAACTTTACATATTATATAGATTCAATAGATAATAGTTTAAAATGTATAGGAAAAAATACTAATTATGAATTAGGATTAGGACATAATGAAACTGTAAACACAGTTCAAACTATATCTTCTGTTACTAATTTAAAAGACATAAAGATAACAAATAATTACATTCTTGCTCTAACAGAAAATAATATTTTATTTGCACAAGGATTAAACATTAATTGCTGTTTTGGATTAGGATTAGATACAAAAGATGTAGTATACAAATTATTTATAAAAATAGCAGATAATATAAAAGAATTAACACAAATAGATGATAATAATATATTTTATATAGATAATAATAACAATTTACAAGTTGCAGGTAAAAACACCCCAGCTTTTCATATAGATGATGCATTATATTACATATCTAGTTTTTCACCAATTCCATTAGATGAAATAGATAATATAGTTGATATGTTATCAACTGATGATACTTTATATATAATATCAAGAATTTCATCAGAAGATACTAATATAGAATTAGTAGGTAAAACATTAAATTCTGTTAGGGTAAATATACAAGACGTAAACAATGATATAACAAAAGTAGAAATGATTATAAATGGAGAATCCATAGAAACACTATCTAAAACAAGTGTTGATTCAATTATATTCAATATACCAAAAGATAAATTAAAAATAGGTAGCAATAGAATAATGTTTAAAGCCTATTCTAAATATGAAAACCTATATGATACTATGTTTATATATAAAGAATCAACAGGTAATGAGAATATTATTGGAAGTTCAATTTTAATAAACAATAAAATTTATAAAATATCAGATGTTATAGATCAAGATATAGATGACATCATAATCATATTAGATAGAGGTTTAGAAGATGAATTACAATCTGAAGATACCATATCTATATTATTGAATAACATAAAAGTTCAAGTAAGAACAAATAAAACTGGACTTTTTAAAGATATCTTATTAAAAGAAATCAAAAAAGTTGATTCTGGATACCAAGAAATCTATGAATTCGAAGAATCAAATATGTCTATGGTACAACCAAGGATAATAGTTGAAAAAGGTGATAAATGGACGTCTATAAAAAGGCCTTCAATATTACTAAGCTATGATCCATCACAATTCCAACAAAACTAAATAATAATAGGAGGTAAGAATGTTAAAAATAGACAAAAGAAAAATACATGATATTAAAAATAGAAAAGAAAATGACATTAAGTTTAATATTATAGATACAAGTCAAATAACTCAAAACAATGACATTACAGATTTAATGTTGGCAACTGCTGAAATATGTGAAATGGTATTGGATAGCCAATCAAAACCATCTACCATGTCATTAAAAAATATAAAATTAAATGAAGGAGGAAATAGTATGGCAGCAATTTATGTAGGATTAATAGAAAGAGGTTTAAAAACAATTGACCAAGTACCTGTAAAATACAGAGAAGAGGTAAGAAAAATGTGTGAGGCACTAGAAATTCCGTTATCATAGAACTTTAAGAGTTCTTTTTTTGTGCTCAAAATAGAGAGTTACATTAGTAACTCTCTAACTTAAAGAAGAAGGTGATAAATTGTTAAATGAAGATGCAGTAAAAAAATTAAAAAATGTACCTAGTAATACTAGTGATAAAATTGAAAAAGTTAATACAAATATAGGAGATACAACACTACTTGAAACAACAGATAAAACTAGTATTGTAAGTGCAATTAACGAGGTAAAAACTAGTATAGATAGTATAGAGACAACAGCAGATAAAACAACTATAAAAGATACAGATAATTTATTTGAAAGCGACAATGTAGAGGGAGCATTAAAAGAACTTTTTCAAAATGTCGATAATGGGAAAAACCTAATTGCTAGTGCCATTACCGACAAGGGTATTAATACTAGCAAAGATGATACTTTTCAAAAAATAGCTGAAAATATAAATAAATTAGTAAAACTTAACCATCTACCTATATTAAGTAATATAACTGTATCAAATATTAAAGTAGGAGGCTCTTATACACTGAATTATACTTGTACAGATGAAGATAAAGATACATTAATTCATAGACTTAAAATAGGAGATAATGATTTTATTTCTATTAATCCTAGTAATAATGACAATAATTTTACTTATATAGGAAATGGACTAAGTCATAATACCAGATATACTTGTTACATAGAAGTAAGTGATGGTGATAAAATAGTATTATCTAATCCATTCACAATAACTATACCAAAAGCAGAGGTATATGGAGTTAAAATTGATGAAAGTAACAGTAATCCATTAACTTGTGTGACTTACATTGAAAGTTCTCAAGGAGTAATACCTGCCAATTCAACTGGTTATGGAGGATGGTCAAATATATACCCTTTTAAAGATATAAAACCTTGTGGTTTTAAGTCTGGAAAGTTATACAAATATATTAATCCACAAAATTTTTCTAAATATTTAGATGGAAGTGATGTCATTGGAGATGTTGACGTAATGATTGAGTTTCCAAAAATATATTGGAAGTTTACCACAACAACTAATGGTTATGAAATAAGAATATCAGAAGCTAGAATTGATAATAATTATATATGCATGGCTCATACTGTTGGTTCTACTGAAAAAGAAAAAATATATATTGGTGCATATTTAGGGTATAATATTGATGGCAAATTAAGAAGTGTTTCTGGCTATACACCTACTGTGTCAAAAACTATTGGAGAATTTAGATTACATGCCCAAGCTAATGGATCTGGGTATCAACAATATAATTATTATTGTATGTTAATGTTACAAATATTATATTTAATAATGTACAAATCTCTTAATAGTCAGTTACAACTTGGGTTTGGATATACTGATGAAACAGAGGAGTATATGACTACAGGAGGAACAAATTATAATGGAATGATTTATGGGTCTAATGGCAAGAAACAAATTAAATTTTTAGGAATAGAGGATTTGTGGGGGAATTATAATCAATGGGTAGATGGGTTTTATAGTGATAATGATTTAAACATGATGATAAGTGATAATTCAATATTTAATGATAAGGGAACTGGATATATAAATCGAGGTCGTGGTGCAAATCAAGAATTTAATGGTTCTATAAGTAGAGTTCAAGCTACTAATCATGGTGGATTTATAATAAAATCATCTGATAATGGAGCAAGTGATAAATATTATTGTGATGCTGGTGCCTTATTTTCCAATTCTGTACCAATAACAGGAGGATTTAAGGGGATTGGGTCAGTTGCAGGAATTTTTCTTTTCATGGTTAGTTATTCTTCTTCATACTCTGATAATAAATTTACTTCTAGGTTAGTGTATATGTAAAAAATTAGTTATTTTAGCATGAATATATAATTCTAAACGATAAATTTATCTAGGTAATAATATAAAACATTTGTTTATAATGAGTATTTAAAAATACTATGCAAGATAAAAAGTTATTTTAAGAATGTTATAATCAAAAAAACATTTTACATTATTTATATGTTTGCAAAATATGGATGTGATATAAATGAATTTATTAATACTTTTTAAAATGTATAAAAAAACATTAATCATCTGTTAGTAATTCTATAAAGTTAATACAAAAGAAATTTAAGGATTATTTAGATTTGATTGTTGAATCTAAATAGCAAAGTTTATAAGAACAGAAATTATATAGAAAGCTAAGATATATTGTCGTGATCAAGAAAGACTTAGTAAGAACTATATTATATAGTTCTTTTTTTATTGAAAGAAACTAAGGACTATACATAAATATAGTCTTTTAAATAAAAAAAGAAGGTGACAAATTGTTAAATGAAGATGTGGTAAAGAAATTAAAAAATGTACCTAGTGATACTAATTCAGAAATTAATAAAAAAACAACTATTAATGATGCAGAAGAATCTGAGACTACAACGTATTCATCAAAAAAAATAAAAAGCTTAGTAAATACCATAGAAAATACAGCTAATAAAGTAACTATAGAAGATATAGCTAATAATTTTACAAGTGACAATGTAGAGGGAGCACTAGATGAGCTTTTTCAATCTGTCAGTAATGGGAAAGAATTAATCGCTACTGCTATTACTGACAAAAAAGTACCAACTAATAGTAGTGATACATTTCAAACTATGGCAAGTAATATTAGTAGTATAAAACAAATGCCAGATATGCCTGATGATGTTGAAGAAGTTTGGTGTTTTTACAATGATTCAAGTGTAAATTCAGTATGTGTAGATTCTAAAGATAATATTTATAATGCTAGTAGTGATATGTCAGTTAAGAAAATATCTCCATTAGGAAAAGAAATATGGAGATTTACAAAGCATACACATTTTGTGAATTCAGTAACAGTAGATTCTGATTTTAATGTTTATAGTGGTGGGGTTGACAGAATCTTAAGAAAAATATCTTCTTCTGGAGATGAAATATGGTCTTTTTCAGGTTTTAAAAACAATATAACATCTATATGTATTGATTTAGATAATCATATAATAGTTGGAATTGCAGATAGTAGTCTGGTTAAAGTATCATATGAAGCGACAAAAATATGGGAATACACAGGAAACACTAACAGTATATTATCAGTAGATGTAGATTCCGCTAATAATTATTATATTGGAAGTGCTGATGAGAGTATAAAAAAATTATCTAAAAATGGATCATTAATATGGAGTTATATGGACAACATGGGTTCAGTTTATTCAGTGTGTATTGATTCTAACAATAATCTAATAAGTGGTGGAAACGATAAGATTATAAGAAAGTTTAATCCTAATGGCGAGATAATCTGGAAATCTATAAGCCTTTCTACTATATTTTCTTTAACAGTTAATAATGAAAATGAAATATATTGTGGATGTGATGATAAAACTATAAAAAAGATATCTCATAATGGATTAAAAATATATGAATTTATGGTACACACTAATCGAGTAGAAACTGTAACTTTAGATAGTAAAAATAACATACTAAGTGGTAGTAGTGACAATACCTTAAAAAAATTTCAACAAAATTTAGGTATTCTAGTTACAAAAGATAACCAAAGCGAAATACATAAGGTAACTAAATTAGGAACTCTTGTAGAAGAAGTATCTCCTTATCCTGATAATATATGGACAACTAATCTTGATGTTGACATAATCATGTCAACATGTATAGATTTCAATGATAATATAATAAATTGTGATGGATTTGATAGATCAGTAATTAAAACATCACCTTCAGGTGATCTTATCTGGAAATATAATTTTTTATTTAGTTTAGGTATATATTCAGTATGTACTAATAATGACGGTTTAGTGTACTGTGGAGGCATCAGCAATCTAATGTTTTTATCTGATCCTGATGTTGTTTCTAATGAATTGCCTTTACATTCAGATATCATTATTAGTCTAGCAATTGATAATAGTAATAATTTAATAAGTGGTAGTTATGATAATACTATTATAAAAACATCATTAGAAAGAGACGATACATTCATGAAGTCACTCTGGACATTTACAGGACATACTGATCATATTACTGTAGTTACAGTTGATTTACATGATAATGTGTATAGTGCTAGCAATGATAAAACAGTAAGAAAAATATCTTCTGATGGCGTTGAAATATGGAGATTTATAGGGCATACTGATTCTGTAAATTCAGTATGTGTAGATTCTAAATATAATGTATATAGTGCTAGTAATGATAAAACAATAAGAAAAATATCTTCTGATGGCGTTGAAATATGGAAGTTTTCAGGTCACACTGATTCTGTAAACTCTGTATGTGTAGATTCAGAGTTTAATATTTATAGTGGCGGATCTGATAGTACAATAAGAAAAATAGCCAATAATGGTGTTGAGATATGGAAATCAACATCTTTTACTAAGTCAATTAAATCAATATTATTAGATTCATCTAATAATATTGTTATAACTTATAATCTTAATACTATAAGTAAATTGAAAAATACACATGTATTACAAAAAGTAGCTTATTATAACTAATTTTAGGAGGAAATAGAATGCAAAAATACTTAACAGGATTGGAACATAAGGAAGGTAACATTTATAAAGTGAATTTAATACATAATATGCCATTTGATAAAGTTAATGGCTTAGGAAAATCAGCTCAAGAATTGGAATTGAATGGTGTTCTAATTGACACATTAATTGAAGCTGAACATAAGGAAGGGTTTGCATCTATTATGTATGTAGATAAGACAACAAAAGAGATTACATATGAGTATGTAGAAATACCATTGACACCAGAACAAGAAGCTCTAAAGAAAGTCAAAGAATTAGAATTAGAAAATGCTAATACAAACTACGCACTAATGATGGGAGGATTAATATAATGTTAGGATTTGAAAAAATAAAATACTATTATAATAATAACATGTGGACTAAAGAAATGGTTAAAAATGCAGTACTTAAAGAAAAGATAACAGCGAAGGAATATAAAGAAATAATAGGCGAGGACTATATAGCATAGTTCTTTTTTTATTGAAATAAACTGAGAAGCATATTTATATGTAGTTCTTTAAATAAAAAAGAAGGTGATAAATTGTTAAATGAAGATGTAGTAAAAAACATTAATAGATTAGATAAAGAGCAGGATGACATTAATTTAGAACTTAGTAAAAAAGCAAGTAAGGAAGATTTAGAAAAAGTAATACAAAATGGTACTAATGTAGCTGTATCTAAAGATATTTCAACAAGTGATTGGATACTAGAAGAAAGTACATATACAACTATAATTGAACATAACCTTGTAACTAGAAAAGTACTTATAAGCTTAATTGATAAAACTACTAATAACAATGTATTTTGTTCATATAAAATTTTAGATGATAATAGGATAAAAGTTTTTAATGAAACCAATGATGAGCTTGAATGTATAGTTGTAAATGGAAACTCAGCTATAAATATGACTTCAGCAACTATTGATGATAAGAGAAGTACTGAAACAACCACTTATTCTTCTATAAAGATAGAAGCTTTATTAAAATCCTTAGAAAATAAAATTGATGATATAGAAAATCTCAAGGAAGTTGACAATATAAAATGTAGTACAGATATAGGAGAATATACTATAGAAAATAGTAAGAAAGGTTATCTAACTAATTTTAATATAGAAGGAAAGACTCTAATTGATTTATGGGGAAAAACTAGTTCAGATTTTTCTTTATGGAAAACCACTTTTTTAGATGGAAAAATAAACATACTAACAGAAAATGATATAAGATATTCTAATTTTTTTACTACCAATTATACTTTATATAAACCAGATACTATATATACAATAATAGTTGATGTTGATAAAAATACTTTACCTAGTACAAGTGGAATATATATTCATAGTTTAGGAGAAGAAAATTCAGTATTTATTCCTAATCTGACAAATATAGCTATATTAGGAGGAGTGATTGGGAAATTCAGATATACATTTACAACAATATCAGACTTAAGTGATTGTAATGTGGCCTTAAGGAGTGTTTTAGATAATGATACACTTGCATCTGGTTATGAAGTAAGTTTGAAAATTACCATATTAGAAGGAAATTATACAGATATTAATATAAATTACTCTAATGAACTATTAAGTGTTGGGCAAAGAGATAAAGTGGAGCTTTTAAGTTATCCATATAGTGGAATTAATATCTTTAATAAGAATGCCAATTTTAAAGATAATTATATTTTACAATATCTTAATGGAGAGGAACTTATTTCTGAGGCTAGTAATCATAAATATACATTAGACTATATAGAAATAGAACCAAATACAGAGTATACTTTTTATAATTGTAGTAGAAATATTTGTTGGTATGATATAAATAAAAGTTTTATTCCAACACCATTAAATGAAAGAATAATAGGAGATAAAGATATTTTTTATGTTGCTAGAAGCCCTAAAAATGCAAAGTATCTAAGAGTTACTATAATAAAAGATTTGCATGATGATGGTAATAAAACAATTATAACTAAAGGAAATAAATATGATAAAAAGAAAATTCCTTATACATTAAGAAGCTTACCAAATGGAATAAGAGATAAAATAGTCTACAAAAATGGTTCATATAAACTAATACAAAGATGTGAAGAAATAGTTTTTAATGGTAATGAAAATTGGATAGAAGTTCATGGAATGTATGAGTTTAGATTAAATTTAGATATATCTGTATTAAGATTAGATATGTCTAAGTTTGTAACTAACTTATACAAGCAATCTCATGTAGACTATATATATAATGTTCAAACTGAATCAGCATTATCTATATCAACAGAAAATGGAATAGGTGTAATAGATATAGTAGATACTTCAATATCTCCTTTTAACATTGCTAACTTTAAAGAAAAATTAAAGAAAAATCCTTTGAAAATAATTTATGAATTAGAAACACCAAGAGAAATTAAACTTAGTCTACTAAATTTGGAGCAATATGATAATCAAACTAGATTTATTTGTAACTCAGGCATTGCGATACCAAATATTAGTTTTGAAAGGACACAAAATTTAGGTAGCCATATAGAAGTTATTAGAGAGAATTTAAAATCAATAATTAAAACTGAAAGTAATATTGATTTTAAATTTATAAATGGATGGGATAAAGTGTGGCAATCAGCTACTATTACAAAGGTAGGAAAGTATTTATTTATAAACATGATTGTAACAAAAAATACATCAGCTACTGTTTTAGAAGAAGCAATAATTAAATTACCTTTAGGAATATCAAGACAAAACTATTCTTGTCCAGTTATGAATTCTTCTTGTGAACAAGTTGACACTGTAGGGATAGCTTGTGTAAATAATACTATACTAATGTTAACTCCAGGTCATGATATTACGAATAAAGGAATTTTAATTAGTGTTGTTGTAAATTTGGAGGTCTAAAGTATGGATAAAATGAAATTTAAAATAATAAAAGAGCATAATTTCTCAAAAGAAGAAATTGACAACATAGAAATTGACAATTTTTTTATTACAGGTAATGGACAATTATGGACTCCTTTAATAAGCAAAGAAGGAGAGCTAATTAAGACAGGTGAACAATCTTATAACGAATGGTTAGAATTACAAAAGAATCCACCTAATCCAGAACCATCAATTGAAGAAATAAATGCAAATAAAATCACAGTTTTAATAGAAAATCAAAAGGAGCAAGATAATCTTTTAATAGATAATGCTTATAGAATCGCTATGTTAGAACTTAACACAAACAATGTGTTATAAAATTATAAAAACTTGGAGGAAAGAATATGTATAATATTTTAAAAAGAATGATTGAGCAAAAGAGCTTTGATACTAAAGAGAAATTACAAACTAAGTTGGATGTATTTTATGCTATGAATAGGATAAAAGAAAGTGAGTACACAGAGTTAACGACTTTATTAAATAAAGAAGGAACAGTAGTAGAGCCAACAATATAGGTTCTTTTTTTATGTTTAAATTTAGAGGGCTGACTAATCTCAGCCTTTTTATTTATTGAAAGGAGTGGTAATTTTGAACATAAAAACATTAACAATCCATGCAGGTCATAATCCAGATTATAAGGTCGGCTCTGGAGCAGTAGGTAATATAAAAGAATCTACAGAGGCAAGAAATGTACTAAAATATCTAATATCTTTAACTCAAAAAGAGTGTAAAGTATATGATTGTACTTGTAATGATGGAACTTCTCAGAGTGATATATTGAATAAAATTATAGCTAAATGTAATTCATATAACTCAGATTTAAATGTAAGTGTTCATTTTAACTCAGGTGGAGGTAGAGGTGTAGAAGTCTTAGTATATAATTTAAATGACAAAGAAACCGTTGAAATAGCTTCAAGAATTTGTGAACAAATAACAAAAACTTACCATGCTAAATGGGATAAAGCTTTTAAAAACAGAGGTGTCAAAGAAAAGAAAACTCTAGCATTTTTAAGAAGAACAAAAGCAAAATCACTTTTAGTTGAATGTTGCTTTGTAGATACAGATGATACTAAAAATTATAATGCTAAAGATATGGCCATAGATATTGCCGAAGGAATATTTAATAAACCTATAAATCAAACACAGGAGGAAAAAATGAAATATACAATAGTTTATGAAGGAGAAGTTGATAAAGCTATAGCTAATGTAATGGCCATAAATTATAAATCTTATGAAGTCTATGTATGTGAGTTAAAAAATTACATACCTGGCCATTGTCAAAACCTTTATGTAATAGGTTCAGCCAGTGACAAAATTAAGACTAGTGAAAGATTCACTAAGTTACAAGGTGATGACAGATGGGCTACACTTTATAAAGTATTAGATTTTATAGGGAAGTAGGAGGTAATGAATTGAATATATTAGATAAATCAACCGCAAAATTAGAACAAGTCTTTGCATATTTAGATACATTAAATAATAACTCTAATCCACCACACTATTTATGTAAGGCTATAGTACCAATAATATACAAAGAAGCAGAGAAAAAAGGTGTAAATCCAGTTATTGCAATTGCTCAAGCATTTGTAGAAACTGGATATTTTAATTTTGGTAGAGTTTTAAATCCTTCATATTGCAATGTATGTGGACTTAAAGGTAATAAAGGTGGTGGAGATTTAGACCCATCAGCTCATACAAGATTTAGTTGTTGGGAAGATGGAGTGGCAGCATTTATAGACCATCTAGCCCTATATGCTGGAGCTAAAGGTTATCCAAAATATAACGAATTAGTTGGTAAAAATGAATACAAAGTTAATGGAGTTACATTAGATCCTAGACATTTCCCATATTTACATGGAGAAGCTAAGATAGTTGAGAGTTTATCTGGTAAATGGTGTCCAGATATGGGCTATGGTCAAAACATAATAAATATATGCAATAAGATAAATTCAATGAAAATAGAAAATAATGATATGAAGTTAGAGCAAGTAAAAATTAAAGTAAAAGAATTAAGTGACATTCTTGGATAGGAGGAAGTTATATGGATATAATGCAGTTTATACCTCAAAATTTGATAATGCTAATAGGAGGTCTTTACATATTGGGGACTTTTATAAAAGAATCAAATATTAAAAATAAATATATACCTTTTACATTATTGATTATATCAATAATAAGTAGTTGTTTATTTATGAAAGAGTTGTCAATAGAGGCTATCTTTGAAGGTATTTTATGCTGGGGAGCGTCTATAGGTATAAGTCAAATACAAGTACAAAACAAAAAGGAAAAGTAGATGTTATCTAAAGAAATGATTGAATTATTAAGCCAATATGGATATACGGCTATACTATTAACGATAGTAATGTTATGGTTTGGCAGATATTTAGAAAAGAATAGACAACTAGAGCAGGATGACAGAAAAAAGGAAAGAGCTTATTTTTCAAGAGAAATTAAAGAGCAGAGAACTTTATTTGGTAATACAATAGATAAATTTGATGATAAATTAGATAAATTTGCAGAAGCATTAAACACTAATAATAGTAGACTTGAAAGAGTTGAAACAGACATAACAGAAATAAAAGATAGATTAAAGGCTAGAGATTAATTTTTCTAGTCTTTTTAAGGAAGTGAGATATTGACAACATTTGAAAAGAGAAGTAAAAGAATTAAAATAGATGGAGATATAAACAAAAATAATGAGAAATTAATAAAAGGATTTCTTCAAGCTAAGAAAATAGCTGGATTAAGCGAAAAAACTATCTATGTATATAGGTGTGATTTAAATACATGGTCTAGATATCTACATGATGAAATGGGTGATTTACTTATTGAAGATTGTACTGAAGACGATATAATGGAGTATATTTCATTTAGGATGGAAGATAATCATGTTAATAGAATCAAAGTAATATTCTCAGGCATTTCATCTCTATATGACCATCTTAGAAGGAAAAGAATCGTAAAAGAAAATCCAGTATCACTAATAGAAAGACCTAAAAAAGGATTACCTGTTGTAGAAAAACATTTTTTAAATATAGAACAAGTTAAAGAACTACAAGATAAATTGTCAAAACAAGATGATTTGCAATTAGAAGTTTATATAAATTTTGCTTTGTCAACTGCTGGTAGAGTTACAGCTACAAGTAATCTGACTTGGGAAAATATAGACTTTGATAATAGAGTATGTGAGAATATCAAGGAAAAAGGTGGAAAGATAGTAGATTTTTACTTTAGTGAGAAAGTAAAAGATTTATTATTAAAACTAAAAAAACTGAGAGAAGAAGAAAATATAATAAATGATTATGTTTTTTTAGTTAGGTATGGTGGAGAATATCATAAAGCTACATCAGATGTATTAAGAAGTTGGGCTAAGAAGGCTGGTAAATTAATATATATAGATAATTTAGCACCTCACTCATTAAGACGAAGTTTTGCAACTATAGCTAAAGCTAATAACTTACCACTTGAAGATATCTCAACTATCCTGAATCATGAATCCACTGATACAACTAAGATATATATAAAAGAAGATAAATGTAAAATTTCTAAATCTAAAGATTTAATAGGACTATAAAATTAAAAAGAAGTGATATTATGGCATGTAAAGGTAAGAAAAAAGGAAATAGATAATAATAAGCCCTCTAGGGATTACTCTTAATTGAGTTTTCTTTAGAGGGCTTTATTTTTTTGTCCATAATGACTTTTTATGCAAATTTTCTATATTTGTAAAATTCCATTCATTAGTATCTTACTTTATTAAAGTTACGTTTTTTCATTAATAATTAAACAATATTCTAAAGAACCAATAAAACTTTCTATAGAATTAGAGTGTACTTCTTCTAGAAATCTTTTGGTTTCAAATGCTTTATATTCTCTTTCTGTTATAAGTATTGTGTAATGAGTATATTTCTCTATTTTTTCTGCATCCAAAAAATTCTTTTTAACTAGTCGCGATAAAAGTGTTAGAGTTGTCGTTGCCTTCCAGCCCCATGCAAATTCCATAGCATTGATAACTTCTTTAGATATTACTATATCATTTATGTGCCAAATAAACTTCATAACTTTCAATTCCGCTTTTGGTATGTTTTGTATTAACATATGAACAACCCTTTCTAATTCAAAATAAGTAACAATTAGATTTTTAATTCCCTTACAGACAAATTCTTATGAGATTAGCTATCTTATTTGCAAAAATTATTTTAGACTTAAATGCTCTATATAAATTATTCATGTATATAGATTATTATATTATACTGTGCAAATGGTTACAATATAAAAAACAGAAAGGAGAGTATAATTATGGATGTAGATTATAAAGCATTAGGAAAAAGAATCAAAATTGCAAGAATTAAAAATGGGATAACTCAAGAATCTGTTGCTGAGGAAATAGATATAACCCCATCTCATATGAGCAATATCGAAACTGGAAAAACAAAGGTAAGTTTGTCTGTGTTAGTTAATATTGCTAATGCTCTTTCTGTTACGATAGATGAATTGTTATGTGATAATGTATTAAATTCTAAAATTATATTTGAGGGAGAAGCTAAAGAAATTTTTAATGATTGTGATGAGTATGAAGTTAGAATACTTGTTGATGTTTTAAAGTATATGAAAGAAGCTATGCGTAAAGATAGAGAAATAAGAAATCGATTTGATATGTAAAACCCAGATTTTTTAGTTAAGTATATCAAGATTATATATTACAGTTTCAAAAATAGAAAACATATTAAAATTCTAATTTTAACTAGTCTTTAAATTCCAATTTAAGGAATAGTATATATACGATATAAAATCTATTATATCTACTCTTTCTCATGTTATGTAATTAAAAATAAGTTATTTTATGCATTACGATTTATTATATTTAATGATATAATAAGATTAAGTATGACAATGTTGAAAGGAATGATATTATGAAAGAACATGAATTAGAGATAAATATCTCAATACCAATTTCTCTAGTTATTCTTTATTTAGCTATAGTCTCTATAGTAATGCTAGGTATGTCATCTTTAAATAATTTTGCTAACATATCATCTATACCTGTAAATGCTTTAGGTTCGACAGTTGGATTTGTTATGTTTCAACTTTTAGTTAGTTTTTTTAAAAATAGAAAATCTATAGATTAAAATATTATTTACATTAAATCTTGTTTTAATATTTTTAATTTGTGGTATAATAAAAGCAAGGAAATATATTTTACTTAACTTTGAGTGATGTTTCCTTCAACAAATTATTTTGAAGATTTATTTTTCTGGAACTTTATATTAAGTTCCCAACCACTCTTAGCTGCCGACTTTGAGTGGTTTTTTAATCTATCATAAATCCAACAAGCGATTAAACCTGCTATAACATTCATCATTAGATTCACCATAAGTTTCACCTCCTTCCTAAAAGAAAGTTAAGGTGACTTTATGGAAATACCACTCTTAGATTTTCAAATATATTCCTTGCTATATTTATTATATCATAAATATTGGAAATATAAAGTTTCAAATATCATCTAAAATCCGACCTTCTGTACGCCATTTTAAGGCTTTATAAAAAGCTCCCTTTATGTTTATAATTGAATTTATATAAAATAAAATATATACATTTACTAATAATAATTATTAATTAGCTTTAAATAAGTTTTCAGAAATTTTATCAGAAGCTTCTTTATCCATCTCTTTAAGTACATGAGAATATACATTAAGAGTAGTATTAATATTTGAATGACCTACCCTTTCAGATATAACCTTAATTGGTACTTTAGAATTTATAAGTAAAGTAACATGTGAATGTCTTAAGTCATGGAATCTGATATGTGGTAAATTATTATTCTCTAAAAACTTTCTAAATCTCTTACTCATAACATCTTCAGCAATTGGATTCCCTTTTCTATCAAAAAATAATAAGTTATATTCATTTCTAATAATACTTCTTAATAATTTCTTATTCTGCTCTAATTTATAATCTTTTAGTAAATTCATAAGCTCTACTGGTGCAAATATTTTTCTAATTGAACTCTCTGTTTTTGGATCTTTAAGGATTACAGAACCATCTAATCTACTAGTTATCTTACTTACTGTTATTGTATTTTCTTCAAAATCAGTATTATCCCAAGTCAATCCTAAGACTTCCGAAAGTCTCAATCCTAGCCCTGTAGCCAGACTAATAGGTAACTCCATGTCAGTATTCTTAGCTACTTCTAATAATTTTAGCATCTGTTCTTTATCATAAATTTCATTTTTAAATTTTTTAATTCTAGGACTTTCTATACCATCTATAATATTTTCTTTTATCAGCTTAATTCTATAAGCTCTCTTTATTGCAAGTCTCAATACATTTATATGAACTTTTATTGTTTGAGGATTTAAATTACCAGCTAAATCATCTATATAATTTTGTATATGAATATTTCTTAGCTCTTGTAGACGATATCTCCCAATAGAAGGATTAATATGATTTTTACAAATGGCCATATAACCATTGTATGTGGAAGCCGATATATTATCTTTGTACTTCTCAAGAAAATCTAATAAAAAATCAGATAGTGTTATTTCATTTGGAATAAGAAAGCTATCTTTATATATACTATCCTTAACTTCGGCCAATCGTTTGTTAGCATCTCTTTTTTTATCAAATGCTCCCATATTCTTTTGTTTTCTTTTTCCTGATTCATCATCTCTAAATTCTAAGTACACTACATAGTTTTTATTTCTTTTCCTTATAAAAGCATTCATCATCTTCCCTCCTATCGAAATTTATATATTTATTATATCATATAGACCCGGCAAAAAATAGTCATTTTAGCTGACTTTTAACTGACTTTTTTAATTATTTTATTTATATAATTATTGAAATTACTTAATTATAAAGAAATAAGACATAGAATGCATCATTCTATGCCTTATACTATTAGTTTGATACTTTTTTTAAATATCAAATGTAAGGCTCTCATTTTTTGAATATGTTAAATTATAAGCACTAATTTTTACAATGGCTTAAAAACGAATATAGAAGCTCAATATTATCAGATTTAAAATATTATATTGATTATTTTAATTTGATAAATATAAATCATTACATTAATTTATATTTATATATTATTTTTTTTATATGTTTCTTGCTTTAACTTTTTATGTTATACTACTTGTATAGAATGCATTTCTTAAATTATCACTCTTAAATCTATGGCTAGTCCTTTTATATAAATCATATTATCACTACAATATCATTTATAAAATCCTTTTGAGTTTTAGTTATAATTTCAAGAATATTCTAACTTTAATTAAATATACATTGAGGGGGAAAACAAATGAAAAAAACTAAATCAAAGGTATTAAGTTTAACACTAGCAACTACTTTTCTTGTATCAACAACAGTAAATTCATATGCTGTATCTGCAAAATCTTCAGATATGGATATGAACACTGTTGCAGATGTACTTACTGCATCAGAGGAATACAGTAATGTATTAAAAGATATTGGTATCTCAGTTGGTGAATTAAAAGATTTGACACCTAAAGGAAGTAATTTCATACAAAAATGTAATTCATATTTAGAAAAAAATATGGACGTCCCTAAGACTTATAGTGAAGAACCCATTAAACATACGACTAATGCAAGTCAATTATCATATGCAATGTCAGCAGCTAGAAAAAATCAAGAAGTAGGAGCACCAAAGTATAATGATGAGGTAGTATACATGTATTTATCTCACTTTGTAGATTTTGAAGGAAATAATTATGAAGAAGGTTTATGTACATATATAACTAAATATGACAGAGAAGCTTATGACAGATATTTAAGCAGAGGTTCTGCTTTTAGAAGTGCTAATTCTATGCGTTCTGTTATAACAAATTTAATAGCATTAAAAGGTGACTTGCCTTCATTATATACAACACTTGCTAAAGAAAAAGCTTCAGTGGTTAAAACAACAACTGATATAATATCATTTGGTATAGATGTGAAATCTGTAAAATCTATGGTTGAAAATGACATGTTTGTATTTTTCAAAGATGCCTATTCTAAACATGATACACCTGAAGCTATAATTGAAGATGTACAAGATAGTATGAAAATAAAATATAAAGACTACAATGAACAAATAGGATATATGGTGCTTGGATTAGTGTTCTCAGCACTAACATTTACTCCTCCAGTTATGGCGATGTTAGCAGAAGTAAACTTATATAGCATGGTTATTAAAGACATATTTGATAAGGCTAATTATGCTGCACTACAATACTCTAGAAGTGCAAGAAAAGCAGAAAGATTTAACTTATGGATGGAAGAGAATGGAATGTATATGGAGAAAAAAGCATAAATACTTATGTATTGTAAAAACTGTAATTTAGAATTTGATGATACTACAACTATATGTCCTAAATGTAAATCCATCTTAAAACCTAATGAAAATATATCTCAAAGAAATTTAAAAAGTAAAATTAATGAATTTAAATTAAATAAAAAAATTAGACAAGGAAACATATTGTCAACCATAACTATTTTAACAGTAGCAATTCATGTATTTATAGACCTTTTTATGCAAATAAAAATTGAAAATTATTATGATACTTCAAACCGTTATTGCCCTTTTGCAATATCAAGTTTGGTACTAGTACTTTCATTAAAAAGAGGAGAAAAAAGACATAGCTTTAAAAAAAACTTACTATTTATAGTTATTATGATATTAATATCTATTTTTGGAACTATTTATTTTTCAGCACCTCTTGTAAATAGAATTTTTAACGGAAATTATTTGTTTAAAGAGTATTGGACTATATATGGAATCGGAAATTTTATAATAATTTTAGAATGTATATTAATTATTTTTGATGACAGTTATTATTTAGCCCATATTAATAAAAAAGAAAATCCCAACAAATAATAAAATAAGACTTTATTCTAATTAGAGTGAAGTCTTATTTTATTTCAATATATAAATGTATTATTTTCTAGTATATTTGCATTTTGGAAATTCACTACAACCCCAAAATTCACCATACTGTCCTTTCCTTTTTGTCAGGTTCCCTTTTTGACATCTTGGACATTTATCTTCCTCAGTAATATTTTTTAAATTTCTAACATGCTCTCTAGTGTTTTGATTAATAGCTTTCATACAATCAAAAATTTTATCTCTGATTATTTTTATCTCCTCTCTATTAATAGTCATATCTTTGTATTTACTTATTGTACTTAATATTTCACTTTCATTTATGACTATAACATTATTGCCATTTATAGTTACATTTTTTAAAGTAGCTTTGTCTGAAAAAACAATTATTGAATATATATTATATTCATCTCCTATTATGTTTTCTATTGCTTTGATATGAGCATAGTTTTGTCTTACTGGATTATAGAATGTATTTTTAGCCTTTCCTACAATTTGAGTCCATACTTTATCTTTATCATTTCCATAAATATAGCCACTAAAATTTTTACATTCTATAACAAATATTCCATATACAGAAATTGCAATACTATCAATTTGTGTGGTTCTATTTGAACCTGGTATAATAATATCTTTAATTATTATGTAATCCTTGTCTAATTTGCTAAGTATAAAATCTAATCTAAGTTCTCCAAATCCACCCTTTACTTGTATCTTAGTATCCTTCACAATATTACTAACTTCCTTTACAGTTTGACTAATTTCTTCTGACATAAATACTTTTTCAAATATTTCCTTAAACATCCTCACCATCTACCTTTCGACATATACTTTAATTATAGCAGCTATATATGCCTTAAGTGATAGTGTTAAACTAATTTATATTATTTAAAAAGTTACTTGAGCAAATATATAGAAAAAATCAACTACTCTAATAAGCAGTTGATTAATTGGATTATTCAGTATACGTATATTCTGATATTTCACCTGTATAAATGTTTACTAAATATGGTTTATAACCACCTGCATTATGTTCCATACCATTCATATCTATATATGTATTAAATGGACGAACATATATTTGCGTATTATTTTCCATATACTGAGCTTCTATATGGTTTGGTAAAAATCCATGTTCTTTCATAAATAAGTCTCTTACTAAATCTTCAGCATTTTTGAATGATACCACTTTTTCCATATGTAAATCTTCATATAAAAGTTTAAACTCTGATATATTATTTTTATTTATACATAGACGTTCAGAATATTCTTGACCAGCAGATACATAACTAAAAACATAATAATAATTATTTCCATATTTATAATTATCATCAACTAAGTATGCTCCATCGTATGGTATATTATTTATATCATCAATTTCATAACATTTATACCATTTTTTTGCTAATACTTCCGCTTCTTCAAGTCTAGTTTTTTTAACTACACCTGTGTTAATATCTCCAATTCCATTAGTAATATTTAAACATTCTTCAACTAAATCTTGTCCTACCTCTCCAAAAGTTGTAATTTTAGTTGCATTTTTTAAAATTGATTTATTGCTATTATTATCAACTATAACTACAGGATTTTTTAAAGAAGATGCTAAAAGTGCATTAGTTAAATTTTTAGAGTTAGCTACATAAAATTCTTTAACCCCACTGTAAAATTTATCTATTATTTGTTTATTTGTATCAAATCTATCACTTCCACCTAATCTGGTAGCATTTGTATTTTTAACTACTTCATCATTTATTGATGCAGTACCACCAATAGCATATGTTTTTACTCCACTAGTTGAAAATGGAACATTCTTACCATCTGTTAATATTATTGCTGCTTTATCTCTTGCTGCTACTGAAGCTATACTTATTGCATCTGGCTCTCCTTTATATGCATTTGTCAACATAACAGTACTAACTTTTTGTTTAGAATTTATTTCTTTCGCAACATTATAACTTGTATCTATTCTGTCTTTCCCTTCTATTCTTATTACCTTAAATCCTTTAGATATAAGCATGTCCTCTACCGATTTATTTATAGATTTTCCCCCACCTATTAAATAAACTTTTTTTATTTTATTTAGTCTATTCATTGTTGCATCTGGAATACTATCATCTTCAGACAAAAGAATTGGTGCATTTAATACTCCAGATAATCCACTTGAACTTAATCCATCTGCTATAGAGTCACTTAGATTAACAAGTATAGCAGTATCATAATTTTGTTTATCTGCTATTAAACCTGCTGTTTCATAAACTGAAGATATAGAAAATTCTTCAACTGAATCAAGTGCATAAGATTGTTTTGGAGAACTAACTATTAACATTGTTATAACTAACCCCACTGATAATAATTTTTTTGGTAATTTCATTATAATATCCCCCTCATTTATTTAAAATAATCTTTACCTAAATAGTAATACATAAATACAAAAAAGTCACCTAAATTAATAGATGACTTAATCATTTTATGCTACTTTTTCAATGTATTTTTCATTAATAACATAAGTTTTAAACTTATGTACTACCATAATATCCTGCATGTTTTTTAGTGTCATTATAACTCTAACACATTTATTCCTAATTTCTTTTGGTAATTCTAAGTCATTTATTAAATTTACATAATCATCATATCTGTACATTTAATATTCCTCCCAAAGTTAGTCTAGCATATATTATAGTACTCTAACTTCATTTTTTCAATAGAAAATCTTAATCCTGTATAGATATTTTCTAAATGATATAAAGTGTGACACTTGTCATCATAGTAATAATTATATTTTTCCAATATTATATATTTATTCATATTTCTTTATACCAGTACTTCCAAATCCATCATTTCCTCTTTCAGAAATGTTCAATTCATCTACAACTTTTAAAATAGCTCTTGGTACTTGTTGAAATACACCTTGAGCTAATTTAGTATGTTTAGGAATTAAAATATCAAATTGTTCTTCATTATATGTAATTATTTTAATTTCACCTCTATAGCCTGAATCCACTGTACCAAATCTTATAGTTGGGTATACTCTATTATTTTCTTCTTCATTGAAAATAATAATATCGTTTTTTATTTTATTTCCAGTACAAGATACTTTCTCATCTTTTATATATTCTATACCATTTAAACTTATGCCACTTCTTGGTCTAACTTGCATTTCATATCCATATGGAATTTCTAAAGCTATACCTGTAGAAATTGCTACTGCTGATTTAGCATGAATTATTGTATCTTCTATCGTATATAAATCAATACCACTATCACCATTTTTTGCATAAGATGGGACTATTGAATTTTGACTTAATTTTTTTATTTTGATATTTATACTCATCAATTACTTCTCCTTTTATTTAAAATTTATTTTATTTAAATGAGCTATTCCAAGAGCTATAGCATCATATATATCGCTTGTCTTTACCTTACAATTCCTATCAATGTATTCTCCAACATCAATTATATTTTTTCTTATATATGTAGCCACTTCTTCTTTTTTAGCCTTACCATTATTCATAAGATATTTTCTAATAGAAACTGGATACATATATTCAATCTCTATATTATTTAATTTAACAGTTCTCATTATTGCTCCTAAGAGTTTTCTTAAACTAAGAATTGTTTTAGAATTTCTGGAAGTGAATTGGTCTTCAACTAAGACTATTTGAATATTATAAGTTATAATTAGCTCTTGAATAGTATTACAGATATAGCACATTCGATCATCTTCAGACTTGAATTTATCCTTTTTGGTTGTTATTTTTCCATATTCTAATACTTTTTTATTTCTATTTATAACTGCCCATCCAGTTGAGGACATGGATACATCTAAGGCTAAAACCATTCGATTCCCTCTTTCATATGTATTTTAACTTGCTCTACTGCATTAATTAGGTTAGTATTGTTTGGTATTGCAATATAATTTTCATTATTTAGAAAGTCTTTAAATTTAAATTTATCATCTTTTAATCTTCTCTCAATTTCCTTAAAATTATCACCTCTACTAATAAGCCTTTTTCTTAATACAATTTCATCTGTATTTATAAAAAATGGTACTAACTTAGTTTTTGTTCCCATAAAATATTTTTCTAGTGCCTTATATCCACTTGCATCTACTATAGTCAAAGCATATTTTTTATTCTTTAATTCAGACTTATGTATACCATATAACCAAGTGCTGCCATCATGAACTATATATTTTCTCATTTCAATAAAGTTACTTTTTTCTTCCTTAAAGAAATTATTATCTACAAAATGATATGCTTTATTGATGATTTCTAAGTAATTACGAGGAGGTCTTGTTGTATGTGATATTAGAATTGGAATATTGAATTGCTTTGAGATTTCACTTACTATACTGTCTTTGCCTGAACCTGAATATCTAAAAATACAAACATATTTTTTAATTTTTTCATATTTATAGTTCTACCTTACATTCAAACACATTAGGATTATCAATAATCACTTGATGAAGCCCTTTACTTAATACATCTACTAAATATTCCTCATCTTCACTCTCTATACATCTATCTCTAAATATACAATGAAATAGCTCATGTAAAAATGTAGCTTCTTTTACTCTTTGTGATTGTAGATTATTAGATAACTTTATTGTTTCAGTTCCATAATCTGCTAATCCATAACATAATTGATTGTTTACTAGAATAGGCTCTTCAGTCTCCTCTATTTTATAAAACAATCCCCCTACTTTTACTTCTTTTGGTATATTCATTGAGTACTCTCCAATCTTATTAAAATTCATATTTTATTGTGATTTAGATTTTCTAAAACCTTTATTTACATTATATTTGCAACCTTTTCCATAATGAGAACATAGGGTTTTACAAAAAAACTGATTACTTTTGTCATTATTTTTGCACCAAACACTCTCATCGTTGAAATCTAGCTGTTTTATCTGTTTAACTGTATCAGTAACAAAGGCAATTAATTGTTGTTCTAATGCTTTAGTGTATTTAATTTTCACTATAGCTCTTTCATAATTTCTTATATTATCAATCTTATTTCTTTCAATTAATACTCCTTTTTCATTTTTAATGTACTTGCACATATCAAAAGCTACATATTCAATCATTTTATCTGGATATTTTTCTTTAAGATACATTGCGTATAAGATAAGCTGCATTGATTTTTTAGATAAGTCTTTTTTAGAAAATTTACTACTCGATTTGTAATCTATAACATAAACTTTATTACCTATTATATAATATAAGTCTATGTATCCCCTCATTGTAATTCCATTAATATAATACTCAAAGTATTCTTCTATACAGTATTTATCACACTCAATTGGTACAAAATATTCTAGATAATGTAAGATACATTCTAAATAATTAATTCTTGAATTTGGTGTAGGAAAGTTGTAATCCATTAGATTTGCATATTCTATAACTTCATTATATTTTTGAATAGCTTCTTGATTTGTCATTTTTCTTTGTTGTAATTCTTCTAGTAATCTATGTAATTCATTACCATAATAACCATAGCAATTTTGTTCTCGATCTAAATTTTTAATATATGTAAGATAATATTGAAATGGACATGTATAGAATGTATTTAATTTACTAAAACTATATAATTCTCTAGACATCTATTTTACCTTTCTAGTTTCCTTTTCTATCTGACTTTTAATTTCTTTATATAATTCATCAGATATGCTAGCATTTATATCTATACTTTCTTCTTTTATAGCTTCTTTGAACTTATTTATAAATTTATTAGTTATATCAAATCCTGCCAACATCATAGAAAAGAAAATCCCCACAGAAATTATTATTTTCATTACATTTTCAAATATACAATATGAATTTAAGTAATATTCAATATTGACATTTTTTGCAAAATATACATTACAAATAAAATTAATAATTAAAAAAAGAGTTAATAAATACAATGCCCTATACTTATTATTAATCATACTATTCATTTTTATCACTTATCCTTCCAATTGACTTTAACTCCCAAGAATATATCATTATTTCAGATGCTTTATATCTCTTACTTGTATCTAATTTAATGAATAGTTCTTCTACATCCTTAATTTTTCCTGTACAACATTTCATTTTTTCATCTTCATCCAACTTATACTCTATTTTTACTAAATCACCTGTATATAATATCTCACCATTTTTTAATAATATTTCTTGCCTAACTTCTTGTATCATATAATCATCTCCTATTAATATAATTTGCTATTTTCATTTACTAATAAAGTTATCTATATCAATCCTACTCTTTAATAATTTTTCAAATATATATTTTCCCAAATCACTAGGACTATCTTTATAATCCAATAGATTATCTTCATCCCAAATTACACTTATTTTCATCACATCCCTAATATCTTGAACTAACTTATATATCTTAGCTCTCCATGCAATATATTCTTCATCTCCTTTAATTTTAAATTGCCTATCAAAAGCTATGATTAATTCTTCAATACCTAAATCTATTAACATCTTTTTTTGCTCTCTACTAAAATTACTTCCACATATAGCTACAGAAGGATTATTTTTATAAATAGTTGCCATCTGCAATACTGATTTTTCACCTTCAAATACTATTACTTTTTTAGCTTGTTTAATAGCTTGTTTATTTATATTTAGCCCATACAAGTTAAGACTTAACCTATGATTATAGCACTTATTGTCATACCATAATGGAATATATTTACCAAAACTTTTAGCTTTATCTTCATCTAAATTTCTAACTCTAATACCAATTGGTCTACCTTTGTCATGCCAACAGAAATGTGGAATTACTATTTGATTTTCATATGGATTATAATGTATTTGATATGTTTTAAGAACTTCAAAAGATATGTTTTCATTTTCCCACTCTTCGATTGGGACTTGTTGAAAAGTTTTATATATATATGGCTTTTTAGGGGTAGGAAGTAATTCTATTTGTATATCTCTAATATTATCTATTTGTTTTACTTTTTTCCTTATTCTAAATCCTTTTCTTAGGATTGGTTGATTTGAAATACCAAAGAAATCTTTTATTTCATTAATAGCGTCTTTAAATTCATATTTATTTATATGTATCAATAAATCTATTAAGCTACCTATATGACCACAAGAACTATAGCAATGAAATGTTTTGCTTTCTGTATAATAAAATAATTTATATGAATCACCATTATGACATAAACAAGTATTAAATATTAACTGTCTATCATTGCTTTTAGGAGATAAGTCCGAACCTAAATATTCCATAAAACTTATCACCTCTTCATTAGTCAAATCCTTTATTTCCATAGTCATCACCTAGTATGACAATTGTCCTCTATAGACTTTTTCACACCTTCCTATTTCTTCAAATCTACCAGTCTTACCATAAAATCTTAGTAGAATCACATCTCCATCTTGACCTCTTCTTGACTTATTTAAAAATAATAATCTGTATTCTTTTTGTAAATCTTTTATATCAAACTGAATATACTCTCTTTCAGTAGTCTTTTTTAGCTTATTATATTTTAGTCTATATGGTTTTAAAAAGAATTTTTTATTATTTGAATCTAATTCTAAATCATTAACTACTTTTCTCATAAGCATTAATAATCCACACACATTCTTTACCGCTTTAGCTTCTGCTAAATCTGAAGCTGATAAGTAAGAACTTTTATTCTCTTGAGCCGTTACTAATTGCATAGATAGAAGTGTTATTACATTGTATTTATTTCCAAAGTTATCTAGTAATTTAGAGTTTTCTATTAACCTTCCTGTATAATTTGCATCTGATGAATTTTCTGACTTGAATGTATCAACTGCTATTACAGTAAATCCCTCATGTGCTACAAGTTCTTTACTTTTTCTTAATATCTCAGATATCTCAAACTCTTCCATATATATAAATTTTAAACTTGCTTCAAATCCTCTGTCTTTTAAGAACATTTCTATCTTTTCCATAAGCTCTTCTTCAAACTCTGTGAAGTCTCCATTGTCAATTTTATTTCTATCTAAATCATGATAATTAAATATGTTGTATGCTATAAATGACACTAACATACTTTTAAAATATTGAGATTTTTGTTCATTCGCAAATATAACTACTTTTTCACCCTGATATATCATAGCTAATATATAATTAAAGAACAATAATGTAGTTTTTCCTATTCCTGAAAATCCAGATATTATATTTATACCCCCACCTTTACCAAGTCCATTAGTTCTATTTGATAATATTGGTAAACTATATATATACTTAAGTTCTTCATTATCACTTAACCCTATTTCTTTTTCATTATATTCAAAGATGATATTATAAGACGTTCCTGCTTCAGTTTTTTGTTTTAATTTTTCTCTATCATCTTTGGTAAGTAAAAGATTTTCTACCTTCATATTATTTTTTATGGAATTTACACTACATGAAGATATTAGACCCTCATAAAATTCTTCAACTTCTCTACAACTCATAGATTGGAATAATTCAAATGGAATAAATTTTAATTCATTATGATCCATCTCTTTTGTTATATTAAAACCTCTTTTATCTAAAGCGATTAATAGATTGCTTTTAGCCAAATCATCAATATATGCTGATATATTAGTTTCTTTTCCATACTCCATAGCAGATGATAAGCTATTCCAACCACCATACTTTTCATATTCAGATTTGAGTTTATTTGAAGATACAAATTTAGCCACACTCGCTTCATCGAGTTCACTATGAGTTTTAGACATTGTTCTTCCTAATGAGAAAAAGAATTTTACTTTATCTATTATGAAGTCATTTTCACTAATTTTATATTCACTAAAAAGAGTTAATGATTTTAGCATTGTTCCTAAAACTAAAGTTTCTATAATACCTCTATCCTTTGTTATTTTTTCATATGCACTCATTAAGTCACCTCTTTAATTTTTTCAAATAAACTTTTTCTTTTATTAGTAAGTACCTTTTTCGGAGCAATTACTTCATAATATTTTTCACTTTCTTTGTATATCTTTTCATTTTCTCTTTCATCTTTTATTTGCTTATTTCTAATTGTTATATCTCTAATACAACCTTTTAATATAGTAAATACATAGCATAATTTAGGATATTCTTCTTCTATATCTTTTCTGTAGTTAAGCAATTCTATGATTTCATCTTTTTTTTCAAGCATACAGTCATATAATTCTTCTCTTGTATAACCACTTTTTATTATCTCTTGTAACATCTTATTTTTTTGATTACTTATAACTGTATAGCCCATAATATAATCTATACCAAGCTGACATTGTTTCCAGAAATATATGTCCTGCTGCTCTTTTCTATATTCCTGTTCATTACAGTAATATCTATTCTGCTTATTTCCACCAGATGTAATATGTTCTACTTTATAAGCATCTTTTGTATCTAATTTTTTCTTACAAACCTTACACTTACAATTCAAACTTTCCCCTCCTTATGCTATGTATTTATTGCTACCCCATTAAGAGGTAGCATTTTTTTTACTTACACTCTACTTTTCTTAACTGTTGTATTTTCTTCTTCAGATTTGCCTTTTGATTTGTTTGTTAGAGAATTACCATCATCGTCTTCCTCGAATGATAATGCTAATACTGATTGAACTGCATATCTTCTTAAGTAAGTTTCTAATGCCCCTCTAGCTTGTATATCATTAGTCTTAGCTGGTTTAAATGGTGCAGAATTTGACTCTATGTATTCTCCTGATGAATGTTTAAGTTTAGTTTTTATATAGACTTTATCATTACCTGCATCTTCTGCTGACTGCATTAGTATTAAATCATGTTTTGCTAATAAGGGATTTACTACTTTAAGAATTGTATCTAGATTTGCATATTTAGACCTAAAAAATGGATTTGTATTGTCTTTTTGAATTGACTCTATCTCTAAATGGAAAGCTATTAATGCTTTTGTTATTTCAATTTGGCTATCACTTTCTTTTAATCCTTCTATTCTATCTGAATATAAATTTGATATATTCTTTTTTATTTCCTCATTCACTACTTTTTTAATATCATCCATAATTGTAGTTTCTTTATTTTCCATTCAATCTCTCCTTTTAATAGTTTATTTAATTTATAATTTAGAATGGTACATCATCATCACTTATTTCAACTGTCTTACCATTTTTATCAATATCTCTTTGTTTTTCTTTTTCATCTTTTTCTTTTATTTTTTCTTTCATTGCTTCTATGTTTTTATCTGTAAATGGATAATTTTTATCGCTTAATATTTCATCTCCTTCTTTCAAAGGTTCGTCTCCACCTTCTATTTCTAAAAATGTAAAAGCACTTTTTTTGATTCTTGAACCGAAGCCAGCCGATTTACTTGTAATTATAGATTTTACTGTACCTTCAAGAAGACCAACATCTCCCACCTTATATAAACTTTTAAATCCTTCTATCATATCTTTGTTATGTATTCTAAACGTTAGATTGCAACCTTGCTTACCATACTTATTAATTAGACCCTTAATCTCTAAGTACTCACCTAAGTCATCTTTTTTTTCTTCTATATTTTCAATTAATGTATATGCTCTCCAAACTTGACTTGCTTTTATTGGTTTTACTATTTCCCCCTTGTCATCAATTGGATTACCTTTGTCATCATATTTTTCTCTGTTGCAAAAAGTCCCTGATATCTGGAATCTCTCTTTCTTTTCACCATCTTTATAGTATAAGTTATTATCTAATGAACAAACACATCTAACTATATCTCCTTTTCCATTTTCTGCTCTAGTTTTTATTTCATTAGCGATTGTCTCTATCCCTAAAAACATTTGATTTGGTGAGCCATCTGACTTAAACATTGATGTAAAGTAGTCTACATTCACTGATTCATTTGGTGCCGTTTCAACTTTTAAAGTAAATCTTATTGCTTCTTGGCCAGTTCCTTCATTCATTCTAGCTATATTTAATATATCTAAAACTTCTCCTGATACAAATACTTGATTATAGTTTATTCTTTTTTCTGCCATTTATCCTTCTCCTTTATATTTAAAATTTAATTGCTAACAAAACTTATTACATCATTAAGTCTTTATATTTTGGTAATGTTTTAAAAAAATCACATAAGAATCTCCATTCTTCCATTTTATGATTTTCTCTTTGACTTATCATAGATTTTATTTGTAGATAATTTAATGTAACTCTTGCAGTTAACATTAAACCAGATGGACAATTTGATATTATTATTTTCCAAAGATTTTCTTTTGTGGCTTCGACTTTTTCTCCATTTCTGAGAATAATATTATTAGAGTTATTCAATTTCAATTCTTCAAAGTTATTATACTCATGAATTAACTCACTTAGAAAACTTATTGTATTTTTATCAACATATTTATTACACATATCATTAAGATTAAATTTAGATAATCTATGCATTTTACTTTGACTTGAAACATAATCGTTATGATGATATCTGTCCCATTGTCTCCACATATATTCTGACCATTGTAAATCCATTTGGACTATTATCCCTTTAGAAAAGCAATCATGACCTGAACCTTGTTTTGATTTGCCTAATTGATTTGCTCGTTTTAAATCTTTTTCTGAAATGTTTACTTTTTTCATATCTATTACCTGTTGTTCATACATCGGATAACCACTTGCAATTATACTTTCTTTAATTCCATAAACATACACGTTTGAAACATCAATAATTCCTGGCATTTTTATTCCACTTACATTCAATTTATCAACTCCTAACTTTCTACTATAATATAGCCTTCTTTGTAATGTCTTCCCATATTGTTCACCCTTTTATAATACTTATAATTATTCTCTCCATCTAATCTTGGTACAAATACATCTATAGCATTAGAGTTGCTAAAATATTTGTTAGAGCCTCTATCTTTAACAAGTTTTAAATTTCCATCAACTAATATTTTAGTTCCAAATTTAAGATGATTATTGGCCACAAAACCATATTGTAAATTTTCTCCTGTAGCCGTCACAGATCCATACTTACTATTTTCACAATTTAAAGAAGTATAATAACTTACTTCTCATGTCACAGGAATTAGTTTTTCTATTTTTATTCCTAGTTCTTTTTCTAAATTAATTCTTTTAATTTCTAATTTATATTCAGAACTATTCTTATATTTCTCCCATTCATTTTTATACATTAAATTAATATTCCTTGCTGTAACTGCCATAAGTTCCTTATTCATGTTATTATTAACAACATCTTCTGCATTGGCAAATACATGTATTGTACTACCAGCTATTAAAGCTCCTGTTATTAGCATGTTCTTACACCTCATAGATACCCCCTAATCATATTAAAATTATCATTTTAATCACTTTTTTATCCAACAATAATACCTTTTCTTTATTTTTACCTTCTCTATTTTATCTGTAGCTATATTGTATAATATACCTTCTAAGTTCTCAATAATTTTTTTACATTTTTAGAATTTATATATTTTTCTTTTAACCCTTTATTATTTCTTATATTCATAATATCATTTATATACTGTATATCATTAGATATTCTCATCAAACTCGTAAGAAAATAAACAGAATAGCTTCTAGGAATTCTTCTCCTAATAACTAAATCTATAGCTGTTTTAGCAGCATTATAACTTTTTAAATGAGTATGACCTTCTTCAAATTTTTTATTTGTATTGTAGACAATATATCCAGTTTTAGATTTGATAATAATATATTCTTTTTTCTCATATATTTTATTTGTATCCATTATAAATCCTCGATTTTACGCCATATCATTTCTAACTTTCCATGTTTTCTATTTAATCTTCTTCTAATTTCATATGCAGATTTAATTTCTTCTTTTACATTTTGCCACTTCTCTAAAACTTCTTCATACTCTTTATTCTCTTTTTGCAAAAAGAGTATTTCTTCATTTAATTCATCAATTTTCATACTTAATTCTCTATTTTTTTCTAATAAATCATAGTGTCTTTGTTCATCTATAATTATTGAAATCACTACCTTCCACCTGCCTCTTATATGCCATTTTGAGATTGTAATGTACAAATATAAACAGTATTTTATACAAAGCCTTAGGAAGCCATATACGAGGTCATATTTTTAATTTTCTATTTTCCAATATTTTTGAATCCACCATTCTGTCTCTGTATGACTTTTAATCCATTTTCCATTTACTTTTTTACTTTTAGCTTTTTCTTTAGTTGATTTTAAATATATTAAATCATAAATGCCAATTTTATTATCCTCGAAAATAGCTTTATTTACTTTGAAAATTTTTGTATTACCTGAATTTATATTATACAATGTGACTTTAGGAGAGTATTTAGTATCTATATCTATTACTAAACAATATCTTGGATTTGAATTACTATCTTTTATGTCACACGAACCCACAAATTCAAAATAAGCTTGTATTTTTTCATTGATTGGTATATCAGTATTTTCAATTTGACTTTCGAGATATGAACATAATTTTTTTGTATCAACTTCTTTAAATATTTTTTCTGTTTCTTTATTAGAATATTTCCTCATAATTTCCATCTTGCATGGTAAACTATCTTTTTTAAATTGTTTTTTACTATATATTGAGTTATAGATATCATAAGTTTCTAAAAGTTTGTTGGACTTTCCAAATTCCTCAAAGAAATCTAATTTAATTAGTATAGATAATTGTTTAGAGTTTATATGTCCTTGTAAGTCATTCAATAGCTCTAAAAATGAATCATATTTATTATCTTTAAGAGAATATAGATATTCTCCTATATCAGAATTTAAAAATTTAATGGATTCAATTCCCTTGTAAATACTATTTTTATCTCTATTAAAGAAGTATTCAGATTTTGAGAATCTAAATTTAGGATTTTCTAACTTAATACCAAAATACTTTATTTCATCTGTTAATTTTCTTGTTCTTTCTGTATCTTCATTATATAAGTTGAATGCTACAGTATAATATTCTAATGGATAATGTGACTTAAGGTATGCACAATATAAGCTGTCATATGCGTATGAAAGACTATGTGAAGCATTAAAGGAATACGAGGCGGCATCATTTACAACTTGCCATGTGTCCTCGAAATTATTTTCAGTTCCGACTTTTTTAATCCAGTTATTTTTTAGTTTAGTATGCAATTCTTTTAACTCTTTTTCTTTAAATTTCTTTTTTGCTACTTTCTTTATAATATCATAGCTCTCGGATTCCTCTATCCCTAACCATATTAGATACTTCATTATAGACTCTTGATACATAAGGTAATGGTAACTATCCTCTAATAATATATCTAGTTCTTTAACATTAGTTGTATATGGCTTTCTTTTAATGAAATTGTCTAATAAAGATGTGAAACCTGGTCTAATGCTCGCTACAAACGCACTTGTTTCAGCCACACTTGATATTTTGTATTTAGATGCTAGGTTTGTCGCATAGTCTGAGTCTACTTGATTTATAGTACAAGTTAATTTATTCTTGTATATCTCATAGGTTTTACTATTTAATAAACTATTCAGTTCTTCAATTGTAGGAATATTAATATTTGCTAATTCACAAGTTTTTCTGATTAGTGACCATACTTTCACTGTTAAATAATCATTTTTTAAATACTTATACTTATCACAATAATATCCATCTATATTACAACATATCCCATCCTTAGTTTTTAATAGTCCTACTTCTTCATCTATTGGTTTATCATATATAAGCATAGAACAGGGTGAGAAGGAAATGCTTTCTACAACTCCTACAAATACCTTTGATTCCTTTATTATATCTCTCCAAGAATCATCATTTATATATTTATCTAGGTTTTTAGCCACTTCATCATACTCTGATAATTTCATATCATTTGCTTTACACCATAATCTAAATGCTGATGCATCTTGTAACGGCTTATAACTTATCATCCAAGCACAATTTTCTTCTCCCAGCAAGTCTCTAGTTGCTTGTATAAATGGTTCTGCATCTTCAGCATTTAAATCTATATCTGGTAAAGATTTTGCTGATAGTATTCTTTCAACACTCATAAATCTAGTAGGGAATAATGGTACTGGAGCATTTAATCTATCTATTTCAGTAAGCCCTAAAAGGTTAGTTATTATAAATGAAGGTGCTGAACCTCTCCCCGTTTTAGTAAGAAGACCATTATATTCTTGTTTGGCTCTTTGAACTATTTTATAATCTATAATAAAGTAATCCTCCATATGGGTTTCCTCTATAATATCAAATTCATATCTTATAGCATCTAAGTATTCATTCCATCTATTTTTAGATATATTTTTTCTTTTCTCTAACCATTCTTTATTTAATATCTCTTTCAGTTCTTTATTTGGATTTTTAGATATTGATGGCAACTTTATATCTTCATTTATTAATGTGATTTCTTCGCATCCATCAAATATTAGAGTATTTTTTAATGCTATTTCAACTTCTTGCCTTGTTAATACATTTTGTTTTTCATATCTTTTAAATATATCATCTGAATTTGGATAATCTAAAATAAATCCATCTTCTTCAGGATAATTTATACCTTTAGCTTTAAGAAATTTAGTTCTATATTTTGATTCTTCTGGATAAATATAATGGCTATCACTGGCATGTATTATATCTATATTATATTTGTTACTTAACTCTAAAACATCTTTGTTATGTAAAGCTTGAGTTTTATGAGGGTGGGATTGCACTTCAAGAAAGAAATTACCTTTGAAATGACTCTTTAGTTTTATTATTAGTTCTTCTCTATTTTCAAGTTTTAATACTCCAGCTACACATGCAGTAGTAATAACCACATCCTCTGGTTTAAATATCTCAAATAGTATCTTTTCATCTATTCTAGGTTTATAGTAATACCCATTTGTATTAGCTAAACTTAAAGCTTTATTTATTTGCTTATAGCCACTATTATTTTTAGCAATTATTATTAGATGATAATTTCCTCTATCTTTCTCATTTATATTATTTACATAGTAAAATTCTGCTCCAACAATCATTTTTAAATTGCTTTTATCACATAAAGTTTTTGCTTCATGTACATTTCCTTGATATCCATGTTCTGTTGTAAAATATGTAGTATGGCCAAGCTCTATTGCCCTATCTATATATTGTTGTGGCTTGGTAATTACATCTAAGGTTCTAATATTTGAGTATATTTTATGGCTATGATAATTATTATATCTCAATTAATCACCTCTACCTCAAAGTCTCTTTTAAGAAATTCTATCTCCACTTAAATATTTTAATGTTTTTTATTCTTTTTCCATTCACTAAATCTTCTATTCATTTTGAAATTTTCAAATTCATAATCTAAAAATTTCTTTTTTTTGAATTGCTCCTTTAGAAATTTATTTGTGAATTCTTTTTTAGTCAAATCAATCACCTCCAAAGAGGGAAAGATATCCCTCTTACTTATATAATACTATCTGATTTTCTTTTAATGATTTTTGAACCTCTATAACTCTTTGATTTGATGAGCCTCTATATTTTAATGAAATGTCTCTTTTTGAAATGTCAAATTTACCATCTATTAAAACATCAATATAATCTAAAAATATTTTTCTTGATAGATCTCTTAATATTTCTTCAAACAAGTAACCTGACCAAAGCCAGATATTTTTATTCGTCTCTATTTTAACTCTTTTTAAAAAATCAATTAAATCATTATCCTTTATTTGTTGCAATGGTTCTCCACCTAATATATTTAAACCTACTATATTATCATTTTTTAGATATAAAATAATCTTATCTTCCACTTTATTAGACCATACATCTCCGTAATTAAAATCTTGTAAATCTTTATTAAAACATCCCTTACAATTATGGGTACATCCAGATACAAAGAGTGTTGTTCTTACTCCTGGTGCATTTGATACATCAAACTTTCTTATTTCAGCATATTTCATATTCATAACCCTTTCTTATAAATGAAGTACTCTGTCTCCTATTTCTTGAGTACGACCTTTATTCCAAAAGTTAGTTCCTATATAACCACAAGTCCTTCTCATAACCTGCATTTCAGTCTCATCTCTATTTCCACATGATGGACAATACCAAGTTAAATTTTCATCTAGTTTTATTTCTCCAGTGTATCCACACTTATAACATATGTCTGGCTTTGTATTTATCTCTGCATATTGAATATTATGATATATGTAATTTATGATTTGTTCAACTGCTTCAAGATTTCTGCTCATATCAGGAACTTCCACATATGAAATACATCCCCCTGAACTTATACTATGAAACTGAGATTCAAATTTTAATTTACTAAAAGCATCTATTTCTTCACAAACATGAACATGATAACTATTTGTATAATATAATTTATCTGTTACATTTTCTATTTCCCCAAACTTTTGTTTATCTATCCTACAAAACCTATATACTAAATTTTCTGCGGGAGACCCATATAAACCAAATCCTAATTTAGTTTCCTCTTTCCATTCCTCACATTTATTTTTCATGTATTTCATAACATCTAATGCAAATTTTTCTCCTTCTTCTTCTGTATGACTTATACCTAGCATAACTTGAACCATTTCATATATTCCTACATATCCAAGGCTTAAAGTTGAGTATCCATTTTCTAAAAGTCTATCTATCTTCTCTCCTTTTTCAAGTCTAGCTATAGCTCCATGTTGCCAATGTATAGGTGATACATCTGAGAGTGTTCCTTTTAGCATGTTATGTCTAGTTAAAAGAGCTTCTTTGCACAATTCTAATCTTTGATCTAATATCTTCCAAAATAAATTCATATTCTTATCAGCTACTATTGCAATTTGAGGTAAATTTAAAGATATTACACCTTGATTGAATCTTCCATACCATTTATAATTTTCATTTTTATCTTTATATGTGCTAAGATGACTTCTACACCCCATAGGTGGGAATGTATTTCCTTCATAATTAGTACGCATAATTTTAGCTGATTGATAATCCAAGTAATCCTATATTTCTATAGGCTCTGACTATATTATATTCTTATATTCTATTAACAAATATAAGAACCCTCGCACTTCCAGTCGGGATTTCCACCCATTTACCTGTACTCTACTTGCTTCTCCCCATAGATATTTCTTCTATGTTCTGCTTTCGATAGTCGATTGAGTTTTTATTGTATAAAATATCTTCCATGTATTTAAGTAAAGTCTATTTTCTTGAACTGATTGATATAATGAAGTTGATTTTCCTTCAAAATATTCGTTAGCTAATTGTACTAAAGAGTCACACTCTATTATTGTTTTATCAAATATATTAACAGCCATAACTGGATATATGTCATCTTTGTTTTTAGCATTTATATTCATAGGAACAAATCTAACATTCCCTATCTCATACCCTTTAGAATTATCTATCCTATCTATGCTAAGATTATTTTCTCCATATATTTTATATGATTGTTTATACTCTTCAAAGCAAAACCTAGCATATTCTGTATAGTCTTTAAATTTAAATTTACCATTATATCTTTCATAATCTTTTGAGTTTGGATTGCAGCATCTTTCTTTTGCATATCTATAAAAACTTCTAAACTGTCTAAGATTTTTATCCCCTATTTCTTCTCTTATAATATCATTATAATATTTAGAACAAGCCTCAGTATGTAATGTTTTACCTTCATTTAGCTGTCTTCTTATAGAATTCAATATATTAGTTTTTATAGCCCCACATTCACAACATTTATAAGTACATTCATATTCATCTATACTTATTATTTCAATTCCATACTCTTGATATTTTTCTTTTAAATCTTTATACATGGTCTTATTTTTTCTCACTTTAATATCCTCCAAACTATATTTTAGAAGATATATTACACAATAACTTACCACAGGATTAGCATATCTAATTTTAGACTTAGCTTTCCCTGTTAGCACAATCATTCGTCATCATTTACTATGACTACTATACGTTGATTGCACACCCTATGTTTATAGGTTCACGAGGTTATTCGAAATACATTTCTGTATTAAGTCCCAATTATCTCTTAGGAACTAACCTTTTGGTTGTGCATTCAGCAGCTAATTTTGTGATGTAGTCATATTTGCCACCTTCTAAACAATTATCCTCATCAAGAAGATAAACTAGTTTAGGGAAAGCCTCCCCTATTTCTTGTCCTTTGTAATTTTTCATTCCTTCTAATCTTTGTTTTATCATTTCCTCACAAATAAGAGCCATCTCTTCTTCGTATTCATTTCCACTTTCTACTTCAAGATAAATTGTTGCAAATGGTGCTTGCACACCCAAATTATATTTCTATAACCACAGACTATCTCTTTACCATATTAGTTAAACTAACTTAGGTAGATGGCACTTCCCATATAAGAATTTCACTTATATAGTACATTCTTCATAATCCCAAAAGGATTGTATGAATTAGTCGTTACACCTTCAAAGAAATTTCTTTCTAAGCTTGGCTCGGTATTGACATAGTTAAAATAGTTTTATAAATACTTCCATCTAAATCCTGCAAATTTCTTTCGTTGGCCTTTACAAACTTTATTTAAATTTCCACTTTTCTTTCCTTTATAAAAAATCTCTGCTTCTGCAACACTATTAAAAATTTCTCCAGTATCAATATTTTTTACAGGTATGTTTTTAATTCTACTTACTGAATTTGGCTCTATAATCTCTCCTTTAGCATCTAGATATCTATAAATATTATTGTTCGTTGAGCCTCTTGAACCCCTACATACTGCACAAATGTGAGATAAATTAATGTTCTCTTTTAATGCACAAAGACTAGCACTTTCATATATATTTCCAGTTGTAATATTTTTAACTCTTTTAGAGGTTTTATTAAGAACTCCTTTTTTCCCATACATATGATTTAATTTGCCCATTTGAGAATTTGATATTTTCATCTTAACATCTTCAGTCAAAAACGAATTTTTCCCTCCGCCTTTTAAATTATATCCATTTTGAGTAGTAAGACTTTTATATTTTTTTATATAATAACTTTCTCTTTCATTTAAATCTTCAATATTAGAGGCTACATATAAAATTTCCCACTTGAAATTTTCTTTTCCATACTTATTTATAGCATTAGAAAAAGCATACCTATATCTATACTTATAACTATTTTCATGTTGTCTTTTTCTTGTTTTTAAATCTAATATAGTTTGACCTATATATATTTTATTGTTTATCAAATTAGTAACTTTATATATTATCATAAAACACCTATCTTAACCTTAGTTTTCACCGATAGCAGCTTATTTAAGCCACACCCTGTATTTACAGGTTCACCACCTCATAATCTATAATGTTTCCACTATAGACGGCCAAGTCGACCATTCGTTGTCATCAAAGTTGAAAGCTGATATCTAATCGTTTGAACTCCTGCTTTTAAATCATCTAATTTTCTATCATCAGCCAATTCTTTAGCTAAATTTTCGTCTTTATATTTATCTAAATATTTCTTATAGTATTTATCATATGTTTTTCTTAGATAGGGTGCTAAATGCTTTACTGTGATACTCTGCCCACCATATTGATTACTAGCAACTTGAGCCATTATTTGAGTAGTTACAGTACAAGCAGTACTAAATGACTTTGGAGATTCTACTAATTTTTCATTTATTACTGTTCCATTATCTAACATATCTTGAATATTTATTAAGCAACAATTAAATATTGATTGTAATGTATAATCCATGTCATGCCAGTGTATAACTCCTTCATCATGAGCTTGAACTATATGAGGTGGTATCAATTTTCTTCTAGTTATATCTTTAGAAACCTCTCCAGCAATTAAATCTCTTTGAGTTGATGCGATTATTGAATTTTTATTTGAATTTTCTCTTAAAATATCCTCATTCGTCTTGCTTATTAAACCTAATATGCTTTCATCTGTTGTATTAATCTGTTTTTTGAACGATTGAACAGCTCTATAACCTTCATATGCTTTAGCTGTATCTTTTTGACCATAATGTATAAGTCTATCATATACAAAATCTTCTATTTGATGAATCGTAGGAATATTTTTCTTATTATTAAATTCAAATTCAGCATCATTTGCTATTAATTTTGAGATATCCTCTATGTAAATTCCACTTCCATTTTTCATTGCCTTTTCTATCGCAATCTGTATCTTTGTATTATCAAAAGGTACCTTGCTCCCATCCCTTTTAATTATTTCCATTAAATCACTCTCTTTCTAATATTTATTTTCAACCTTTAAATAATACCCTTTTTACATACATGTTATCAATAATATTCTGTTTCCATAAGTGGTAAATATTTGACTATATAAAAATTATATTATACTGGTAAGATTCTTTGAGTTGAAATTTGATATGTACTTGATTCTTTTCCTGTTGTAAACAATATAATTGCTAAAATAATACATAATGCTAAATAAATCACTTTTTTTATTATTTAATCCTCCTTACTTAAAAATTAATTTATAATATATCAATATACTGAACCATCTAAAAATTTATATCACTTTCCTTCAATATGTATTTATTAATTATTTTTATTATTGTAATCAGACCTTTATTAGTTATATCAATCTTAGTTGATATTGAGTTTTTATATGAAAAAATATGAAGTAAATGTTTATTTTCACTTTTATATATTGATATTTCTGTGTCATCTACATATTTTGTAAATTTATTTTTATTATAATTAAATCTACATATCCTTAAATAATCATCTATTTCTTTACTGATCATAAGTTCAGATTGTTTTATACACATATCTTTAAACTCATTTTTTACTCTGTCATTTTCTTTTTTTACAATTTCTTTATATCTATTTAAATCAATTTTTTGAAAAGCTATGTCTTTTATATAGTCTTCACATTTATCTATAAACCTCTTAAATATAGCTATTTTCATTGTTCCATTCACAAATGCAACTACTTCATTTCCTTCTTCTAGTTTTTTAATTTCTGTTCTAAAAATCATTTCCTCTTCATCTACACTAGCTACTATTATCATACTCATATATACACTCTCCCTTCCATTGCAAAATCTACTTTATTTTTTAATTAACATTTTTAATGTTCCTTTATTAAACCTGGCATAATTTTATTTACAGTTTTACAAGAAATCCCTAATTTAATTGTTTTTGTAGCTATACCAATTATAAATTCTTCAAGTTCTTTATTTTTTTCTAAAAATAATTGTATTGTTTTTATATCAACATCTCTTCCAGAATTATTTTCAGATAGATAATCAATCATATCATATATGCTATATATTTTTTTACACTCAATATTCCCTATTTTTTTAGATAGTTTCTTTTTAGATAACCCAGTTAAAATACCTGCATCTAAAAGAAATTGTAAACAGGTTACAAACATACCATTATTTTTATTTTTTTCTAATATATTTATTTTTTCTTTTCTGCTTGATGTACTTTTTAGTTTTTTGAAGATGTTTTTTACAAATAATGCTTCTTGCATTTTTTCCTCCTTAAATCTACTGGGTATATTATTCGTCATATCATTTATTTTATTTACTTTTTTATTACTTGAAATTTTTATTTATACATTTCTCCACATTTTTTACATTGATAAATAAATCCTATTTTCGTACTTAATTTAAATATATCTCCACCACATTCACATTTTTTTATTCTTATCATTTTCTTCTTCATATTTATACTCCTCAAAAGAAATTGTTAGCTAAATGTTGTATCTAATAATCTTGATACTTTTTTTATTTTCCAATCTACAGGCAATATTCCATTATCAATTAATTCTGATAGTAAACAATTATATTCATCAATTTTTATCATATGTCCAATTGGACAGTTTTTGCAGTGCTTAGACTTGATACAAACATATTTTATAGTATTTAAAGCAACTATAGTATTTTTTATATCATCTTGTGTTAATTCTATTTCTTTATTATCCATTTTTCATCATTCCTTTAAATTTACTAAATTTTAATATTTACAAGGCTTCTACTGCTTCTTGAAATTTTAAATCTAATACATATTTTAATAACTCTTTATCATATTTATAATTTAAATACTCATCTATAGAGGCTGTATAAGCATTTTCTTTTTTATATTTTTTTATATACCATTTTTGAAATTTAATATAATCTTGCTCTGTGAGATATTCACTTGATAAGTTCAAAAGACTTCCTTTTTTATTTAATATTTCTCTGATCATATGATTCTCCTATTTTTGATATATTCATTTCATTTACTAATGAATCTTTTTATTCTGGCACTTAATCTTATTATACTTATGACATTCTATATTTTTTCTATTTGATATAATTTCCAAAGATAATTTATAAACCAAATTTTGATTTATATTTTTCAATTTTTTAAATAAAGACAACATTTTTATTAATTCTTTATGTTTTTCATCAACCATAACTCGCCTCTTTCTTGACTTTGTATATTTTTATATTTACTTTGTTATAATTACATTGTATATCTTATACTGTACAATGTCAATATGTTTTATACTTTGTTTACCTAATACACTGAATATATTGACTTTGTCAATACCGAATTGTATAATTTAATTAATGGAGGTGATATATTGAACACAATGATATATAATCTAAAAAAATTAAGAAAAGAATTAGGATTATCACAAAAAGAATTTGGTGATAAATTAAAATTAACATCTGCGTCAATATCAAAACTTGAAAATGGAGAGAGAAATATCACTGAAAGACATATTTACCAAATATGTGAGGTTTTTAATGTAAATGAAGATTGGTTACGAAATGGAAATGGAAAAATATTTAAAAATATAGATGATATTGAATTAGCAGCAATGATGGGTAAGACATTTTCAAGTAATGATGAATTCTTGAAAAAAGTCTTTTTAACATTTGCAGAACTTACAGATGATGAAAGAGAAGTTGTACAAAAAATAATAAATAAACTAAGTAAATAGCCCTAGAAGGGCTATTTTATTTTAGATATAAAACTTTTAATTATGAGTAAAGAAGATAAATCCATTTTTTTGAGCATCTTAAGTATTTCTTCTGTAACTTGCTTTTTCATTAAATCCCCCCATATAATAAATAAAATAATTATAAAGTTAATACTTTTTACCCAATCATCTCCTCACTCTATTCCCATTTCAGGAACATTTGTTCTTAAAGAAACTAAAATCCCTCAGCATTTAGTAAAATTGAAGTTATCTGCATCTGAAATGAATATTTCATATATGTATTTTTTTAATAAATACCTACTCTATTAAAGTAGATTGCTTGATTAAATAATAAGATTTTTTTTAGAAAAGTTCAATACTAAAATCGCAAATGATAACAAAAAATACAAAAATATTAATTTTTTTCCTATTTTCCTACATAATAATATTATAACTCTTTCTCTATAAATCATCAAGAACATACATTCGATTCTTTTAAACAAATTATTTACCAAATTCTATCTCTCAATATATTTGATAAATAAAATTTTAATTCTTTTGCTTTTCTAGGAGCTACCTTAATTTTTATATTATTTTCTGTTAAATATACAAAATTATAGTTCAAATTATTAACTTGTAACAAATTTATAAGATAGCTTTTGTGACATCTAAAAAAAATCCCTTCTTTTAGCTTTTCTTCAAATATATCAAGTTTTTCATTTATTATATATTCATCTGTTTTTGTTATAACCTTTAATTTTCTTTTAACAATCTCTGCAAATAAAATATCTCTTTCTTCTATTATTATGATTTTTTTCTTTTTTTTTATATAAATAACAGCCTCTCTTTTTCTCCAATCAATAGCAAAATCAATCATTATTTTTTCAAAATTTTTGTAGTATATTGGTTTTATTAGGTATCTAAATGCATTTATTTCATATTCTTTAACAACATCTTCATTAGATTCAGTAGTAAATATAATCTTAACATTTTTATTTCTTTTTCTAATTTCTTTTGATATTTCAAATTCATTTTTATCTTCTAAGTTTAGATCCATTAAAACTAAATCTACTTTTTTAGAATCTTTTTCTAAAAGTTCTTCTACATTTTTAAATAATAAAACTTCATATTGTTTTATTTTTATTTTCTTTAAAAAAATCTTAATAAAGTCATGAATGATATCTCTTTGCATATCATCATTTTCACAAATAATTATTACCATAATAATCACTCCTCAAAATATATATTTAATAAATATTATATATTTTTGATATCTGAATTTTGGTAATTATTGTAATTTGTTGTATTATAAATACTTTTTTTATCATTTTATGTCTGTAGAGCTAATTTTTATATTAATATAATTTTGTTAATTCTTTACTTATAAATTGTCATTCAAATATAACTTTTAAGTTATTGTTATATCCTTAAAAAATAAATTGATAAATGAGCAAGAAAATTTAGAAGAGTAAAGTTGTTATTATATTTTTATAATTAGTTAAATAAATGTTAAATAGATACTGTTCATTGATTAAAACAGAAATTAATAATAACAATTAAAACAGAAATTTAAATCAATAATTAGAAAATAATAATAAGCTACTAATTATAGTAATTGCAATTAGTACAATAAAATATAAATTTTAATAATAATATGTTGTTGATGTATTGTTGTTTTTTTAGAATAAGTTTCTTAAGAAATTGAATAATTATATATTCTTATTGGAAAATTAAGTTATTAATATGTATAAAAAACTTTCTATTGTGTATATAATTTAATTAAAATAAGCATAAAAAAATAGAGCTAATATAGATTTTACACTCTTTATAGCTCTATTTAAGTATTTTATTATTTGAATACAAACACTAATAGGAGTAGTCAAAATCAATTTTTTTGAACTACTCCATATATTAAATTGCTATTGCTAAACTTCCATTCTTATTTATGCTCTGAACAATCAATGTTCTTATAAATGCTCCTGGATTACGTATCTCATTATAGTTTGTATCTTCTTCGTCAACTGTATATTTATTAAACATATAATCTAATGCTGCTAGTACTCTATTAACTCCATATTGTACTGCTAATCCAACTAAGTCATTTATAATAATATCTTTTTCTATTTCTAATTTATTTCTTAAATCTTCTTCAAATAAATTATATCTATCTAAATTTAACTGAGATAATACTTTACTATAATTAGAACTCAAGGAGCATCCTGTATCATCAAAGAATTTTAATATTTTTATTCTTACAGATTCTGTATATTTCTCTGAGATGCTTTCTTTCGTCTCATAACGCTTTGTATCTATTGTATCATTACTTATATCAAATAAAGTTTTAGTGCTTCTTAGAAAGGTATCTATACGCTTGTTTGATTTCTTTATGTACTCTGGAAGTATAGAGATAAGATTATCTTTTTTAAATCGTATTCTCTTACCTAATTTACTTCCTTTAGCATCAGCCCAAACTAATTTTTTAATTTCAAGTTTTAACTCATTTACATTTTCAAAACTTAATAGGTGAGTTAAAGTATCTAATGACATAGTCAAGTAACCTTTTCCACCATCTTCTTTTTTAAGATGATTTTTGTACTCTTCATCTATGACTATATCAAATTTACCTCTTTTTATCTCTGTAGAATAAACTAATCCAACTTGTAATAATACATTATGATTATGTCTTGCTGTAACAACAGAGATATTGCATATATCAGCTATGTTTTGAAATGATATTGATTTTCTAACATAGTTTTTATTAGATACTATAAAATGATATGCTAGATATTGCTTTATAGCACTCTTACTTAAAGTAATATGTTTATTTACATTAGTTACAATCTCTATTGTACCTATTTCTGTTTCTTTTTCTGTAACATAAGAAAACTCTGATATAGTGTTTAATTTAGGACAATTTGAGCAGAAGTCATTTAATTTATTACTATCAAAAGAAGGATTATTTTTTATTGCACAAGAATTACAAGCGGAATAGTCTATTTTTTCTACTTTTCTTATAGAAGTTTTAAAAACATCTAAGATATCTTTTAATTTTGATTTTGATATTCTAGCAACTGGTTTTAATTCTTGCATATTATAATCCTCCTTTCTTAGTAATATTTCTATAAAATTATTATAACACATATGGTTACATGTTGTAAGAATGTGTAACATTAGTACTCATTTTTTTTGATTTTCATGATAGTATTTCTGCCGCAGTTATACTTTTGCTCTGCTTTTCTTATACTCAATCCATTATCTAAATCATTTTTTATTTTTTTTACCTGCTCATTATTAAATCTTTTGCTTCTCCTACCTTGCTGGACTACATAATAATTTTCATTTTCTAAAGTCTCATATTCAATTCCAGCTTTATCTAGCTTCTCTTTTTTCGAACTATCTACAATAAAGACTACTTTATCTTTATATTTAATACTCATATTGTGATAACTCCTTATATAAATATGTTTTATTTTTGTATTAATAAATTATCTACCAAATCAATAATTAAATTAGCATTTATTAAAAAGTCTAATCCTAATAAACCATTTACTTTTTCTTCTGGGTCAATCTCTCCAAAATCTAATTTTATATTTTCAAGAGTTATATCACCACAAGCAACCTTATTAACTAATTTCCTTACTGAATATTGAACAGTCCCACCATAACCAGAAGCCTTTACAATTGTATCATCATCATTAAATCCAATATCTGATTCCTCTAAATAAGAAGAAGATATTATAGTATGAGATGCTCCAGTATCAATGATCATATCTTTTACAAGGATACTTTTATTTTCAATTAAGATTTCTATATCTGTATATAATAGTCCATTTTTATATTTGAAATTTTTCATACTACAAACCTCTTCTTATACCAATATGTTTTATGATATCTATTACAAATTCTTTATTCTTGGTGTTATATACAATTTCTTTATCTTTACATCTGTTGAATTCTTTTAAAGCCTCTTTATTGTTAGGAATAACTTTTATAAGAGCTACTTCATCTACATACTCCTTTTCATTTTGTATATGCGATTCCAAAATTTCTAATTTTACAAATGAATTAGGATATAAGTTTCTAACCTCTGACCATTTCATAGAAATCAACTCCTTTATAGTATAAGAATATTATAATATTAATGAGGTAAAATGTAAATGCTACCTCGCTAGTACTTATTTTGTTTTATGTCTTGTATGGTTCTTGTACTACAATTCCATTTCTCAGCACATTTTCTTAGACTCATACCATTATTTAAGTCTTTTTTTATTTTACTTACATCTTCATTATTAAATCTCTTACTTCTTCTACCTTGTGTAACGACATAATACTGCTTGTCCTTTAGGTCAATATATTTTATATTAGAGCTATCTAATTCATTTATATTCTTTTTTTCTACAAGTACGAATTCTTTATCTTTATATTTAATACTCATAATTTTCTCCTTTGAAAAATCAATAATTTCAGAAGTACGGAGCTAGTATAGCCATTTTTTGGATAAAACTTTTTTACTTAGACTTATATTACCCAAAAGTTAGGTTTATGTCTATGTTTCAGAAGTACGGAGCTGGTATAGCCATTCTTATCAAATATAGTAATTGCAATGGCTTTTCAGAAGTACGGAGCTGGTATAGCCATTTTGTTGAACAGCACTATTTTCAAAGAATACAAAGATAATTTTTTGTGGTAAATGGAGATAATTAGAAACAAAAAAAATTTTTCGACATGATTTTTAAGCAAAAAAAGGCTATTTTTTGATAAGTACGGAGCTGAGATAGCCTTTTTGCTTTTTTGAAAAATTAATAATTTGATAAGTACGGAGCTGAGATAGCCTTTTTGCTTTTTTTATTTATCAACTATATAATCTGGTAAGGATAAAATCGTATTATTTATAAGTAATTTTCTTTTTTCGACATCCTCATAGAAGAAAACATCAAAATGCGATAATCCTCTTTTATAATCTTTTATTATAAACTGGTTTTCCTTTATTTCATTAAAACCAGCTTCAAGATAATCCATATTTTGTTTAAGAGTTTTTTTATTACTTAAGTGGACATCAAACTTTATGTCTTCTATATTATATCTAAAACTTTTATTTCTAATATTCTCACCAGATGAGATTAAAGTATATCTTTTTCCTTCTAAAAAATAAGCTAAATTAATAGATTGTACAAGTGTTAATTTTTTTAACTCATTTTTATACATTATATCTGTATTCACCTTTTCAACTTCTTTGATTAAAGACTTTGTAACTTCTATAAATTCTCTGTCATTTTCATCTTTTGAAATCATTACCCTTGAAAATAAGTTGAAACTCATTTCAGATTTTAATTCTCCAGTATCTTTGATTTGATTTACGTAAAAAGTATAATAAGGTAACTTTAACAATCTATTTCTTATATTAGTGTAATTGTTCTTACCATCAGAAAGACCTAAATATTTAATTAAGTCACCAAGATAAAATGCAAAAGAATGCATATGGCTATAAGTATATACAAATCTTATTATTTCTAAGTCTTGTTTGTCTAGATATATTTTAGGTAATGCCTTTTTTTCTGTTTCTTGATTTATAAGTTCAAGTTTTAAATTCTCAACGACATCATCTAAAGATTGATGAAATGAAAATTCATAAGAAAAGTTGGTTTGTATTCCTAAGAAACTTTTAGCTTGATAATCTTCTGATAAATAAGAATCTTTATTTCTCTTAACATTTATATGTGTATGTTTTTTACCTTTTGTTATAGGTAAAAATATACCAGGTGCTAAATGTGGAGGAGTTTTGATTTCTATTTTATTAACATCAAAATCATATTCATTCTTTAATATTTCTGTTATACAAATAAGAATATCATGAGTAAATGCAGAAGTTATTTTACTTTCACTTAACTCTTGTAAATATGGATAATCACAGATATTATATGTGTTGTTAGAAGTCCATTTCTCTAAAAAGTCTTTTCTTGTATCTAATAACTCTTCTGGTGTTTTTACCCCAGCACTTATAATTCTGCCAGTTTTTATATACTCATTTTTAACAGTGTCTAATTCATTTTTTAAATATTTTTTACTTTTTTTCCCTAATGAATCAAGAGCCATTTTAGCCCATCTTTGTTTTAATTTCCATGAAGACATATTCTCATAGCTTCTTAGTTTTTTAACCTCAGTACTTGAATATATAGATTTGAATTTATCATAAATTATTTTATATAGGAATTCTTCAAATTTTAAACTTATTTCTTCAGCGGACATACCTTTCAATCTAAAAATTTCAAAATATTTTCTTGTTATCATTTTAAATCTATCATTATCATATATAATATGATAAATTAAATTTATTTTATTTAGATCTTTCTGTTCATTACTTATGTTTTCTTTAATATCTTTGCTCATAAGGTTACTCCTTAATATATTTTTGCTTATAAATAGATAAAACTTCTTGTATCTTAAAATTTAATTTGTTATCTTCTTTGAACTCTTTCAAACTTTTGTTAGTCCAACAACCAGATTGAGTATATTTTTTTTCATTTACTTGCATTTGATGCATAATACCAGAAATTTTTAAGTTAGTGAAATTCAATTGTACTTTATTGTCTAAATAATCATTTATAATAAGCAATCTTTTACGAATTGTTGAATATCCTATCTCTTTTAATCCATTTCCATATCGGGCATCTGGCTTAGTTTTAATCAGATATTCCGAATTAGAATTAAATAGATAAAATTCAGCCGCATTACTATCTTGCTCTAGATATTGTTTGTATTCTTTCTGCTCTAATGTTTCTTTTGTAAAATCAGATAAGAGTTTGTCCAATTTAAACTCTGTATCCTTTAATTTTATTAACCTTTTTTCTAAATCTATGTCTTTTATTTTTATACCCCTTATGTCTTCAGCATCTTTACCAATAAGCCCACAAAAAGCTGCATAGATAATAAATTTATCTTGTGCATTAGTCAATTTACTACATACAGAAATAACTTCATTATGTGTAAGATATTTTGATAGGTCAAACTCAGCAACTAAATTTTTAGGTTTCGAAAAGTGAATGTCATAATTTAAAGTTTTAAATATTTTATTAACTTTAAAAATTATAGCCATTATAGCATTATATGTTTTATTTTCACTCATATCTTTTACAATTTTTTCTTTATCACTATCTAACATTTCAACAACATAATCATTTTTTTTCTCAATAAGCTTTCCTTCTTTAGCAAACCAAAGTATTAATACTCTATAAACCTTTAGAACGCCAATTCTTGTTTTTTCAGCTTCATCTTGGAGTAATTCTGATAATACATTTTCATTTTTTAAATTATAATTCATATATTCAAACATTCCTTTTTTTAAGTATATATACAGTATAACACAATACCTTCTCTGCTTTAAATAAAAAATAAAAAAATAACCTCATTATTTTGAGATTATTTATATTAAAACTACAATTTTATTGTCATTTTTATTTATCATACTTTTTTATGTATTCTAATAATGCCATACTCATTAAATCAGACTTATTAAACTCTCTATATTTTTCACAAAACTCATCAAATAAATTCCAAGCGTCTTTATTTAATCTAACAGTAGTCCTTATAGCGTCTTTAGATGGTAAATCAATTTTAATTCCATCTTGTATAACTTCTATAACATTTGTATCATCTTTTTTATCAAACCAATTCAAAACATCTTGTATCTTGTCATAGTCTTTTGCTAAAGAAATAATATTATTTTTAAATTGATTGTCAATTACTATGTTGTGACTGTTGTCATCTTCTATTGTCATATTAAATATAGTATCATTGTTACTCTGTGATTTATTATTTACTACATTTGTCATACCATTGTCACCAATAAATATATACTCATCATTTATACGCTTATAACCTCTTTTAGTGAGATATTTTCTTATACTACTTTCAGACACGCCAAGCTCTATGGCAACTTTAGTCAAACTCTTATTATCATTTAATTTATTATTAATATATTCAACTATATATGTTATATCATTATTTTTCAAATCGTTCCAAGTCATTCTAATCACCTCTAAATCAAGTATACTATATGAGATTACGATTGTCATACTATGTTCATCTTTTAATTCTATCTTTTATCTACATATATTTCTGGATTCTATCATTTTTTTACAATATTATATCTATCAAACAATAGATAATTAAACTTAGAATACATAAAATTATCCACCCAATAAAACTCTCCTTTTTATTATCAAACATATTTAAAAACTTTAATGAGTCTTTAAATATCAAAATAGATAATTTAATAATTATACAAATCCCTAATGAAATAAATAATATTTTAAGCATTTTTTTCTCCTTATTAATATAGGTTATATTTAAAATTATAACTAAAAAATATCCTAAAATATATCATATATTTTAGGACATTTTTTTAGTATTATATATTTTTAAATTAATTATTTCTTAAATAAAGACCTTCAATAGAACAAATTTTTTCTATTGTATTTATAAAATCTGTACTATTCTCTATGTATATCATTACAGCCAAACTATTTATATCAAAAGATATTTTTAAATCTAATAAAAATATATTTATAAATATCTTTTCTCTAAAGGCTAATTTCAACAATGAATTAATAGCAAAATAATCATTTTTAATATCTTTAAATTGAAATAGGTTATTCTTAATAATTTTTAAATTTTCAATATCTTCTTCTGCTATTACATCTTCAATATTTTCACACTCTTTTTTATAATCAATATAATTTGTACTTATAATAATATCGTTACTATAGTTAAGTAATAATAGTGTTGTTTTTAAAAATTTATATTCTTCAAAAAGATAGTTAGATTTGTCAGAATATAAATCAAAAAAGATTTCTAAAACATTATGTGGAGAATCTACATTCATTCTTTTAGGGAATCTATCTATAAATTTAATATTTTTTTCCAATAAATCTGGTGACATAAGTTCAGTATCTATCCATAATGAATGTTCTTCTATGTTCTCAGCACAGTCACTACTTATAATTAAATTTTTAAAATGCTTATGTATTTTTTTTTCTAAATCCACTACTTACCAACAACCCTTCCTTCAGAATCTAATGAACCAATTCTATTACCTTTTTTATCTTTTAATTTCCACTTGCTACCTTTATGACCATCTCTATCTGGGTCTATTTTCCAACCTGTTTTTGAATTTTCTCTAACTCCATTTTTCAATCTTTTATCAAACTTCCCAATGCCAACTGTTCCATCTGCATCCTTTAGCTTCTGTGGTATCTTTTTCCACGCGTTGTCAATTTCATTTGCAGTACTTTTTGATACACGATATATATCATATATTGTAAGTCCTGTAGCAGCAGTTATTCCTAAAGCAGCAAAAACTGATGGAGCTATTGCTATAGCAGGAATAGCAAAGATTATTCTTTCTTGAGGATTGTTAGATTGTTCCTCTTGAATTTCTTGTTGGCTTGTATAATTATCTTCGTCTAGTGCATATGTGGTTCTCATCAAAGGTATACCCAACATTATAGCTGTTAGAGCAATAGCAATTGATTTTTTTAAGTTTTTTAATTTCATAAAACAACCTCCTTATATATTCAACTTTAAATATATAACGAATGGAAATTGCATTTTTGGACACTTATTCATAATAATTTAAAAATATGGATTAACCTCTTTGATGATATTCTCTCCAATCAAAATTATCACCTTCTTTTTTTAGCCACCAATAATCTTCATGTGAACAACCATGACATTTTTTACATATCTCCCAAGGGTCATAAAAATCTAATCCAAGACCTTCTAGTATACTATTTAACCCATGTCTTTCTTCTGGCATGACTCTATCACCTATAAAATCTCTTATATTCTTATCATTAGGTTGATAATCAAGCATTAAATCTGTGTAGTCATATAGTAGTGGTGGCAAATAATTTATATTATCTACTGTATCATACAATTTAAAACTAAATTTATCTTTATCTTCATCATAAATAAAATCACCTATGGGAATATCTTTAAACATTAGTGTATATTTGTCTAACATAATATAATTCCTCCTACAATTAAAAATTCCACAAATCTTTATTTCTTTCTTTGTAGTCATCTAAACTTTCAAAATATTGTTCTAGAGGTTTATAATATTCATTATAGCAACCTTTTAAAGCCTGTCTATAATCATCTACAGTATCACTTGATACTATAACTAATTTCAAATTATTCTCAAGTATTTGTTTAAGTAATAGAAATCTTCCTATTCTTCCATTACCATCTTGAAAAGGATGAATGATTTCAAATTTATAATGAAATTCTGCTAAATCTTTTAATGTAATATCTTTTAGATTATTATACCATTCAAGAAGTTCTAATATCTTTGCTTCTACTTCAAATGGCTGAGCTAATACACTATTAGTTCCTATTATTCTATTTGGTATTTTTTTATATACACCAGATAGTCCCATATTATGGATACTTGAGTTGTACATAAGTTGACGATGTAAATCTTTTATATATTTTTCTGTCAAACATTCTCCTAAAGTATCTATTACAGTTTCAAATACATAACTTGAATTTACTGTTGTTATAACATCATCTAAAGTATGGTCACCTTTTACAATGTTGTACTCAATCAAATCTTGTAAACTTTCACTTGTAAATGTACTTCCTTCTATCTTATTTGAATGAAATAAAAAGTTATGTCTTAAGTCTTTATATAAAGAGTTTGGTATGTTTTTAGTATATTTTAATTTTTCTATAAATTTATTTTCAATCAATATATTCATCTCCATTTTTAACTTTATTTTATATTAATAATATTAGCAAAAAGTATTATCTTTTACACTATCTTTTGAACTTTATTTGTTAATAATGATATTTAATTGAGAAAAGAATGTTATCATAATTCTCTTCTCAATTATTTAGTTACATTGTAAAACCTTTAAATTTACCAGCTTTAATAATGAATGACAATCCCATTGTATGCCATCTAAAAGCATCATATAGACTTATAGTATGTATATCTTTTATATAATATATCATAATAATCTCCAATCATTATTCTTATATATTTTTAACTTTTTGAAACATATATATTTCATTGCTTAAATCATAATTAGGTTCCCAATTTTCTATGAATTTAATTGCATTGTCATAGTTCTTTTTAGCAGTGTTTTTATAGCTATTAACACCCAATTTTTTTCTATAATCTTTCCATAGTGAAAAGTATGCTCTTTTTCTTAATTTAGCATCTTCATAAGCTGAAAAATTTAAACATTGATATACTTGTATTACTCTTCTATTTACCAAACTTCTAATAGTTTCTTGTTGATTGTAGTCTATGGTAGAAAAATCATATAGGACATTAACTTTTTCTTCTAACTCCTGTTGACCAGACTCAAGTTCCGTTTGTCTTTGTTCTAGTTTGATTATAACTTTTAACTCTGGAGATAAGTTTTCAAAAGGGTCATTTAACTTTTCTCTCATACTAAAATATTCATCCATTATTTTATCATGAATCTCCCAAGCTAAATCAGTATCCATTATCTTAATTAATTTTGAATATCCTCTTTCAGATAATAAAAATATATTATCAGCTTGAGTTATGGATTGCTTGGCATAACCTAATTCTAGCAACGTGTCCGTCTCAAGGACACGTTTAATATCTATATAATCTATGTCATCTTTGAATCTTTTTATATTGTCTTTTATTCTCTCTCTTATTTTTCTATTAGGCTGATTATGTATTTCAGCTATAGTCTTATCTGACATACATTTTTTATCTTCACCAAAGCCACCTTCTATAATAGGTATTTCTAAATCCATAAACGTTTGTTTTCCTTTGATTTTTAATCTATTCACTTGTTCCATCTCCCCTTTTAAAGTTAAATTATGTGATGTAGTTATTTTAAATTTTTAAATAGTAACTACACTTTTCTAATATTGAATTGCAATTTAATTTTAAAATTGATATAATAACTTTGAATTTGTTAATGTATCAATTTTTTAGGAATTCTATACTTGCGAGGTACAGAATTCCTTTTTACATTCATTAAGTATTATCATAATATCTAACCATGTTTTCATCTCCTTTCGCTATTTACCATGTTCTTTAAAATATTTAAATTATCATATACATATTTAATACCATTTAAAAATTGAGTTTGTTGTTTTATATATCTTCTTATATCTCTACTCTTTGGATATTTGACCAATAAGTCCTTAAATTTTTCAATCATTTCACTTCTTGCATCAATATCATTTTCTATATATTCTAATTGATTTAATATAGATAACTTATCATTATTATTCACTTGCAACACCTCCATCTAACAATATATAAGAATATTCTACATAAGTGTTAACACAATTGCTTAAATCGGTTTTACTATCTAATGTTAAATACCAATCACCCATACAAGAAGGATAAAAATAATATTTATTATCCTGTTTTATATAAACAATTGAACTTCCATCGATTAGAAACACTTTAATGTTTCCATTGTCATTTAACTGTTAACTATATATACATCACTTGGATGACTTACATTACTTGATAACTCTTTATAAGTCTCTACTGCGTTATCTAAATCTTTTTTATTATCAAAGCTATAGTTCCAGTCACTTAGACAAACTGGATAGAAATTATAAACTTGCTCTTTAGTATCATATAGAATTATACTTTCATCTTCTAAAACTATATCTGTAGGCTCTACATAAAAATTATCTAATTCAGCAGCCTTAACTTTTGTTGCTCCTGCAACTCCAACAATAATTAAACCCAATACTATTCCCATAATCATACTTTTTAAATTTTTCATCTTTACATCCTCCTAGTTTAATAATTACGAACTCATACAAGCCATTGTAAGCTATTTAAAAATCATCTTAAGGATTTATAACTTTTAATTTTTATACTCTTTAAAATCTTTTTATCAAATCACTATCATTATCAATTGATTTCTAGTATTATGTCTATAATGATAGCAGTTTGATAAACTGTTTATCTTATTAAAATCATTCTTTTAATTACATCTTCATAAAGATAAAATCAAGTATCAAAATTAAACTATCTATATACTTTTTTATTTCTTTCTATTTCAAGTCAAATATATCTGTATTATCAATTTTGTAATATAATTTATCTAGTTGATATTCTGTAACTTCATCTATTTTATTCTGATAATGTTTTTCTTAAATCTTTGACATATCCTTTGAATTCTCTTAAGTTACTTGTTTCAAGTGATACATTAATGCCTTTAGCCTTATTTATTAACATTTTAACTCCTTCTATAAAGTAATTATTTTATTAATATATTTTAATGTCTTCAATGTTATTCTGAGTGTTATAATATATAATTTCATTCCCTAGCAACAAGCTTTTTCCATTTTTAAATAGCATATATTTGTCATTACCTTCTACATATACATTATGTGTCTTTTGCCCTGTAACATCACTTGAATTTATAACCTTCTCTACATTTGATACTATTATTGTCATTGTAGTTAACACAAGTATTCCTAATATTTTTAATGATTTTTTCATATTATTACCCCCTATAATTTATTAGCCTGTTTCAATAATTCTAATTGATTGATGTTTCCATACTTTAATAAAATACTTTCTGTATTACTCCAATAACTACTATCTAAATCCTTTCTAAACAACAATTTTATCTTAGTTATTAATTTTTTCATGATTTATTCCCCTTTTAATTATTCGCTTATTTAATATGGTAAAAACGGCGAGTTATATTTTGTTATTATTCCCTCTTGTACTTTTCTTGATTTTATTATATTACATATTCGCCAATAATACAATATGTTTTTGTAGATATTTTATTAAAAAATTTTTACATTTCTATTTCTAACAACTCAGATGGTTCTATATCTAATACAAAGCAAATCTTTTCAAACTCACTAATTGTAAACTCTCTATGTCCATTTTCTTTTTTTGAATATGTTTTAAAAGTTATTCCTATAGCAGTACTTAATTGTTGTTGTGTAAACTTCTTTTCTACTCTTAACTCTTTAAGTCTAGCTAAATTCATGTCATACCTCCTAGTAATATTATTATAGAATAATAATATCACATTAAAGAGTTATAGAAAAGACACTCAATAATTCAAGTGTCTTTTTATGTACTACTTATTTAATTGATTTAAGTTTTTCTATATCAGACCAATTTTTAGATGTTATAATTTGTGTTGCATTTAAATCTTGTTTAATCTCTGATATATCACCTTGAATATGTAATATATCAAAAGACATTTTGTCATGTTCTGCTTTGCTTACATCTGCTTTATGTTCTAGTGCTTTAAGAATTTGAGTATTCTCGTTTAATTGAGATTCTACTATATCAAGTCTGTTGTTAGTTTCAACTTGTCCAGTTTTTAAGTCTTTAATATCATGTTCCATGCCATCAAGTCTAGTATTAATTCCTTTGATTTCACCTTGTATCCCTTTGATGCTACCTTGCATTTCTTTGATACTGCCTTGCATTTCTTGTAATAATTCTAGTATCTTATTTTCCATCACGACCACGCTCCTTTTATTATTATAACATAATTCTAAGTACTATATTCAAGTACTTAATAAAACAATCCGTAAATTATTTTACTAAATACTTGATGTGTTTTTGATAATGCAGTACTTAACAACTGCTATGTCATATTAAGTTTTTAATGCGCATTTTATGGTCGATTTTACGACTTTTATTTTTAAACTTTCTCCTTTCTATGTTTTAATTATATAATAACGGTCGCTATTTGTCAACGATTTTACGACCGGCATTATATAAAAATTATTCTTTTTCTTTTATGTCTAGTAATTCCAAAGGATTAATATTTAAAAAATTAATAATATTTTCTAATTCCTCAACTTTAAATTTTCTTTTACCAGATTCTTTGTCTTTGTATGTTGTGGTTGCTAAACCGATATAAGTAGCAAATTGTTGCATACTATAACCATGTTCTTCTCTTAATTCTTTTAATTTATCAAGTTTCATTTTATCACTCCTTTTTACTACATATATTATATAATATTTTAAGAATAGTATTTTGTCAAATTTGACAATATTGTAAGAATAAACAAATTACTATAAATTAGAATTATATATTTTAGCTTATTTTTCATATTCGATTCTAAAAACTAAATGTATGAACAAGGCGAGTGTATTGGAACGTGCTTAGAATGGATTTAAATGGCTTGTACAATATATTGTTGTAATAAAATAGACTAGTTATAAACTAGTCCATTTTTCTATGTGGTTCTAATAATTCATTTGCATTTATATCTAAATAATATAGTATTTGTTCTAGTTCCTCTACTGAAAAATCTCTATGACCATTTTCCTTATAAGCATATGCTCTTATGCTCATACCCATTTTAGTACTTAATGTTTGTTGAGTATAACCTTTTTGTTCTCTTAACTCTTTTAACTTATTAAGTTTCATTATATCACCTCTTGTACTTTTAATATTGGGTGTGTTACAATATACCTATAATATACTACTTATAAGTATATTGTATCTTGTTATTAGTTATTAATCATGTTCATTAATATGTATAACAAGCCTATAAATGAGATTAAAGCAAAAACTATTTGTTCAGCCGATTTAATCATCTGAACTACGAGCTTTTCAAGTTGTGCGACCAACTCGATTAGCTCTTTTATTTTGTCTTTGGTTATCATTTAAGACACCCCCAATATTAAATTGTATAAGGTAGTGTTAAGTACTACCTTAATTATATTATACTATTATGAGTAAAAATATGCAAGTAAAAAGTTGCTTATTATTCAAAACCTTTAAGTTCAAGAAGTTCCTTCCAATTATTTATAATTATACTTTCTAAAATAGATAACTTATTATTGAATTTATTTGTATTACTTTCCATTTTTAATATAGCCGTTTCAACTGATTTCATACTAATACTATCATCTGAATTACTAGTACTTTGAACAAGCTTCAATAAGTCAATTTGATTTACTATTTTATCTTGATTACTTTTTAATTCAATAATATCCGTACTTATTTTATTTTGTGAAGTTTTAATTTCTTTAATATCAGTTTTTAATTCTTCTAATAAATTGATTATACCAGTATCCATAGTTAACCCTCTTTTCTGTATATTTTAGTTATGTTTTAATATTATAACATGGATTCCTGTGGGTAACTTATACAAAAAAAGAACTACTATATGTCAAGTAGTTCTTTAAAATTTATTAAAAATCTATTCTAATCAAGTAATTCTAAAGGGTTTATCTCTAAATATTTATATATCTTTTCAAATTCTTCAATCGTAAATGATGTTTTCCCATTTTCTTTATTCTGATAAGTTCTTTCTTTTATTCCTAACATTTGGCTCATATCATATTGTGTAATTTTCTTAGATGTTCTTAAATCTTTTAACTTATTAATTTTCATATTATCACCTCATTAATTTTAAAAATAAACAATATAGATTGCTTTTAATGCAAAATATAAGAAGAATAATAAGCCTAATACTTTTACTATTTGTACTGTAGTTTTAATGTGTTGATTCATTAAATCACCTCATTTACTTTTAATATTAGGTGTGTTACAATATATCCATAATAATATTACTATGGATATATTGTAAGATTACTTTACTAAGTTTATTTTAGTATGTAGTTTAGTATAGTAATCCAGCCAAACAAAGAAACTAAGGCAATAAATATTGTTTCAAGTGATTTAATCACTTGTACTATGAGCTTTTCAAGTTGGTGACACAACTCGATAAGCTCTTTTATTTTGTCTTTGGTTAATTTCATTAGGCACACCTCCCTAATATTAAATTGTATAGATAAGATTAATTCTTATCTTAAGTCTATTATAATACACGAAATAAAATTAGTCAATATAAAAATACGAATTAAGTATAAAAATAGACTAGATTTATTTCAATCTAGTCTATCAATAATTAAAGTTCATTGTCTGTGAACTCATCATATTTTTTAATTGTTATAGTTTGATTATGTTCATCATATTCAACTACAACAGTCTTGTCGTCTTGAGTTAATCCCATATCACGAACCCACGTAATAGGTAGACTTATCCTTGTATATGTTGAACCTGCCCCACCTTTTGCAAATGATATGTTTAATTTTCTTTTATTATCCATTTTAAAAACTCCTTTATTATTTATTTATTTTAATGAATATATATATAATTAATATTAAAAATATAATTTTTATTAATAACTTTGTAATATTTAGAAAAAGCTTTAATATTTTATTTTTCATTGTATAATTAGTCACAAAAATGATATAATTTAGTTACTAGAAGGTAGGTAGGAACTACCTTCTAGTAAAGTATTAAAATAGATTATTTAATATTGTTATTAATAACCCTATTTTAACAAGAAGTTTAATAGTTAAATTAACCATTTTATTAAGCTTCTCGATTAAGTTGTTAAGTTCGTCAAGTTCCTTGACGAACTTTTCAAGTTTTTGTGACATCTCATCACCTCCTATAATTATATTATACATAGCATGATGCTATAAGTCAATAGAAAAATGGAAAATAAAGTTAATTTTTTATTTCTTCTTATTATATTTATAATTTCAATCATTGTAATATTATAAAAATTCTATTCATTAAAAAATATTGTTTATCATGGTTATTAAAAAGGCTTACCTATCCATAATTAAAAAATTTATAAAGTGACTGAAAAGGATAATTATAAAAAATAAAACATTCAATTATACAATGCAACAGTATTAGAATATGGCATAATTATATTCTTAACTGACGTATTGCTGACAAAAATATGAAAAATATCGTTAAAATCATTGAAAATACTGGGTTTTGTAAAAATAGGCATAGAATAGTTTGTTTTATGCTATATATAATAGTGTTGCTTAAAAGTTTAGTGAAAAGTAATACTTTATTTAAAAAAATAATATTTATATGATTTTAATTAATAAAGTAAAGTAAAAATAGCATAGGGGTATTTTTAGGAAAGGCTTTGTGTTGTCAGTGAAAATTTTCGACTAGTTCTTTCATTTCCACATTTAAATATTTATATAAATTACAGACGACTTTACAGAATAAATGACTCCATAGATTTCATGCAAAATTAAAACACATAAAATCTTTTTATTGAAACTTTTTATTCTAAAATTAAGTTTTAATATAGAAAATATAAAATAAAAATGTATGTATTGATTATTATAAAAACTACTAGAATAAATAAAAATAATATTATAAGTAATAACTTTAGATATACAGGATAATTTACTCTACTATATCAAAGTATTGTCTGTAAGAAAATGAATTTCAAAAGAGTATTAAAAGTTTACTATTACATTGTAAATAATCATGAAAAATAGACTTAAATACTATGAAAAAAATAAACTATATTTAAACTAAAAACAAGTTAAATATAAACTAATAAAAGTTTATGTAAATGTAATAGTGTATATTTAAACTAAAAATGAATTAAAATAAGTTCTAATTTAAACTTAAAAACAAAAAATGTCAATTTATAGTTGAATTTTTGTTTATAATTAATTCAAATATTAATTAATTATATGATATAATATAATTAGCAAATATTTACTTAGGAGGAATTAAAATGGAAGAAAATTACCAAGTTATAGGGTTAGATATAGGAAGAGGTTATGTAAAAGGATTTAGTAAGTATAATGGTATGGTTAAAGAATGTTTATTTAAATCTGTATTTGGTGATGGCAGAAATATAGATTTTGAAAAATATACAGACCCTATATATATAGATTTTGAAAGTGTTAGTTACTTTGTAGGATCTCTAGCAGAAAAAGAAAGTATAACTCCTATTAGAAATTCTGATGATTCAAAAACATCTTTTACAATGAGAATATTAGTTGCAGCCGCTCTTAATGAAATAGCTGTAGCCGATGAAGTAAAAATAATGATGGGTGTTCCATATAAATCATTTAGAAAAACTACATTAAAAGAAGTAATAGATACATATAAAGGTAAAACATTTAAAGTAAAAGATAAAATAAAAGGTGGACACAAAGAAATAAAAATATCTGATATATCAATTTTTAGAGAAGGAGATGCTGCACTATTTCATACATTAGAAGGAAAAGTAAATGAAGATAAAGCTGTTGGTATGGTTTCTATAGGTTTTAGAAGTACTGAAATGTCTTTCTTTGAAAAAGGTTTTGTATTTAACGATAAACTATCTGATACATTAGAAGCTGGAAATCAAGATGCATTAACAATGGTTCAGAAGCAACTAAAGGATAGAGGCATAATAAGAGAACTTAATGAAATAGATAGTTCTAATGATTATGATGAACTTAAAAAGGTTGCTTATATAATGGCTTCTGAAAGCACTGCTCAAAGAATTGCCTCTAAATGGAAGAACATTGATGAAATGGATGTATATGTATCTGGTGGTACTGCATTGCATATGAAATTTGATAATAGATTTAAAGTATCTGAAGATGCTCAAATGGCAACTTCTAAAGGCTTATTTGAAGTGGGTATCGAACAATTCTAGGAGTGATATAAATATGAAGAAATCATCTAGCTTTTATTTGGAAGAAGATATATTTGATGAAATAGAAAGATATCAGAATGATAGAAAAATAAGTAGTAGAAACACAGCTTTAGAAAGAATTATATTAGAATGGAAAAATTTATTAGAAGAAAATAAATTATTAAAACAATGTTTAGGCAATAGTACATTTAAAGATAATAAAGAAATTTCAATTACAGAAGAGAAAATTATAAAAAAAGAAAATCCAATTATTAAAAATATATTTAATAATATGCCAGATTAATGACAAATATCTGCTCTTTAATTTAAGGAGTAGATATTTAACAAGACACTTGAGAACGGAGAGTTTATATGTTATAATGAAAATATACTATAAACAAAGATATTATTATTCATAAAGCTTTAATTTATAATAATTTTAACATAGTTTTATATAAACATTGTATTAGATTAATAAATAAAGAGGAAGGGTGTGATACTTATAAATAAAGGTAATGAATTTGTAAAAAGTGTAATTGTAACAGACAATAGAACTGGAGAAATAGTGGAACATCGAGGAATGAAAAGAGGCGAAATAGTCGAGATTAACAAAAGAAAAGTATGTTTTACACCAGAACAAAAAGCTATTATGAATAATAAAAAAGAATTACCATCTCACAATTTTAAGCTAGGGGGCTTTGTATTCTGTGCTTATGTGAAAAATGAATTGTTATTTAATGAAATAAGTATAAGTAGAGCAAATATCAGTAGATTAATATATCTTACAACATATTTAAATTACAATACAGGAGAAGAAAACTTATTAGTGAAATATTCTAAATATAAAGAAATAGTCCCTATAGATAGAAAGAATATGAGAGAAATATTAAATCTTAAAGACAGAGCATTTAGAGAGTTTCTAACAGATGTAAAGAAAAACAATTTATTATATGAAAGTAATGGAAAATTTTATATAAGTACAGAGTATTTTACAAAAGGCATTTCTAAATTTAAAGATAAAGACTATACAAGAATATATATAAACACAAGTAGGTTCCTCTATGAACACAGCACTCCAAGACAACATAAACAATTAAGCTATATATATCAACTCATACCATATATACATTTCGAAAGTAATATATTATGTTTAAATCCAAATGAATTAGATATATCAAAATTAGAAAAAATGAGTTTACACACAATTTGTGAATTATTAAATGTTAGTACAATAAAACAAGACATGAATAGATTTAAAAAAGAATTGCTAAAATTTTATATAAAGTTAGATGAAAATAGGTTTTATGTTTTTAAATATGTAATAGTAGAAGGAACTTATAAAAGTGTGGATTACTTTATTATAAATCCTTATGTTGTTTGGAGAGGTAATAATTTAAACATTGCTAAAAGAGCAATTAATTTATGCTTTTTCTAAATAAGTTTCTAAGATATAAGAGGTAATAAACCTTAAAAAATTGAAAAAGTTCAGTAAAAACAGCTGAAAAATAAAATTTATAGGTGGCATAGAAATGTGACTAAAATACAAAAAACTGGCATAAAAATGTTACTTATAGATAATAACATTTAATATTGTTAGCAAGATAAAGGTGAAATATGGAAAAAGAAGAATTAAAGGTAATATACTTAGAAGATTTATGTGAGATAGAAAAAACAAGTATACATAGAAATACATATCAGATTTTTGATGAAGAATATGAAGGTGAAATAGATAGATACTATGAATTAAGCCAAAAATCTTCATATGAAATAATTAATAGAAAACACAAAGAAGATTTCAAAGATGAGTTATGGGATTATGATGATACAAATTATAATGACAGATTACAAGGAAGGGAGATATAATCTTTTTAATGTACAATAATAACAATTTTTATGAAAATATAAATGGTAGATATGTTCAAGATTACATAAAGAATTTGGATTATAGTATAGGTGATTGTGAAGATAGAATTACGTATGTAGAAGAAATATTAGAAATTAAACATACTTGGTTTGAAGAAGTAAGTAGAAATTATACAGATAAATACTATAATTCTGTTTCAAAAAGAAACGAAGAGGTTATTACAAAAGTAAAGTATCAAGAGAAAAAACAGTTTAATAATGAATTTTGGGAAGAAATATTTGAACAAACTTCAGATAGCCCTTTAAATAAAGATGGTATATATTATGTAGACAAAAATGGTGAAGAAGTAGCAATGGAGTATAAGAGATTTATTAAGTGGTGTAAATTAAAAGATATAAGTCCAACTGAATATGTAGGTGCAGTTAATCCATTTAGTAGTAGTGAAGGAACATGGGATTATAACAATAATGATACTTCTAAAGTTAAATTAATATTAAATAAAAATGATAGCACATATTCAACATCAAATATAGCTAAAAGCTTAGAAATATTAGCTAGTTACATATTAGCAGTAGATGATAAAAGTAAAGAAACTAAAATAAAAATGTACAATTCAAAAGAACTTTTCAAAAGAGCATGTCAAGAAGAGGCTCTTCTAAATAAAATAGCTACAGTCAATGGTGAAAATACATATTCAAAAGCTTCAAATAAAGATGAACTCAAAGAAGATAATTCATTTGCAATTTTCCAGATACCCAAAAACTATAAAAAAATAAAAGATATTAAAATAAAATCTAAAGATATTAAAAAATATCCTATGTTAAAAATGTATTCAGATACTTATGAATGGTATAAAAGCAAATATAAGGAACTAGGATATAGAGAATTAAATAAGGAAGACTTGAAGATAAAAAGGGTAGTTAGAAAGAATTTGAAATTATTAAAAAATGACATGATTGATGCTAAAAATTCAATAGAAAGACCTATTGTTTGGAAGGCACCATTAAAAGACTCTGGTAACCCTGATTGGAATTATTTAAATATGTTTGATAAAACCCATGTCAAAGAACTTTTAAGAGTTCAGAAAGGAAATGATTTACAGGATGATTTATCATGTATTGTTATGGATTTAAATAACATTATTTCCAAGATTGAATTTACTAAAATACAAATAGATATATTAAGCATGTATAGGAGAGATAAATCTTTGGAGTATATTTCTGATATTATGAATATAACTTCTCCAGCAGTAAGCAAACAAATTGATAAAATAGTAAATAAAATAATTAGTACTTATGAAAAAGAGTATGAAGAAAATTACTATTATATGTCTGTTTGCAAAGGAAAGTACAAGAAGTGTAGCAGATGTGGGGAAATCAAATTATTATCTAAATTCGATAAGAATGGGAAAAAAGGATATAGGTCAAACTGTAAGAGTTGCAACTAGTTGGTGGGGAAAAGTGGTTAAGAAAATGCTTGTTTAAAACATATTAATAGTGTAAGGGGATAAAAATAAGACCTCTTATTATCAAATGAAAATTACATGAAAAAGGGAGATTGGAAATATGAAGACTAAAGAATTTATAAAAATAATAGCAGATGGGCTAGAGATATCACAGATAAAAGCAAGAGAAATACTTGATGTGATAGAAGAAAAAAGAAATGAAGTATTAAAAAGCGGTGATGAGTTGACTCTTATGGGAGTAAAATATTTAACTAAGGTACAAAAAGGTAGAGAGGGTGAAATAACCCTTGAAAATGGAACTAAAAAGCTTTGGAAATCAGAAGATAAGATAATACCTAAATTAAAAGCAGTTAAATCCTTAAAAGATGCAGTAAAATAATGTATAGTACTATATATACTTGATATAATAGGAGTTAGAGACTTATCTAGCTCCTTAATTTAAATAATTTTTATAATTGATTTAAACGCTGGGAAATAAATAATTCCCAGTAGACTTTATAATAAAAACATATAAAAAATAAATTTAAGGAAGATATTTATGAAAAATAATAAAGGAACTGTTTTAGAAAAATGTGAAATAGTAAAAGAAGAAGATGGAACAATAAAGATTGTAGAACATTTAAAAGACGGAGATCATGAAGTATTACTTAGTGATATTTTAGATAAATATGCTGGTGATACAGATTTAAATATAACAATTAGATTAAGTGAAACAATAGTCTAAGATTAGTATCTTAGACTATTTATTTTTTTACTAATATATTGATAATGATATTTATTTAATAAAATAGGGAGATATTAAATATGGAAGATATATTAAAGAGAAAAGAAAAAGAGACATTAGAAGATTATAGATTCAGAATTAGACTAGCAAAAGTTAATAAAGAAGTAGATTTAGATTGGGGTGAAATAGTTGAACTATTGGGTTTAGAATGTTCACCAGATCATTGTAGAAAAATCTCATATGGTTTAAAAGAGGCGCATGATTATATTAATTCAAACATTCCAAAATATTTTAATGAAGAAAAGTTAAATGATATAGAAGAAAAGATATTAGAATTAAAAAAGATTAGAGTACAAATATCTGATGAAAGAGCTTTAGTTAATAGAAAAATAAGGGAATATTCAAGGCTAGATAGTATAATTAATTTATTTAATAAAAAAATAAATGAGAAATCACATTATAAGCCACTTTTAGAAACTTATAATTACAAAAGATATGAGCCTTTAAATCAAGAAGCTATTATTCTTATTTCTGATATTCATTATGGATTGGAAGTAATTAATTCATTTAATAGATATAATACTAAAATATTTAAAGTACGAATAAATTATTTGAAAAGTAGGATTGTAGAATATTGTGAACTTCATAAAATTAAGAGATTGCATATAATGCTACTTGGAGACTTAATTTCTGGTCATATACATAATTCTATAAGATTAGAAAATAGAGAGAATATAGTTGAACAAATTATAGAAGTATCTGAAATACTCAGTGACTTTATATATGAGCTATCTCAGAGAATTGATGAAGTTGTAGTTTATTCAGTAGGAGGAAATCATGATAGAGTTCTTCCAAAGAAAGATGAAAATTTAGATAAAGATAATTTTACACTATTAATAGATGAATACATAAAATTAAGAATTAATAATATAAATAATGTTATATTTCAAAACAATGTACAAGACAATGATATAATAATAGCCAAAATATGTGGAAATACATGTCTAGGAGTCCATGGAGATAAAGATAAAATATCAACTGCAATTCCTAAGCTTACATCTCTAATAAAAGTCATTCCTGATTATATCTTCATGGCTCATCTACATAATTGTAAAGAAGATAGTTTTGGAGAAAGTGAAATATGTGTAAATGGAAGTTTCTGCGGAACAGATACATACGCTAAAAATCTAAGATTAAGTTCATATGCAATGCAAAAATTTATGATATTTAATGAAAATGGAAGATTGTGTACTTATAATATAAATTTAAGTAAACTATAAACTATTTATTAAGAGCTGAGTTAAGTTTATAGTTGTAGACTTATCTCAGCTCTTAATTGAACTGAATCTCCCTATTAACCACTAGGGAGTTAATTCTCTAGTGGTTTTTTTTATGGTGGTGATAATAATATATGGCAGTAAATAAGAAAAAATGTTCTTGCTGTAAACAAGAAAAATATGAAGAAAGATATTTCTGGAAAAGTTATAGTTATATATATTTAGATAGTGGAAGATTACCTGTGTGCAAAGAATGTTTTAAAAACATCTTTGATAGACTAGAAAATAAATATAATAGCAATATAAAAGCATTAAAACATACATGTCTTAATTTTGATATTTATTTTGATGATAAGTTAGCAAGTGAATTGAGAAATAAAAAAATTGAAGATTTTATTGATGAATATATGAAGATTATTAATCGAAATTCAAGATATCGAGGAAAGACATCAATTGATAATTCTATAGAAGATAAGATTAATTGTGCTTTTGAAGCAAATGAAGTAAAAATAAACAATGATATGGTTGAAAGATGGGGAGCTGGGCTAAGAGAAGAAGATTATATGTTCTTAGAAAATAAGTTTAATGAGTTTTCTACTGCATATCAATGTAAAAGACCTGCTGAAAAGATGCTATTAGAACAAATATCTAAATGTTTATTAAGAAGTGATGAGGCACTAAGAAATGGTGATGCTACAGGATTTGAGAAAATGAATACCTTAATATCAAAACTTATGAATGATGCAAATATAAAGCCTATTCAAGAAGCAAGTTTAGCGGAAAATGAAACTATTACATGGGGTACATGGATTGATAAGATAGAGAATTATAGACCTATAGGAGAGCCTTCAGAGCAATTTAAAGATGTAGATAAAATAAAAACATATATTAATAAGTGGTTTATAGGGCAAATGAGAAAAGTATTTGACTTAGCCAGTGAGGACAATCCAAATGACAACTAAAACTAGAAAGTTAGATAATCATGAGATTAATTCAGATAAAACTAAAGCTTTTGAAGAAGGTATAATTGAATGGACTAAGTTCTATAGAGAAAATCCTCATAGATTTTGTATAGATTATTTTGGACTCAATTTGTATTTAGTTCAAAGCATTTTAATATATATGTTTGACAAAGTTAACTATGCAATGCTTATATGTGCTAGAGGATTTGCAAAGAGTTGGATTGCTGCCGTATATGCATGTTGTAGGGCTGTTTTATACCCAAATTCTAAAATTGGTATAGCTGCATTTACTAAATCGCAGGCAGAACTTATTATAAGAGAAAAGATAGAAAAAGAATTAGTAAAACAATCTCCTATGTTAGCTAGAGAGATTAAAAAGATAGAATATAATAATAAATTTTCTAAAGTAACATTTCACAATGGAAGTACTATAGAAGCTATAGTCTCAAATGAGCAATCAAGAGGTTTCCGTTTCAATATTCTTATTGTAGATGAGTTTAGATTGGTAAAAAAAGAGATACAAGATAGAATTCTTAAACCATTTCTAAATGTAAGTAGAAATTTGAAGTTTAAAAAAGATGGAAAATATGAAGATTATCCTCCAGAACCTAATAAAGAATTGTACTTAAGTAGTGCATGGTTTAGGATGCATGAAGCATATGATAAATTTAAATTGTATGTGAAAGATATGATAGATGGTAGAGATAAATTTGTACTTAATTGTAATTATAAACTTTCTCTTCATCATGGGATACTTGATTAAAAAATAGCTACGCACACTTGTGACTTTAGTCGTGAGTTAGTAGCTAAAATAGTCAGCATATAGGGAAACTTATATGTAGAGATAGGATATAACCTATCCAATACTACCTGAATTGCTGGAAACCCCTAAAGCTAACCAAACTAAAACACAAGGATGAAATAAACCTAAGTGTGAAAGTTACGAAAGTAGAAAAAATTGGTTAGATAGTATAAGGTTAAACCCTAAGTACTTTAAAATGGGCAATCAGCAGGTAAGCTCCGAATAGGAGAAACTTCAACGACTATTCCTCTTGAGGGAAGTACACTACAAGCTATTGGTAGTGGAAGTGGGTAGACCTTAACGATAAGCGAAGGATAAGATATAGTCTGTGCTTCATGAAATGTAAGAAGTTCATAAGAGAACTGCATAGGTAGTAGCGAACTTATGTGAACGACAACCTCAAAAA
>NZ_AVHW01000030.1 GCF_000449425.2 Clostridioides difficile CD160
CTAGCTTAAAAACATAATATAATACCCTATACAAAATAGTGGCAACTCTCCCTCACATCCTCAATTGTTGCCACTATTTTAATTTTTTGTATAAAACAAAAAACCCCACCATAAAGTGGAGTCTTTCATAAATCTCATCTAACCTAAGCCTTAAAACAAACAGAATTTTTAACCTCAAGCTTTCTATTTATCTTAGCAACCTTAATCTTAATCTTATCCTTCAAAGGAATACATCCTATATTACTTTCACTTTTCACATCAACACTACCAACAAACTTGCCAGAATCATTATAATACTTTGCAACACCAACAATATCTCCCTTATGAATAGGATAACTCATATTTTTGAACACTATCTTAGGATGGATATTCTCATTATCTGAAACAACTCCATATAAATCTTTATCGACCTTAACAGTTATCTTAAAATCATCAACACCATCAACACAAGGAGTTTCTATAACATCTCCCTTATGAGCTATCTTCTTAGAATAGAAATTATCTTTACCATACTTCAATAAAGTAGCAGAAGAAGAAATTCTATTCTTTTTATTACCATCGCCAAGGACAACACCTATTAATCTATGATTTCTTTCATTTTTAGCATCTTTAGGTACCATCATAGAAAATGCAAGACAATATCCAGCATTATCTGTATAACCTGTCTTTATTCCATCAACACCAGGAACTGAAACAAGTAGTGGATTTGTGTTATAGTGTGTAAAATCTTTCTTAGTATCATTATACACTTGCATAGTAGTTATTTAGTAACTTGATTTTCATAATGGTCATACATATACTTTCCAAGCTCGACTATATCATGAGCTGTTGATATATTCTCAATAGGTGCTTCCTTATGCTCTGGGTCAGTATATATAGGAAGCCCATTTGGATTAAAATAATACGTATCAATCATTCCTATTTCTTCAGCTTTCTTATTCATCATATTTACAAAATTCTTTTCAGTTTTACCAACATACTTTGCTATAGCCATAGCAGCATCATTTCCTGATACAAGCATAAGACCTTGCATAAGCTCTCCTAGAGATATTTCATCACCATCTTTAAGTTTACAAGTAGACCCACCTACTGAAGCTGTAGACTTGTCTATCTTTACCATATCAGTTTCTTTTACTTGATTCTTATTGACTGCTTCTATTGCAAGTAAAAAAGTCATCATCTTACTTAAACTTGCTAGAGGCATCTTTTCATCACTGTTTTTTTCAAATAATATTCTTTTAGTTTCCTGGTCTATAAGTAGTGCAGCTCTTGAAGAGTTTGGTACTGGTGGAGTATCTGCAAACGCAAATCCAGGAGTTATAAATATAAAAATTAATGCAAGTACTATTAACTGTTTAATTTTTCTTTTCAAAATCTCATCCTCCGTTTCATATATTAATTAACATGCACAAAGTAGGTGCTGTAAGTTTTATTTATCTAGATACTCATTAATCATATCTATTATATAAGCAATTTCTTCATCTGGTATTGAAATATTAAAATAAGCTTCTGTTGGCTTAAAAGCCTCATTTATTAAATTATACAATTCATAATTTTTACTAATTAACTCATTAATGTTATTATATGGAAAAGTTGCATTTTTAAAACATCTTTCTATCATAAAAGAACAGTGAAGTATATATCCTAGCTTAAACTTACTTTTTAGACCTTCATCTATTAGTTCTATTACTGAAAATAATGATGAATTGACATAGTTGAATAACTTAACTGAGTCTAAAAGCTCTAAGTTTTGAGACATAAAATTTATTATTAAGCTGTTATATGATAGATTTGTTTCTTTTATATTAGTAATACTATTGGCGTTAAATGTACCTTCTATTATCTTGTTCAACATATCTAGACCATACCCATTTAGGAGTTCCTCTATGTGTATAAATGGGGTATTAGCTACATTAAAATCTACACTGCCAACAACTGCCAAGATTTTAGTATTACTAAATTTATTCCTATACATTTTAAAACTCTCTATATTATGAGGAACTAAATTAATATTGTACTTATTGATACTTTTAAGTGAAGAGTTTATAAAATCTGCTATCTTCATAGCTGAACCATAACCCGTTATACAAGTCGTTATTATGGCATACTCTCTTGATTTCTCAGGATAATTTATTTCTGTTGAGTCAATTGCAGCTCGTCCAATATATGGATTTAAAGAACTTAAAGAATTAGCTAGTTCATCCAAAGTCATTTCTGGTAGTGTACTTTTTCTTACTGCTTCTAAAACTATTGGGGTAGACACCATCTCAATAGAACGTATTCTAATTTTTGTTTTTTCTGAAATAAGTTCTCCAAAAGCTATAAGAGAGCCCATATCTGTTAAAAGAAGCACTCCCTTGCCTTCATCACATTCTTTTACCAATTCTATAGCTTTATCGAGTATAGTACTTACCTTTACATCAAGAGGCATGTCAATTGCATTACAGTGATTTGTACCAAGTAATGAATTTGCTACATCACACATACTACTGGCTGTTGAATTTCCATGAGCAAGTATTATGACACCTATACTTTCAGATTGATTATTTGGTTCAAGATATGTGCTATTTAGGAACATGGATATAAATTTTACCTCATCTTTAGGTAAAGATGTTTGTAAGTCGTTTTCAATTATACTTAAAACTATTTTAGCTATATTTAAATCTTTATCTAAGAAAATTTTATCATTATATAGATTGTACTTAGGATTATATGTGTCTTGATTTATATTTTCTATAAGTGCACTTATATGCATTGAAAGAGCGATATAAGTTTGTTTTGTATATTTGTTTCTCGATATTTTTTCAGCTTCTTTTAAAGAATGTTCAACAGCATAGTAAATCTTTGGATTAATTACCTTAAAAATTTCATTACTTGTATAATCAGAGTGAGTTACTGAAGATATTGAAAGTAATTTTGTAGAGTATTTCTCCATGTAATTTATAAACATACTCCTTATATCATTTTCTAGATAAGGAATCTCTGTAGAATATTTAAACCCATTATTTGGTGTATCTATATTGTATTTAGACAGTTCTTTTGTATATTCAACCTCTAAATTGTTACCATTAAATTCATAAAAAAGCATGTAATCAAGTTCTGATAATTTATTTAGATTACTGCGATTTTCATTCAATTTTAAAAGACCAGTATAGATGTAATCAGGAACAAGGGACAAATCTATTTCTATATTCTCTTTTAAACCAGTCTTATAATTTAAAAAGGCTCTTGCACTCATAAGTTGTATGTCAGATTTAAGTTGACCAATATTACCAAAACAATCATAAAGAAGTAAAGATTTAATTACATCTTTGTGAACTCTTATAGTTGCATTAGTATATTTAGATTCTATAATAAAGAAATATTTAATAAGAGATAATCTTTCTTTTAAGGACCTATCCTGTAAAGAAGGTAGGTTAATTGTAACTGGGATTCTTCTTAAAAAAGTCCCAAGTAGAGAAGAATGTATATCTTCTGTTGTGGCACACACAATAAAAACAGTAGCTTTATGTACGATATCAGATTCTCCTAATCGTCTGTATATGCCTTTGTCCATCAAAAGAAAAAGCATCTCTTGACCTTCTGGGGGTAATCTATGTATTTCATCTAAAAATAATATACCTCCATCAGCCTGTGCGACTATCCCGAATTTATCCTTATTAGCACCAGTAAAAGAACCTTTAACATAACCAAATAAATTACTTAAGAGTAAGTTAGCATTCTCTGCATATTCAGCACAGTTAAATACAACAAATTTACTTTCAGAAGAAAAGACACTACTTTCTACAGCATATTTGTACATTGTTTCAGCAAATGTACTTTTTCCAACACCAGTAGGTCCTATGAGTAATGTATTAAGACCTTTTGGAGGATAGAGTATAGCAGATTTAGCTTTTTCTATAGCTAACTTAAGACTAGAATCGTGTCCAAGTAATGTTGAAAAAATATCTTCTGAATCATTTTTACTTGATTCAAGCAGTTCATTACAATTACGTATAGAAAACTCAGAGCTGTCTAAAGTATGACCAATTAAATTTTCAATAATTCCAGCATGTAAAAACAAAATGGGTTTGCCAGGTATCTTTATAACTTTTTTTTCATTAAATAAGTTATTTAATTCTTTACTGGTATTACTTCTATCAAGAGATGAATGGTTAGCAACTTCTATTGTAGTAAATCCAGTTTTATCTGATTGAAGGTCTTTTAAAGTTATATTTTCACATAATTTATGTAGTGATAATAGAACCTTATCTTTTCTTAGCATATATTGCCTCCTTTCTTTATATTTAAGTTATATTTAAGTTATATTAAATATATTATAATATATATTCAGTATTAAAATAAGGTTTATAGTGGATATTTTGTATTTTACTTTTTAATATGTTGTTTTGTGTAATGGATGATGTTAAAATAAGAGTTGCATTATATTGGATATAGATTTTTATGAATTTAAGTAGAATATTATGTTGTTACATAAATAAATATGAGTTTTTTAGTATATATCTACCATAAATTAATATATGAAGTATCATTTATTGATGTATGGTAGATATATATGAAGCAATATGAAAGTAACTTATAAAGTTATGGATAATTTACATAGATAAATTTACAAATTATATTTTGTATCATAAGAGTGATGTTTTATACTATAAATATACAGCTATTACGTTGATGTAAAATTTATAGAGATTTAAAAATCAAAAAATAGATAGTTTTATTGCAGAGAAGTTTGTACAATTTAAAAGATTATATCAATGGTTGAAAGTGTTTGTTATATATTATTCAGCCATTTTATGCTGTAAATAACTTTAAAATTTAGTTTTGACAAGCATAAAAAACAAATTTTTTCATAAAATGTAAATATTGGATATTGTTTATTTAAACTAGTTTAAATAAACAACATCTTGTAATAAAATATGAATAATACTATAAAAGAATGGGAGATATGTTTTGTGGATATAGATAGAATTTTAAACTTTTCCTCAAACGCAGGTAAAGCTATGTTGCAAAGCGGAGGAGAAACTTATAGAGTTGAAGAAACGATAGCTAGAATATGTCAATCTTTTGGGATAGACCATGTAGACGTATTTGCGACTCCAACAGCTGTAATGGCGTCTGTGTTTGTAGATGGAAAATTACATTCAGCAATTAAAAGAATAAGTTCAAGAAGAGTAGACCTAAATCTGGTTCACGAGGTTAATTCATTATCAAGGGCAATAAGTATAAATAATTTAGACATTGAACTATGTGAGAAAATTTTAGACGAGATAAGTGAAGATAACTACTATTCAGATTTGATAACAATATTTTTTGCAGGTATTGCAGCAGCAACTTTTTCTATACTATTTGGAGGAAATATAGAAGAGTTTATAGCCGCATTTACTGTGGGAATTCTGACTAAGTTCGTTACTATGTACTTAAATAAATCATCATTAAATGATTTCTTTGTAAATGCAATTGGGGCAGTTATTATAGCCCTTTGTTCTATTATAATCTTGAAGCTTGGGTTTATAAAGACTATAGACCATCTGATAGCAGGAGCGATAATGTTATAGTCCCTGGTCTAGCGCTGACTAATGCTTTAAGAGATTTATTGGATGGACAATTGATTTCTGGTCTTGCAAAGTTGGCAGAAGTATTTTTTATAGGTGTATCTATAGCAGTAGGAATGTTCTTGGTACTTGGATTGTACTTCAAGTTAGGGGGGATATAAATGCATTTATTTATAGAAGTAATAGCGGCTTTTTTTACAGCCTTAAGCTTTGGAGTACTATTTAATATGAAAGGAAAGAATTTGATACTGTCAGGGATAGGTGGGAGTATCGCTTGGTTTTCATATAAATTTTGTTTGAATATGGGAGTAACCGAAAATCTATGTTTCTTTATAGCTACAGTATGCTTTGCAATATATTGCGAGTTATGTGCTAGGATTTATATGACTCCAGCAACTACATTAAGTGTATGTTGCTTAATAATATTAGTACCAGGCTATGGAATATATAATACTATGTATTCTGCCTTGACAAACAATTATATCAAAGCAGTAGAGTATGGTGTAAGTACATTATCCTGTGCAAGTTCAATTGCGTTGGGACTAGTATTTATAACTACAGTATTTAGAAAAGTAAACTTATATGGAATGTTTACAAAAATAAAAGAAAATGAAAAATATAAGAAGGGTATAAATAAAATTAAGCCACAAAAATAGAAAAAATTGACTTTTAGGTAAAAGGATGATAATATAATAACATAAAATAGAATAAGAATATCCAAATTAGATAAGATATTCTTATTCTATGGAAATAGTTTTTTTTATTTCAAAAAACTGACAACTTGCATTATGGGTGTAAGTTTTAGTGTTCAGTTTGTACCAAAAAATTTGTACCAATGCTAGAAACCTTAATTTAAATTAAAAGGGGGAAGATTTCAAGATGGAAAAGCTGTCGGATAAGAGAAGAGTCAAGGCAGTAAGTATGGAAACCTTCGTATTTATTGTACTATTGGCGGTAGGATTTGGATATGTAGGAAGCATCATGGGTGCAGGTATGATGTTTAAAGTAATAATGAGTACAGCACATGCGCTTTTATTAGATACAGTATTTTTAATAATGGCTATGGCAGTTCTTGCAGGTGCACTTAGTGCATTGCTTTCAGAATTCGGAGTAATATCTTTAGTTAATAAGATATTTAAAGGTCTTATGAGACCTATATGGGGCTTACCTGGTGCTAGTATAGCAGGAGTAGTTGCAACATATTTATCTGATAATCCAGCTATTATACCATTTGCTAAAGACAAAACATTTACACAATATTTTAAGAAGTATCAGATACCTGCTTTATGTAACTTAGGAACAGCCTTTGGTATGGGGCTTATTGTAACAACTTTTATGATAGCTCAAGGTAAAGAATATGTACTACCAGCTATAATAGGTAATGTTGGGGCAATAATAGGTAGTATTATTAGTGTTAGAATTATGTTGACTTTTACTAAAAAGTATTATAATTATGACCCTAAAAGCGATACTGAAAAGCAAGTAAATGAAAAAGGTACAAAAATTGAAGAGTTTAGAGAAATAAGAGATGGTAATGTATTCCAAAGAGGATTAGATGCTATACTTGAAGGTGGTAAGCTAGGTGTTGAAATGGGTATGGCTATAATACCAGGAGTTTTAGTAGTTTGTACATTAGTTATGTTATTAACTTTTGGACCATCTACAGACCCTGCTACAGGTCAAGCTGTTTACACAGGTGCTGCATATGAAGGTATAAAATTATTACCTGCTATTGGTGATAAAATTAGTTTCATAATAGAGCCATTATTTGGATTCACATCACCAGAAGCAATAGCATTCCCTGTAACTGCATTAGGAGCTGTTGGAGCAGCGATATCTTTAGTACCAGAATTTATAAAATCAGGTGCTATAACTCCTAACGATATAGCAGTATTTACAGCAATGGGTATGTGTTGGAGTGGATACCTAAGTACACATATAGGTATGATGGATGCTTTAGAAGCAAGACCATTGGCTGGTAAAGCAATACTTTCACATACAATAGGTGGTTTATGTGCAGGTATATGTGCCCACTTTATATTTATGCTCGTTGGATAAGAATGTTCTAGAAATCAAATATTAAGATATTATAATTTATAAAATTGAATAAACTAGTAATTTAAGTATGTAAAATTAAATTAGTAATTTAAATATATAGAGGTGCTGTTTTGAAATCGAGATTTACTTTCATTTTAAGACAGCACCTTTTAGTAATTTAAGTACATTAATTAAATGTATTGATTGAATTTATTATGATAAAATTGTATTATATACAATAGAGCCAATTTAAACAGTAACAATAAGGAGGAATTGTAGTAGATGAAAAAGGAACGACTACATCATGAAGACTTAAAAGAGTATGATTATGATGAAGATGATTATCTCAGTAAAAAGGTGATTATTAAGGACTTCATAAAAACTATATTGGTTATGATAATTGCTACTGGAATATCAGTAGTTTTTGAAAAGATAGGTTTTAATGAATCTAATATTATACTGGTATATATATTAGGTGTACTGTTTGCTACAAGTATAACGTATGGGTATTTTTTTGGAATACTTTCTTCAGTAATAGGAGTGCTATCATTTAACTTTTTCTTTACACACCCATTATATACTTTTTTAGCGTATAGGAAAGATTACCCTATAACATTTTGTATTATGCTGATGGCAGCTATTATAACAAGTACCTTAACTTCTAGAATAAAAAGAGAAGTGAGACTTTCTCATAAAAGAGAAAAAATGATAAGATTGCTTTATGAGAATAATAAAACATTACTTAAAGCAAAAAATAAGAACCAAATTATTGAATTTTGTGGGTCTAATTTAGTAAACATGTTAAATAGAACTGTTATAGTAACTATTGCAGATGATGATAATAATTTAGGCAAGCCAAGTATTTATATTTGTAATAATGATGGTAGTGAGAACATATTCCATTCAGTATTAGAGAAGGAAGCCATAAAAGAAGCTTTTAGGACAGGCGAGCCAGTTGGAATAGGAACAAAATATTGTAAAAGGAGCAGTGCATACTATTTTCCTATAAAGGGTCAAGAGTCAAATGTTCTTGGAGTTATAGGTATTGCATGTTTTAAAATAGATATTATTACAGAAAATGAAAAGATATTGTTAGAAGCAGTTTCAACACAAGTCGCGTTGGCAATTGATAGAGAAAATTTATTTGAAAAGAATAAAAAAGCGAACCTTGACGCAGAAAGAGAGCGATTAAGAGGAAACTTACTTAGGTCAATTTCTCATGATTTGAGAACACCACTTACAAGTATATTAGGTTCATCTTCAACTATACTTGAAAATGATGATGTTATAGATAAAGAAACTAGAGTAGAATTATTGAAAAATATATATGAAGATACAAGTTGGCTAACTCATTCTGTAGAGAATATACTTAGTATGACTAGAATAGATGAAGGCAAGTTAGATATTGAAAAACGACCAGAGGTTGTTGATGAGATAATAGCTGAATCCATACTAAGAGTTAAGAAATTTGCCAATAATAGAGATATACAAACTAATATTCCAGAAGAGATAATAGTAGTTCATGTGGATGTACTGTTAATAGAGCAAGTTTTAGTAAACTTAATAGATAATGCTATAAGACATACACCTAAAAATTCTAAAATAGAATTAACTGTAAGTAAAGACTCAAATCAAGTTATATTTGAAGTTTCAGATAATGGAAAAGGAATACCAAATGAGGATATTGATAATATATTTAATAGATTTTACACTAAGAATAAATCTAGAAATCTTGAAAGAAGAGGTATTGGTCTTGGATTAGAGATATGTAAGTCTATAGTAGAAGCTCATGGTGGAGAAATTGTCGCTTTCAATAATCCTTCTGGAGGAGCTACATTTAGATTTAGTATACCTATATACGAAGAGGAGGCGAAAGACGAGTGGAAATAAAACCATTGGTTCTAGTTGTAGAAGATGATAAGCCAATTTGTAAATTTATAAAAGTGTCTCTTGAAACTCAAAACTATAGGTGTGTAGAGACTGATAATGGAGGGACAGCTATATCGCTCATACATTCTCTTGACCCAGATTTAATAATTTTAGATTTAGGTCTGCCAGATATTGATGGGATTGAGGTAATTGGACGAGTTAGATCGTGTGCCAAAAATAACAAAATAATTGTTGTTTCAGCAAGGGAACATGAGAGAGATAAAGTTGAGGCTTTAGATGGAGGAGCAGATGATTATTTGACAAAACCTTTTAGTGTAACAGAGCTTTTAGCTAGGGTTCGTGTAGCACTTAGAAATAAGGCTCAACAAGGTAATATCAGTAATGATGTTACAAAGAATTTTGAAGTTAAAAATCTAAAGATAGATTATGAAAATCATACTGTTTCAATTAATGATAAAGAAATACATTTAACTCCAATTGAATATAAGATTATCGAATTGATGTCTAAGTATTCAGGGAGGGTTTTAACTCATAAATTTATAATAGATAAAGTTTGGGGAAATTACTATGAAAGTGAAAATCAGTCCCTTAGAGTATTTATGGCAAGCATAAGGAGAAAGATTGAAAAGAACCCTGCTCAGCCAGAGTATATTTTGACTGAAGTTGGAGTGGGTTATCGTATGGCAGATGAATAGTTGCTAAATTAAGATGAATGGTAATTGGATAAAAATTATTTGCCATTTGAGCAAATATAAATATTTTAAAACGAATAGAAAGAGCTATATATACTTTATAATGAATAGATATAAAATCAAGTTATCTAATCTTAAATATATATAGCTCTTTTTGCATTATAAAATATATATATTAAAAAAATAAAATACATTTCAAATTGAAGATTAATCTAATATAAACATTATCTTTTATAGAAAATTTATTTATGCATAATAGATTATTTTTAAACAATATATATTGATATAAAAAGTTATTTTTTTTATTTTTATATCAATCTTTGTGATATTATATAATATATCTATAGGAATAATATGGAGAATTTATTATAATTGGGTACTTTAACCAATTATTAATTGTAGTAGTAATTTGCATATTTTTAAACAGATAAGGTATTATCTTTCTGTATGATTAAACTATTTATTCTATAGAAATATTTATAATTTGCGTGTTTGGAATAGCTAAATATAAGATATTACTATATATATGTATTAAATTAAGTATTACAAAACTTTATTCTATAATTAACATAATGGTGCGTTCTATTTATCAAAAAATATAACGTTATTAAGATGATATTTTCGACTATAAAAAAGTATAATATCATTACCAAATGTATAGCAAAACTTTAAAGCTTCAAAAACTCAAACTGGATAAAAGGAGTTATACATAAATGAAGATGATAAATTTAATAGATGAATTGGATGAAATTGTATATGTTTCTTCTTTGGACACATATGAACTTTTATATATTAATAAAATTGGAAAAAAGACAATGGGGCTTGATGATATCTCTCATAGAAAGTGTTATGAAGCATTACAAGGTAAAGATTCTCCTTGCGAATTTTGCACAAACTCCATTTTGAAAGAAGATAAATATTATATATGGGAAAATACAAATACTCGAACAAATAGACATTTTATATTAAAGGATAAGTTGATTAAATGGGAAGGTAAATATGCACGATTAGAAATAGCTCTTGATATTACAGAAAAGGAAAATATAAGTAAGTCAATAGCAGAAAAATTAGAAATAAAGGAGCTACTAGTTGGATGTATTAAACATCTTATAACAGAGTCTAATTTTTCTGATGCTGTAAATCTAGTGCTAAGTAATATTGGGAAATTCCACAAAGCTGATAGAGCATATGTTTTTGAAGTCTCTGAAGATGGAAAAAAAATAACCAATACATATGAATGGTGTAACGAAGGCGTTGAGCAACAGAGGCAATCATTGAAAAATCTTGATATTAATGAATTAAAAAATTGGTTTTTATTATTTCAGCAAAAAGGCTTTGTGATAATTGATAATGTAGAGAGTATAAGGGAAACACAGCCAATGGAATATGAAATTTTAAGACCTCAAAACATTAAAAGTTTAATGGCCTCTTCATTAAAACAAGATGATAAAATAATAGGATTTATTGGAGTTGATAATCCACAAAAGGCTGTTGGAGACACTTCTCTTTTAACATCTCTATCTTATTTCTTATTATCTGAGATGAAAAAAAGAAAAATAGAAAATAAATTAAATTATATGAGTTACTATGACTTCTTGACTGGAGCGTATAATAGAAATAAATATATTAAATATATAGATAATTTTGACAATAATAAAGTTAAATCCATGGGTGTTGTATTTATAGATATAAATGGATTAAAAGACATTAATGATAGCTTTGGACATGCGAGAGGAGATTCTACCATTGTATCAGCTTGTGTAACAATAAAAAAATATTTTCATTCTCATAATGTTTACCGTATTGGAGGAGATGAGTTTGTTGTATTATGTGAAGACATCTCAAAACAATTCTTTGAAGAATTAGTAATTTGGTTAAGTGAAGAGTTTAAGGAAACTATGGTATATAGTGTAGCTATAGGAAGTATTTGGAGTGAAAATAATATAGACATATATAGATTGACTAAAATTGCTGATGAGATAATGTACCAAGATAAGAAAAGATACTATAATAAGAAGAAGTTGAAGAATAATGAAATAGAGGAAATGAATAATCTAAGTGATTCTACTAACGATATTTTATTTAAGTATAGAGACTTAGATAATGAGGTGTATTTTGATAATGTAGTGAGTGAGGGTTATTCTAAGGCTTATAAAAAATTGGCATATAATACATATGATATAATCTTAGCTATTTCCATAGAACAAAATTTAATTACGCAAATTTATCAATCAGAAAATAATATTTTTAGTTTCCCTATGAAGGAAAATATGGAGGAAACTTTTTTATATATTAAAAAATATTTAATCCATCCGGGTGATAGAATATTGTTTGATGGAAATAATTTTTTAAAGTCGCTTGATAATTTCTGTAACAATGAACAAGACGATTTAGAGTTAAGTTTTGAGTATAGACGTCTAGGAATAGATAAAAGGTACTATTGGGCATCAATTTGTGTACTAAAGATTACCAACAAAAACAAGTTAGGTGATGAACAGACACATATTTTAGTTGCTATTAAAAACATAGATTATCTTATGCAAATACATAAAAATCAGAAGGATATGTTGACAGGTTTATATAGTTATGAAGGTTTCTGTCAACAAACAACTCTATTACTTAAAGAATATCCAGATAAACAGTATGCTATTATAATGATGGATATAGATAAATTTAAAGTAATCAATGACATTTATGGTATTAGAGAAGGAGATAGAACCTTAATATATATTGCAGAATTGATTCAAAAAAACCTTGATTCTAATGATATATGTTGCCGTATGTATGCAGATGTATTTTACATATTTTATGAGAGTTATTCAGATAGAGATATTCATAAATTAATTTATAAAATTACTAATAATTTAAATATGAAAAAGTTTGAATATATGTTAGTACCATGTTTTGGGATTTATAGAATTTTAGATAATCATATACCAATTACAAATGCTTGTGAAATGGCGGGGTATGCACATAAGAAAGTAAAAAAACAGAGTATAAATCATTATATGTTTTATGATGAGACTATAAGAAATGATGCACTTGAAGAAAAACAGATGGAAAGAGAAATGGAATATGCACTTGAAGATGGACAATTTCAAGTATATTTACAACCCAAGTATAATCTTAAGATAAATAAAATTGTTGGGGCAGAGGCATTAGTTAGATGGGTTCATCCAGAAAAAGGTATAATACCTCCAATAAAATTTATTTCTCTATTTGAGAAGAATGGATTTATCATTAAATTGGATATGTATGTATGGGAACAAGCATGTTTCTTGATTAAAAAATGGATAGATTCAGGTGAAGAGCCAGTTCCTATATCTGTAAATGTATCAAGATTGCATTTGCATAATCCACACTTTAGAGAAATAGTTTTAACCTTAATAGAAAAATATAATATACCAATATCGTTTTTGGAATTAGAGCTTACAGAGAGTTTATTTATTAAAAATATAAAATTATTTGCTAAGATAATAGCCGAGCTTAGAACTGATGGTATTGTTTTAAATATGGATGACTTTGGTTCAGCTTACTCTTCATTAAACATGTTAAAAAATATTAATATTGATACATTAAAGATTGACTGTGGTTTTTTTAATGATGAAGAAATTACAGAAAGAGAAAAAATAGTTTTAAAACATACTATAAATATGGCAAAAGATTTAAATATGAATGTAGTTGCAGAAGGTGTAGAGACAAAAGAGCAAGCTGAATTTTTATTGAGTTTAGATTGTGTAATAATCCAAGGTTATTACTATTGTAAGCCAATCCCAAGTGATGATTTTGAGAATTTATTATATAACAATCAAGGGAGTCAATTGGTTATAACTTAAGATAAACGATTTATGTAAATTGTTTAAGAACATTTCAAATAAATTGAATCTAAAAATCTTGTAAAAATAGTCTGTATATGTTTAACAAAATAACATTTCTAAGTTTAAACATGTACAGACTTTGTAGTGTTTAAAATTCAAATTTAAGTTTAAATATGTACAGACTTTGTAGTATTTAAAATTCAAATTTAAGTTTAAACATGTACAGGCTTTGTAGTATTTAAAATTCAAATCTAAGTTTAAACATGTACAGGCTTTGTAGTGTTTAAAATTCAAATTTAAGTTTAAACACATGCAGACTCTGTAGTATTTAAAATTTAAATTTAAGTTTAAACATGTACAGACTCTGTAGTGTTTAAAATTCAAATCCAAGTTTAAACATATACAAATTTTGTAATGTCTAAAATTCAAATTTTTAGTAAAAAATTTATCTAGAGATGTTTGTGTATAAGTTCTTTACCATAAATATAGAATGTGAGATAATAAATTAGATAAAAAGAGAAAGCAATGAGGGTATAATTTTTAGAAAGTATAAAATCTATGGATTAGGAGCGAAGTTTATGATAGTGGGTATTATAGGTCCTTCAGACTCTGGCTTTAAGATAAAGGATGATTTAAAACAGATAGACAGTGATTTAGAAACTAAAATATATGTAAGAGAAAAAGTGGTAGATACAATAGAAGTTATTTCTAAATGTGAAGATGAATGTGATGCTATTATATTTACAGGATGTGCAGTTTATGAATTTATAAAATCTAAGTATGAGATAAGTAAACCACATTCCTTTGTACCAAGAAGTGGGACAAGTATAATGAAGGCATTTTGGGCAATCAAAAGCGTAAATATAAATTTAGATAAATTCAGTATAGATGTAGTAGATAAATATGTAGTAGAAGATGCACTTAAAGAATTTGATATTAAAGCTACAAGTGTGTTTTGTAATCCATTTTCTTTGGAAGTTGGAGAATCTGAGCTTGTAGAATGGCACATAAAGCTATTTGAAGAAAAGAAAACAGACATAATGTTAACTGGTTTTGGTGCAGTATACAATGAGTTAAAAGAAAGAGGTTATCCAGTATTTCGACTACAAGCTACTATACAATTAATCAAAGAAAGCTATGAGAAAGTAAAGAGTGAATATGCTCTAAGTAAGGCTAGATTTTCTCAAATTGCTGTTGAAATCCTTAGTATAATAGATTATAAAGAAAAGATAGATAACTATTATTCTGATATGATAAAAAAATCGGATATGGATAAGCTTGTAGTAAACTATGTGAGAAGTATTCAAGGCTCCCTATTTTTATTTGGAAGGAATGATTATGTTGTATTTGTTCATAAAGGAGTAGCTGATAATGAATATAATTATGACAAGTTATTTAAACTAAAGAGAGATATAAAAGATATGGGATTTTCTCTTAGTATAGGAATTGGTACTGGAGTAACTGCATATCAAGCTGAAAATAATGCACATAAAGCATTAAGGCATTCTATAGATTCAAAAGAAATTGGCATATATTTAGTAGATGAAGATGAAAACATAAGAGGTCCTTTAGCTTCAGAAAATGAGTTAAATTACTCTTTAATGTTATCTGATGAAAAAGTAATAGATATATCTAAAAAGACGGGAATGAGTTGTGAGTCAGTTGCAAAAATTATTGCTATAAGTGAAAATAGAAAAAGTAAAATTTATGATTCAAAAGAATTGGCAGAATATCTTAATGTAAGCGAAAGAAGTGCAAGACGTATATTAAATAAAATAGTGAGTGCAGACCTAGGTAGAATATGTGCTAAAGAAACTAGTATTGGTGGAGGAAGACCAAAAAATATTACTGAAATATTGTTCTAAAAAACCATATAAACTACTGTGATAAATTATTATATGAAATACTAAAACCTATGTAAAACAACCTTTTAAGATATAACTTATAAAGTTGAAGATACATAGGTTTTTAGTTTTATAATTTAAATAGATGTATTGTAATATTTATAATTTAATCATATGGTAAACTATTTTAGCAGTATCATATAATTCATCTATATTTACATATTCATTAACTGTGTGAACATCATACATACCTAGACTTAATATAGCACAATTATATCCAAGATTAGCTAATATATTTGCGTCACTTCCACCACCAATTACCATTGGATTTGGAACAACACCAACTTTTCTTATTGCTTCTTCACTCAACTTGAAAACATGGCTATCTTTACTAAGTTCAAAACTAGGATAAGACATATTATATTCAAAAGTATAAGTAGTATTAAATTTAGATGCAGCATCTTTACAGCATTTTTCCATATGATTAAGCTCATATTCTAATGTGTCAGGTATATGAGACCTAATTTCAGCAGTCAATGTAACCTTATCAGTTACTATATTTGTAGCCCCACCACCTTCTATTTTACCTATGTTTGAAGTAGTTAAGGAATCTATTCTACCTATATGCATATTACTTATTGCATGAGAGGCTACCAATATAGCATTTATACCTTTTTCAGGCTCTATACCAGCATGTGCTTTCTTTCCATAAAAAGAGATTTTTATAGATTGTTGAGCAGGAGCTTTATATGCTATCGAACCAATAGCTCCACCAGAATCTAAAATCACCATATCTTTACAAGGTAAATTGTCAGGGTTGAAGTTTTTAACACCATGCATACCAGCTTCCTCACAGATTGTAAAACAAAGATAAATATCTCTATGTGGTATTTTTTCTGTAATAACATGTTCTAAAGCTTCAAGTATAGCAGCTATTCCAGCCTTATCATCTGCACCAAGTGTAGTAGTTCCATCACTTCTAACTACATTACCATCTAGTACAGGATTTACACCTAAGCAAGGTTGAACTTGGTCCATATGTGCACATAAACAAAGTGGTCGGCTTCCTTCTTCACCTTTTATATGGGCAATAACATTACCTGTATTACCACCATATTTTTCACCAGCATCATCTATAATGGCATCTATATTTCTTTCTTTTAAGTAGTTTACTAGCCATTTAGACATTTCTAATTCTTGATTAGATGGACTATCAATTCTAACCATATCCATAAAATTATTTATAAGTCTATTTTTATCTAACATAAATTTTTCTCCTTTTAGAAAGATTTAAATAAATTACATACTATATGAAGGTAGTATTCCAGGTCCTAATGGAATATTAAATACCATAAATAATATCAATAATATAGTCCACACTATTAAGAATGAGATTGAGTATGGTATCATGTTAGCTATTACAGTACCCATACCAGCATCTTTATCATATTTTCTCGTGAATGCTAGTATAATAGGGAAGTATGGAAATAATGGGCTAAGTGGGTTTGTTATACAATCACCTATACGATAAGCCATTTGAGTAAGTGCTGGATTATATCCAACCATCATAAACATTGGTACAAATATAGGTGCAAGGATAGCCCATTTTGCAGATGCACTACCTATAAATAAATTTATAAAGCAAGACAAGATAATAAATCCTATCAATAATAAAGGCCCATTTATGCCTGCTGATTTTAAAAATTCTCCACCTTTTACAGCTAGTATTAGACCTAAATTACTATTTGTAAATAATTGTAGGAATTGTGAAGCTGCAAATGCTAGTATTATATATCCGCCCATATCACTCATTGCACCAGCCATTATAGAGACAACGTCCTTGTCCTTCTTTATTTTACCAATAGTTTTTCCATATACAACACCAGGTATAAAAAATGCTAATGCTATGATAGGTACCATACCTTTCATAAGAGGAGCATTATTTGATAGTAAATCTCCTGTTTCTGGGTCAGCTAAGAATGGTTTTTTACCAATTACACTAAGAGCTATTATGATTGCTATATATATTAATATACTTATACCAGCCTTTTTAAGACCTTTTTTTTCTACATCATTAAGACTACCATCAACATCTAATTCTGCATTTCCTTCATACTTACCAAATCTAGGTGCTACAATTTTTTCTGTTACCCATGTTGCCAACAGTATTAGAACAAAAGTTGATGCTATCATAAAAAATAAGTTCATTGTTGCATTAGCCTGAAATCCAGAATCAATCATTTGAGCTGCTGGAACTGTAAAACTTGCAGCAAGTATATCATTGACACTTATCATTATATTTGCGGCAAATCCTAGACAGACTGCTGCATATCCAGAAAATAAACCTATAAGTGGATGTCTACCAACACCAAGGTATACAAGTGCAGCCAATGGTGGAAATAGTATCGTACCTGCATCTGATGCAATATTTGCAAGCATACCTATAGTCATTACAACAAGAGTTACTTTTGTTTCAGGAATTTTGCTTACTGATGCTTTGATTGTTGCTGTCATAAGTCCAGTTTTATCACATACACCAGCACCTATCATAGTTACTAAAACTAGTCCTAAAGGAGCAAATCCTTGGAAGTTACTAACTATATTTCCTAAAAGAATTTGAAGTTGTTCTACAGTCAGTAAATTTACAGCTGTTATAGTTTCACCTGTACCAGGATGAACTACTGATATACCCATAGAGCCAACTATACTAGATAGTATAAGCAAGAGTACACATAGCCCTAAAAATATTGTAACTGGGTCTGGTAGTTTATTACCAACAATTTCTATTCTGTTTAATGTTCTGTCAAAAAAGTTTTTCTTCTTAACTACGTTATCATTCATAATATCCTCCCTAATGTTTAAAAATATAATTAAAAAATAAGTATTGTGGTCAAGCTTATAATTAAAATTACCATTGTCGATTTAAGACGTGTCCACAATATGTCCTAAAAAAAGTATAAAATAAACTTTTAACTATGTCAATGCAATTTTCTGAATTTTCTGGATGAGTAGTGTTAATTAAATATGCTTTAAGTAGATTAATGACGAACTATATCTAATGTATTTGAATAATATATACGCTTTAAAATTAATTTTAAAACAAAATTTTATAAAAAGCTAGTGGAAGATTAAGTTATTAAAGTAATGCTCTAAGATAAGATTAAGCCATTAGAATAATTAGAGTGTAGATTTGGTTCAAAATTGAAAAGAAAAAATCAATTATTAGTTCTTTGTAATATATATATAGTATAAAGATTACCTATACAAACAATTTATGCAAATTAGGATTATAAAATTTATATGAGAGTGTATCTCTTTACTGTGTGTCTCTTTTTGATGACTTTTGTATATTGAAATGATATAATATATCCGAGTAATAAGTAAAGGAATATTAAATTAAAATTAAGATATTTGTAGGTTTATCTAAAATATATGTTAATATTAGCATCTTTTTATCGAAAGTCTAATGGAAATATAAACCATTTATAATTATAAATTCTTAGAAAAATCCTTTAAACTATAAAAAATACTATAGTTAAATCACTTTTTAAATTAATCAGTAACATAAGATTTTATTTATAAGAGTATTGATAGTATTTGTACTGATAGAAGTATTAAATGATTCATAAGTAAGTGTAGGTGATGTATAAGGAGGATATGATGCTAGAGACAATATTAAGAAGTTTTAGAGCAAAGAAGATGGATTTGTATCAATCTGAAATTAGACTTAGAAATTACTATAGTTTGAGTGGCTTATCTCTAGTAGGGCTTACCATTTCAGCTATGGTTCTTATATTTGGATTGATTTTATCAGAAGTAGTTACATTTAATACAGAATTTTTTCTTATATTTGGATATTTTCTTATTCTTCATATCCTTTGTAGATTCTATTTAAAAGAACACACTAGATATATAACCTATATTTTTTATGGAGTATTAACACCAGTTATGATAATGGGTATTTTGATGGGAACTTTTTTAGATAAAACAGAACCATCAATTACAATCATGGTATTTATATGTGTACTTCCTCTATTTATATTAGATAAACCTTGGAGAATAGTTCTTTATATAACAGTAACTGCTATAGTTTATGGTATCTGTTGTTTTATAGCAAAGGATATCAATATGTTTATGGCAGACTTAGTTGATTTAGTTACATTTTATTTTTTAGCTGTTGGTGTCAATTTCTTTATTCTAAATGACCGTATTGAAAGTGTAGAAAACTATATTAAGTATCGAGAAAAATCGGAAATTGATTTATTGACAGGTATATATAATCGAGGTTCTGGAGTTGAGATGATTGAAAAACTCATGTCTAAGAAAAAATATGGTGCCTTTATTCTTATTGATATAGATGATTTTAAGTACATTAATGACTCTTATGGTCATATAGTAGGAGACTATTATTTAAAAGCTGTGGCTGAAAATATAAGTAATGTATTCTATGATAGTATTGCACTAAGATTAGGTGGTGATGAGTTTGCTATCTATTCTGTAGAATTAACTGATGAAGAGAAGTGTAGGATACGATTTGAAAAATTATTTGAAGTATTAAATGATATGGAAGATTTATCAAGGGATAATTATGTGTTTCATATAAGTTTAGGATGTTCTATTTGTGATGAAAACATTATCAATTTTGAGGAGCTGTATAGTAAAGCAGATGAAGCTCTTTATTCAGCAAAGGAAGCTGGGAAAGGATGCTATCGTATAAATTAGTTAGATATTTTACTATATTCTACCAAAAATGTATAGAATCTTTAGAAATAAAAAATCAATTTTGATTGGTATTTCAAAATTGATTTTTTATTTGTGTATATCCATAGTATCAGCTCCTTAATCTAAGTTTATTATTTTTTAATAGAGTGTACTTTCTTTTATAACTCTAAAAATAAGAGTATCGTATTTTTGAGATTATATATGGGATAAAAAATTATATCTAGATACAGTTTAAAGATTAATAAAAGTAATGTGTTTTATATTTTTTATAAAAATCTATGAATATCTTTTGAATTGTGCAGAGGATATAACTTTATTTTACGTGCATAGTGAAGATTTTGTTCTAATCTACTATGTTCAAATGGTTTTCCATGTCCAGGATAAATCATACTGGGTTTTATCTTTATAATTGTTTCCCAAGATTGAGCAAATTCCATTTTATTTTCTGCAAATATGGTGATTTTATGAATACTTGGAAAGTCATTCATTGCAGAATCTCCACAAAATAAAGTACCATTATTAAGTAGTAGGGAAATTGAATCAGAAGTATGTCCAGGTGTTTCTATGATTTTTCCATTTAATTCTTTTTCAATTTCTTTTAGATTATTGTCAGAGATAAGAATACATCTTTTTTCAAACTCTTGCTTTAGTGTAGGAAAACAATGTCCACCTTTTCCAAACAGTTTCATAATTTGACAAAAGAGAAAAGCGGTACGACTTGTGCATCCACCAATAAAAGAGTTTTGTCCTTTATATAGAGCTTTTAAAGCTTTATCATGCATGACAATTTTTGTATTAGGAGATTCTTCTAAAATCTGATTTATAAAACCTGCATGGTCATCATGGGCATGAGTTAGAAATATGTATCTAATGTCTTTGATTTTTATGTTGGATTTGAATATTTGTTTTTTGAAATGTTTAAAACCATTTTCATATCCAGTATCAATCAAGACAAAACCGTCTTGAATAGGGTATAACCAATTATTTACAATTAGGTTTCCTGCATTAAACATTTTTTCACCACCTTAAATTAAAATAGAAATTTGTATAGTTAGAAAGAATATATCATACTTATATTTATACTTCAACAGAGTCTTAAAAGTTTTAAAGTGAGTAGCACCAGTAAATATTTGCATTATCTACAGATGCTACTTTTTTGTGAGTTTTATGGGGCTAGCACTAATTCTTTATAGGATTAGCAACTTATAAGATGAAATAATAACTGTAGTGTAAAGTTGTTACTTTTCAAGATATGCTTTTAGGGCAAACCCAATAAATTTTGATGCCCCATCTCCATATTTCTTATCATTAATTTCAATAAATGTAGGATTTGATATATAATTTTCAGACATAATAAACCAATAGTTATCTCCCATATCAATACCGTTGTTAATTTCATCAGTAAAGGAAATTAGCTCTCCAACTAATTCTTGGACATCTAAAGATGTTACATCTTTACTTAGATTCTCTGTAAGTTTTTTTGTAATATCATCACTTTTTTTTATAAGGTTAAATACTTCTGATTGGTCAATAGTAGAGCCATTAGATATAAAATTTTGAAGATTACTTTCCATAGCTTTTGTGTATTTTTCTATACTTCCATACTGTTTAGTTGCCATATCAGCTATTTTGTTTTCATTAGACTTCATTTCTGAAATCATTTCATCAAAGTTTTCAACACTTCCAAATTGCTTGATAATTCCATCAGTATGAGTCTCTTTAAACTCAGCTAATATACGAAAATATTCATTCATATTAAAATCTTTAAAATCCATACAGTTTTCTCCTTTTATAAGTTTATCAAGTAGCTCTAATAGAGCATTTAATCTATCTCGTTTTATTTGAATTAGTTCTCGTTGATTCTCAAATGCGGTTACCCTATCAAATTTAGGATTTTCCATGATTGTTTTAATTTCTTTTAATGTAAAATCAAGTTCTTTAAAAAATAGAATTTGTTGTAAAACTTCTAATGCTTTTTCATCATATAATCGATATCCAGCACTCGTTATTTTTGTAGGTTTAAATAAATCAATTTCGTCATAAAACTGTAGAGTACGTATACTAATACCAGTTAGCGAAGAGACCTGTTTTACTGTCATCATTTTAATTCACCTTCTTTCATACTCTGGTAATTGAGACCTAGCTAATATTATTTTTGCAAGAAATAGCATTTACTTATTAACCCTATCTCTAACTACTACTGTATACTATCACTATACGTGAGGGTCAATATCTTTGTTATATTTTTTCTAAATAATATTAAGGATTTTACTAAGAATAATATGTTTTATTTTAGTTGTGATTTATGAGATGTGCTTTATTTGAAAAGTAAAAAGTCGGTAATAAGGTATTCTACAAATAAAGAGAAAGATAAGAAAAGATGGTATAGCTTTTAGAGCATATACCATCTTTTATATTAGAAAAATATACTTATAAAGTTTTATCGTGTTTTTCTAAGAATGTCAGATATTCTTCTTTAGTCATAACTGGAGTAAAGGCATCTAATATGCTTTTAGCATCTTTAGCATTATCAAAAAGAAGGTCTACAACTGTAAGTGCCATTGCTTTTGCAGGGATTATGTAAGCCAAATTTTCATCAACTATTTCAAAATCTCTTGTATGAAGAGCACCTTTTACACCACCAATCATAGGATGAAGAGTAGGCATTATATGAGATACATCACCAAAATCGAAAGAACCTGTAAAATCTCCACCATCAACAACTTTTCCTTCTAGACCCAAATCTTCAAGATTATTTTTAAATAAATTATCAAGATTTTTGTATCGTAATATTGGTAAGTAACCAGGAATTTCAGTGATTTCAACCTCAGCTCCAACTGCCATTCCACCAGCCATTAAGGCTTTATTTATTCTTGAATTAGCATCAATCATACCGTTTATAGTTCTAGCTCTTACATATGATTCCATATGGACATCAGCAGGAACAACATTTACTATATCTCCACCTTTTGTGATGATAGGGTGGAATCTAACTCTTTCAGATTCTTTAAAAGTTTCTCTAAGTGCATTTACGTTGTTTATAGCAAGCATTGCTGCATTTAAAGCATTTATACCATCATGTGGAGCAGAACCAGCATGAGATTCTTTACCTATAAATTTAACTTTTTTTCCGACAAATCCGTTACTTTCAGGACCAACTAAAGCTTTATCTTCTCCTAAATCAGAAGAGTGAAACATCATAGATATATCTATATCATCAAAATAACCTCTTTTTATTAACTCTTGCTTTCCACCGAAGTAAGTTATTTTTCCTTCTTTTTTCAATTGTTCTCTATATTCCAACTCAATAAATTCTTCAGCTGGAGTAGCCATAAAAGATACTTTACCATCTAGATGTTCTAAGACACCACTTTTTACTAAACCAACAGCTGCACCTAACATTCCAGCTATTTGAATGTTGTGTCCACAAGTATGAGAAGCACCTATTTCATTAGCATCTTTATGTTCTTTACATGATATGCCATCCAATTCTCCAAGTATAGATATATGAGGACCTTTTTTATTAGAATTTGCATCTGCCTTACATCCTGTTACAGCTATATTTTTCTCTACAGATAAGTTTAATTCTTGTTCAAAGAAGTTTGAAACAGCTTCTGTAGTTTTAAATTCTTTATATCCATATTCTGGATTATTATATATTCCTTGACCTACTTTTAATATTTTTTCTCTATTTTCATCTATAGTCTTTATTACTAGAGATTTCAATTGTTCTTTGTTCATAATAAATTCCTCCTATATTTTACCTTGAATACTTAAAACTATATGAGCTATACTCGCACATGCGAAGAATATAGTTGTGAAAACAATAAGTGATATTATAACTATTTTCCATGACATTTCTTTTAAAGATTCTATTTTATTTCCAACAGAAATTCCTGCAAAAGCTAGTAATGGAGTAGTTACAGCCATAAAGTTAATATTATTAGTGTTTGTTAAAAATACTTCAGATGTTGGGCTATATGGCATACTGAGTAAAAGACCTATTATAGTTGCAAATCCAAAGGCTGGAAAGATTGATTTAGGAAATAAATCTTTTACAATCATAGCAGCCATAGCAGCTAATATTAACATGACCATTCCAGGAAGAGCTGTAACTATAGATGTCCCAACGCTAATTCTTTGCCCTATAAGAATTATAACTCCAATAACAGACATAACCAATAATTGATATGAACTTTTCTTTAAATTTAAATTAGCAAACATTTATTAGCACTCTCCTTCTGTTGTTTCAATTTCTTTAGTCTTTTTATTTTTAGCAAATTTAGGTTCTAAAATCTTGTACATAAGATTAGTAAATGGTAAGGATACAAAAACTAAGAATATAATTCCTGTTATACTGGACATCATATTACTTGTTGCTGCATAGGCAAGTATTGTATCTGCCATTTCAGGTGGCACCATAGTAGACAATGAACCAGCAGCCGCTGTCATCATACTTCCACTACCAACACCACAAGCCATTCCCAAAGCATATGGATGAAGACCACTATAGATAGAGACTGAACCTAGCACACTAAAGTATATAGTACCAAGAACTGTACCCATTAAATATGTACCAAGTACACCACTACCTTCTGGAGAATTTATTCCATATTTCTCAGATATAACTCCTAAAGAAGGTTCACGGCTTATACTTGCAGTAGCTCCAATTGCTTCTCTTTTCATACCAAATATTAAGGCAAGAGGTAATGCAACGATTGGTGCAAGTATATGACCAAACTCTTGAGCGATGAATGCTGGTCCAGCTTGAATTATCTTATCAATGTTTGGACCAACTGTAGTACCATATTTTATACCAAGCATTACTAGTGCAATTCCAACAACTTCCCCAGCAATGTTTATTTCTTTTTCCCCAATAGCTTTTTTAAGTGCTTTAATTCTTTTCCCTAATAAATCTGGTGTTATTATAAGTCCAATTATAACTGCATAGAGCATAGGAAATAGTACTATAGAAGCTTTTCCAATAGCTATAGTTCTTTGCCCTATAAATTCACATATTACTACTAATATTAAGCAAGTTAAAAATACTTGAATAAAATGTTTTTTATTACTTTCCATGATTTCCTCCCCAAAAGAATAAGTATTGTACTTATTTGAAATAAAAAATACGCTTTCTCAAGTGTAATACGTTTTCCTATGTAATATATAACTATTTCAAATAAGTTTCAGAAATGTCATTAACATGTCCTTAATTAAGGATAAAACAAAAATTTAACATTGTCAACGAAAAAAATGTAAAATATTACATATTTTTCAATATACTGTAATATATTTTATTCGTGAAAAATTATTTAAATATTGTAGGAATAATAGATAAAAAGCTTTAAAATAAATAATATAAAATTAAGAAATGATAAATTAAAATTTTCAAGTGAATGAAAGTATTTTAAGGTTTAAATAAACATTAAAAATTAGTATGACTAACTTAGATTAAATAAATTTAATGATTCTAGTAGGTGGTAATGAATGAAAATAAACAGATTGACAGAAATAATAGTAATACTATTAAATAAAAAACTGGTAACTGCTAAAGAGTTGGCAGAGAGATTTGAAGTTTCTACAAGAACCATATATAGAGATATAGAAACTTTGTCTATGTCAGGAGTGCCAGTATATATGACAAAAGGTAAGGGAGGAGGAATATCTTTAATAGAAGAGTATTCTATAGATAAGACCATATTATCAAAAGAAGATAAAGAGAGTTTAATAGTGGCACTCAAAACTTTACAGGCAACAAAGTATCCAGAAATAAATTCAGTAGTAAATAAAATTGGTTCAATATTTGGAGAGCAGAACTTTGCAAACTGGATTGAAATAGATTTTACTGAATGGGGAAGTAATTTTAATGAAGATGATAAATTTACAAAAATAAAAGAAGCTATTTTAAGGCGTAATACTATAAATTTTAATTATGTAAATAGCCTATCAAGTCAGACAAATAGAACTGTTGAACCTATGAAACTTATGTATAAGAGTAAGACTTGGTATTTATATGGATTTTGTAAATTAAAGGATGACTTTAGGATATTTAGAATTAGCAGGATAAAAAATTTAGATGTAAAGGAAGACGTATTTTCAAGAAAAATAGTAGAAGATGTATGTTTTAATGATTCTAAAGTGATTAAGGAAAATACTATAACTTTGAAATTGAGGTTTAAAGAGAAGATGCTTTTTAGAGTGTTTGATGATTTTAATAAAGATTTAATAACTAAAAATAAAGATAATACATATGATGTGATTGCTGAATTTCCTATTGGTGAGTGGATTTATGGTTATATTTTATCTTTTGGAGATAATGTTGAAATACTTGAACCTAAAGAAGTTAGAGATAATGTAATAACTAGACTAAAAGAGTTGTCTAAAATTTACTCATTATAATATAATAATTGGATTAAAATGGTTATTTAAAATTTATTCATTACATAATATCTCACTAAGTCTAATTATATTAAAAATATGACATAAAGGTGTCGTATATTATAAATTATAATTGAATTAAATAAGTTTAAAACTAAAACACATTAATAAAAACAAAGTGAGGTATAAAGTATGGATTATGAAATAGTAAATATAAGCGAGAAAATAGTTGTAGGAATATCAAAAGAGACTACAAACCAAGATGGACAAGCAGTAAAAGATATAGGTGAGTCATGGAAGAAATTTATGGGGAAAGGTATATATAACTCTATAAAAGGTAAAAAGAATGAAAAGACAATAGGTCTATATACAGATTACCAAGGAGATTTTACAAATCCATATAACTTTGTTGCATGTTGTGAAGTAAATAGTAATGCTGATAAAGACAATAATTTAGATGAATTAAATACTAATGATGCTGTTGGAGAAATTATTATAAGTAAAGTTATACCAGCAGGTAAGTATGCAAAGTTTACTGTAGTAGGAGATATTCACAAAGCGATAGGAGATTTCTGGGTTGAATTTTGGCAAATGGATTTTGACAGAACTTATATTAGTGATTTTGAAGAATATCAAGGTAATACATATGATGATAATAAACATGAAATTCATATTTACATAGGAATAAAGTAGATTTACCAGTACTATATTGGGTAGATGTAATTTGTTATTGACACATGTCAAATGAAGGGTTATTATGAACTAGTAAATGTTAGAAGCAAGACAATAGAATGTTTGAAAATTTTATGAAAAATTTTTATACATGAACTGTGAAAGGGGATTTTCCTATGTTTGAATGTGCATTTATTTATGTTGCTAAAGGTCTTAGTGCTGAGAAGCAAAGAGCAGTTATTCCATCTGATACTATCAATATGAATGTTATTGGTGTGGAAAATTATGATGAAGCAGAAGTTGTAGCTAAAGAAATGGTAGAAAAAGGATGTACAGCTATTGAATTATGTGCTGGCTTTGGTAATGAAGGTATTTACAGAATTAAAAAGGCTGTTGGACCAAACGTTGCTGTAGGTGCAGTGAAATTTGATTTTCATCCAGCTTTTGGGTTTAAGAGTGGCGACGAAATGTTCTAATAGGAAATATTCTAATAGGCAGTGTTTTTCATAATGTAGACTATGAGAATGTATTTTCAGAGATACTCTAAAATGAATTTTAAAGAAAGTAAAGAATGATAGAAAAGCATACATTTAGTACTCTAAAGTATTATACTTTATATTAATAGAGATAAGTAGAGAAAGCTATGATGCTTGTATGATGTTTTATTATTTATAACTATAAGCAGTGAATCTATAAAAGGTTTACTGCTTTTTTTATGCTTCACAATAGCAATATCGCTTTGAACTTGTATAGACATGTTATTTTATTATATATTTAATACTTTTACTTGAAATAAGATACTTATAACTATCAGGATGTATCTTGCAATTTTTAATATAGAAAAGAAAAAAATATAGGGACAAATTAAGATAATAGTTTTGGATTTATGAATATATAATTAAAAAAAATATAAAAAATAATCTATAAAGCTAAATCCAATTTAATCGATAATACATATATAGAAATATAATTAAATAAGTAAACAACTCTTTATTGAATGTTAAGTAAGCTAGAAGATATATTGGAAGAGAGCAAATAAACTTGTAATTGAATATTTGAGTAGTGTTAGAAGCTATTTTCGTTTTTGATAAATTACAGATTCGGCAGACTATAAAAATAAATAGACAGAAATAATTTTGATGAATCTGAAATTTTTTTTCATACAAACATAAAAAGATATAAAGTTATTTCTATCTTAATTTGATTACTTCTGACAACCTTTTATGTTTTATACAATTATATTTTTAATAACTCGTCAAAATGCCAAACATATATTACAATATATATATAAGTTTTTTCATTGACAAATTGTGTTAATATGGTTGAATATAATATGGCATAAATAATTACTTTTATTTATCAATGAAATACATTTATTATGTAGCGAAAAATAGTCAGATAGTATAGATAATAACTGAAAATAAAGGCATTTATTGTTGTACATATGGAGGAGTTAGTTTTATGGAAAATAAAATTTTGATAGTAGATGATGCTATTTTTATGAGAATGATGATTAAAGAAGCTCTGAGTAAAAGTGGTTATGAGAATTTAGTAGAAGCAAATGACGGAGAAGAAGCTTGTAATATATTTAAAGATGAAAAGCCTGATTTGATGTTACTTGACATTACAATGCCAAAAAAAGATGGTTTAGAGGTGTTAAGAGAAGTAAAAAAGTTAGATTCAAATGCTAAGGTGGTGATGTGTTCTGCAATAGGACAAGAAAATATGATTGTAGAAGCTATAAAACTTGGAGCATTAGACTTTATAGTAAAACCCTTTAAAACGGATACATTGGTCAAAGTTGTGAACAATGCCTTAAAATAAGAATGTAAATACGCACTGATTTAGTGAAAAGTACATAAATGCAATAATAAAAGGAGGGGTTTATATTATAAATTATTTAGAACTTGATGATGCTCATATAGATGCTCTTAGAGAAATTGGTAATATAGGCTCTGGGAATGCAATTACTTCACTTGCATCTATGATAAATAGCAATATAGAAGTATTAATACCAATGGTAAAGATACTTGAATATAACGAAGCGACAAATTTGCTTGGTGGTCCAGAAAACAAAGTAGCATGTATTTTACTAGATATGAAAGGTGATATTAATGGAATGTTTATGTTTTTGTTGGATGAATCAATAACTCAAATTATGCTAAATTCTCTTTTTAATAAAGAAGAATCTATTTTAGATGAGATTGAAGATATTGAAATTTCAGCAATCAAAGAAATAGGAAATATTATGGCAAGTTCATATGTAAATGCTATAGCATCTATGTTAGACATGACTATAAGTATTTCAGTTCCAGATATGTGTATTGATATGGTTGGAGCTGTCCTAAATGTACCTATGATAAGATTTTCAGATGTTGGTGACAAAGTTTTATTTATAGAAAATAAGTTCAAAATGAGTGATAATTATTTTACTAGTCACATTTTGATGATTCCAGAAATGGGCTCACTTAAGGAAATATTGGTGAGATTGGGATTAGAAGTATGAATAAGGAGATAGTAGTAAACATTGCAGACATGAAGATAGCTTATAAGCCAAATGTTTTGGTTACATATGCGCTTGGTTCTTGTGTAGGAGTGTGTTTGATAGATAAAGTAGCAGGAATTGGTGGAATGTTACATGTTATGTTGCCATATAGTAAAGATGCTATTAACATTGAAAATAAATACAAATTTGCTGATACAGGAATAAATGAGCTTATCAAGTCTATGGAGCATATAGGTGCAAATAGAATATATATAAAAGCAAAAATTGCTGGAGGAGCTCAAATGTTTTTAGGAAATAGCAATTCATCAATTGCAAGCATAGGGCAGAGAAATGTTGAAGCAGTAAAAAAAACACTTCTAGGGCTAAATATTCCAATAGTAGCAGAAGACACAGGTATGAATTATGGAAGGACAATACGTTTTTGCACTGGGACAGGTGAATTGCTTGTAGATTCAATAAATAAAGGTAAAAAGAAAATATAATATAGATTTAATTGAGAGTATATTTAGGAGGGAGGAGTTAAATGAGATTTCCAGATGACCCATATTTAGATTATAGGTTAGTTGATGAGGGAATTAAGTATCTAAAATTTAAAGTAGATGAGCAAGATTTTGGAATTGAGATTGAAAAGGTTGTAGAAATTGTTGGAAATCAAGAAATTATATTTATTCCAGAACTCCCAACATATTCTAAAGGTATAATAAATTTAAGAGGGAAAATCATTCCAATAATAGATATGCGTTTGAGACTTAAAAAAATTGATTTAATTATTACTAATTGTATATATATAGTAGTAATTGAAACAAAAGATTTGTTAGTTGGATTTATGGTTGATAAAGTTGATGAGATAATAAGCTTAGAAAAAAGTCAAATATCTCTTCCACCAAGAGTTACTCTTGAATATTCAGATTATTTTGTAAGTGGTATTGGAGAAATAGAGAGTAAAATAATTACCTTACTAGATTTAGATAAACTTTTGACAGATAAAGAAGAAATTTTAATAGATGAAGTAGTTAATAAATATAATTGCACTATCATGTAACACAGAGATATAATTAAAAGGTTATTATAAAGAGATTGTGATGGGAACATTTGAGAATGTAGTGGTATAATTATTAAGTATAAGAATTTTAAATTATTAAAATCTGAATATATTATGTTTAAGAGAGGTTTGTATATGGAAAATAAGCAACAAGGAACAATTTTAGTCGTTGATGATAGTGTCCTAATGTGTGATTTAATAGATAAAACACTTACAAAAGATAATTTTAAGGTGAAAAAAGCATTTAATGCAATAGAAGCAAAAGAGTTTATTGAAGAATGTATACCGGATATTATTTTACTTGACATAATTTTACCAGATAACTCTGGATTTGATTTTTGTAAGGAAGTAAAATCTAATTTTCGCACAGCAGATATACCTATAATATTTATAACTTCAAAAAATGCAGATACAGATATAGTAAAGGGGTTTGGTGCAGGTGCAATAGATTATATGGTGAAGCCTTTTAGTATGACAGAATTAAAAGCTCGTATTATGGCTCATCTTGAAGTAAAGAAATCTCAAGATAAATTAAAAAAAATAAATAATGAGCTGGAATCTTCTCTTGAAAAATTGAATAGACTCGTTGTAAGAGATTATCTTACAGGCCTTTACAATAGACGACATATAATTAATCAACTTATGGAACAAAGAAAAATTAATAAGTTTAATGAGACATCTATATCTCTTATTCTAGGCGATATTGATGATTTTAAAGTTATCAATGATACTTATGGTCATGAAGCAGGGGATTTCGTGTTGACAATAATATCAAGTATAATAAAAAAGAATTGTAGACAGATTGATACGGTCTCAAGATGGGGTGGAGAAGAGTTTTTAATAATGCTTACAAATACTTCGATGGAAGGTGCTAAAATACTTTCAGAAAGAATTCGCAAAGAGATAAAAAATTTTGAATTCAACTATAAAGAAAACAAGATAAAATGCACTATTACATTAGGTGTAGTAGAAGTAAACTCAAATATATCATTAGAAGAAAACATATCCTTAGCAGATAAAGCAATGTATGAGGGTAAAAATTTAGGCAAAGATTGTAGCGTAGTAAGTACAATGAAAGGATTAAAAAAGATATAAACTAATATCTTAATAAACTTACTTTATAAAGGAGTATAGATATGAAAAGAGAAGTAAAGCTTTCTAAATTGGCAATTGTATTGCTAATTATTATAGTAATGGCTGTTCTAGCAGGGATTTTTTCTTCAATTTCATCTTATAAGGCATTCGAAAAAGTAGAAAAAAGCATTAATGATATGAATAATTTGAGAACTCAAAGTCAGTATATAAAAGATACAACGAGAGAAGTAAGTGATGTATTAAGAAGATATGTATTTACAGGTGATAAAAAGGATAAAGATATTTATGAAAAAGAGCTATATGGAAAAACAAGAGAGTCGGCTTTAGATAAATTAGAAAGAATTGGTCTTACAAAGAGCGAATCTAATAAAATCTTAGAAGCAAAAGAAATATCAGATTCTTTGGCTCCAACAGAACAAAGTGCTATGAAAGCAGTTGAAAATAACGATAAGAGCATGGCTCAGAGTATAATTTTTGGTAGTGAGTATATAAATTCTCAAGAAAGAATGGATTCTTTGATAAATGAATTTCAAGAGGATATAGCTACTCGTTCAAATAATGAAATTATAGAAGTCAAAAAAGAATTACAAAGTTTAATACTAAGAACAATATTTATACTTTCTCTACTAATAATACTGACAATAATAGAATATACAGTAATAAAATTAAAGATAGTGATTCCTATTAATAAAGTAGAAAGACACTTTTCAAGAATTGCATCTGGAGACTTAAGAACAAGTATAGATGTTGAAGAAAGTAAATCTGAAATAGGAATGTTGGTTGGTTCCGTTAAAAAGATGCAAAGTATGCTTTTAAATTATATAGACCTTATAGATAGTACACTGACTAGTATTGCAAAAGGAGATTTAAGAGTAGAGATAGACCAAGAATTTATAGGAGATTTTAAATCAATTAAAACATCATTAGAAAGTATAATAAACTCTTTTAATAATGATTTTTCTGAAATAAATTTATCAGCAGAACAAGTTGCAAGTGCATCTGAACAAGTAGCAGCAGGTGCTCAGGCTCTTTCACAAGGTGCTACTGAACAAGCTAGCTCAGTAGAAGAGTTAGCTTCCACAATTAATGAGATATCAGATGGAATTAAGAAGTGTGCAGATAGTGCTAGTCTTGCATGTGAAGTATCTGACCAATCGGCACAACAAGTTAGTTTTGGAAGCAGATGTATGGATGATATGATGACTTCAATGGATGAAATAAGTGAAAAATCCAGTGAAATATCAAAAATAATCAAAACAATAGATGAGATAGCTTTTCAGACTAATATTCTTGCATTAAATGCAGCTGTTGAAGCAGCAAGGGCAGGTCAATATGGTAGAGGATTTGCAGTTGTAGCAGATGAAGTTAGGTCTTTGGCTGGTAAAAGTGCAAAAGCAGCTCAAAATACAGCAATTCTTATAGAAGAAGCCATTAAAACAGTAGAAAATGGTGTTAAAATTGCTAAAGAGACTGCAGAAGCGTTAGATTTAGTGGTAAACGGTGTAGAAAAAACTACTGATTATATTAACGGAATTTCTTCGTCTGTACATAGCCAAGAAGTAGCAATTACACAGATTTTATCTGGAATAGAACAAATTTCTATAGTAGTCCAAATGAACTCAGCAACAGCAGAAGAAAGTGCAGCAGCTTCAGAAGAAATGTCGGCTCAAGCACAAATTTTAAAAGAACTAGTAGAAAAATTTCATCTAAAAGAAAGTGAGATAAGAGAATCATCGTGGATTTAAGTTATGAGATATTGTATATAACGGAAAATAGAAAATTATTTGAGGCCGTAGGTGATAAATATGAATTATATTGAACCGAGTATGAGACCAATGTTAGATATGTTTATATTTGAGACAAGTCTATTACTTGAACAATTAGATGAAATTATGATTCAAACAGAAAAAGAAAAAGTATTTAATTATAGCAATATTAATGAAACTTTTAGAATAATGCATACGATAAAAGGTTCAGCCTCTATGATGGGGCTAGACAACATAGCCGCTTTGACACACAGTGTAGAAGACTTGTTTTATGTCATACGTGAAGAAAAAATAGAAGTTTTAGACAATGACTTTTTGTTTGATTTAGTTTTTCAATCTTTGGATTTTATAAGATGTGATATAGGTAAGTTGCAGTCAGGAGATTGCATATCTTCTGATTACTCTAACTTTATAGAAACAATTAAAGATTATGTAAGTACTTTGGAGATATCAAGCTCTATGGAACCAAAAGAAAATACAAGCTTAGAAGGTACAGATGATAAAGAAATAATAGATTCAGTTTTTTCATATAAAGAAGGTTCTGATATAGCAAAAATAATCTTTGAACAAGATTGCATGATGGAAAATGTAAGAGCTTTTATGCTTATATTTGAAATAAGGGACTACTGTAAATTTCTAGAATTTTATCCTAAAGATGTGGAAACAAATACAGAAACAGCAGAATATATTAAAAAATATGGGTTTTATATACAGTTTATTGCTAAAGATGACAAAAGCATAGTTTATAGGACTATACAAGAGAATCTATATGTAAAAGAATACCTAAATATTAGTGAAAAAGATATAGAAGTAAAAAGAACCTTGGATAATAGTGAAATAGAAAATAAATTAAAAAATAATCAGGAAATAAGCGTAGAGTATCAAAACACTTATACAACAGAATATGAACCACAAGAAAATATTTTAAAAGAAAAAGTAGACATAGAAAAGTATAGTTTAAGTGATGAGAATGAACATTTGCCAATAAGTAAACAGAGTATTATGAGTGTAAATTTAGAAAAATTAGACTTACTTCAAAATATAGTTGGAGAAATTGTAATTATGGAATCAATGGTTGTAAATAGTGTGAACTCTACAGGTGTTGATATAGATAATTTCAATAAAGCAACTAGACAATTGCATAAGCTTACAGATGAATTACAGGACATAGTAATGTCAATGCGTATGATTCAAATTGCTGGTGTATTTCAAAAAATGCATAGAATTGTACGAGATATGAATAAAAAATTGGATAAAAATGTAGAATTAATAACTATAGGTGCAGAAACAGAAGTAGATAAAAATGTAATTGATAATTTAGCAGAACCATTTATGCATCTTATAAGAAATGCTATGGACCATGCAATAGAACCTATTGAAGAACGGATAGCTAAAGGTAAAGAAGAAGTAGGAAAGATAGTTCTATCTGCTGAAAACTTAGGTGGAGAAGCCGTAATAAGTATTTCAGATGATGGTAGAGGTCTTATGAAAGATAAGATTTTAGCAAAAGCCAAAGAGCAAGGTATCCTTAAACATTCAAGCAATGAATATACTGATGATGAGGTCAATTCTTTGATTATGACTCCAGGATTTTCTACAAAAGAATCTGTAACTGAATTTTCTGGTAGAGGAGTAGGCATGGATATTGTACGTAAAAGTATTGAAAAGGTTGGAGGTTCAATTGAGGTAAAAAGCAAACAAGATGAAGGAACAACATTTACTATGAAAATACCACTGACTCTTTCGATAGTAGAAGGTATGGAGTTTAAAGTTGGAGATTCGCTATTTACTTTACCAATATCATCAATAAGAAGAACGTTTAAACTCACAGATTTAAACCAAATAGTTACAGAAGGTAATACAAGAGAGTTAATTATGATATATGGAGCATGTATCCCTATTATAAGGTTGCATAAAATATATAATATTCAAACAGAGGTAACTAATCTAATGCATGGTAATATGATAATTATTGAAAATGAGCAGAAAGCAGCATGTATTTTTGTTGATGAAATAATAGGAAATCAACAAGTTGTTGTAAAGCCATTTCCAGTTTATTTTAACAGGTTCAATATGAAAAACAATGGATTATCAGGATGTACAATACTTGGAGATGGAAGTATAAGCTTGATTATAGATGCAGATAACATTATGGAAATATATTAGGGGATTTAAAGTATGTCTAAAGATGAAATTATTAAACAAGTATTAACATTTTATGTTAATGATGTCCTTTATGGAATAGAATTAGAAAATGTGATTGAGACTATAAGATTTCAATCAATAACATATGTACCATGTCTTCCAAAGTATATAAGTGGAGTTATTAATTTACGAGGAAGGATAATACCTATTACTAATATGCATATAAAATACAATCTTCCTGAGACTGATTATAATGAGAGAACATGTATAATAATTACAAAGGTTGATGAGTATCAAGTTGGAATTATTGTAGATAAAGTTGTCGATGTTATCCAAATAAAGAAATTAAATATATTAGAGACAACCGATTCTAACAACATAAATACGAATAAAGATGTAAAAGAAATCGCAAAAGTTGGAGATAATTCTATACTAATTTTAGATATTCAAAAGTTTTTGATTAACAACATGTAGTTAGTTTTGACAAATTAGCAGGAGGAATTTTTTGCATGATAAAGCTCACTGATGAAGAATTTATAATTCTTGTAAACCATATAAAAAAAGAATATGGTATTGATTTAAGCAAAAAAAGAGCATTAATTGAGGGTCGGTTATATAATACAATGAGAGAAAGAAAGTTTAGTTCTTTTAGTCAGTATATGAATCTATTATTTAAAGACAAGACAGGAAATGAAGCTATAAACCTAATAAATAGACTGAGTACTAATCATACCTTTTTTATGAGAGAACCCCAGCATTTTGAGTTTATACATAATAATATACTTCCTTTTTGGGAAGAAAACAATAAATTAAGAAACTTGAATATATGGAGTGCAGGTTGTTCTAGTGGAGAAGAAGCGTATTCAATAGCTATGACCTTAGATGACTATTTTGGACATAATAAAGATTTGTGGAATATTAAAATTATAGCTACTGATATTTCAATGAATTCACTTGAAAAAGCTAAAAGAGCTACATACACAGAATTAAATGTTAACAATGTTCCTGATTTATGGAAGAAGAAGTATTTCATAGACAACAAAGATGGTACATTTAAAGTTTGTGATAAGATTAGAAGAAGTGTGGTTTTTAAACCATTTAATTTAATGAACGATTTCTCGTATCAACATTTTGATTTGATTTTTTGTAGAAATGTTATGATTTATTTTGATTTAAAAACTAGAGAAGAACTCATAAATAAATTTTATAGTGTAACTAAACAAGATAGCTTTTTATTTGTAGGTCATGCAGAGATAATTAATAGAAGCAATACCAAATATAAATATGTAAGACCTGCTGTCTATAAAAAATAAAAGAGTATTTTTGATATATGATTTTGTGGAGGCGGTAATGTGGAACATTTTAATAATATGGTAATTGCTATAGGTGCATCTGTAGGTGGCACAGAGGCAATACTTGAAATTATAAAAGACTTACCAAAATCGACACCAGGAGTTGTTGTAGTTCAACATATGCCAGCTATATTTACTGATATGTATGCACAACGGCTTGACAAGCAGTGTGTTATGAATGTAAGAGAAGCTAAAAATAATGATAGAGTAGAACGGGGAACTGTGTTAATTGCACCTGGAGGCTATCAGATGAAATTACATGTGAATAAAGACGGATATTATGTAACTTGTGAAAAAGGTGAAAGAATAAGTGGTCATTGTCCGTCAGTAGATGTTTTATTTGATTCAGTTGCAGAAGTAGCAGGTAAAAATTCAATAGGCATAATACTTACAGGCATGGGTTCTGATGGTGCAAATGGACTTTTAAAAATGAAAGAAAGTGGTTCATTTACTATTGGTCAAGATGAAAGTTCTTGCATAGTATATGGCATGCCAATGGTGGCTTTTGATAGGGGTTCTGTTATATTACAATTACCACTTGCTGAAATTTCAAACTGTTTGATGAGACATCTTAATATTTAAAGACGAAAAGATTAATTTTTTGTAAATAAAAAATTAATCTTTTATTAAATTATATGGATAAAAAACCCTAGAAACTCCAAATATAAGAAGAGAGATTTATATTTAGGAGGAAAATGATAATATGAAATTTTTTAAAGGCGATATGAAAGCTAAAGTTTTAAGATATGTATTTGTTTTAACCTTGACTATAATAGCTGTTTTAGCAATTAAACATGACCATATATATAATAATTTAGGGAAAGATGCTTCAATTAATCTAAATAGGAATAAAGAAGCAGTAAGTGTTATGAGTAATCAATCATTGCCAAAAGATAACACAAAGAGTAAACAAACTTTATCAGTAAGTACAATAGGAAGTAAAACAATAGTGAAAAATGATGAATATCTAGAAAGTACTATAAATATGCCTATAATAACAAATTCAAATAAGATTGTTGAAAGGTCTACAAATGATAAAATAAAAAATGATATCTTTGAATTTTATAACAAATCATATACAGAAGCAAAACAATATCTTAAGGATAATCCTGATGAAGAAAATAAGTTTGTTGCAAATGTGGATTTTGAACTTAAAAAGAATACTGACTCTGCTCTTAGTATAAAAGTAAGATATTATACTTATAGTGGTGGTGCACATGGATTTTATCAAGATATAGCATACAATGTGGATATGAGAACAGGAAAATTTTTAGAACTAATGGACTTATTTAAAGATAACACTAAATATAAGGAAGTTATAGATGAAGAAATTAAAAGACAAATAGCTGAGTTGGAAAAAAAGGATAAAGAAAATATCGGAATATACAATTTCAAAGGTATAAAAGAAAATCAAAACTTTTATTTACAGGATGAGAATTTAGTTATGTATTTTGATTTATATGATATAACTCCATATGCAGCAGGAATACCAGAATTTTCAATAAACAAAAAATTAATAAGCTATATGTTAAAACCAGAATATGTAGATTTATTTAATTTGAAATAGAAACTTAAATTAAATGTTATGCTATAATATCTAGCATAGAGATTTATTAAAATTGGGGGTATAAAAATGCTACTTTTAAAAAAAGACGACATAAAAAAAGTATTTACAATGAGAGATGCAATTGAGGCTGACAAGGAAGCTTTTAGAATTTATTGTGAAGGAAAAAGTGTAAATCCTTTGAGAACCAATATACAAGTTCCAAGTCAAGATGCTAGTATGTTATTTATGCCAGGATATGTAGAAGAATTGGGATGTGGGGGAATAAAAATTGTATCTGTATTTCCTAAAAATGCTCAAAAAGGTAAACCAGTAATTCCAGCAACAGTATTATTATTAGATGGCGAAACTGGAGAAGTGAGTGCAGCCTTAGATGGGACTTATGTAACTCAGATTCGTACTGGAGCAGCATCTGGAGCAGCTATAGATGTATTGGCTAAAAAAGATTCTAAGATAGGAGCTTTAATTGGTCTAGGAGGACAAGGTGAGCCACAACTTGAAGCTATGATAGAAGCTAGAACTTTGGATGAAGTGAGAGTTTTTAGTAGAAACAAGGAAAGTAGAGAAAAGTTTGCTGAAGAAATGAATTTAAAATTAAGTAAATATAATACTAAAATAATTGCAGTTGAATCTTCTGATGCAGCTATAGACAATGCAGATATAATAGTTCTAGCTACTCCATCAAAACAACCAGTACTTAATGGAAACTTAGTAAAAAAAGGAGCTTTAGTAAGTGCAGTAGGTTCATATATGCCAGATATGCAAGAGTTGTGCCCAAATTGCTTAACTAGAGCATCTAAGATATTTTTTGAATCAACAGATGCAGTTTTATCTGAATCAGGAGATATACTAATTCCATTAGAAGAAGGTAAAATAAGTAAAGATGATTTTAGCGGTGATTTAGGTAATGTTATAAATGGAACTATCCCTGGAAGAGAAAATGATGATGAAATAATTGTGTTTAAAACTGTCGGAATAGGTGTACAAGATGTCGTAACAGCAAAAAGAATATATGATAAAGCAAAAGAAAACGGTATTGGAATGGACTGGCAGTGGTAAAAATTTCAAAATAAGTCTATGATTAGACAAAATTATGTTATAATGTTGATAAATAAATTTTTTTATTATCTTAGTTGAGGGAGGATATTTGTATGAAAATGGTAAAAAAGTTAATATTATCTTCGATTATGGCTCTAGTTTTAGTTTTAACTATAGGGTGTTCTAATGCAGAAGAAAAAGTAAAATCAAATTTTGAAGCCAATTTAGCTGCACTAGAAATGTATAAATATGACGAAAAGGGAATTTCTGACGCATTAACAGAAGTTGAATATAAGCAAATTCAAACTTATAATAGCAAGGACAAGGTTTCAATGTTAGCTCAATTGACACCTCTTTATGGTAAAGAAAATGCTGAAAAGATATACAACACAATTGTTAAGTTAATCCAAGGAGTTGAAAAGACTGTAACAGTAGACTCTTCTAGTAAGGATAAGATAACTTTAAAAGTTGTAAGTAAAGCATTAGATACTAGTAAAGTAATGTCTGAAGCAAATAATTTAGTAAAATCATATGTAACTGATGAAAAGAATTACAACAAAAAAGAAAAAGAAGTTCAAGATGATATGGCAAAAATGATTATAGACCTTTACAATAAAAAGCCAACTAAGGATGTTACAACTTTAATTACATATACTAAAAAAGATGGTAAATGGCAACCACCTAGTAATATACAAACATTATGTGAAGGAATATATACAATTTAATTTATTTTAAAGACACAAAAACTATCTTTTAAACATATAATAAAATGTTTGGAGGATAGTTTATTTTATTCTAAAAATATAAATTATATTTTATAGGTAACGTATTTTATCAGGGTATTTAATACGACCTACTTGATTATTTTATTGTACTATTAGCCAAATTAATTTGATATATTTGGTAATACTGACTATATAAAACTAGCAATACAATTATGAGATATCTTGATAAAACATGGTGAATAATTGTGTGTTATATAGTCGAAAATATGATATATTAATATTATATTATGCGTTAAAAATTTACTTATGTATTTTTTAAAAGAAATTTTATATGAAATGAGAGGGGTGTTTTTTATGGTATCAAGGCAAGAATTAAAAAGAGTGTCCAAAGCTCAATTGTCTGGAAACTGGGGTACATGTGCAATTGCTATGGCAGTATACATTGCATTGATAGTACTAATATCAATTGTAGGATTGCCTTTTGAACCTTTAACTACTATTGTAGTAGCTATAATAGGTTTTTGCGTTGCAGCAGGATTTACATGTATGTTCCTAAAGATTACTAAAGATGAAAAAGTAAAAATAGGAGATATCTTTGTAAATGGAAGAATTTATTTAAGAAGTTTTGGATTTTATATATTAGAATCAATTGCTGTTTATATTTATTCTTTTATAATCACAATTATAGGAGCATTTTTATCATTTGGAGTTTTAATTACTAGTGGAGCGATTGAATATCTATCAAGTGATACTGTTGGGATAGGAACAATTATTTCTACTGGAATAACTTTAGTTCTTATAATATTTGTTCTTATGTTACCAGTTTATATATTGCTATTATATGTTTCTCAAGCTGCTTTCTTAATTTGTGAAGATAAGGATAATATGGGTGTATTTAAAGCTATGGGTGCCAGTTTAGATATGATGAAAGGAAATGTACTTAAATTATTTGTACTAAACCTTAGCTTCATAGGATGGTATATACTGGCAATAGTTACTCTTGGAATAGGTCTAATATGGTTGATTCCATATGTAGGAGTTACTAACTGTAATTTTTATAGACAATTATTAAAAGAGAATCCAGATGTAGATGATATATTATTAGATAAAGAAAAATCTTATTCTATGTATTAAGATAGTTTTATAGTTAAAGAAAATATAGTTTAACTTAAATAGTAAAGTATACATTGACAAAACTGTCTTTTAGAGGAATTATTTTCTTAAAGGCAGTTTTTGTTATTAAAAAATAAATGGTTGACATAGTATAGACTATTATGATAGTTTTTAATTATAGTAATGACTATTGCGATAACCATATTTGAGGAGCGATTTTATATGGAAATAAAATTATTTGATTCAGAACTTAAAGTAATGGAAGTTCTATGGGAGTTAGGAGAAAGTAAGGCAGGGGAGCTAGTAAAGATATTAAAAGAAGAAACTGGATGGAATAGGAATACTACTTATACAGTTATAAAAAAATTAGTTGCAAAAGGTGCAATAGAGAGAATTGAACCGAATTTTGTTTGTAAAGCTTTAATAAGTAAAGAAGAAATACAAAAACAGGAAACAGAAACACTAATTAATAAGATGTTTGGAGGGTCTTCAGAGAAATTTCTTTCAGCTTTTCTTAATAAAGAAAATCTTTCAAGTGATGATATTACAAAACTTAAGCAGATTGTCGAAAAATTAAAGTGAGGTAAGATTTATGTTCATTAAATTGTTAGAAATGAGTTTTACTTCTGGAGTTTTACTTTTAATTATTATTTTCATAAGAGCATGTTTATTTAAAAAATTACCTAAAAAGGTGTTTGTATTATTATGGTTGATTGTATTGCTTAAACTTCTTATACCAGTAAGTTTAAACTCTGGTTTTAGTATTTATAGTATAATTGAATCTACTTTTAATGTTGAGTTAGGAGCCACATCATCTGAAGATTACACTCTTAAGAAAGTCAGTAAATCTATAGGTAAAAATACTTCTAACAATAAAGTACTATCTGATATTGAGAATCTTACAATATTGGAAATGTTAGGTATTTTGTCCCTTGTGGTTACTATTATACTTAGTATGTTTTTATGCTCTAAGTATATTAAAATAATTAATCTTTTTAAAACTTCAATACATATAAAAAATCATGATTTTATTAAAAAATGGATATGTGAAAATAGGTGCTTTAGAAAATTTATGGTTTGTGTATCTGAATTTACTAAGACACCGCTTACATCTGGTATTTTAAAACCACGTATTATTTTACCAAAGCAAATGGACTATAGTAATAATCAGACTTTAAACTTTGTTTTGACTCACGAGATGGTTCATATTAACAGGTTTGACAATATGTTGAAGTTGTTTATGCTTTTGGCTCTTGTTATTCATTGGTTTAATCCTTTAGTTTGGGTAATGTTTTTTTTACTAAATAAAGATATAGAATTTAGTTGCGATGAAAAAGTGATGAATATGATTGGGGAAGAATACAGAGCTGATTATGCAACTGCATTGATAAGTTTAGCAGAAGAGAATAACCCATTTTCAATGGCGATTTACAATGGATTTGGAAAGACAAAGATAGAAGATAGAATAGTTAATGTTATGAAGTTTAAAAAGTCAACTTATGTTACCTTTTTAGTTTCAGCTGTATTAGTTTGTGGAACAAGTCTTGTTTTCGCAACAGGGAATAAAGAAATTAATGAAGTTGAATCTTTTGATTTAACAAAAAGTGATAAAAGTGAAGTTTCATTAAGTAATAAATCTAATGATTTATATTCTTCAAGTATAGATTCAGATATTTCTGTTAGCATGTCAAAGGCATCTAGGAATAAAGAAGATGAATCCATGAGTAAAGTGAGTAAATCTAAAAGCAATGAAGATGAATCCATTAGTAAATCAAGTAAATCTAAAAGTAATGAATATATGTCTGTGAATAAATCTAGTAATTACAATGATGTATTTTATACTAATTCAAAAAATTATTCAGTTCAGGAAATTGGTTATGATGAGAATGGTTTAGTTATATCAAGACAAGGAAATTTGTTGTCAGTAAGCAAAGTACAATATAGAACTTCTGTAAAGGAACCATAAATCTTAGAGATACAAGAGATTTAGAATTAAAATACTATCTTAAAATAAGTTTAATTATTTTGAGATAGTATTTTTTATTAAAAAAATCATAAAAATACTTGACATGAAAGTGACTATCATGGTAGTCTAAAAGTGTAGTTAATAACTATTGCGATAGTCACTATCAACTACAATACTTAAATAAATATCTAAGAAAGGAAGATTGGTTATGAAAATAAAAAAATCTCTTATGGGTACAATGATGGCAGCTGCTATAGTATTAGGAGGAACAGGGTCAATATTTGCGAATGAAAATAGTAATGTATCTAATATTACATTAGATAAATTTGATTCTCTAATAAAATCAGGAATAAGTGAGCCTGCTGAATTAGAAAAGTATGGAGTAGAGTATTACACTTATGAAGAGTATGCTAAAAATATTGAAGATTTAAAAGCATATGCTAAAGACCCTAATGAAGTTAAAGATGTATCTGCAAAAGACCTTGAAGAGACAATTAAAAAAATGGAACAAGATTTAGAAAAAATAAAAACTGAAGGATTAAAGATTATGAAACCTATTAGAGTAGAGACTGGAAATGGGCTTGTAATTTTCTGTGGTAGATAATCTACTCAGCTTGTAGTGTTGACATTGCTTTTTTATTAAAAAGTTTATAAAAATGCTTGACAGAAAAGTGACTATTGTGATAGTCTAAAGATGTAGTTAATAACTATTGCAATAGTCATTGCCGACTACAATACCCAAATAAATCTTTAAGAAAGGAAGATTGGTTATGAAAATAAAAAAATCCCTTTTAAGTACAATGATAGTATCTGCTATGATACTAGGAGGAACTGGAGCAGTATTTGCGAATGGAAATGATTCCTCTAATATTACATTAGAGAAATTTGATTCTCTAATAAAATCAGGAATAACTGAGCCTGCTGAATTAGAAAAGTATGGAGTAGAGTATTATACTTATGAAGAATATGCTAAACATATTGAAGAATTAAAGGCATATGCTAAAGACCCTAATGCAACTAAAGATGTAAGTCAAGAGGACCTTGAAAAAACAATTAAGATAATGGAACAAGAGTTAGAAAAGATAAAAACTGAAGGATTAAAAATTATGAAGCCTATCACTATAGAAAATGAAGATGGGACTCAAGTTTCAGTTTCTTCAAGTTTTGTAGCAACTAATTAGTGTTAAATATAATCTCAAAGATATCTTAAAACCCTAAATAAGCGTGATTAAATACATTAGGCTACTGTGATGTAAACATGCAGTTGATGGTTATCTAAATATTCATCAACTGCACTACCCAAATGAAATTTAAGTTTGTTAAAGTGAAGTAAAAAAGTATTAAAAAAACTTAGACAAGTGTAATTGAATATATTGAGTAAGAATAAAATGAGACTCAGATAAGTAATAAAAGAGCTAAAGTCTAAGCTAAAAAGGAAGTAAGAATTAGAAGAAAAACAAAATAAAAGTAAATCAAGTCAAAGTAAAAGTATTAAACCCAATTTATAATGTTAACATTTTTTAATGTATGTTAAGAAATGTTAACATTATTTTTTTTTATCCAAAATAATAATTCAAACATTCTGAAAATTCTAACGAAAATTAAATATTATCTATTAGATTCATTAAAAGTTAAAGAAAATAATCAATTTAGTATTTTTAAGAGGGGTTTTAAAAAATTTAAACTTCTTGGCATAACAATTGCTTAATACATAAAGTAATAATATGATTATAAATTTGTGGATTAATTTTATCATTATTTACTTATCAATATCTATACTATGTTGATAATAAATATATGTTGATAGCTTTTAAAATGTATCATAACAAGTACACTAAGCTATTAAAAGCGTATTATTTTTAAGGGGGGAGAGTAATGAAACAATTGCTTACAGGAAATGAGGCAGTAGCACGTGGAGCTTATGAAGCAGGGATATCTTATGCAGCTGCTTATCCAGGAACACCAAGTACTGAAATATTAGAAAATATAGCACTATACAAAGATGACATAATTGCAGAGTGGGCACCAAATGAAAAAGTGGCAGTAGAGTCTGCAATAGGGGCATCTATTGCAGGTGGAAGAGCACTTGCAGCTATGAAACATGTTGGAGTAAATGTAGCAGCAGACCCAATATTTACATATGCGTATATGGGAGTAAATGGTGCAATGATTATTGTATCTGGAGATGACCCTGGAATGCATTCATCACAAAATGAACAAGATAATAGACACTATGCTAAATTTGCAAAAATAGCTATGATAGAGCCAAGCAATAGCCAAGAATGTAAAGATATGTTAAAAGTAGCTGTTGAAATAAGTGAAAAATACGATACTACAGTCTTATTCAGAATGGTTACAAGAGTATGTCACAGTAAAGGTCTTGTTGAGTTGGGAGAAAAAGAAGAAACAGTTGTAAAAAAATATGAAAGAAATCTTTCTAAATTTGATGCTATACCAGCTACTTCAAGAGTACTTAGAGTTAAACTTGAAGATAGATTAAAAAAACTCGAGGAGTTTTCTAATGAAACAGATTTAAACTTTATAGAATGGAATGATAAAAAAATTGGTGTAATAACTTCAGGGGCTTCTTATGAGTATGCTAAAGATGTGTTTGGGGATACTGTATCATATTTGAAATTAGGATTTACGTATCCTCTCCCAACTAAGAAAATTAGGGAGTTTACAGAACAAGTAGATACTGTTTATGTAATTGAGGAATTGGAACCTTATATAGAAGAACATTTAAAAGAGAATAATATACCTTGTATTGGAAAAGAAAAGATACCTAGTATAGGCGAGTTAAACCCAGATATCATAGCACAATCAATTTTAGGAGAAAAAAGAGAACTAATAGAATATAGTAAAGAAAAGATAGTAGGCAGACCACCAACATTATGTGCAGGGTGTCCACATAGAGGATTTTTCTATGAGTTAGGAAAAGTTAAAAATGTACTTATAAGTGGAGATATAGGCTGTTATGGACTTGGAGGAGCAGAGCCTTTAAATGCTAAGGATACTTGCATATGTATGGGAGGTGGTCCAGGAGTAGCTCATGGGGCACAAAAAATATTTACTAAAAATAATATTAATATGAGAACTATAAGTACAATAGGAGATTCGACATTCTTCCATACAGGAATAAATGGGCTTATAGATATAATCTACAATAAAAGCAGTACTGTAACATGTATTCTTGATAACAGAATTACTGGTATGACAGGGCATCAAGAGAATCCTGGAACTGGATTTTCATTACAAGGTGATGTTACTGAAATGATGGATATAGAAACTATAGTAAAAGCTTTAGGATGTAAGAATATAAAAGTTGTAAACCCTAATAAGTTGGATGAAGTTAAAGGGGCATTAGCATGGGCTTTATCAATTGATGAACCTTCAGTAATAATTACGAGATGGCCATGTGCATTAAAAAAATTCACAGAAGATGACAAAAAGAGATTTGACCTTATACCATCAGTTTGTAGTGTAGATGATGAGAAGTGTATTGGATGTAAGAAATGTCTTACAACAGGATGTCCAGCTCTGAGATTTGATAAATCTAAAAAGAAATCAAGTATAAATCAAGCTCAATGTGTAGGTTGTACAGTATGTGCACAAGTATGTCCAGTAAATGCTATAAAAAAGGTTGGTGAAAAATAATGAAAAAGGTTAAAAATGTATTGCTATCAGGTGTAGGGGGGCAAGGTACTGTTTTAGCAAGTAAAATACTTTCTGCTGGTCTTATTGATGCTGGATATGATGTTAAGATGTCAGAAGTCCATGGAATGGCTCAAAGAGGAGGAAGTGTGACAACTCAAGTTAGATATGGTGAAAAAGTACATTCTCCTATACTTGGGAAGGGCGATGTTGATGTGTTAGTTTCATTTGAGACTATGGAAGCTTTGAGATATCTTGATTTTCTAAAACCTGATGGTAAATTAGTAGTGAATGACTATGAAATGCCTTCAGCACCAATTTTAACAGGTAGGGTGGATTATCCTGAAAATATAATAGATGATATTAAAGAAAAAGTGGATGTAACTGTAGTAAAAGCAGTTGATATTGCAAGAGGTCTTGGAAATGAAAAAGTTATGAATGTGGTTCTTTTAGGAGCATTGATTAAAGCTTTACAGGTAGAGAATGATATAGATTGGGAAAAAATAGTGTCACAACAGGTTAAGCCTAAGTTTATAGAAATTAATATAAAGGCTTTAAAAGAAGGGATGAATATCTAAAAAATAAAAATGAAGTTATAAGTATGTAAATGTATAGAAAAAATAGCTGTAAATGAAGCATATATAAGGCTATAAAATTAGATGATTAAAAAACAAAATAAATAAAGGGTTAGGGTAAGAGAATAAGTACAAAATAAATTGTATAGATGATTGTAGAGAAGGCTAGTTGAAAACTAGATAAAGGGTTAGGGTGGAAAAAATTACAAAACAAATTGTATAGATGATTGTAGAGAAGGCTAGTTGAGAACTAGATAAAGGGTTAGGGTGGAAATCAATTACAAAATAAATTATAAGATGATTGTAGAAAAGGCTAGTTGAAAACTAGATAAAGGGTTAGATGAAAAGATAAATAAAAATTACGATTAAAAGACAATCATTTAAAAATAGAATTTTATAAATTTAATTATGGAAAATGAATATCTAATAGGCAATATTAATAAATAATTACAGATAGATTGTAAATTAAATAAATCTTTGACAGGAAGGAGAACTATTTATATATTAAATAGGATTTATAATATGAAAAAAGGCGATTTTATATGGAGTGGAGTTCTTATTTGTATTATTGCTATCTTAGCGATACCAAGTAGTAGAGAAGTATTTATGGCAGCAACAGGTGCACATCCATATATTGGAGGTTTTTTCAAGTTTGCTGTACTAGCCACAATGGGAGATTTGCTTGGTGCTAGAATTTTGCATAAAGACTGGAAAATACCATTAGGAGTCTTTTACAGAGCAATAGTCTGGGGAATAATAGGTGTAGTTACCACATATGCTATGTCAATCTACTCAGCAGGTGTAGGTCAAGCACAAGTGGATGGTATGCTTCCATTTGAGGGAATAGCTTTTGCAAATGCTTTATTTAAGAGTGCAACCATGAATATACTAATGTCACCTACTGTATTTTTATTCCATAAGGTTATGGACTGTTTTATAGACAAAAAATATGAAGTTGAAAAAGGGATTAAGGTAACACTTAAAGATGTGGTAAATATTGTGGACTGGAATGCTTATCTTGGTTTTAGTGTTTTAAAGACCATACCATTTTTCTGGATACCATGCCATACAATTGTATTCTTATTCCCTGCTGAATATAGGGTAATTGCATCTGCATTTGCATCTATAGCTTTAGGGCTAATCTTAGCTTTAGCTAATAAATCTAAAGTTGCAAGTTAAGTTTATTGATGAAGTAAGGGGTATTATTTAAACTAGGAATAATCTTTTAAAATAGTAATAGTATTATTATATTTATAATACGTAATATTTTCATTATAATTTAACATTATAATTAACATTTTATTAAATTTCAAAATAAAAATAAGATTTTAAAGAAAACTAAATTTGCGAGTACTGTTTTTAAGAAGCTTAAAATCCCCCATTTAAAGTTTTAAGATTCTAAAACAATAAGTTATAACTACAAAAATGGCTGTTAGGACTATGATACTTAGAAGTTAAAATACTTATAGTATATCTTAGTTCGTAACAGCCATTTTTATTTTTAGCCAATAATTTAAGATAAATTCTAACTCGAGTCTTAAATTAAAGGGTTTAAAGAAGCTATTCTAGTTGTAGCCACATAAACTCTAGATATTTCATACCATGTTTTAAAATCTACTACTCCACTTTGAGGTAAACCAAAGATTCCTTGGAATATTTTAACTGCATTTTCTGTGTCTGTTCCATAGATACCATCTTCTCTTACTTTTGGGATAGCTGGGTAAGAGTTAGATATAGCATTTAACTGATTTTGTATAGTTCTAACATACTGTCCAGAAGAACCAACCTGTAGTGTAGTACCAGGGAATGATACAGGAACACCACTTACTATAGGTGCTTTTTCAAATACTATCTCATCTCCATAGAAATATCTTAGTATACCTTCATAGTCGTACCCTTGGTCACCTAAGTCTTTACTACCCCATTGAGTCATTTGGTCAGGACATTGAGATTTCTGACCATCACAGTATTGTGCTAATAAGGGCTGTCTCGCTGTGGGAGGTCTTTTTATAAATGTATTGAATATAGCATCTACAGCTACGTTAATTGGTTCAAATAAGTTTCTATTATTTATAAATTTATGGTCATATGCTGTTGATGAGGTTATTGTAAAATTATAGCCTTTATTTCTATACCATTCAGTGAAGACCCTATTTAGAGTAAATGATATTATAGCTATTATATTTGCATAAATTGTCTGCTCAGGCCAAGTTGAATATATTTCAGATGATGCTATATTTTTAATGTACTCTTTAAATGGAATCCAATAGTTTGGAGCTGATGAATTTTCTGGTAAACCATCATGAACTACTATAAATTCAGGTACTACAGGGTTATCTAATACAACGAAACCAGTAGGAGGTGGTAATGGTTTTAAATTACTTTCTGGAATCTTAGGAGGATAAGTACCAAATAAAGTATGTTCTCCTATGTCAAAAATCAATTCACTTTGTCTTGAGAAAGAACGTTTACTTCTTGTTCTAGGAAACATGGGAACTCCCTGTCTCGCTTCAATTGTAGCTAATAACTGTGTTCCTTCTATGACAACTGTTTCATATCCATCTGCTATGGCTTCTACTATATACTGGCTGTAAGGCCTAACATCAGATGGTTGTAGAGAGTAATCTACATCTGGTGCTGGTAATACTAATCCAATCACTTGACCAGATTCATTACTTGTTAGGTTTTGGTATAAAGTTGATGAGCTTTGGCTACCATTAGACATTGAATATATGTTTACTGTTGCATTTTGAATAGGTCTATTGTTAGTAGCATCGATTATACTTACTGTTAAGAAACCATCTTGCATCAAATCACCCTTTCTTTAAATGAATTTAGTTCCCTTATATTTCAAGATATGAATATAGCTTGAAATTTGTTAAATAATATAGATATAAATTTAAATTTTTTTAATGTTTTAGTATATTTGATTTTTAATAATTTAATGTGTATTTGAGAGTGTATTTAAAACAAAATAAGTTAAAAATAAATAGATGCTATAAAACAGAAATGGATTAAGAATTTTGAGCAGAAATGAATTAAAAATTTTGAAAGGAAAATAATCTATGAAGCTGGATTTATTTTTATTGGCAATAGTTCCTATACTAATAGGTCTGTTTTGGATAAGGTCTAAAGATAGATATTGCAGAGAACCTCTAATTCATTTGATTAAATTTTTTCTAATAGGTGCTTTTTTGAGTATTATAATTATACTTCTAGAAAATTTAATGATGAAATTTAATGTATTTGAAGGATATTCAGAACTAATATATGTATCATTTGTAGTTGCAGGGCTTGTGGAAGAAGGTGTAAAAGCTCTGATACTAATTCCTGCACTAATTAAAGAAAAACATTTCACGGAAAAACTAGATGGCATTATTTACTCTGTATTTTTAGCTTTGGGGTTTGCAACAATTGAGAATATAGTCTATATTTTTTCTGAGAGTGGCAACTTAGCACTTCAAGTTGGTATTAATAGAGCGATTATCTCTATCCCAGCTCATGTAATGTTTGCTATTACTATGGGATATTATATTTCTAAGTATAAGTTTGAAGGAAATAAAAGCAAAAGACGTGAGTACTTATTTATGGCTGTATTGATTCCAATTTTATTACATGGAGTTTTTGATTTTATATTGATGATAGAATATAGATGGGCTATTATATTACTTATAGTTTATGTGATAATGTTGTGGAAGATAAATCTCGATAAACTTGAGAAATATATGAATCACTCTAAAAAAGTGTTTTTCGGTAATCTTAAGAAAAAGAAGAGAAAATAGAGTTCAAAAGAAAAACATAAACAATTAAAAGTATTAAATGACAGACAAGCAAAGCAGATTGAAGGGGGATTATAGATTTGGCAAACTTACCAAAAGAATTTTTAGAAGATATTAGAGAAATACTACAAGATGAATATGATGATTTTATAAAAAGTTATGATGAAGACAAGACTACTGGTCTTAGAATAAATACATTAAAAATTGATTAAAAAATAGCTACGCACACTCGTGACTTTAGTCATGAGTTAGTAGCTAAAATAGTCAGCATATAGGGAAACTTATATGTAGAGATAGGATAGAACCTATCCAATACTACTTGAATTGCTGGAAACCCCTAAAGCTAACCAAACTAAAACATAAGGATGAAATAAACCTAAGTGTGAAAGTTACGAAAGTAGAAAAAATTGGTTAGATGGTATAAGGTTAAACCCTAAGTACTTTAAAATGGGCAATCAGCAGGTAAGCTCCTAAGTAGGAGAAACTTCAACGACTATTCCTCCTGAGGGAAGTACACTACAAGTTATCGGTAGTGGAAGTGGGTAGACCTTAACGGATAATGCCGAAGGATAAGATATAGTCTGTGCTTCATGAAATGTAAGAAGTTCATAAGAGAACTGCATAGGTAGTAGCGAACTTATGTGAACGACAACCTCAAAAA
>NZ_AVHW01000031.1 GCF_000449425.2 Clostridioides difficile CD160
AATAATCAGATAGGTTTAGATTTAGGAATTAAAGAATTTTGTATCTCAAGTTGTGGACAATTTATAGAAAATCCTAAGTATCTTCAGAAGTCGTTAAATAAACTTGCTAAATTACAAAGAGAACTATCGAGAAAAACAATTGGTAGTTTAAATAGAAATAAGCAAGTTAAAAGTTGCAAGACTTCAAGAACATATAGCTAATCAAAGGAAGGATTTTCTACAAAAACTATCTACAAATTAATACGAGAGAATGATATTTTTGCATAGAAGATTTACAAGTAAAGAATATGACTAGAAATCGTAAATTATCTCTTTCTATTTCTGATGTGTCATGGTCAGAATTTGTTCGTCAATTAGAATAAAGGCTAATTGGTATGGTAGACAAATTGTAAAGGGTAGGTAAATTCTTTGCAAGTTCACAAATATGCAATAAATGTGGATATAAAAACAAGGAAATGAAGAATTTAAGTATAAGAGAATGGATTTGTCCTTGTTGTAATGAAACTCACGATAGAGATATAAATGCAAGTATAAATATACTAAAAGAAGGATTAAGACTAATAACAGTTTAAAATAGATAACGTATGTAAGAACCGTAGGAACTACGGGGATAGCCTGTGGAGAGTTTGTAAGACATATTTTAGTATGCAAAATTCTATGAAGCAGGAACCCTGTGACTTTAGTCATGGGAGGTTCAGAAGAACAAACTCTTGGATTTAAATTTGTTCGATTTACATCAAATACCATGGGCAGAAGAGGGTTTTTATTATGATGATAAAATCAATAGACCTGGTAGAAATCCACTGCATGAGGCTGGAGCATACTATTTGCAAGAGCCTTCTGCCATGAGTGTGATACCAAAAGCAGATATTAAAGAGGGGGATAAAGTACTCGATATGTGTGCTGCTCCTGGTGGGAAATCTACATATATACTGTCTGAATTAAATGATACAGGTCTATTGGTTTCCAATGAGATTAATGCGAGTAGAATTAAGGCTTTAGGTGAAAACCTAGAGCGATTTGGAGCGAGAAATTGTATTATAACAAATACTGATTCTAAAAGCTTAAGGAAGGCATTTAATGGGTATTTTGATAAGGTGATTATAGATGCACCTTGTTCTGGTCAGGGCATGTTTAGAAAGGATGAGGTTGCCATATCAGATTGGAGTTATGCAAAGGTATTAGAATGTCAATCCATTCAAAAAGAAATTATAAGAGATGGATATAAAATGTTAAAAAAGGATGGCATTTTAATTTATTCAACATGTACTTTTTCAAGAGAAGAAAATGAACATGTTATAAATGAGTTTATTAGTGAATATCAACATGCAGAACTTATTGAAATGGAAAGGTTATGGCCTCATAAAATAAAGGGAGAAGGTCATTTTGTTGCCAAAATAAAAAAATTAGAAGACGAAGAGTGTAATGTCAAGGAATTAAAAATAAAAAATTTAGATAAAGAAATAAAGGATTATAGGGAGTTTGAAAAGAAATTTTTAAAGGTTGATTTTTATAGTAATAAAAAAAATAAATTTTATTTAAGAGGAGAAAACTTGTACCTACTTCCAGAAGTATATCCAGATACGAAGAAACTGAAAGTATTGAGATACGGTTTGCATTTAGGGGTTTTAAAGAAGAATAGATTTGAGCCTTCTCATGCGCTATCTCATTATTTAAAGGTTGAAGATGTAAAAAATGTCGAAAACTTTAGTGTACAGAGTGAGTCACTTCTTAAATACTTAAAAGGGGATGTTGTAAATTCTAATGAAAGTAGAGGCTGGGTTTTGGTATCGGTTGAAGGTGTACCTTTAGGCTGGGGAAAAGAGTCTGCTGGTGTAATTAAGAATCATTATCCTAAAGGTCTTAGAAAATTATTTTAAACTAGTAGAAAAAAGAAGTATAATATTTATATTGTAAGTTTATGGTAGATTATTTTGCTGTAGATTGACTTAATATTTAATACAGAGGAGACGATTTTAGTGGGTGAAGCAGTTAAAAAAGAAGTTGTAGAATGGATAAAAGTGATTGTCATAGCTCTTGTTTTGGCATTTGCTATAACTCGTTTTATAGTGCCAACAATAGTTAAGGGAGAATCAATGTATCCTACACTGGTTGAACGTGATTACCTAATAGTTAATAGAATCGCGTACAAGGTAGGAGAGCCAAAATACAAAGATATAATAGTATTCAAAACCGACTTAACAGAAGAAAATGGAAAGAAAAAAGATTTAGTAAAAAGAGTCATTGGGGTTCCTGGTGACCATGTGAAAATAGAAGACTCCAAGGTATATGTAAATGATAAATTGTTAAATGAGACTTCCTATATACATAATAATCGTACTGATGGAGATATTGATATAGTAGTTCCAGAAGGAAAATTATTTGCGATGGGAGATAATAGAGAAAAAAGTTTAGATAGTAGATACGATGAGGTTGGATTGGTCGACGAGCATACCGTTTTAGGAAAGGTTCTAGTCAGATTGTATCCATTTTCTAAGATAGGAACTATTGACTAAACATATAAAATTTGGAGCAATCGCTGATTAACTGAAATCACCAGACCATGCACAATAGTTGTCTGTATAAAAAGACAACACCTTATTTAGTAGACTTATCTAAAAGATAATGTTAAAAAAGCATTATCAAAAAAGATAATATAACTATAAAGGAGAATTTGTGAATGAATGAAACTATTAAAGAAGAGATTGTAGAGTGGATAAAAATAATTATTACTGCACTTTTTTTTGCATTTATTATAACTCGTTTTATAAAACCAACACTAGTAAATGGAGAATCAATGTACCCGACGCTTAAATCACATGACTATTTGGTAGCAAATAGGATGACATATAAATTGTCAGAGCCAAAATGTGGAGACATAATGATATTTAAGACTGACTTATTACAAGACAATGGAAGAAAAAAAGAGCTTGTAAAAAGGGTTATAGGTGTACCTGGTGACCATCTAAAGATTAGGGATTCGAAGGTTTATATAAATGGCAAGTTATTAAATGAAGTTTCATATATACATGATAATTATACTGAAGGCGATATTGATATGGTGATTCCTAAGGGGAAAGTATTTGCGATGGGAGATAATAGAGAAATAAGTTTGGATAGTAGATATAAAGAAGTAGGATTAGTAGATGAACAAAATATTAAAGGAAAAGTTATTTTAAGGGTATTTCCTTTTACAGATATAGGTATTTTTGAGTAGGTGATTTGTATGGCAGTTGGTGTAGCATCCTTATTGTTTAATCTTGAGGAGGCTTTAAATATTTGTGAAAACATGAAGCAAATAACTCATTTAGAGATTGGAATTGACAATATATCTGAATGTAGTGAGTTACGTAAATATAAAGATAGAATTTCTAAGCTAGGATTATCTGTAGGGATACACTTACCTATGGAGTTAAATACTTGCGAAAATATAGAGTATATACGAAATTCATGGATAAATTTTATTGAGAAAATAGAATTTGAACTTAAAGGGTTTGATATAAGGTATTTTAATCTTCACTTGGGATATGTTATGACAAATAGAGTTAAAAAAAATAGGAACAAGTATTTAGACAATAGCGTAGACTTTTTAGACAAGATAAATACAAACTCGTATATATCTATAGAGAATACTTATTCAAAAAATGGGGATTTTTCAAATATTGGAAATATATCTTATGATTTTGAATATATATTTAATAGAATTAAAAATTCTAAGATTTGTTTTTGTTACGATACTGGACACTGTTTAATTGATGAGGATGATTATATAAAGAACTTGAAGGATAAAATAAAAGTGATACACTTAAGTGATAATGATGGTATCAATGATACACATGTAGGTATAGGAAAAGGAATTTTATCTGAAGAGGGGATTAAAGAGGTCTTAAAATTAGATGCAGAATATTTAGTACTAGAAATAAATTACGAAGATATTGAAGATACTATAAGTAAATTGAATCGTATTGTAGGAGAGGGTTAAACACCTCTCTTTAACTTGTTAATATGCCTCGTTGATTAAAATTTGTATTCATCAAAAGGAAGGAGATGTTGAAGTGAAAAAAATAAACTTAAAAATAGACGGAAAAAATAAAGAATATTCATTAGAAGAAAACTCTTTAGGAATTAGGCTAGGGGATATAGCAAAAGAATTTTGTGATGAGCATAAGGGTTATATAACACTTGCTGTTGTAGATAATAAATTAAAAGAGCTAAATTGCAGAGTAAAGAATGATTGTGAGATAAATTTTTTAGATACTACTAATGAAGACGGGGAAAGAGTTTACTTTAGAGTCATGTCATTTGTATTTGTAATGGCTTGTAGAGAAATATTTTGGGATAGCAGAGTTACAATAGAACATTCATTATCTGATGGGCTATATTGTGAAGTTCATATAGAGAGAAAACTTAAACAAGTGGATGTTGAAAATATAAAAAACAAGATGGAAGAGATAGTAAACAACGATTATGTTATAGAAAAAATTGAAGTTACGAGAGATGAAGCTATTTCTATCTTTGAAAACAATGAAATGTATGAAAAAGCAGAGCTTTTAAAATATAAAGAGTATGACAGTGCTAAAGTATATAAGTGTAGAAACTATATAGACCATTTTTATGGGTATATGCTACCATCAACTGGTTATATAAAATCATTTGATATTAAACTTTACAATGGGGGAGTTATAATTCTAGGTCCTAGTGAAGAAGATAAGACTGAACCTATGAAATTTATACCTCAACCCAAGTTATCAAGTGTGTATTATGAAGCAGAAGAATGGTCGAGACTTATGGGAATTGACAAGGTAGTGTCGCTTAATAAGATAATAGAAAACAATGAATATGGAGACATAATAAGAACATTTGAAGCGTTACATGAAAAAAAATTATCTCAAATAGCAGACATGATAAAAGATAATAATAAGAGAGTAATCTTAATAGCAGCTCCATCTTCATCTGGAAAAACAAGTTTTGCTCATAGATTATCTATACACCTTAGAGTGAATAATTTAAATCCTATTTCGATTTCTTTAGATGACTATTTTATAGACAGAAAACATACTCCTTTAGACGAATATGGAAATTATGATTTTGAATCAATTTATGCTATAGATTTAGAGAAATTTAACTTAGACTTAAAGAGACTTTTAGCAGGTGAAGAAATTGATGCTATAAGATTCAACTTCAAAGAAGGAAAGAGAGAATATACTGGTAAAAAAATAAAGATAGACTCTAATCAACCGATTATATTAGAAGGTATACACGGGCTAAATCCTATTTTAACATCATCTATACCAGAAGAAGATAAATTTAAGATATACATAAGTGCCCTTACTCAAATAAATTTGGATGACCATAATAGAATTCCTACTGCTGATTTGAGAATGATAAGAAGAATTGTTAGAGATTATAATTTTAGAGGTTATAGTGCTGATAATACTATTTTACAATGGGCATCAGTTAGAAGAGGAGAAAAGAAGAATATATTCCCATATCAAGATGAAGCAGATGCTATATTTAATTCTGCTTGTGTATATGAGTTAGCAGTTTTGAAGCGATTTGCTAAGCCTTTGTTGGAGGAAATAAAAGAAGATAATCCTGCGCACATTGAAGCAACTAGACTACTAAAGTTTTTACAATATTTTGTAGAGCTAGACGATACTTCTGATATACCAGGAACTTCAATTCTTAGGGAATTTATTGGAGGAAGTAAAATAGTGGATTAATTTGGTCTATAGTATTTGTTTTTAGATTTGTTAGTAAATAAGAGAGGCTGTCTCAAAATAGAGATAAGCCTCTTTTTCATTGTTGAAATAATAAAAATATATTTGATTTCATACAAAAAAGAGTGCCTCATGAACTAAATAATTCTTTTGAGACACCCCCTTTTATTTTGCTATAATAGTTACAAATTTTAAAATATATATTAGAATCTATTTGAAGACATGAAGACATGAAGACATGAAGACATGAAGACATGAAGACATGAAGACATGAAGACATGAAGACATGAAGACATAAAAACATAAAAATTTGGAGTTTAAAAGGTTGAACTATTAAACTACTTAAACATCTAAATTGAGTGAAAAATGAATAAATTCTTGTAAAAAATAGTTTTAAAGTATAATTTTTTTTAACACTGTTTTATTATAGTATAAATCTGTGCTAAAATAGAATATATAACATAATATAAGAGGTGCCTATGAATACGTTAGATGAGACATTATTAAAAGAAATTATAAGTTCTAATAAGAAGTATACTAATTATGGACAAGTCGCTAGTTACATACCAGAATTAAAAAATGCTAGAAGAAATGATTTAGGAATTTGTATAATAGATAGCGAAAATAATCTTTACAGTGCTGGAAATTGTAGCACAAAGTTTACTATACAGAGTATTTCAAAACCAATTGTGCTTGCTATGGCACTTATGGACAATGACTGGGAAGACGTTTTTTCAAACGTTGGAATGGAGCCAAGTGGAGACCCATTTAATTCTATAATGAAACTTGAAATTAATGACACAAAAAAACCCTGTAATCCAATGATAAATGCAGGAGCTATAGTAACCACTTCTCTTATAAATGGGAGCTGTTTGGAAGAAAAAGAAGAAAGAATGCTTAGTTTTTTTAGGAGATTGGCAAAAAATGATAATATAGGAATAAACTATGATGTCTATAAGTCTGAAAAAATGACTGGAGATAGAAACAGAGCAATGGCTTACTTATTGAAAAGTGATGGATTTATCAGAGGTAATGTAGAGGATGTTTTAGACCTTTATTTTAAACAATGCTCAATTGAGATAGATTCTGTGGATTTGGCGAGAATTGGCATAAATCTTGCTAACTATGGAGTAGACATAGAAAATGGTGAGCATTTGATGAGTGAAATGGTTTCTAGAATTGTCAAAACATTTATGATGACTTGTGGAATGTATGATGCTTCTGGGGAATTTGCTATTAAAGTTGGCATTCCTGCAAAATCTGGAGTTGGGGGTGGTATAATGGCTTCTGTGCCAGGGCGTATGGGTATTGGTGTTTATGGACCTGCACTTGACAAAAAAGGTAACAGCGTCGCAGGAGTTAAAGTTTTAGAGGAGTTGTCAAATAAATTAAAATTAAATATTTTTTAAAATTTTAAGAAAGGATTTTTTTGACAACAACATATAATTTAATATATAATTAAATTGTAAAGAAATATGAATTAAATAAATTTTTTAGGAGGGGTCAATGAAAGAGGTATTGGTATTACGAGATTTGGAGTGCATAAAGGCTATTGCGCATCCACGTAGAATAGATATTCTAAAAGCGTTTGACAAATCGCCATTGTCAGCAAAACAATTATCTCAATTATTGGAAGAACCTCATGCAAAAATAAACTACCATATAAAAATGTTATACAAAGTTGGTATTTTAGAATTAGTTGAGGAAAAAATAAAGTCGGGGATTGTGGAAAAATACTATTATCCAAGCGCAAAAAATGTGGTTATAGGGAATAGGATACTTAATTTTTCTTTAGACAATGGGGAAGAAAAAGAAGAATTGTACATATCAAAATTTGAAAACATGAGTGAAGTTTTTTATAAGGCAGCAGAAGAAGATGTTTTAGAAAATGAAAATATAGTTGATTATCATGATATTTCTCTTACTCACGATGAATTAGTTGAACTTAATGATGCTATGAAGTCAAAGATAGATGAAATTTTAAATAAAAGACAACACAACGTTGAAGGTTCTAAGTATGATATAGCTATGGTTGTAATTCCTACACTTGAGGAAGAATGTCCTAGTTAGAACCATTAATTATGGATTAATTAAAAACATAAGGTTAGAGATTGAACATCAGAATTTACTTAATAATCAAAAAATATTTTTTGGTATGAGTAAAACAATGATTTTTAGTCTCTATTTTTTTGTTTGATTATATAATTGGATAGTAAAAGAAATATAATTGACTTGTAAAGTATATATAATTAAGTTGTAGGAGATATATAATTGGATTGCAAAAGAAATACAATTAGACTGTAGGAGATATATAATTGAATTGCAAAAGAAATACAATTAGATTGTAGGAGATATATAGTTGAATTGTAAGAAAAATACAATCAGATTGTAGGAGATATATAATTGAATTGTAAGAAAAATATAATTAGATTGCAAAAGAAATATAACTGGATTGTAAGGTATATAGATTATAATATGTAAGAAATGACTAAATGATTTATAAAGAGTATGTAAGATTATAATATTTGAAATTTCTTAAAATGGGTATAATTAAACTGTAAATATTAAAATTAATATACATGAAATTAATTGTAGTTACATTAAATTACAGTTGCATTAAAATAAAAACTTATTTGTTAGAAACTTATAATTAAAATTTAGTACGAGTTTAAGTACAAACAAAAGGAGATTAATATGATTAAATTAGGAACACATCTTTCAATAGCAAAAGGATTTGCTAAGGCAGCTGAGACAGCTGTATACATTGATGCAAATACATTTCAATTTTTTAGTAGAAATCCAAGAGGAGGAAATGCTAAAGAATTTGATGAAAAAGATATAGCTAAATTTCAGGAGATTAGAAAGGCAAATAATTTTGCACCACTACTTGCACATGCTCCATATACTATGAACTTAGGTGGAACAAAGGAAGATGTATACGAATTTGCGACAAGAGTTATAGATGAGGATATAAGAAGGATGGACTCGTTAGGAATTGAATACATGTGTTTTCACCCAGGTAGTCATGTAGGTGGTGGAATAGATTTTGGTATAGACAGAATAGTAAAAGGATTGAATAATGCTATTAAGGGTGATGAAAATATAACTATACTTCTTGAAACTATGTCAGGAAAAGGAACTGAAATAGGATTTAAGTTTGAGCAATTAAAAAGTATAATAGACGAAATTGAACACAAAGAAAAAATAGGTGTGTGTCTTGATACATGTCATATTTTTTCAGCTGGTTATGATATAGTGAATGATTTAGATGGAGTCTTAGAAGAATTTGACAAGATTATAGGTATAGATAAGTTAAAAACTGTTCACCTAAATGATAGCATGATGCCATTTGGAGATAAAAAAGACAGACATGCTCCTATAGGGGAAGGAAAGATAGGATTAAAAGCATTAATTGATTTTATGGAGCATCCTAGTCTGAAACACCTACCATTTTTCTTAGAAACTCCTTTTGATGATGAAGGTCATAAGAGAGAACTTAAGATGATAAAAGAGATATTATCTAGTAAATAAAATTTCATTTACGATATACAATTCTAATAGAATGTAAATATATTGCAAAGATTCTCATAATTTGTTGTATAATTAAAGATGATACATTTATATTATATAAAAATTAATTAAAGTTAGGTGGGGAAAGATATGAGAAATTTGGGCAATACCAATATGAAAATAAAGAGAGTTGGTTTTGGGGGAATTCCAATACAAAGAATTACTCAAGAAGATACTAACTTAGTTATAAATGAGTTAGAAAAGCAAGGGATAAACTTTATTGACAGTGCAAGAGGGTATACAATAAGTGAGGAAGCAATTGGAATTGCTATTGAAGGAAAAAGAGATAAATTTTTCTTAGCTACTAAAAGTATGTCTAGAGATTATGACTCAATGAAGAGAGATGTTGAGATAAGTTTAAATAATTTCAAAACTAATTTTATAGATTTATATCAATTCCATAATGTTAAAGAAGAGGAATATGACAATCTTTTTAAAGATAAAATGGCTTATAATGCTCTTCTAGAGGCAAAAGAACAAGGGAAGATAAAACACATTGGTATAACTAGCCATAATTTAAATACTATAGAAAAGGCAATAGAAGATGGGAAATTTGATACTATACAATTTCCTTACAATATAGTTGAAGGTCAAGCAGATGAAGTATTTAAAAAAGCTCATGAAAAAGGAATTGGCATAATAGTAATGAAGCCTTTAGCTGGAGGAGCTTTAGATAATGCTACACTAGCTATTAAGTACATATTGTCTAAAGACTATATAGATGTAGTTATACCAGGTATGGAGAGTGTTGAACAGGTTAGACAGAATGTTGCTGTACTTGAAAATCTTGTACTAGATGAAAAAGATAATAAGAAATTGAGGAAATAAGAAATTCTTTAGGCAAAAAATTCTGTAGAAGATGTGAATACTGCATGCCTTGTGCTGTTGGAATAAATATACCATTGAGCTTTTTATGTGAAGGATATTACACTCGATATGGATTAAAAGAGTGGGCTAAAGAAAAATATGAGGTTATGGATGTTAAACCTACTGAGTGTATTGACTGTGGTCTTTGTGAGAGCCGATGTCCATATGAACTTCCTATAAGAGAAATGTTGAAGACTGTTGTCGAAAAATTAGGATAGATTTTATTTATTGAAATCGGTGTAGTAAGTTTACTCCGATTTCTTTTTATATGGATATGCTTTATTTATGTGAATATGGCTTTGTATACAAATATTAAATTTATATGAGTGCAGTAATTTTATAAGTATTAAATTTACATAGCTACAAGTATCATATAAATTTAAAATTTGTGTAAGTATAGCTATAGCACAAATATTATTATAGTTTCAAATGATATAGCATTACTATAGTATCAAGTAGTATATAAAATATTTATTTCTCAAAAATATTATAGGATATATCGTATTTAGATACTGGATAAAGCTCAATTTCAACCCTAGGGTTATCTTTATCTATAAAGTCGAATAAAAGTACTGGTTTAAGTTGTTTATCATTTTTTATTATTCCACTTTTTTCAATACCATCACAAATACTCTTTGGATAATTATGTAAGTCCCCCATTCTCTTGTTTGGGAAGTATAATTTTAAAACAGTTATTAGATTTTCTTCAACAGTTTCTCCTTGATACTGTTGGTTTATAAAACCTGCAATCATGTTTTCGTATGCAAGATACTTAGAATACTTTCCCTTTGAAGGCATCCATGCTTGACCATTTATATTATGAAGTTTAAAATTAGATTTACTAATGGGTCTACCTGGAATTGTTATTTTAATCAAATTGTTCACCATCCTTATACAGTATTTATTATAATCTGTGGATGCTTTAAAAGCAAATTCTTATTTGTGATGTTTTTATAAGTGATAAATTTATAGAGGATAAAATTTATCTGTCTATTATGAGTACTAATTTTAAAGATATAGGGTGTATTATTGTAAATCAAAGTTATATTTAATCTTGTAGTTGTAAATTATGAGTATAAGGTGTATTACATTGTTGAAAGTAGATAAATCATATTATATTAAAATGGAGAATAGATGACAATTTAATTATATGGTGGAATCTGAGTTATGTAAGTATTGAAGTAAAATAGCTAAATCATATCAGTAAGACAATTACTAAAAAAATAGTAAGAAAAAAGTTTGAAATGTGTTGATATTGTAAAATAATAAGAGCTAGAGTGTATAAAATAGTTATATTAAAGAACAAATGGATATTATTATAGAGAGATGAGACTTATATTATAATTTAGTTCATTTTATAATATAGTAATAATAATTGTAGTTTTATAACTTAAATTAAATAGGTTAAATAGGTTAAGTAGGAATAAATAGATTAAGTAGATTAAATAGGTTAAGTAGATTAAATAGGTTAAGTAGGAATAAATAGATTAAGTAGATTAAATAGGTTAAATAGATTAAGTAGGAATAAATAGCTTAAGTAGTATTAAGTAGTATTAATTCGGAATAAACAGATTAAGTAGTATTAAATAGATTAAGTAGGAATAAATAGATTAAAAAGGAATAATTTTATGAATAATAAGGAATTAAAAGAATTTTGTAATCTTATAGGATTAAAGTGTGTAGGAATAGCTGGTATAGACAAGTATGATAATCTAAAAAAGATACTTGAAGATAGACAGGAAAAAGATTATTTGACTGGTATGGAAGAGCCAATAATTGAGAACAGAATTAACCCAAGAAATATAATGGAAGATGCTAATTCTATAATAGTATGTGCATTTCCATATCATATAAATAGACAAGAAAAGAATGAAAATTCAAATTTATCAAAATATTGTCATGGTAAGGACTATCATATTGTAGTAAAAGACTTTTTGCAACAAATTTGTGATTATATATCTGAAACGATAAAAGATTTTAAATACAAGATATTTGCTGATAATGGGCCACTAGTTGACAGATATTTAGCTTATTTATCAGGAATAGGATATTTTGGAATAAACAATAATATCATAACTGATGAATATGGTTCTTATGTATTTATAGGATATATAGTAAATAATTATAAATTTGAAGAAGATAAACCACTAGAAAAAAGTTGTTTTAAATGTGGTAAGTGTGTAAAATATTGTCCGGGAAATGCTATATTAGGAAATTATGATATGAATCCCAAGAAATGTTTATCATATATAACTCAAAAAAAAGGAGATTTGTCAGAGGAAGAAAAGGCTGTGTTAAAGAGTAATAAAAAAGTATTTGGGTGCGATATTTGTCAAGAAGTATGTCCACATAATGTTGGAATACCAACAACTCATATTTTGGAATTTAAAGAAAATATAATAGATTATTTGGATTATGATGAGGTACAAAATATTTCAAACAAAGAATTCAAAAGGAGATATGGGGATAGAGCCTTTAGTTGGAGAGGCAGAAATATAATAAAGAGAAATATGGAAATAATTTTAGATAAGTATAATGACTAATAATAAGAGTCTATTTCATATACTTTAATGTGAATTTACTTTAACACTTATTGTGTCAAAGTCATATTATATCATTAACGTTAAATATGAGGAGGTGGGGGAATATTGAAATATAACAATACATCTGAAATAAATCCACTAGATTGTATATTGGGTCAAGAAAGAGCCGTAGAAGCTATGGAATTAGGTTTAAGAATAAATAATCCAGCCTACAACATATACCTAGCTGGTGAATCTGGAACAGGAAAAAGTACTTATGCCTTAAAGGTTTTGAATGAATATGCATCCAAAAAAAATACACATAAAGATTGGTGCTATATATATAATTTTGAAAACCCTAGAGAGCCTATTATAGTTGAGTTAGAAAAAGGGTTTGGAAGAGAACTTAAGAAAGACATGGAGAAGTTAATTGAAAGTCTTTTAGAGGATTTTAAAAATGCATTTGAAAGTGAAAGTTTTGAAATAGAAAAAAATAAACTTTTGGATGAATATGAAATAGAAAAAGATATGTTGCTAAAACAAATTAAGAAATATGGAGAAGAAAAAGGGTTTAAATTAAAACAGAGTAAAATGGGAATAGTCTTTATACCTTTGAAAGAAGAGGAAGATGAAAGTGACATATCTGATGAAGAGTTTTATAAGGCAAAAAGAGAACTAGAAAATATGGCTATACAAGTCGTATATAAAATTAGAAATTTGGAAGAAATAGCTGAAAAAGCTGTCTTAGAGCTTGAAGAAGAGATAGCTAAACTTGTAGTAGAACCTCACATTAAAAGATTGTGTGAAAAATATGAAAATTATGATAAAATTCAAGTTTATTTGGAAAATATAAAGAAAGATATAATAGAATATATGTACTTATTCTATTTAGATGAAGATGAATTAAAAGATAAGTATGATAAAGAGCATTTTATTAAATATAAAATTAATCTATTTGTAGACAACGGAGGTGCAAAGAATAAAGAATCAGCACCTGTCATAGTAGAGATAAATCCAAGTCCTACAAATCTATTTGGAAAGGCAGAATACGATTATGCAAATGGCAATATAAAGACTGATTTTACAAAACTATTATCAGGAGCATTTCATAGGGCTAATGGTGGTTATTTAGTGATTTATGCAGACCAATTGTTAAAATATACGATGTCTTGGGAAATTCTTAAAAAGACTTTGCAGACAAAAAAAGTAATACTGGAAACACAGACAGCAATTAAGCCAGAAAATATGCCACTAAATGTAAAGTTAATATTGATTGGAAGTCACTATATATATGATATTTTATATAGATACGATGAAGATTTTGAAAAATATTTTAAAGTATTCGTAGATTTTGATAGCGAAATGGATAAGAACGAAGACAATGAAGAAGGCATTGCTAGATTTATAGCATCCCAGTGTGATAAGAATAATTTAAGACATTTTACTAAGGAAGCAGTTGATGAAGTTGTCAAATTTAGCACTAGATTGTCTGGTGATTTAGGAAAATTATCAACTAAGTTTAATAAAATAATGGAAGTTGTAATAGAAGGAAGTGCATATGCAGAATTTAGAAATTCAAGATATACAGAGCAGTGTGATGTTAAGAAAGCAATAAGTGAAAAGAAAAAAAGAATTAATAGAGTGGAAACACATATGGATGAATCAATTGAAAATGGCTTTACTTTAATAGAGACAGAGGGAAGAAAGGTTGGAGTAATAAATGGTCTATCAGTCTTAAGCACAGGAGAATATTCTTTTGGTAGAGCTTCAAGGATTACAGCAACCACTAGCCCAGGAAGTAAAGGCATAGTAAATATAGAAAGAGAAGTAAATATGAGTGGCTCTATACATAACAAGGGAGTGCTTATATTAGGTGGATACCTTTCTGAGAACTTTGCACAGGATTTAATAATGTCACTAAATGCTTATATTTGTTTTGAACAAAATTATGGTGGGATAGATGGAGATAGTGCATCTTCAGCAGAGTTATATGTACTATTATCATCTCTTAGTGGAGTATCAATTAAGCAGAATATTGCTGTTACAGGTTCTATAAATCAAAAGGGAGATATACAAGTAGTTGGTGGAATAAGTGAAAAAATAGAGGGATTTTATTCTATATGTAAAACTAAAGGATTAAATGGTGAGCAAGGTGTCATAATTCCTAAGAAGAATCAGAGAAATCTCGTTTTATCAGATGAGGTTAATGATGCAATACAAGATGGAACATTTAAGATATATACAGTTGAAAGAGTAGAAGAGGCTATAGAGATATTGACGGATGTTAAATTTGAAGAAATAAAGAAATTAGTAAAAGAAAAATTAATATCCTTCAGTAAGATACAAACTGTGTCAAAAGAATAAGTTTATTGTAGAATTTAATGGGTATTTATGTATAATAAAAAGCAAGAACTTTAATAAGTTTTTGCTTTTTTTGTGAAATATCTGGAATTTAAATTTTTATTTTGTATGTTTTATATATTGATGTTTATTTTTTGTTGATATGATTAAACTATGTATAAATAGCGTCTTATAAATTAGTATTTTAAAGGGGGATAATTATGAAAAATGTAAATCTAAAAGAGAATGAAGAGATAAAAACTAACAAAGAGATAAAAGATAATAAAGATATAAATGGGAAGAATCTAAAAGAGAAAGAAGATATAGATAAAAAAGACATAAATACGGTTGAAGCTAAAAAAGGAATGGATAAAACAATTAATAAAAAAGATAAGATAATTGATGAGAAAGATATAGAAAATTTTAGTGATATTGAAGAAGATAAAAAAACTGTGAAAGCAGTCAAAAAAAACACTAAAAAAAGTACTAAAGAAGGAACTAAAGAAAGTATCAAAAAAACTAACAAAAAAACCGAAACAGACGAAAAAACAAAGAGTATTAATTCTAGTAAGAAAACACAAAAACCAAGTAAAGAAGCTAAAAGTAAATCTAAAAATAAGAATAAGTCAGTAAATGAAAAAGATGTAAATAAGATTTTAGATGAATTAGAAAAACTGTACCCAGATGCTACATGTGAGTTAAATTATGGGACAGCCTTTGAACTTTTAATAGCTACTATTCTATCAGCTCAGTGTACTGACGTAAGGGTAAACAAAGTTACATCAGAGTTGTTTAAAAAGTACAACACAGCAAGAGACTTTGCTGATTTGAGTATTGAAGAAATTAGTAAGGAGATAAAAAGCTGTGGTCTTTACAAAAGTAAATCTCAAAAAATAAAAGATACATCTGAACAACTATGTGAATTATATGATGGTGAAGTACCAGATAGTTTAGAAGAACTTGTAAAATTACCTGGTGTTGGAAGAAAAACAGCAGGAGTTGTACTTAGTAACGCCTTTAATCAACCAGCAATAGCAGTAGATACTCATGTATTTAGAGTTACCAATAGAATTGGAATAGTGGATGAGCCAAATCCTCAAAAAACAGAATTTGCACTTATGGAAGCCATACCAAAAGAAAGATGGTCACACTCACACCATGTATTAATTTTTCATGGAAGAAGAATGTGTAAAGCTAGAAATCCAGAATGTGGAGATTGCCCAATAAAAGAAGATTGTAATTATTATAAAGAAATTAATGAAATGAAATAACTTTTATCAAAGTAAGTTGTACAAGAGGGATTTTCTGATATAATAATACTTATGAAAATGTTAGATAGAAAACTATTATATATAGCTAAGTAAAAATTGTTATTAACATTATTATATATAATAGTATAATATTATTGTTATTCTGTTTATAAAATAAAGTTTAATAAATTAAGAGCAATACTTAGGGAGGATAAAAATGTCATTAAATATAGTATTAGTAGAACCAGAAATACCTCAAAATACAGGAAATATAATAAGAACTTGTGCAGCAACAGGTTCAACTTTACATTTGGTAAAGCCATTAGGTTTTTCATTAGATGATAAACACCTAAAAAGATGTGGGCTTGACTATTGGGATATAGCTGATATACAATATTACGATAGCTTTGAAGAATTACAAGAAAAGTATCCAAACAGCAAATACTTTTTTTCTACAACAAAGGCTAATCAGTCACATTCAGATGTGAAATATGAAGAAAATTGTTTTATAGTATTTGGCAAAGAAACAAAGGGATTACCAGAACCTTTGTTGAAAGCAAATATGGATACTTGTATTAGAGTACCTATGTTGGATGTTGAAAAAGCTAGGTCACTAAATTTATCAAATTCAGTTGCTATAGTAGTGTACGAAGCTTTAAGACAAATAGGATATCCTAATATGAGGTAATTTAGCAAGCCTAAATGAGAAAGGAGCATACTTGATGAAAAATCTAAAGATAATCTGTGACAGTTTATCGGACGTGCCAAAAGATTTGTTAGATAAATATGATATAGATATTGTCTCATTAACAGTTATATTAGAGGAAAAAGAATACAAGGATAGAATCGATATATCTGGAGATGAATTTTATAAAAGGCTTAGAGAAGAAAATGTATATCCAAAAACTTCTCAAGCTACTTATGCCCAATTTAAAGAAATATTTGAGAAGTATACTAGTGAAGGTAGAGAGATACTTTATATAGCAGGTTCTGCCACAGCCACAGGGACGTATCAAAGTGCTGTAATGGCAAAGAATGATGTAGAAGGTAAAATATATACATACGATTCTAACTTGCTTTGTATGGGAACTGGTTTACTTGTAATAAAAGCAGGAGAACTTGCAAGTGAAGGAAAATCTATTGATGAAATATTGACTGTTTTGGATGAATTAAAAGAGAAAGCTTTTGTTATATTTTCAGTGGATACACTAGAATATTTACAAAAGGGAGGAAGAATATCATCTACTAAAGCAGCAATAGGAAGCATATTAAATATAAAACCTATCTTAGAGATAAAAGGTGGACTAGTTTCGCAAATATCTCAAGTAAGAGGAAAGAAGAATGTAATTTCTAAAATGATGGACTTGATAAAATCAAATTGTGGGGATGATTTATCAGACCAAATTGTGTATATAGGATATAGTGATGATTTTAAGGAAAAAGAACAATTATCTAAGGTTATGGAAGATGAATTAAGACCTAAAGAAATTAGATTTTTCCAAATTGGCGTGTGTATAGGTGCACATGCTGGTCCTGGTGTCACTGGTATCATATGTCTAAGAAAATAAATAATATTTTTTAAATGATTATTTGTTTTTTATTAGATTAAGATAAAATATTAAATATTGATATGCTAAATTGGATTTATTTTAGATAAAATTAAGTATTGATATATTGGATTTAGTTTTTAGGGAAGTGTGTAAATAGATAATAATCTATTGCACACTTTTTTATAGTAAGATTTATTGGAAAAATCTCAAAACATGATTGTAAATTGTATATAAAAGATTTGTAAATAGAATATAAAAATGTCATGAAGGTGTAAGGAGTGAAATTTGATGAGTTTAAAAAGAGTGTTGATATTGATATTAACCGTAGCAATGACAACTGGAATGTTGGTTGGGTGTAGCAATAATCCTGATAACAATTCTAATTCTAACAAAGATAATAAAAGTAATATAACTGACAAAAATAATTCAAAAAAATCTATATCTATGATACTAGACATTGAAGGAACAAACAATGAAGTTATGAATAATGCTGCTTTATTGGCATTAAACAATGCTCAAAAGAAACTTAATATAGATACAAATAAAGTGGAATCAGATGATTCGTCGTCTTTTTCTAATAGCATAGACATTTTATGTAATGACAACCAAGATTTAATTATAGCTGTAGGAGCTAGATTTGCAAAACCATTGGAGAAAATAGCTAAAAAATATCCAAAGCAACAATTTGCAATTGTAGACTATGAGTATGACAAGCAACCTTCTAATATAACTTCAATTTCTTATGAAGACAATAAATCTGGATATCTAGCAGGACTTATTGCTGGAAAGATGACTGAAAGTGATAAAGTTGGTTTCATAGGAGGAGAAAAGGGTTCTAGTAGAGATAAATTTGAAGCAGGTTTTAAAGAAGGTATTAAATTTTCTAACAGCAGTATAAAGGATGTTTCAGTTGAGTATGTGGATGTTTTTAAGGATAGTAAATCAGCTGAATCCATAGCTAAAAAAATGATGGATAATGGAGTAGATGTTATTTTCTCTACCACAGAAGATGACTCAAAAACTGTAATAAATGCAGTTAGAGCGAAAAATAAAAAAGTTATAGCTACTAATAAAGACCAACATGATTTGGCTCCAGAAAATGTTATAAGTTCTATTGTAAAAGATTTTGAAAATCCAACTTATAATTTGATACAAAGTTTTGTAAAGGAAAATTATAAAGGTGGAAAAGTTATAGAAAATACAGTTAAGTCTGGAAGTACTGGACTTGCGCCAAATAGCTCTCAAAATATTCCTCCAGATGTGTTAGAATATGTTAATAAGAACAATAAATAATTATAGAGACTTCAGGTTCTATATCAGGGAGTGAATTTTGTGAAAATAAAAAGGATATTGATGCTCTGCTTTGTTGTGGTGTTTACAATTTTTATATTAGCTATATGCAATTTTGACTTTGGGCTTGATAAAGTAAATAAAGCTAATTCTAATATAAATAGTGCTAAATCCAAACAGAGTGAGTCTAAAAGTGTATCAACCTCATCAAATAAAGATAAAGAAGATAAAGATAAATCAAATAACAAAAGTAATAATGAGGAAGATGAAATAAAAGATGATGATTCTTATGTGAGAAAAACTGTTGGAGTATTATTAGACACTGAAAATTTAAATAACGAATCATATAATAACAATGTACTATCAGCTCTAAAAAGAGCTGATGAAGATTTTGATATTAGAATAAAACTTGAAAAACCAAAGACTTCTAAGAATTTTAAAGAAAGTATAGAAAAACTACATAAATCTGAGCCAGATTTGATAATAGCAGTTGGAGCTAGATTTGCAGAGGTAATAAAAGAAGAGGCTACTAAATATCCAAAACAACAATTTGCAATAGTTGACTATGCTTATAAAGTTCAACCATCTAATGTAATTTCAGTATCATTTCAAGATAATGCTACTGGATATTTAGCAGGTCTTATTGCAGGTAAAATGACTGATACTGGTAAAGTAGGTTTTATAGGAGGTATTGAGGGTTCTAGTAGAGATAAGTATGAATCTGGATTTAGAAAAGGTCTCAAAACTTCAAATAAAAATGCTGAGTTATTAGTTAAATATTCAAATGTATTTGAAAATCCTGAATCAGCTAGAACTACTGCAAAAGAAATGAGAGATTCTGATAGAGATGTCGTATTCTCAGCTACAGAAGATGATAGTAAAAGAGCTATTCAGGTAGCAAGAGAAAATGGTGGTAAAGTTATAGCTATTAACAAAGACCAATATGATATGGCACCAAACAATGTAATAAGTTCAATTGTAAAAGATGTGGAACAACCAGTCTATGAATTAATAAAGAATGTTGTAAAAGATGGTTTTCATGGAAGTAAAGTAATGGAGTTTAAAATAAAAGATGGAGAAATTGGATTGACTCCAAATAGTAGTAGAAATATACCACCAGATGTTTTAGAGTACATAAAAAAAGAGTATAACAAAGTGAAAGATACATATTAATTATTATTTTAAAAGTTTATAAAAATGCACTTTTTAGGTGTAAGTTAATTATAGAAGAGTCTAATAATAGGTGTGTTAGCAGAAAAATTCTGCTACACACTTTATTTATTTCAAATAAAAAATTTATCAAAAAAAAGAAAAAGGAGTAAAAAATGGAATTTACAAGAGAGCCATTTATACTAGATGACGATTTGTGTCTAGCTTTGGTGGACAAAAGAATTAGTTATCTAATGGAAAATGAATTAAAATTAAGAAATATAGAGATAATAAAAACAATAGAATGTAAAGAATTATATGAAAGCATAAAATATCACCCAGATATATGTATTTGTAATTTAGGAAAAGGAGATATAATTGTTGCGCCGAATGTATATAATCAATACAAAGAGTTATTAAGTAGATATAAATTTAATATAATTAAGGGAGAAGCTAATTTATTAAATAGATACCCTTATGATATACCTTACAATATTGCTATAGTTGGTGACTATGCTATACACAACTTTAAGTACACTGACAGAGTAATATTAGATTATATTGAAAATAATAAACTTAAAAAGATAAATATAGAGCAGGGCTATTCTAAATGCTCAATCTGTATAGTAGATAGAACATCTATAATAACATCAGATAAAGGTATTTGGAAAAGCATGAAGAATACAGAAATAGAGTGTTTATTAATAGAAAAAGGTCATATAAATTTATTTGAGATGAATTATGGATTTATAGGTGGATGTACAGGGTTAATTTCTAAGGATAAACTAGCTTTTTGTGGAGATGTTAAAAAACATCCTGACTATGAACGTATAAAAAGTTTTGTAGAAAGCAAAAACAAGGAGATAGTTACACTTAGCTGTGAAAATTTACTAGATATAGGTTCTATAGTTCCTCTCATGACAAGAAAGGAGCGATAACTTTGGTTGAGAAGGATAATATTTCTTCTATGAAATTTTTGAGGAATAATAATGTAAACGATAGATTAATATATACGAATGACATTGTAGAAGTAGTAATAGATTCTGCAAAGCAAGAAGTATTAAATAAAAGAATACTTAATGGTACTAAAGATGAACAAAGAGCTCTAAATATTGATGAGATATCAACAGAAATAACTAGTATGATAATAAGTATAATGAAAGAGAAACTTTTAAAAGAATACATTCTAAAATGCTATGGGCGTACATATCCTGAAGATAAAAATAATATATACATATATTCACTAAACATATTTGCTAAAAAAGAGATTTTTATGAGAGAAACAGTATTTACAAGGGTGAGAAATTATATAGAGGAAAATGATTTTATAAATGTAGAAGGTTTTATTAGATTTAGAATGAGAGAATTTATGAAATATATTTCTGCTATAGGTGATATTGCAGTTGAGGAGTATTTAATAAAGAAAGACCAAGATGAGTTTATAAGAGTTTTAAAATACTTTATAGATACTCAAGAAGAAAAGATTGATTTGCTAAAAGTTCATATAATGGAAGATAATACATTTATTTTATACGATAAAAATGGAAATAAAATAGACAGTATAGATGATGAAGAAATCATAAATATGGTAATAAGAGAGAATTTAAACTACGAGGACTTTTTAATAAGTACCTTATTAACCTTATGCCCTAAAAAAATAGAAATATTAGATTTATTAAATAATAATTGCTCAAAAGAAATTATAGATACTGTAGAAGCAATTTTTGAAAATAAAGTTAGTATAATTATGGAGAATTAGGAGATAAAGATATAAAACTAAAAAAATTCTTTTTAAATCGACACAAAAGACTTATAATTGTATATAAAGCTATAATATAGCTAGAGCTATTAACTATAAAAACATCGACTGATTAAATGTAATATAGCTGACAAATATACAATTGATAAGGAGAAATTTTATAATGGATAATTTAATTAGGATACTGATATTAGCTGTTATTGGTGGATTTATAGGTTACGTTACAAATGTAGTTGCTATAAGACTAATATTTAGACCAATAGAGCCTATTAAAATACCTCTTTTAAATATAGAAATAGTAGGACTTATACCAAAGAGAAGAGCAGAAATAGCAGCAAATGTAGGAGAAATAATTCAAGAAGAATTTCTTTCTATGGACGAAATACTTGCAAATATCATTACTGACGAAGATAAGGAAGAAGTTGTAAGATACATAAAAGCAAGGGTAAAAATTATAATACATGAGAAAGTTTCATTTATACCGAGTGGCATAAAAAACATGATACAAGATTATCTAGGAGAGATAATTGAATCTGAAGTTAAACAAAGTATAGATGAATTGAGTAAAAATATAATAAATAAAGCAAATGAACGTATAGATATACAAAAAATGGTCGAAGATAAGATTAATGAACTAGATTTATATGAATTAGAAGAGATAATAATAAGAATAGCTAAAAAAGAATTAAAGCATATAGAATTTTTAGGTCTTGTTTTAGGTTTTTTAATAGGTATAGTTCAAGGATTGGTTACTATATTTATTTAAATATACAATAATTAGCTATTGTATTTAAGTATACAAAAACTAAAAATTAACTTCAATAATAATTAATTTTAGTATTTATCTAGTCATATCTATCATGCATGTAGATATATTTTAAAAATTTAAAATTGGTGAAAATATTATAATATAACTATAAATCAAAAGATTAAACTAATATAAAAATATTAGAATATTGATTTACAGTTGATTAAGATGAAAAATAATGGGTAATTATTATATTACATTAATGTTGATTGATGTATAAGTATCTGTTATAATGAAAATATATTAAAAATTATAGCGTTGAAGAGGAAGAGTAGATTAGAAACCATTCTCAGAGAATTTGGGTCTATGGCTGAGAGCCCATGTAACAGGTCTATTTGAAAACTACCTTGGAGCTGAGTTTATTAGCAGTATTTGTATTTATACTATATGTGAAAGTGCTCGGGTGACGACCTTATAGTCATCAAGAGGGTTGTATATACTTGTATACACCAACTTGGGTGGAACCGCGAATTAATATCGTCCCAAACATATTTGGGGCGATTTTTTATTACAAAAAATCTAAAAATTATTTCAATAAGGAGGAAAAAACAATGATTAAAGTTGCTTTAAAAGATGGCTCAATAAAAGAATTTGAAAGTGCTATTTCTGTTATGGATGTAGCAAAATCCATTAGCGAAGGATTAGCTAGAAATGTGGTAGCAGCATCTGTGAACGGAGAGGTTGTAGGTATGGACCACATTATAGATACTGATTGTGACTTAAATTTATTTAAGTTTGAAGATAAAGAAGGTAAAGAAGTTTTTAGACATACATCAGCACATATATTAGCTCAAGCTATAAAGAGACTTTACCCAGAAGCAAAACTTGCTATAGGACCAAGTATAGAAAATGGATTCTACTATGATATAGATTTAGACCATAGATTAGTTCCAGAAGATTTAGAAAAAATAGAAGCTGAAATGAAAAAAATAGCTAAAGAAGATTTAAAAATAGAAAGATTTGAACTTCCTAGAAATGAAGCTTTAGAGCTTATGAAAAAACAAGGGGAAGACTATAAGGTAGAACTTATATCTGATTTACCTGAAAGTGAAATAATATCTTTCTACAAGCAAGGTGATTTTACTGATTTATGTAGAGGACCACATTTACCATCTACTAAAAAAGTTAAAGCTGTTAAATTACAAAGTGTTGCAGGTGCATACTGGCGTGGCGACGAAAAAAATAAGATGCTTCAAAGAATCTATGGAACTTCTTTTGAGAAAAACAAAGACTTAGAAGAGTACTTACATTTATTAGAAGAAGCTAAAAAGAGAGACCATAGAAAATTAGGTAAAGAATTAGGATTATTTATGATACCTGAAGAAGGTCCTGGATTCCCTATGTTTTTACCAAAAGGTATGGAGCTTAAAAATGAATTATTAAAATTCTGGAGAGAAATACACAGAAAAGCTGGATATATTGAAATAGAATCTCCTATTATATTAAATAGAAAATTATGGGAGACTTCAGGTCACTGGTATCATTACAAAGAAAATATGTATACAGTTAAAATAGATGATGAAGATTATGCTATAAAACCTATGAACTGTCCTGGAGGATTAATTTACTATAATTCTCAATTACACTCATATAGAGATTTCCCAATGAGAGTTGCAGAGCTTGGTAGAGTTCATAGACATGAGTTATCTGGTGCATTACAAGGATTAATGAGAGTTAGAGCATTTACTCAAGACGATTCACATATATTCATGTTACCAGAGCAAATAAAGGATGAGATAAAAGGAGTAGCTAACCTAATAGATGGTATCTACAAAACTTTTGGATTTGAATATAACTTAGAGTTATCTACAAGACCAGAAGATTCTATGGGAAGCGAAGAAGAGTGGGAAGCAGCAGAAAATGGATTAAGAGAAGCTTTAGAAGAATTAGGTCTACCATATACTATAAATGAAGGTGATGGTGCATTCTATGGTCCTAAGATAGACTTCCATCTAAAAGACTGTTTAGGAAGAACTTGGCAATGTGGTACTATCCAATTAGATATGCAACTTCCAAGACAATTTGATAATACTTATATCGGACAAGATGGTGAAAAACATAGACCAGTTATGATTCATAGAGTTGCTTTTGGTAGTATAGAAAGATTTATAGGTATATTGATAGAGCATTATGCTGGTAAATTCCCAGTTTGGTTATCTCCAACTCAAGTTAAGATACTTCCTATATCTGATAAATTTATGGATTATGCAAATGAAGTTAAGAAAGAGTTATTTGATAAGGGTATAAGAGTTGAATTAGATGATAGAGCTGAAAAAATCGGATTTAAGATAAGAGAAGCTCAACTTGAAAAAGTTCCATACATGTTAATAGTAGGTGAAAAAGAAGTAGAGGAGAATAATGTTTCTGTTAGATCAAGAGATAAAGGTGAAATAGGTAGCATTAAATTAGATGAATTTATAGCTAGTATTTCAAAAGAAATTGAATCAAGAGAAAGTATTATTCAAAACTAATATTTAAGATATTAATAAATAAGATAAATTTAATTGATATGTTGATAGATATAAATTAAATTTATAAAAAGATAAGTATAATTAGAGGTACAGTTAATCATATTTTTATGATAATGTACCTCTAATTTTTTTGCTGTAGGCTAAATTAATATTTATATGTATGTTGATTTAATGATGTATAAAAGATGCTTAAATAATATATCTATAAAGGTTAATTTAAAGTTGTATAAAATAGGTTTAATTAATATACCTATAAGTGTTAATTTAAAGTTGTATAAAATAGGTTTAATTAAAACTGCTGATTCTTTGAGAATAGATGCATATAAAGGATATGTTGAGATTATATGTAAATAGATTGGATTTAGTAGAGTATTATAGGTGAGACGTGTACTAGTGAAAATAAATGAAAGAAATGATTTTGAATACTGTATTGGAGATTACAAGTAAGACGTTTACTAGTGAAAATAAATGAGGAAACAAAAAATTATTATATCAAAACACTTCTATGAGTATTAGATTTATCAATAAATAATAAATCTACCATAGAAGTGTTTTGATTTTAATAATAAAAGTGTTTTTGCCATAATAATAGAAGTATTTTAGTCGTAATAATCATTTTATCTAATTCTTATTCTTTATAATAGTCAAATCTCCACTTGTAGTACTTACATATAAATTTGTAGTCCCATTTTTATAAGTGTATAAATCATCATGATGATTCAATTCGAAATCACTATCTAAGGAACCAGAAAGCTTATCAAGATTTAAAGTGAAGCCTGGATTATCAGGGATAGATAAATCAACATCTGCAGAAGTAGTCTCGAAATTTAGAGAAGACAACATTTTGTTAGATGTAATTTTTGCATCACCTGAAGTTGTTTCTGCTTCAATATCAGAAAGCGTTCCAGATACATTCATTTGTCCAGAAACTGTACTACAGATAAGACTTTTATTATTTATATCTTTTAAATTTATATCACCACTAGTTGTATCTAAATTTAAACTATCAATTTTACCAGAAAGTTGTATTTTACCAGATGTTGATGAAAATTTAGCATCTTTACTATCTAGTTTTGCTATATCAATATCACCACTAGTTGTATCTAAGTTTACTTTATTAATATTACCAGAAAGCTCTATTACGCCTGAAACCGTACTAGCTTCCATTACATTACCTTTTATGTAAGTACTATATATATCTGCTGAGGCAGTAGATAACGATATTTTATCATAAAGCTTATTAGGCAAATATAGTTCAAGTATTGTTGGTTTTGGAAGATTAATTCCTATAAAGAATTTTTTAGCTGAATTATCATCTATAGAAAGCGAATTTCCATCAACCTTTATTTTTGCAAGTTTTTTCTTTGAAAAATTAGAAGGAGTTTTTTGAATTAGTTTGATTTTATTAGAATTACTTTTCTTAATTCTAACTTCGCCTGAAATCCAGTCTACATCAATATCAGTTATTTTATCTGAAAAACTTTCACTTTTAGCTACTATATACTTATCATAGTTATATTCTGAATTTAAGTTCCTAAAAGAAAAATTAAAAGAATGTGAAACTATACTTCCAAAAAGAAGAAGGACAAATATGATAGAAAGTGATATTGCAATAATACTCCATATGAAAATCTTTGTCTTTATGAGTTTTTTATTCATGCTTATCATCCTCCTTTGATTCACTTAGTTGTATTATCCCTTTAATAATCTCAACACCAGCAGAACCTATTATGAAGAGTATCCACGAAAAAGACCAAATATCAAATAGCATACTTGTAATTAGATATATAGCAACTATTATAATCCAATATGCACTTATAAATGATTTGTAAGCTGGATTTATATCATCATAATTTGTCTTAAATTCTTTGAATTCTTTTGTTGAAGTATCATTGTATAGAACATAGTTTGGTTTTGTCATTTGATTATAGACTAGTAACCCTACACCAATTGCTATCAATATAAGCATTAAAAGAATAGCTAGAGTTGGTTCCACGCCAAAGCTTACAATTGAGACTACAAATAGGAAAGGGCTTATTATAAAAATGGCAATTGCTATTGATGCTCTTAAGGCTCTTTTCTTTTTTTCCTCAATTAATTCAGGAGGTATAAAATATGGTTCTTTAACACTTTCAATTAACTCAGATAAATCGCCAATTCCTGAGATTACTGAATTATATGCTTCTTGTTCTGTTTTACCACATTGTATTTGGTCATTGTATTTTTCTTTTAGATTTTCAAATAATTCATCTTTAAGTTCTTTGACTTTTTTTGTTTCATTAATTCCTGTAAAGCTATTATTAATATAAGTACGTATTTTATCTAACATATTTTCACCTCCTAAATTAATATGTCTATTAACGCTTTTGTATTATCCCATTCTTCACGGCTTTTTATATACTTTTCTCTGCCTATACTTGTTATAGAATAATATTTTCTTCTAGCTCCAGTAGCTTCATCTCCCCAATAAGAGGTTATTGCACCCGATTGTTCAAGTCTACGAAATGCTGTATACAGAGTAGCTTCTTTTAACTCATACAATCCATTGGTCTTTTCAAGTATAGATTTATTAATCTCATAACCATAACTGTCTTTTTCAAGTAAATGCTTTAAGATAATTGTTTCTGTATGACCTCTTATCATGTCAGATGCGATTGTCATGAACATCACCTCCGATTAAATATATAATACTTTGATATACCTCGCCTGTCAAGGTATATCATGAGAAAAAATATTTTATTCTAATTTTAAGACTAGTTTATCTACAATTAAATATAAAATTTTTATGAAGAAAATCATTTATATTTAGTTATAGATAAATTTATATAGTTATTAGTCTAAAAAGTGATATAAAGTTTAATTCAATTTAGCAAAATTAGTGATATAATTAAAAAAGAAAAGAAATATGGATTTATTTAGAATAATTTTGACAATCTATTTACTACACGTGTAGAGTCGTATATAATTAAATTATACGTAAAATATAAAAAAATAGTTTATTAATACGTTAGGAGAAAGTATTATGATAAAGTCAAGTTTATTTTGGAATATTTTCATTATGATATCCTTTATAATAGAATGGTTTCTTTGTAAGAAAATGTTAGATTATACAAGTGAGCAAAAAATTTCTAATAAAAAAATAAATATATATATGGGATGCATTATTGTTTTTGCTAATATAATTTATTTTTTTGATGTGCTTCCAGATATAAGAGTAATTATATCTGTGATAATTACCGTTGTATTTTACAAAATATCATATGGTGTTAGGTTTGTAAAGTCTGTATTAATATCTTTAATCTACTGGATGTTACTAATTTCTACAGATGCTTTAAGTATATCTTTGACAGTTTGGCTTAATTCTATAGATGATATGAGTAAGATGGCTACAGGAGATATATACAGAGTTGAGTCAATTGTATCAGGAAAGATACTTTTGATTTTGGTTTTATTCTTGTACAGAGCATTAAGGATAAAATTAAATATAGAAATAAATAAGAAAACATTTTCCTATATATTCATTCCAATAGTTGCGAATATAGCATCTTTTTTTATTATTTTTAAATACATATTTAATCAAAAGTCTGGGAGTGTAATGCGTAATAGTCAATTTGTTATGATTTCTATAGTACTACTTCTATCAAGCATTGTTTTAATCTTAATTGCTAAGAAGTTACAGCAATATAATACTTTACTGGTAGAAAACAATATGATTAAAAATGTTTTAAAATGTGAAAATGAGTATTATGAAGATATAGAAAAGAAATATCTAAAAACTAGATTATTAAGTCATGACATGAAAAATCATCTATTGTGTATAAATGCCATGATTAAAAAAGGTGTTGATGTTACTTCATATTTAGACAATTTGCAGGGAGAAATTAATTGTAATAACTTGTTTTTTAATACTGGCAATTTCATATTAGATAGTATATTAAGTGAAAAGAAAGAAATCTGTGATAAAAATAATATAGAACTAAAAACAGGAATAAATTTTAGCTATTGTGAAGCTATTGAACTAGTAGATGTATGTCACATATTTTCTAATATTTTAGATAATGCTATTGAAGCATGTAATAAAATAGAGGATGGTAATAGAGCGATTTGTATTAAAGGTGATGTAATGCAAAATTTTTATCTAATAAGAGTGGAAAACACTAAGGTAAATGAGATTATTACTAAAAATGGAGATATTATGACAGACAAAACAGGTCCTTTTCATGGTCTTGGAATAAAAAGTATAAAAAACTCTGTAAATAAGTATGGTGGTAATGTTGTAATTGAATATGATGACAAGAAATTTGTGATTAAAATTGCTATGCCGCTCAAAAACGTGAAAAAAATAGTTAACCATGTAATTTAATGTATATAGGTAGATTTTATAATGACATGTACATATTGAAATTATTTATTACTTATGAGAATTTTTTAAGGTTGGGATATTATACATATTATAAATTGGGCATATTAATGAGCTTAAGATATTAGGCTTTTTATTGTAATAAATAGAAAAAGAAGTTACATCGAAAGTAGAAAAAATCTTTAATGATGTAACTTCTATGGTATATGTATGAGGGGCTATATCGCCATTTCTGGGATTAAGCTTCTCATAGCTTCTATAGTTGTTTGGATAAGTTTATCAAGTTCCCATTCAAGCATTTCTGCACCGCTTCTTATAACGTCTCTAGAACAGCCAGCAGCAAATGACTTATCTTTAAATTTCTTTTTAACAGATTTTAATTCTAAATCAGAAACACTCTTTGAAGGACGCATTATTGCAGCTGCACCAATTAAACCAGTAAGTTCATCTACAGCAAACAATACCTTTTCCATAAACTGCTCTGGTTTAACATCTGAGCCAGTCAATCCATATCCATGACTTATAGTAGAATCAATTATAGACTTATCTAAATCAAGCTCTGTCATTAATTCTCTTTGTTTAACACAATGTTCATCAGGATACATTTCAAAATCTAAATCGTGTAAAAGTCCAACTACTTCCCAAAATTCTACTCTCTCAGGGTCGTATTCTTTTGCATAGTATCTCATAACTCCAGATACAATTTGAGCGTGTCTTATATGAAATTCTTCCTTATTGTATTTTTTTAATATTTCCCATGCTTGTTCTATATTTGGCATGTAACTCATTTTTATCACTCCTCTAGCTGAATATTTTGAATTTTTATAAAGTTTGTTTTCCATTGATTATATCAATCAATTTCCAATACGTCAACACACTATACACAATTTTGTATCTAAATTCAGAAATTAGTGAAAATTAAATTTTTATGTCAAAATTCTTTGTATCTAGAGTTTTTCATTCTTTAATGTTACCTTTGATACAAATGCTATAAGTAATGTAATAAATCCGACTCCTATTATAATAACGTACACTTTATCTGATAATAAATCGAAAAGTTTACCATATATAATCTGACCAAGAGGCATTGCGAGTGATGTCCCTGCAAAAAGAATAGACATCACTTTTCCTAGCAGTTCATTTGGAGTTTTTAATTGTATGATTGTTATAGCATATATTGAGATAAGAGTTGTTGTAAAAAATATTAACATAGAGGATACAATAAAGATTAAAAATGGAACTGGAAATCCTGTATTTAATATAAATGGATAGACTGAAAATGCCATTGGTATAAATATAAGTGCACATATGGTGAAACAAATATGTAAATTAGTTATTTTCAGATGTTTTGAGAAAATACCAATACTCACAGCAGCTATTAACGAACTAAAAGAGATTGCTCCTTCTGCTAGACCATATAGAAAATTATTGGCTCCCATAGTTATTTTTACTATGTAAGGGATACCTACGATTAGCATAGAGCTTAAAAATAGATTTATTGCCATAGCTAAAAAAAGTATTTTTAATGTAAACCTATTTTCTTTACATATATGGACAATACCATCTTTTATATCAATAAATATAGTTTTTATAATGTTACCAGTTTGCTCTTGTTTAACAAAAGGAATCTGTATAAATATCTCCATAATTGCAGATAGAAAGAAACTTATACAACTGATAACTACAATTGCATTAATACCAAGGATACCATATAAGACACCTCCAAGTACTGGTCCTGCTATGTTTGTAAGAGAGGCAACTCCAGCTACGATACCATTTGCATTTATTAAATGTTCATTATCAACTAAAATAGGTGTACTTGACTGAACTGTTGGTTGATACATTGTGCTTATAACTGAAAGTATGGTCATAATAATTCCTACAAGTAGTATTGAACCATTATCATTAAATAAAAAGAAAGCTAAGATTAGTACTGCGATACTACTTGAAAAATCAAAAATAACCATTAAATTTCTTTTGTTGAATATATCTGCAATAGCCCCACCAATAGGAGAAAATACTATAATTGGAATTGAAGATACTGCGAGTATTGTAGCAAATATTTCTGCTTTACCAGTCGTATCAAGTATGTAGAGAGATAAAGCAAACTTGAGTATTGATGCACCAAATAATGAGATTATCTGACCCAATACCATCAAGTTAAAATTTTTATTAAAAGTATTTAATGATTTTACCATATATATACCTACCTATCTAAGATTATCAAAACATTTATAATGATTGCTATGACAGCAATTACTATAAGGAAATTTTTTCTTATTTTAACTCCTAATATTATTAAAAGTATAGAAACTATTATAGATAAAATAGAGTAAAAGGGCATAAGCTCACTGCTAGGGTCTACGAGTTTTGTGTGGATATTCAGTTTATCATTTATTTTGTAAATGATATCGTTTAGTTTTTGTATTAATTCAATCATATTAACGCTCCTAGTCATAAAGAAATATTTAAAAAATTTATCTTAAATTATTACTCAAGTATGTGTGCTACAAGATTGTCTACCATAAAATCAAATACTTCAATATAGTCATATCCAATATCTTCTTTTAGTAATAGACTTGATAGTAGGGCATTGCAAACGCCAAAGGCTTTTTCTTTCTCTATTTTTAACTTGAGATTGTATCTTCCAATTAAGTTGTAAAAACTTTGCACATTGTTATATTCAAGTTGTGAAAGCATCTCCTTAGGTAGCTTATTTAATAAGGTGATGTAATCAGCATTATTTGGCGAATATAAAAATGGATTTTTATCATATAAGCGATATAACATCTTTAAAGATTTTGCAAAACCTTCTTTTTGAGGCATGTTACTTAAGATTTCATCTACTGATGATATAAGTTTGTTTTGAATTCCATTTAGCACTTCAAAAAACAATTTTTCTTTTGAATCAAAGAATGTATAGAAAGAGCCTTTTGCGATTCCCGATTTTGAACAAAGGTCATCAATGTTAGTTTTTTTGTATCCATATTTAGACCAGTTAATTTCACATTCTGAAATTAGTCTTTTTCTAATATTATTTTTTTCTATTTCTGTAAAGCTTTTAGCCATATTTATCAATCCTCTCTATAAATTGTGGTATCTATGACTTGAAAAGTATTTTAAGTCATAGATACATGATATTCTTCATTTATAAATTTGTCAAGTTTGACCCTGATAATAAGAAATGTTTTTTACTACAATCTGTATCTCATATGGAAACTATTATATGAAAAGAGCCAATAGCCATAATGAATGTTCCTTAGAGGTTATTGGCTTTATGTATTTGTATCTGAGCATTTGATAACTGGCAAATTTAATTGTTCTACAGTGATAAGATTTTCTTATTTACATTTGAGATAGTATAGCGAAAAATTTTTAAGCATCTTATTTTTTCAGATTTTTAACCTTATTTATAATGTTTTCGATTTGATACTATATCATTTGAGTTAATGTAAGGATTGTGATATTTTTTGCGTTTTCTAGTGAAATAAGGGAAATTAATGGATTCTTTTGGACAAAAGGAAATGCAAGCCATACACTGATTACATTGATGTTGAAATGTTGGTTTACCATTTTGCATTATTATATTTTTGCAAGGGCATACTTTAACACATAATCCACAAGAAATACAATCATCCCAAACCTTGAAATATTTATCATTAGAGGGACAATTCTTTATGTAACGGTCCATTATTTTATGAAAAAGTGTATTTACTAAAAAATTAGGTTTTGGGTAGTTTCTTATTTCTTTTTGTGATATTTCTTTTGAGATAATTCTAAGCTGTTCTTCAGTTTTAGGAACACGTTTTTTAGGGTTAGGAAATGGTGGATACATGGCTACATAGTTTGCAACACTATACACTTTATTTCCATAAGATAAATTACACCCTTTTTCCTTGAGTAACAATGCTAATTCTTCCATGCTTTTTCCGTTAACAAAAGCAGGCATAGAGATTGCGAATATGTAGGCATCAGGGGATAAGTCTAAATTTTTTATAAACTGAATTACAGTTTCTGGTATAGTCCAATGGTATACAGGAAAAACAAACCCTATTCGTTCAGCAACTAATTTTGAATAATCAGATGGTGATGTTCTCATTGAGATAATCTCTGTATCATTAAGTTCTTGTGCAATTACTTGAGCAGCTCGCATACTATTTCCTGTTCCAGTAAAGTAATAGATTACATTACGCATATTTTTTACCTCCAAAATCTGTTGAATAAGACTTGTGACAGTCTGTTTTTATTCTGAGTTTTAAACAGAATAGTGTTCTGTTTGGATTATATCATAGATACAGATTAGGGTCAATGATTAACAGAATAGTGTTCTTTTAATTATATAATCTGTTCTATTATTGTTGACATTATGATATGTGTAATCATATCTTGTAAGAAAAGTAATGGTGAAATAATGAGAGAATTATTTAAAATAAAAATGCATTAAAATAAAAATACATTAAAATAAAATACATTAAAATAAGTACTTAAATTACAAAGACATATTAAAGATATATTAAAAAATAGATATTTAAATTAAAAATCTGTTTAAAATATAAAGCTATTTAAAGTACAAAAAACATGGATTATGAAAAAATTTTTCAAGGTAAACGTTTATGAAAAAAAGAAATGTTTATATAAAGAATAAATGGCTATAATTTAAATACACAAAGTTATATCATAGAGAGGAATAAAAATATGTTTAATGAACTTAGAACAAAAGAAAATGTATATAAAAATTTAATAAATGGAAAATGGATAGAATCTAATTCAAGAAAACCAATAGAAATTTACTCACCAATAGATAATTCTCTTGTTGGTAAAGTACAATCTATGACAAAACATGAAGTAGATGAAGTTATTAAAAATACAAAAGAGAGTATAAAAGTATGGGCTGAAATGCCTGTATATAAGAGGGCGAATATATTCCATAAAGCTGCTGATTTATTGTTAGAAAATATGGAAGAAATAGCTAATATATTGGTACTTGAAATAGCCAAAGATATAAAATCTGCAAGAGCAGAAGTTGAAAGAACAGCAGATTTTTTAAGATACACAGCTGATGTAGGAAAAAATATGGAAGGTGAAGCTATTAGTGGTGATAATTTCCCTGGTGGAACAAGAAATAAGATGTCTTATGTTTCAAGAGTTCCATTAGGTACTGTTTTAGCAATATCTCCTTTTAATTATCCTGTGAATCTGTCAATGTCAAAGATTGCACCAGCACTTATTGGTGGAAATGCTGTTGTATTAAAACCTGCCACACAAGGAGCTATTAGTGCGCTTCATGTAGTAGAAATTATGAGAAAAGCTGGAATACCAGATGGAGTACTTAATACTATTACAGGTAGAGGTAGCGAGATAGGAGATTATGTGGTAACCCATAAAGGCATTAACTTTATTAACTTTACTGGTAGTACTGAAGTTGGTCAACATATATCTAAAATATCTGGAATGGTACCATTATTATTGGAGCTTGGTGGAAAAGATGCAGCTATAGTATTAGAAGATGCGGATTTAGATTTTGCAGCTAAGAATATAGTGTCTGGAGCTTATTCATATTCAGGTCAAAGATGTACAGCAGTAAAGAGAATCTTAGTACAAGAGAGTGTAGCTGATAAACTAGTGGAAAAAATAAAGCCATTAGTAGAGAAGTTAACAATTGGAAATCCAATGGATGAAGTAGTTATTACACCTCTTATAGATAATAAAGCAACTGATTTTGTTCAAGGTTTAGTTGATGATGCACTACATAAAGGGGCAAAATTAATAACAGGTAATGTTAGAAAAAATAATTTATTCTATCCAACATTATTAGACAATGTAAATGTTGATATGAAGATTGCTTGGGAAGAGCCTTTTGGTCCAGTACTTCCAATTATAAGAGTTGAAGATATGAATCAAGCAATTGAAATTGCTAATCAGTCAGAGTATGGGCTTCAGTCGTCAGTGTTTACAAGTGATATTGATAAGGCGTTTTATATTGCTGATAAACTTGAGGTTGGAACTGTTCAAATAAATAATAAGACTGAAAGAGGACCAGACCATTTCCCATTCTTGGGTGTAAAGGCATCTGGTATGGGAACTCAAGGTGTTAAGTATTCAATTGAGGCTATGACTAGACCTAAGGCAGTAGTGGTAAATGTTAAAGAGCTATAAAAAATAATTTCTTTTACCTAAATTTGATATTGATTGGGAAAAGAATGGATTATTATATTTTACCTTATAAAGTAAGTTGATAGATGCTTACTCTATAAGGTATTTTTTATGTTTTATCTTAATAGAATGACTAATTTTCTGTATGATATTATCTTAAATTATAGAAGATTGTTTTAAAATATTGTTCTAATGGACTATTTATCCAGTTATGCATTTTTATTGACCAGTTACACAAAATATGTTGAATATTAAGAAAATTGGTACTATTATATAAATAAATATATATATAAAGGAGGTTTTTATATGAGTCTTTTTGTTGGTGGATGGTCAAAATTTAGGGCTGTCGAAGAAGAAGATTTAAAAGTATTTAATGAAGCTGTAGGAATGTTAAAAGGTGTTGATTATGAAGCACTTATTGTTGCTACTCAAGTTGTAGCAGGAACAAATTTCAAATTTATTTGCAATGCTACTTCAGTTACAAATCCTCCACATGATTATTTAGCAGAGATAGTTGTTTTCAAGCCTCTTCCTTGTGATGAACATAATGCAACAATTACAAGTATTAATATAATTAAATAATATTAATAGGAGCTGGAATATGAGATTAAATATAACAAAACAAAATACTATAGAGGTTGAAAACAGTAAAAAAGAAGATGTCTATTTTGTAATAGTTGATAATGTTTTCTTTGAACGTCAAGGTGATGTATTTAACAGTATCACAAATAATAATTTAAATAATTATGATGTAGAAATACTACCAACTAATAATATTTTTTTAGAATTAAAAATAACATCTACTAAAAATTTAGAACCTGTTTTTATTGTAGTTGAAGATAGACAGTACAATCATGGCAGTGTAATGTTTAAGCCAGTAGTGGTGTAATGTCCAAATTGTTTATAGAAATATAGCTATAATAAAAAGAAAAAAGGCTATAAATGTAATAACCATGGAAAGATAGTATTTAGAAAATATAATAAAATAAATGTATTAAGTAAAATAACTGTGTTGGTAAAAATTATACTCTGCAACACAGTTATTTTACTAAACAGAAGGAAGGCACTTATCAAATAAAAAAGTAAAAAGTAGAAAATAACCTTAAATAGTATAAATTTTATTTAAATAAAAATCTATAATCAAGGGGGAAAATAAATGCCAGAAAATAACAAACAACTATTAGAAGAAATCACAGTCTTATTAAATGAAGGAAAAGTAGCAATAGATAAGGCTCAAAATCAAAATTTAATTCTAATTCTTGGTGGTACAGGTTGTGGAAAAAGTACTGCAATTAACTATCTTGCAGGATGTAAAATGATAGAAGTAGAAGATGAAGATACTGGTATATCCTACATTGAATGTTTAGACCCTGTAGCAGAGATTGGTTCAGGAGCTGTTTCACAAACTTTGTATCCAAACATTGTAGATATGAGAAAATCAGTCGAAGGAATGGATGCAAAATTATGTGATACGGCAGGATTTAGTGATAATAGAGGGGTAGCCCATGATATTAGTGCAGCAGTTTCGTTAGGAGAAGTATTTAAAAATTCTGCATCTATATGTGCAGTAGTTGTATTAATACCAGAAGCAGACATATTAGATTCTAGACTTACAAAAGTGCTGGATTTATTCCAACAGTTAAATATGTGTCTTCATAGAGATAATTTTAAGGGAAGTATAACCTTTTTCGTTTCAAAAAGCTTCTTAGGAAGAACAGAAAAACAATTATATAATATTATCAAGAAAAAATATGAACAGTTATGTGAAAACTTAGAAAGTAACATAGATGAAAAAGCATGGTTATTTGAGGAATTGCTAAAAGATAATGGAAAAAATATTCACCTTTGTAAGCCACTTGCGTCTGATGATAGGGAAAGTTTATTAAAACAAGTGCTAGAACTAGATGAAGTTAAAGATAAGACATCGGCATTCCAATATCCAATTAGTGCAGATGCAAGATTAGTTTTAGACACGTTAATAAAAGATATTCAAAGTAGTATCGTATCCAGTTTAGAAGAGTATGTTAAGTCATATACACAAGACTTTATCAAGGTTATTGAAAGAATAACAATGATTCAAGAAATATCAAAATACGATAAAGTCGTAGGAGTATTTAAAAACTGGTTAGAAAGTACAGCAAGTCTTACTATAGACAAATTTATTAATGTACTGTCTAAAGAAAGTGGATTATTCTTGCAAGATACTTGTATGAAATTACAAAATAAGATAAAGGGAAATTTAGATATAATTGATGCTTTAAGTAAATATACAGAAAATGGAACTGGGGAAATTTTATTACCTTCTGTACATATGGAATTTATTATAGAAAAAGTAAGTAAAAAGATAATGGAACAAAACTTTACTATAATAAGAAAGAACCTAGAAGAAGTTTTAGTTTCTTATGAAGTACAAAAACAGATATTTACATTAAAAAATAGAGAAAAATTAATGGAAGTTGCAAATAAAAAGGATTATATATATAGTATAAATGATTTTAAAGAAATTTTGATGAATGTTACAACTATACAGAGTGAAAAATTAGGAGATAGTATAACAAGATTAAATACATATGGAGAAGAAGGAAACGAAATAGTTAGGGAATTTGTAAGTAAATACATTTTAAATCCATTTATAGTAAAAACAATCAATATTAATGATAAGAAGAGTGTTGAAATAAGAGCATTAATTCCAAACTTAGTAATTAGTAGTGTATTGGAATATTTCAAAAATAGAAAAGTAGATGACAATACTTCTACATTTATGTTCTTTGCTAAAGAAACTATTTATATGGATGATAACCTTGGAATGGGATTTGCCTCAGAAAAAAATATTATTCTTGCTTGTAATAATCTGATGTAAGTAGTAATGTAAAGATTAATGTAAGTGGAAAAGATGGAGAAATTTTAGATAATTCTATTTATGGACAAAATGGTAAAGATGGTAGAGATGCAGGTAACATTTACCTATGTGTTAAGAAAGAAATTAGAAATTATCGCTTAACACTAATTGCAAATGGAGGAAATGGCTCTAAAGGAACAGATGGGAAATATGGTGAAACTGGAGCAAATGGAGCAAATGGAGCTGATGCAGGATATACAAGTTATTTCGCTGGACAAATATTTAAAGGATACTTTGCAGAAGGAACAAAAGGTAAAAAAGGTGACAAAGGTGGAGCTGGTGGAAATGCTGGAAGAGGTGGAAATGCTGGTAAGAAAGGCAATATTTACTTCATTGCAGACTCAGAAGAACAAAAAAATAGAATAATTAATCATTGTGATATAACAGTCAGAGATGGAGAAGTAGGTCCAAATGGTAGACCAGGTCTAGGTGGATATGGAGGAAAAGGTGGTCATCATGGATATAATACACTTTCATTCTCTGCAAGTGGTATAGATAAGACTTTATACTATACAGGATATTTTACAAGCTGGGATTATAAGACAGAGAAAGTATTTTATTATCGTGTAGAACTTTATGGTGGAAATTGGAGCGAAGGAAAAACAGGTCCATCAAGAGAATACGCTGAATATGGAGACAGAGGAGAAAATGGAGGATTTAATACTCCAAATACTAAGTCATCAACAGCTGTTTCAAAAGTAGAAGAGAATTTTATTAAAGAAAAATATCAAAGCTATTGTTCTGAAATATAGAAAGGGATGTATATATGGCAGATAAACTTTATAATGGAATCGTAAACCTTTTGGAAGATGGAAGGGACGAACTTAGAAACTATAATTTAAAAGAAAAGTCAATTTTATTATTTTTAGGTGCTTCAGGTGTTGGAAAGAGTACTTGTATCAATTACTTAAAAGGTTGTGAAATGGAAGAAATAACAGATGAAGAAACTGGACAAGTATATATCACTGCAAAAGAGTCAGCTGTTGAAATTGGAAATGGTGTATACTCTAAGACATTATGCCCAGAAGTTGTAGATGTTACAAATAGAGACTTTTCATTATGTGATTGTCCAGGATTTTTTGATAACCGTGGACCCGAATATATGATTGCAGGTGCAATGCTGGTAAGAGAAACTATCACTACGTCTTCAAAGGTGAAAGGAATGGTAGTTATTTTAGACTATCAATCTCTAATGGATTCTAGACATACATTATTAATAGAAACCGGTAAAAACTTGAAAGATATGCTTGGTGATTATGAAAAGTATAAAGAAAATTTTTTCTTCCTTATCAATAAAATACCTAAGTTACTCATCAATACAGTAACAGAAGAGAAAATAAGAGGTATATTAAAAAAAGTAAAAGAAGACCTAGATAGTCAAGAGAAAGATTATGAAGGTTACAAGGAACTAGTATACCTATTAAATGTAGTATTATCAGATACTGTATCTATTAAACTATGTAATCCTCTGGATAAAAATCCAAAAGGTTTATTAGATGAAATGAAAAATCTCCCTGGAACTTTTGAAAAAACAGATATGGGCTTGATGCTTACAGCTTCTTGTAAAATAGAAATACAAAAAGCTGTTGATATAACATATAAGGAAATAGAAAAGCTTTTAGTTCCTTATATACAAAGTGTCAAAAAAGGTATAGAAGAGTCTATTTCCATCTTACCTTCTATAAAAAATCTAAAAGATAAAGAAGTTCAGTTGGAACAAATTTATGAAAATTTATGTAGTAAAACAAGCAGTATCAAGGAGCTTATGGAATTTGTACAAGAACTTTCATATGGTGATGGATTACAAAAAGTGAATGTATTAGAAGAAATACGCCTTCTTTTAGAGCTAAATAGTTATTGTAGTGAAACTCATATTGTTGGTCTGAGTGAGTTATTAAAATCATTACTGAAGAATACATTAGAAGATACGTTAAGGGGTCTTAAAAACTGGATAGTAGAAGAAGAAAATAAGAAAGAAGAGGCTAAAAGGCTCGAAGATGCAGAATATAGAAGAGAGAAAATTAGAAGTTGTACATATATAAAATCATATGATAAAGAAAAGATACTTTCTATATATATACCAATACCTAAAGTGAGCTTATCGGATTTAACCGAAATAATATCTGGTTATCAACTTAATATTTTATCTTCTATACATATGTATGGAGAGTGTGAGTTGAAAATTGATTGTAATATGGAGAAAGAAGTTTTTTCAGGTAAAAATATTGTATTGATGGTAGAAAAATTATGTATACCAAAAGGTTCTTATTCAATTAACGTATCTGGTAAAGATGCAGAAAAATTGGTTGGAGAAGACACTATTTATAATGGAATGAATGGAAGAAATGGTAATAATGCAGGAACTTCAGGAGATATTTTATTATCTTTTAAAGAGATAGAAAAACAAGGAGAGCTTAAACTCTATACTGATGGTGGATTAGGTGGAAATGGACAGGATGGAAAAATTGGAGAGACAGGAATAACTGGAGAAATTGGAGCAAATGCAAAGATAGGTTCTAAAAAAGAGTCGAAAGAATTTGCTAAGGAAAACAAGACAAAATATTTTGTGGTAAAAGCAGAAAAAGGAAAACCAGGTGGAACTGGAGGTACAGGAGGTAATGGTGGAAATGCAGGTCTTGGAAGCAAATCTGGACAGATTTATCTCCTTGGAAAAGCATCTGTACTAAAAGATGCTATAAGTACAAAAGATGGACATCATGGTATGGCAGGAAAAGGCGGTTCTGGAGGAAAAGGAGGCTCTGGGGGTCTTGGAGGAATTAGAGGAATATATGAAGAGACAATAAGATATATAGGTATCTCTACTCCAATAGATGACAGTGATAGAAACTACTACTATTTTGATTAAAAAATAGCTACGCACACTCGTGACTTTAGTCATGAGTTAGTAGCTAAAATAGTCAGCATATAGGGAAACTTATATGTAGAGATAGGATATAACCTATCCAATACTACTTGAATTGCTGGAAACCCCTAAAGCTAACCAAACTAAAACATAAGGATGAAATAAACCTAAGTGTGAAAGTTACGAAAGTAGAAAAAATTGGTTAGATGGTATAAGGTTAAACCCTAAGTACTTTAAAATGGGCAATCAGCAGGTAAGCTCCGAATAGGAGAAACTTCAACGACTATTCCTCCTGAGGGAAGTACACTACAAGCTATCGGTAGTGGAAGTGGGTAGACCTTAACGATAAGCGAAGGATAAGATATAGTCTGTGCTTCATGAAATGTAAGAAGTTCATAAGAGAACTGCATAGGTAGTAGCGAACTTATGTGAACGACAACCTCAAAAA
>NZ_AVHW01000032.1 GCF_000449425.2 Clostridioides difficile CD160
TTAGAATATAAGGCTAATTGGTATGGTAGACAAATTGTAAAGGTAGGTAAATTCTTTGCAAGTTCACAAATATGCAATAAATGTGGGTACAAAAACGAGGAAGTTAAGAGTTTAAATATAAGAGAATGGATTTGTCCTTGTTGTAATGTAACTCACGATAGAGACATAAATGCGAGTATAAATATACTAAAAGAAGGATTAAGACTAATAACAGTTTAAAATAGATAACGTATGTAAGAACCGTAGGAACTACGGGGATAGCCTGTGGAGAATTGGTAAGACATATTTTAGTATGCGAAATTCTATGAAACAGGAACCCTCTGACTTTAGTCATGGTAGGTTCAGAGATATGTACTGAGTCATGCTTCAATAGAAAATGAAGTAGCAGATGATGGAGTGAAATTAAATGCTATTTATGAAAAGCATAAGGATTGGACGATTAACAAACGTGAAGATTCAGGTTCAGATGGAGCAGAAGGAAAAGAAGGACATTTTGGAAATGCACTAAAAGAAAAGGAATTATTAAAGCAAGAGTATTCTTTATCAATGGATACATTCTTCTATGAATTCTTTGATAGATTCGGTTTTACTGGAAGTAAGGGATATAGAAATCTTAAACTATTGTGTGCAGTAGGAATCTTAGAAGCTGATATTTTAGAACTTTCAAATATTTATGAGATTTTTCATGCTGTTGAGAAAGTAGAGATGCAGTTAAATAAAGAAATACTTCAAAAGTACTTTAAATTTGAGAGTAAAAAGAAAGAGCCAATTTCTATAGATGATATGAATATAAAGAAAGAATTTTATCAAGAGGCAAAAGAAATTTATGAATATCTTATAAATAAATTGATGCAGTCTGATAAAATAGAATCTTTTATAGCAGAAAAACAGAATTTTAGCGAATGGAGTATGATTTTATTTGCACTTGAGCAAAAGACTGCGTTTTATGTGCAAATGATAGAAGAAAATGAAATTGGAGGAAATCGTGTTACAGATATTCGTGCTTTAACAAATTATCTAGATAAGATTTTAAAAGAATTGGAACAAGGACAGAAAGATAAATTAAAAGAAGGATATTTCAACACATATAAAGAAGGTATACTGACTCAAATTGAATCTGGGAATAAACAAATAGAAGTTTTAAGAAATGAACTTGAGAATAAAATGCTTTCTGTTTCTGCAAAAATGAATCTATTAATTCAAGAGATTCTAAAGATGAAAGAAGATGAAAAAGAAGATATAGAGAAACTAAAAGAAAAACAGAAAAAACTTGAGGAACAAATGAAAACACAGTTAATTCTTTCAGGAATACAAAGCGCGTTGAGCTTACTAACAGCATTTAGTGGTATTGGTCAAGCTTGTCTAGGAGCATTTGATAGTGCAAAATCTTTGAATGAAAATCTTTCAGCTAAAGAAGAGGAATACAACTGGACTAACAGGATGGTTGAGTTTTCAGATTTTAAATTAGATTCTGATGGTATTGGTGTTGTTCTTGGAGAACAGTTAAATGACGATAGAAAGATTGTTTTAGACAAAATGACGTATAACTTAGCAGGTGTTGATGAAGGAAAAAGAGAGAAGTTTAATCAGATTAAAGATATTATAGTTAAGTCTGTAGATGACGCCAACTATGCAGAAAGAGATAGTGATATCACAGCAGCAAAAAATGGATTAAGTGAAGGCGAGTATGAGGAAATCTACACAAAAATCCAGAAAAAAGAAATAGGTATGTTAGAAGCAAACTATAGTAATAAACAACAAAAAGACAAGCTGGCTGCACTAGAAAAGAGTAAGCAAGCTGTTGAAAGACAACAAAAGACAGCTACTATTAAAAATGTCTTAAGTATTGGTAGTTCTGCTTGTTCTCTTGTCAATACAGCAATTAGTGGTGTTAATAATTGTCTTAATGTAAAGTCTAGTTTTGAAAGTAAAATAGAGGTTGTAAAAGATGCAATTAAGGATAAAGAAAATAATATTAAAAAATTGGATGAGTTAAATACTCAGATGGTAGAGTTTAAAGATAAAACTTTTAAAGAATCTATAGTACCATTTGTAGAAAAATTTGATAGTACAGTTAAAAATCAAGATATATTTGAAAATGAGATAAGTAAATTAAAAATGAAGGATGTTTTAACGGAGTTAATTACAAAATTTTCAAAGTTAAAAATGGAAAACTCAGAGGAGATTTCTGGAATATTCAAGAAAGTGCAGGATATGATGGAAACTCAGATTACCATTACTGATAAGATTGATAAGAAAAAAGATAATCTTGCAATGGGAGAATTGATTTATCAAATGTCGGATAGTGGTAATAAGATGAATGAGTATCAGAAAAAACTTATTCATCAAATTGAATTAAATCAGGTTAGATATTTGTGTCAAGTGGAGGCAGCAGCTTTTCAATTGTGGACATTCCCATTTGGAAGTAATATAGTAAATATCTTAAATAGATGCCATGTAGGGATTACAGAAGACGAAAATGAGGTTGTAAATCAAGCTAAAGAGCAGAATAGACAGATTAAAGATTTTCTAGACCAAGATACTTATCAATGGCAAAAAACAGATAATCATATTCTAAAAGTAGCACTGGCAGGAAGTTTAGGTGGAAAAACTAAAGTAGGATATGAAAATACATATTCTTTATATGCTTGTAGTGAAGAAGAAGTGAAAAAGCTTTTGACTGGAGAGGAAATTAACTTTGAGATTCCAGTAAATCAACACTTTGATGCTATGAAATATGTAACTATTTATGCTAATATACCTAATCTTAGACGAAATATTTTAGATGATAGCTCAAAAGTAAATGTACATATGCGTTTATACGATAGCGGATATTTTTCACTATATGATGATAGAAATGACGTCTATTATCAATATGTATTTCCACAAAACTATATTGATATTACACATGGTCTTGATGTTAAATACAATGATTCAGATTCAATAAACTCAATATGGTCTTCAGTAGAAGATAAAGGAATAGAAAAATTCAAGAATGCAGGATTAAACTCTGGTAGAAGTCCATATTCTATGGCAAAGGTTTCTTTGAAGACACGTTTTAATAAGAAGCTTTCTTATGATTTACTTACAAATGAACAGAAGAAGAAATTAGAATTATATTTCGAAAAATCTAGTGGGAACAGTGAAAAATCTAGTAGACATGCATGGAGTGATAGTATTAGCATATTAAAGAATATAGGATATGTTGATTTGAAAGGTGTTTTGACAAAAAATTGGTTTGAAATCAAGAAAGATATAGATAATGAAGGAGAGATTATGAAGCATTTTTCAATATTACAGGTTGATTTATTGGAAAGAATTATTTATGAACAGACTAGCATATTGAAAGAAAATATACCTAACTTGACAATTGAATTTGTAGGATGTGGTATTTATGTAGAGTCTGAATTTAATTATCTAAAACAAAATGATTTAAAATGCTATGAACAAAGATTAGTTGAAAATATAATTGAAGGATAAGTTTTAAAGAAATTTATAAAAGAGAATGTATATAAAGGAGTTGAACTTAAAATTTGATTAGAAAAAATCAATTTTGAGACAACTCCTTCTTTTTAAATATGAATTATAAATTTTTTATATGTACATGTGTTTTATAAGGATGTTTTATATAATTAGGATTAATTGTAGCTATAAGTATTAGAGTCTTCTAATAAATTTGTCATACTGTTTAAACTTATTCCAACAGTAGAGGCATTGTGCAAAAAGGCAGATGTACTTGGTCTAATAAATCCACCTACACCAAGTAAAATCAGACCTAAATTAAAGCTAATAATAAACTTAGAACTTAAATCTATTCTCTTCATAAGATTATTACTAATCTGTTTTAAAACGATTAAGTTATTCAAATTATCTGCTGATATAGTAATATCTGAAATCTCTCTTGCTATCTCGGCACCTTCACTCATTGCAATTCCGACATCTGATTCTGAAATAGCAGGGGAATCGTTGATTCCATCTCCAATCATAATTACTTTGCGACCATTTAGTTTTTCATTTTTAACAAAGTTGGCTTTATCTTCTGGCAAGACTTCTGAATAATATTCATCAACACCAATTTTACTTGCTATAGATTTAGCTGTTTTTTCACTATCTCCGGTCATCATCACAATCTTTTTGATTCCGTATTCTCTTAAATTTGAAATTACATATTTTGCTTCTTCTCTTAAAGGGTCATTGATGCAAATAACTGCTGATAATTTACCCGATATTGCCATAAATAAGTGTGAATATTCATCTGATAGATTATTGTATTTATCCTCTTCGCCATCTGGAATAGTACATTTTTCATCTTCAAATACAAAATGTTTACTACCTATTATAACTTTTTTATTATCAACTTTTGTTGAAATACCATGTGCAATAATGTATTCTACCTCTGTATGCATTTCTTTGTGACTAAGCCCTTGTTTTTCAGCTTCATAGACTACTGCGTTTGCTATAGAGTGTGGGAAGTGTTCTTCTAAGCAAGCTGCAAGTCTTAACATATCCTTCTTATTATAATCTTGGAATGTAATTATATCTGAAACAGTTGGTTGAGCTTTTGTTAGTGTACCTGTCTTATCAAACACAATAGTATCTGCATAGGCAACACCTTCAAGGAATTTTCCACCTTTTACAGTAATATTGTGATTGTTACATTCTCTCATGGCTGATAGCACAGAAATAGGGATGGAAAGTTTTAATGCACATGAGAAATCTACCATCAATATAGAGAGTGCTTTTATTGGATTTCTAGTAATTGCATAGGTTAATATGCTTCCTAAAAAACTGTATGGAACCAATGTATCTGCCAGATGTTCAAATTTACTCTCTACAGAAGATTTTAACTTCTCAGATTCCTCAATCATGGTTACTATTTTTTGAAATCTAGTAGTACCAGCTTTTTCTTTGACACACATAACAATATTGCCTTGTTCTATTACAGTTCCAGCATATATGTAAGAGCCTTCTCTTTTGTTGACTGCAAGAGATTCACCTGTAAGTGATGCTTGATTAACCATTGCTTCTCCCGACACTATAACTCCATCTAATGGAATCATATTTCCCATGTTTACACTGACTAAGTCATCTTCCTTTATTTCTGAGATTGGAACTAGTATTTCAGTATCATCTTTTTTCAACCATACTTTTTCAATGTTTAATGACATACTTTGAGCCAAATCGTCTATAGATTTTTTTCTAGTCCATTCTTCTAGTAGTTCACCTATACCAAGAAGAAACATGACTGACCCAGCTGTATTGACATCTTTTCTAAAAATAGAAATACCTATGGCTGTGGCATCTAAAACAGAAATTTCTATTTTTTTATTTAGTAGAGAAGAGATACCTTTTTTAAAATATTTTATAGAGTGAAATCCTATTAAGAAAAATCTTAAGGACTTTGGAAAAAATATTTTAGATACACTTTTAACTAGTAGTTTGTTTACTAATTTATCTCTATAGTAATTATTTAATTCTCTGCTAGTATGTTCAGGGACTAGGCTTTCTATTTCGCTATTATTAAAACTAAACTTGGTGATTTCTCTTATTATGTATTCTCTTTCTCCAGTGTAATAAACAACTGCGTCACCAGTTCTATCGTAAACCTTTGCTTTAGTAACACCATTTATAGAAGTTAAATAATATAAGAGAGTATCTGATTGCTTATTATTTAATTTACCAAGTTGTAAATCAAAACGTATACGACCTCTTATTTCGTGCTTTATATAAAAATTCAATTTACTTCCTCCTGATATTATTAATCATAATACTTGGAACTATTAACTATGATGCTTGATATTATTAATTGTAATACTTGGTATAATTAATTATAATATTTGATATTATTGATTATAATACTTGGAACTATTAACTGTGATACCTAATATTTTTATTAATCATAATACTTGGTATAATCAACGATAGTACTTTATATTATTAGTTATAATACTTGGTATAATCAACTATGATACCTAATATTTTTATTAATCATAATACTTGGTATAATCAACTATGATATCTAATATTTTTATTAATCATAATACTTGGTGTAATCAACTATAGTACTTTATATTATTGATTATAATATTTGGTATAATTAACTACAGTACTTTATATTATTAGTTATAATACTTGGTATAATCAACGATAGTACCTTATATTATTAATCATAATATTTGATATAATTAACTACAGTACTTTATATTATTAATTATAATACTTGGTATAATCAACTATAGTACTTTATATTATTAATTATAATACTTGGTATAATCAACTATAGTACCTTATATTATTAATTATAATAATCGTTAAATTTATTCTGCTGTGCAAGTACTATTTTTATCTTCAGTTTCATTTTCCTTGATTTCTTCACATTTAACGCTATTAGAATTAGTATCTTCTTCTACAGTTTTTACGGCATCAGTCTTAGGAGCTTCTTGCTCGCATTTAGAAACCTCTTGTACAGAATTTGCCTTAGATGTCGATAATTCTTCCTGTTCGTTGATTTCTTTTGCTTCAGCTAAAATATCTTCTACATTTTCTTGAATTTTAGTAGTTGTTTCAAGTACAGAATCTTTAACTTTTAATGCTCCTGCTGTTACACGAGTACAAGTTTTTTTTGCACAGTCACTTGAAAGTATCTTAACGCCTAAAGTACCAAAAAGTACTCCTCCTAAAAATATCCCTGTTTTTTTCATTTTTAAAATATTCATTTTACCTTATCCTTTCGTTTAATTAGATTTTATTTATATTTGTGTGTAGAGTAATAAATGCTAGAAGTAGAGTATGTTTTACAAAAACTATTTATAGAGTGTAGAAGCTTTACTTGAGCTATGTCAGTAAATTTATAATTTTACAAAAGTAGTTTGGAAAGTTGCAGTAGCTCTTAGCTAACTGGTACAATTTTTCTATATTTATTTTATATTTTAGAAAATTCTTGATATTAATTTCAAAAATTTAAAACTTAATAATAATTATTATTAATAGATTTGCAAAATCATATGACATTTATTACCATTTATGAAATTAAGTATAGCACGAGCGAGTAGTATTTTCAACAGCAAATGATAATTTATATCAATTATTTTAGTTGATTTATGAAAGAGTAGAGTAGGTGTATTTAATATTATGAGATTAAGAAGTTTTCTAGAGTGGAATTTTATGATTAATAAGGATTATCTAAAAATGGAGGTAGAATTCTCTTTTATTGGCGAAATGATAAAAATATATTTGATTTCATACAAAAGGGAGCGTCTCATGAACTAAAAGGTTCCTTTTGAGACACTCCCTTATTATATTTATTTTATTATATCCATTTTATTGATGGATGAGGAACGGCTCTGCCTTCCTTAGTTACAGATGTTGTAGGGAAGCCAATCGCACAGGCATCAAATCCATATTCTCCTGTTGGTAATCCTAAAATATCGCAAAAATCTTTATTATTACTCAATCTTCCTATTACACTAACAAGTTCAAAACCTAATCCTAAAGCAGTTGATTTAAGCCACATATTCTGCATAACATGAGATAATGACTTTTGTTCTATGGCTGGTATTCCACGACGTTCTGCTACAATAATAAGATAAGGTGATGTCCCTATACCGAGAACACCTTTTTTAACTTGCATCTTTAAGGAAGCAATGAAGGATTGCAGAGTAATGTTGTTCTCAGCCTCCTTCTCAAGGTTTGATATTTGAGTTTTGATAACATCAACAAGAATAGTTTTTATTTTATCCATTTGTAAACTGTTATTTGAAATAACAAAGAAATGTCTGAAATCTGTCTGTTTTGCTACTGCAAGTATTGCATAAGGTGCAAGTCTTCCAGTTTCAATTATTTCTTCAACCAGTTCTTTTGAGGGTGCTTCTTTTGTAAAACTTCTTACAGATCTTCGCGTTCTTAACAGCATATCCAAAACTTCATTAACATTGTTTTTATCTAAATTGTTCATTTTTATCCTCCATTAATCAATTCATCTACCCAAATTATTAAATTTATATTTATTGCGCAATTTCATCTATATTTAATTTTTTATCTTCATTAATATTATTTTTAGGATATCCTAAAATGTATCCATTAAAGGCAAACTTTCCGCTCATGTTAAACATCTACTTCAAATTAATTTGCTTTTTTTATGAACACATTGTTGATTAATAATCTATATGTATATTATAATATTTATAATGCTTTATGCAATAAACAATAATATTTAAACTGTTAAGTAATGGACATTTACTAGAGAATTGTTAATTAAAGTTAAAAAATTTATATAGAATGAGGAAATAAGTCATGAAAAAAACATCTATTGATAGAAGAAAAATACGTACTAAAAAGATGATTAGGTCTGCTTTAGCAGAGTTAATAGACGAGAAAGGATTTAACAATATATCGGTTACTGACTTAACTCAGAGGGCAGATATAAATAGAGGAACTTTCTATTTGCACTATGTTGACAAGTATGACTTGTTAGAGAAGATTGAAAATGAAATCATACAGGAAATTGAAGAAGAGACTAAACATCTTGATTCAGTCAACATGATGAATCTAGATACCTCGAATGAGCCTCTTCCATTTATGGTAAAGCTTTTTGAATATTTTAGAGAAAATTCAGTAATTATTAAAGCGATTTTAGGTCCAAAGGGTGACCCTACTTTTGAAAGAAAAATAAAAAGATTTATTGGAAGTAATTTGTTTGAGAAACAAAAGATTAAAAATTTTAATATAGATGAGGCAGTAATTTCAGAAGAATATTTTATACAATATATACTTTCAGCAGACTTAGGTGTAATTCAACACTGGCTTGAAAAAAACATGAAAGAATCTCCTGAGGAAATGGCACTGATACTTGCTAGAATGTCGTTATTTGGTCCGTTAAGGGCAGTAGGTATTCGTAAAGATGTATGATAAATTTTAGATATTAAGTAAGTATACAAGGAGTTGATAAAATGGGTTTGTTTAAATATTTAAAAGGTGTTCTTGTAAAAAGAGGACTCCCATTTACAACATTTTATAGTTGATTTAGGGTGAACTATCTATGTAGTATGATAATAGACCTTTGGAACACTTGAAAAGAAACCATAGAAGATTCTAGTGAACTTATGATAATAGACGATATATAAATCAAAACTTTAAAGGATATAATAAAAGATGCAACAATTTATTACAGGTACTAAAGGATACATAGAAGAGTACAAGAAAAGGGGTTATATAAAAATCGATTTTTTAATCAAATTTCAGATAGCCCCTTTATGTATTAAAAATAAGTAAAGAGAGACTACAAACTATTTACGTTAGAGTGTCTCTTAATTGAATAAGCACACCAAATTAATTTGATGAATTACTTGAGTTGTTATTAAGGTGATTCTTAATTTTTTTGCAATGTTTTTCTAAATTCATCTATTTCTTTGAAGAACCTATTCAAATTCTAAACCAATTTAATTTATGTATTATTTAATTTACTTTAATTTAGCAATATCATTCCAATTTTTAGATGTAACAATCTCTATATTGTTTAATTCATTTTTGATATCTGATGTATCTTCTACTAATGAAGAGGTATGTTTTATTACAGCATCTAATGTATTTCTATTAATTTTTACATCTGTTTTAATCTCTATAATGTCAGTTTGCATTGTATTAAGTCTGTTGTTAGTTTCAACTTGTCCAGTTTTTAAATCTTTAATGTCATGTTCCATATTGTTTAGTCTACTATTAATTCCTTTGATTTCTCCTTGCATTTCCTGTAATAATGTTAATATTTTTTCATCCATACCGTCCACACTCCTATTTTATTATTATAACATAATTTAAGTGTTGTATTCTGCAACGGTTATATTATATTTAGTTTTTAATAATTTTTTTTTATTAATTTTATACAAATATATGATGAATCATTTTGGCTACTGCTATTCTTAGATTTATATTTATAGAGTAATTCAATCCTTTTTCCTTAGAATAACCCACATAAACATTATGCGTAAAGAGGAAGGACTTATTTCACTAAAAGCTGAGAATCACAAACTAAGAGAAAAACTTTTAATCAAACTTGAGACATCCTTTTTTATTTTATTTTTTAACTATTATATAGATAATAAACTTTAAAAAATTTATATAATATATCTCTAAAAATAGGAGTTTAATTTGTTATATAATTAAATAGAACAATAGAAGGATGGTGTCTTTAAATGAAGTTAAAGAGAATAAATAAACTACTTGCAACTACAATGATAACAACTATGTGTATTACTCCATTAACAAAGCTGTAAAGGTAAACGGTGGTTGGGATATATATCTAAAAAAATCAGACCTTTCACTTATAAAATCAACTGGAGTTAATGGGATAATTGGCATCCTTTCAGCGTTAATTACAGGAGTTGGAGGAGCTGTAATCGGAGTTATAGCAAGTTCTATAGTTCACTATGGTATTAGACCCAAAAGGCGGAATGATATATACAAAATAAGAACTAAGAAGGTAACTATAGGAGTTGCAGGAGAAATTGAAGAATATTATTGTCAATCAGTAGTTTACCAATAGAAATAAATAGAAATGAGTTGATATCTATGAATATTGGAATATTGTTATCAAACATAATCCTTGCTTTTTCAGTAGTGTTTGTAGCAAAAATGATAAAAAAAAGATGGTTAAAAGTTATAATAATTATTTTGTTAGTATTTATAGCGACTTTGATAACATATTTTACTAATGGATACCTATAAAATAATTAGGGAAAATCAAATAATTTGTTTAGAAGATTCGAAAGTAAGTAATATTATTAAAAATCATAAATTAGCAAATACAATAAACGAAGTATCATTGCATGAATTTAGAAGGTTACTTGAGTATAAAGCTACTTGGTATGGAATATTAATTTTTGTAATAGGAAATACATATCTATAAAGTCAATTATGTAATATATGTGGTAATAAAAATAAAGATGTAAAAAAACTTAGTACTTAGAAAATGGGTTTGTCTAGACTGTAATACAGAGTATGATAGAGACATAAATGCTAGTTATTACACTAAAAGAAGGATTAAGATTAGTGGGTATGGAACAGCCCGTAGAGCATATGAATTATTAGTGCAAAAATAATATCGAACAGGAATCTCTACCTTCAAATGTTACCAAAGGTAGTTAAGGTGAAGTAGTTCAATTCGTTGTTTGTACATTTATAGCTAGAAGTATGAGATAAATATATTAAACAATAAAATATAATTTATCAAGGATAAATTTTTATTTTTTTATGCTATTGTAGACATCTGGAATATATAGAGTTATGTATAATACAGCAAATAAAGTTGTCAGTAGAAAATCAAGGTCTAAAAGTAAACTGATTTCTATATCTATAAATAGACCTATTGTAAATTCTATAAATTTATTGAGTTTCAATTAAATCACCATCCTTTTATTTTTTACCTTCAATCTAGTCAAAAAAATATGTGTCCATAAAAATATAAAGAATAATTTGTAAATTTAGCATAAAGTTATAGTTTTTAGGGGGATTCTAAAATCATATTCTAGCTTTATAATTTTATCATAAAAAAGTAGTTTATACTATGATTTTAACATTTATTATTTATCAAAAAAGTATTGTAATTTACATGTATGGCATCAAAATATAATTTATTACATAAGCTGTAAAATTATATATCATATGTAAAAAAATATTATATTTAATATCTCTAGTTTCAATATAAATATATACCATTGATGCTGAAATAACTATTCTTGGAAGAATTGATATTAACAGTGATAGAGGTATATTAAATCTAGGAAAACCACAACTAGAATAGTGCATAGTTAAAAAAAGTATAATATTGGCTACAACTGCAATGTTTTTTACAATATGATTTTTCATATCTAACAAGCTAGAGGCAATATTAAAAAATAGACCTCTAAATATTAATTCTTCTAAAAATGGAACATATGTAAAAGCAGCTATAAAATCAATCATTCCAAAATTTGAATCAGAGTCATATCCCTCTGTTAATTTAGAAATAAAGATTGATGTTCCTATGGCAAATATTATTGATACCATTAGTAGTGATAATATAGTTGATATATGTTTTTTGTCGTATTTAAAGAGACTTTTTAAAGAAAGTTTTTTATAAGTATTTTCTACTATGCTTTCATTATACATTTTAGCTAAGATTACTACTATTATAAAAGAAATTATAAAAGTTGAGATAGTTTTAATCATCTGATTTTGTATTGCACTGTTAATTGATTAAAAAATAGCTACGCACACTCGTGACTTTAGTCGTGAGTTAGTAGCTAAAGTAGTCAGCATATAGGGAAACTTATATGTAGAGATAGGAAAGAACCTATCCAATACTACTTGAATTGCTGGAAACCCCTAAAGCTAACCAAACTAAAACATAAGGATGAAATAAACCTAAGTGTGAAAGTTACGAAAGTAGAAAAAATTGGTTAGATAGTATAAGGTTAAACCCTAAGTACTTTAAAATGGGCAATCAGCAGGTAAGCTCCTAAGTAGGAGAAACTTCAACGACTATTCCTCTTGAGGGAAGTACACTACAAGCTATTGGTAGTGGAAGTGGGTAGACCTTAACGGATAATGCCGAAGGATAAGATATAGTCTGTGCTTCATGAAATGTAAGAAGTTCATAAGAGAACTGCATAGGTAGTAGCGAACTTATGTGAACGACAACCTCAAAAA
>NZ_AVHW01000033.1 GCF_000449425.2 Clostridioides difficile CD160
TATAAGGCTAATTGGTATGGTAGACAAATTGTAAAAGTAGGTAAATTCTTTGCAAGTTCACAAATATGTAATAAATGTGGGTACAAAAACGAGGAAATGAAGAATTTAAATATAAGAGAATGGATTTGTCCTTGTTGTAATGTAACTCACAATAGAGATATAAATGCAAGTATAAATATACTAAAAGAAGGACTAAGACTAATAACAGTTTAAAATAAATAACTTATATAAGAACCGTAGGAACTACGGGGATAGCTTGTGGAGAATTGGTAAGACATATTTTAGTATGCAAAATTCTATGAAGCAGGAACCCTGTGACTTTAGTCATGGGAGGTTCAGTGAAAAGCTGAAGTAATAAAATACACAAAAGCTATGAGTAAAGATATTAATATCGCTATACAAAAGTTTATAAAATATTTTTTTACGTATGAAAGGTTCATAAATCCTCCTAAAAAAGTAATCATTTTAAGATTAATTTTAAAATGATTAACATTAAAATAAATAGTTATAGTATTAAAATAAATAGCCGTAGTATTAAAATAGTTGACTATAGTGAAAAAGTGATTAATTTTAAAATGAATAACTACCATAAAATTATTGATGTATGAAAAATTTTACCTATGATATAATGATATATTTAAATATCATGTATGTCTACATTAATATGAATAATCCCATTTTTTAGAGAGTAGTACATTTTTAGAAATTAGGTGATTCTTTTGTATTTAAAGATTCTGTTTTTTCTTTTATGGATATGAAAAGAGCCATTAATATTGATAGATTAATGGCTTATATTAAAATATTAAATTTGAATTTGTCTGAGTTACATTATATTTATTAGTTGTAGATTTTTTGTTTTGTCTATGTACTCAAATACCAAGTATACCCATACCTATCAAGTACTTCAGCAGCACCATCATTTTCATCTGGTGGTGGGTGAGGTAAAAAGTTTTGTACAAGTATACCACCCTCGGCAAGTTTTACAGATATTTCTTCAATTACTTCTCGAGATGGCAACACAACACAAATTGCCATGCCAGAAATTACAACAAGTTCTTCTGTGTCTGCACCCATTATACAACCATCATATTTTGTGAAAGTGACACTTGCATGCATAACAGGGTTGTTTGGGTTGTTGTTTAGTCTTGCAAATCGAGTTTTTCCACCTCCAAAAGCCTCAGCATAAAAGTTAAAAGCTTCTTCACAAGTATTATTAAATGTTAAATATGGAGTTAATATGGTTAACATCTCCTTCCCTTAGTACAAAATGTAAATAATTTATAGTTACAATTACTCTACAAATTAAGAATAACTAACATTAGTATATCAGAAATACTGATAACAAAGAAGAGAGTGTATGTTATTTTCCATATTAATGACTCATATTTTTCAGATAAATTGAAATTTATATTACTGAAAAAGAAAGTCTTGAATATTTGCAAAACCTTGATTATCGCAATAATAAACAGCTTGACTTGATTTATCATAAACTATTGAAGATTCTGCTATCCATTCGCCTTCACTTTATTTGATTGCTTCTAGTATCTCAAAGACTTTTTCTACAATCATACTAACTGATTCCGATAAAAGTTTATTTACTGTGCTACACCTCTTGGAAGAAGTTCTTGTTCTGCCTTTCGTACTGTCAACAAGAGAAACGTCTGTCATAATTTGAAATTCACCTTGCTTAAGAGGAGAATAGACTAGTAGTATAAACAATGGGGAAGTCTGTAGATTTATAATGAGTAGTAAGAAGATATGAGGATATACTCTTATACAAATTGAATCGAAAAGTAGATAATGGTAAAATAAACTTAGAAAAAGCAATAATGCAGTTTATAAAAATGGAGGGATTATAATGGATATTCAAAAATGTGAAAAAGCTTCCTTTACTGTTATTGGGAAGGAAGGTTCTACTGCCGATGGTAAGGGATTTATCCAGCGACTTTGGGAAGATGCCAATTCCCATTTTAATGAAGTAGCTCATCTAGCCAAAAAGGATGATGATGGGAATATTTTAGGAGTATGGGGTGCAATGTCTGATTTTTCTCATTCGTTCAACCCATGGGAAAATGGATTTTCACAGGGTTTGTACCTTGCTGGAGTAGAATGTCTGGATGATGCAGAGCCACCGATTGGTTGGACAAAGTGGATTGTACCAAGCTATGAATATATCTATGTAGAAAATGAGGGTAATAATACTTTCCAAAATGTCATTTTGTATCTACATGAAAACAATATTACTCTTGCTGGCTCGGTACATGATTTTAATTGTCCTGTAACTGGCAAAGGATATATGTTTTTTCCGATACGCAGATTATAAGTAGACTTATATATGAAAGTAATGAGTGCTTTCGTTTACTTTGATTCGGTAAAACATTCATTTTATGCAGATTTGTAGATTTTTATACGAACAGTAATCCGAGCTTATAATCCGCTCTTTCACGGTTATCTGAATAAAAATATAATATAACTATAAAAAATAGCGTTTATTTTAGTATGTTATAGTTTTTAATATCGCTAGGAATGAGTATGAATATGGGTGTTCTTGTAATATTAGAAAACGGATAAAGTAATAAAGTAGTGCCAAATTAGCGACCGAATAAAATAACAGCTTGTGAGAAGCATTAAAGTGATATATTTTCATTTTACAAAACTGTATTAAAATCGTAGAATGAAACAAGTGTCAAGTGGTTAATGAATATTTGGCAAATATAGCTAATTAGTTTAGGGGGTATTCAATGGAAATTAAAATTGTAAATGAGGATAAAAAACAGTTTATTGATTTACTTTTGCTTGCTGATGAGCAAGAATCTATGATAGACAAATATCTTGAACGTGGAGAGCTGTTTACCTTGTATGATAATGAGTTGAAAAGCATATGTGTGGTCACAAGTGAAGGCTCTGATACGTGCGAGCTTAAAAATATAGCAACATACGAAAAGTGGCACGGTATGGGATATGGCAGTAAGCTTATTCAATATATTTCAGTATTTTACAAAGATAAATATAAAGAAATGCTTGTCGGAACGGGCGATATTCCTTCAATTATACAGTTTTATGAAAAAAATGGTTTTTACCTTTCTCATAGGATTGATAACTTTTTTATAGACAATTACGACCACCCTATATTTGAAAATGGGGTACAGCTTGTGGATATGGTTTACTTAAAAAAAGAGTTATAATTATGTTAATCTTCTTGATATAAGGAGCTGATACGAATACAGGTAATTCAATAGTGGCAAGCAGTACATGAGTATACACACTTGTGTATTTTGCTTGTTGGAGGTATGCACCAAAAGTATATGAATACCACTTGCAGGGGGAGATTACGCTCCTAGATATTAGGTATTCATATTTGCAACATTAAAAGAATAGCTTGTGTTGCTTAAATGGCACTAATCCTACAACAATAACCTATGAGAAGTTATGAGACAAAAAAATTGAATTATCTAAAAAGCCTTATGCAATGCCGGTTTGAGGAACGACTTATGATAAGTTATGTAACTATTTTATGGTAAGATACAGAGAGTTTACTATAAAAAATAAAATCGTCATAAAAAGTGTAGTATATCTATAAAAAGATGTTTAGATAATTAGATTTCAATGTTTTAGTTATGATAAGACTTATTATTTTACTGTAAAAAAATCAAATATAGATATACTAGTAGACAATATTACTAAAGTTTTTTATACTCCAAGTTTATAAAGTAGAGGGAGTAGAGGGAATTGTGATATATCTGAAAGAAACCCCAAAATTAACTTTGCTTAGGTGGAGTTTTTTTTGCTCTTATATACTGAATAATGTCGAGTAAGTCTGCATCTTCTAAAATACGATATTTAATCCAACCACCATTATTGCCACAAGGATAACGATTGACCCAGAGTTCTTTAGCTTTTGGTGTTAAGGCAACTAGCATTTTTTCCACTGCTGGAACTTGCTTGTCACCTATCTGAATCATAACAGTAAAGGCACCTTTTTCAAAGAATGCATAACATAGATGAAAAGATTTATGACTATATTTGTAGCCCCAACCATAATTGTTTCCAAAAGGAAATCGAAGTTCTTTTGATAAACTGTATTGAGTTTCAAGATAAGTTTCTAACTTGCATAGGCGTGTATACCCATCTTTACCTATGTATTCGATTATTTGAGATAAGCAAGGTTTATTATTTTTTTCAAGCATACGTTCATACATTAGATTTCACTCCTTAAACATATAATTTGTAATTAAAACTATTATCTTCTTAGACATATAATTCGTAATTAAAATTAGTATCTCCTTAGACATATAATTCGCAATTAAAACTAGTATCTTCTTAGACATATAATTCGTAATTAAAATTAGTATCTCCTTAGATATATAATTCGCAATCAAAACTATTATCTCCTTAGACACATAATTCGTAATCGAAACCAGTATCTCCTTAGACATATAATTTGCAATTAAAACTAATATCTTCTTAAATATATAATTTGTAATCAAAACTAGTATCTTTCATGATAATATTTATAGTATAAATTTAAGTCCTTGTTAAGCTTATAAGTAAGCCAAGGGCTATTTTTATATATATTTTCATAAAATATCTTATTTTTACTTTTAGTATAGCAAAGTAATTATGACAACAGTTTGTCATGTTTTGTAAGTCTTATATATGTAGTATGTATAAAATACAAAGTAGTTAATGTTAGCAGTTAATATTAATGGACAGAAAAGACGGAAAAAATATGATATTTATCTATGTTGGAAAATAATGTAAAATAGTGATAAAATATAGTTTATAATATAAAAGGAAAATTATATTATAATTATATGTATTTTATTGGAGCTGTGTATTTAAATACTGTAGAATTTATGTTAATTATTGCTAAAAATGCATAATACTACGTTGTAAGGTTTTATAAACTTCTAATTGAAAGGGGAGAATCCAAATGGATAAAAGATACTTAAAATCCAATGTGTTTGAAGCTTTTCAAGATAGACTTTCTTATATTTTCAGTGAATTTGATTATATCTATGTATCTTTTAGTGGAGGAAAAGATAGTGGCTTATTATTGAATTTAATTTTGGATTATAAGAGAAAGCATAATATAAGTTCCAAAATTGGAGTATTTCATCAAGATTTTGAGGCTCAATACAGTATGACAACTGAATATGTTGAAAAAACGTTTGACGAGAATATTGAAGATATTGAACCATATTGGGTATGTCTACCAATGGCTACAAGAACAGCTGTAGGAAATTATGAAATGTTTTGGTATCCGTGGGATGATGAGAAAGAAGAGCTATGGGTAAGAAAAATGCCAGTCAAAGAATACATAATAAATCAAGAAAATAACCCATTTGTCCATTATAAGTATAAGATGAGGCAAGAAAGTTTAGCAAAACAATTTGGCAGGTGGATGAGAGATAAGCATAAAGGTGCAAAAGTTGTTTGTTTATTAGGAACAAGAGCGTCAGAATCTTTACAACGCTATTGTGCTATTGTAAATAAACAGCATGGATATAAAGGAAAATGCTGGATAACTAAGGAATTTAAAAATGTCTGGACAGCATCTCCTATATATGATTGGGAGTTAGAAGATGTTTGGCTAGCTCACTATAAATTCAACTATGATTACAATAAAATTTATGATTTGTTCTATAAAGCTGGAGTAGCTCCAAGAAAAATGAGAGTAGCATCTCCTTTTAATGATTCAGCGAAAGATAGCCTAAATTTATACAGGGTATTAGACCCAGATGTGTGGATGAAATTGGTTGCTAGAGTGCAAGGAGTTAATTTTACTTCTATTTATGGAAAAACAAAAGCCATGGGGTATCGTAGTATTGCGTTGCCAGATGGACATACTTGGAAAAGTTTTACTCAATTTTTACTAGATACTTTACCTGAAAATATAAGAAATAGTTATATTAAGAAATTTACAACATCTATTGATTTTTGGCACAATAAAGGAGGAGGTTTGCCAAAAGTCGTTATACATGAATTGATAATGAAAGGATATGAAATAGAATTAAATGGAGTTTCAAATTATACAAAAGACCAAAAAATTAGAGTTAAATTTTTAGGTGATATACCTGATGATACAGATGATATTAAGTTTACTAAAGATATACCAAGTTGGAAAAGAATGTGTTATTGTATTTTAAAAAATGACCATATGTGTAAGTTTATGGGATTTAGCCCAACAAAAGAACAAAGAATTAGGACAGAGTATATTAAGAAAAAATATGAAAAAATTCATGAGATAGGAGTTAAGATGCTATGAAATATAAAAGTCCTGTATATGGAATCATCTCAGTACCAATTGAAAAGATAGAATCTAACGACTATAATCCCAACACCGTAGCCCCACCAGAAATGAAGTTGCTATATAAAAGTATTAAAGAGGATGGGTATACAATGCCAATTGTTTGTTATTATAATCAGGAAAAAGACAAGTATATTATTGTAGATGGTTTTCATCGCTATAGGATAATGCTTGAAAATAAGGATATATACGATAGAGAAAATGGGCTTCTTCCTGTTTCAATAATTGATAAGTCTCTTGATGAGAGAATGGCAAGTACTATTCGACATAATCGTGCAAGGGGCTCACATAATGTGGATTTAATGAGTACTATTATAACTGAACTTTGTGAAATTGGAAAATCTGATGAATGGATATCAAAGCATCTAGGTATGGAGATTGATGAAATTCTTAGATTGAAGCAAATAACTGGATTAGCTTATTTGTTTAAGGATAAAGATTTTAGTAATTCGTGGATTCCATCTGATTTTGATTCTAGAGAAGAAAATTAAAAATACATATTAAAAATGAAGAGTTTTAACTATATATAAATACAGAGAAAGAGGCTGTCTCAAAATAGAGATAAGTCTCTTTTTTCATTGTTGCAATGATTAAAATATATTTGATTTCATACAAAAAAGGGTGCCTTATGAACTAAAAAGTTCATTTTGAGACCCTACTTTTTTATGTGTAGAAGTGTTAAAAAAATATTAAAATAGAAGTTTTAAGACTGTATATGATTAAAATAAAATTATAAAATTATAATTATTTTATAATTAATTTATGAAAAATTGAAAATAGTATTAAAATGTATATTTATATTGTTTTTAGGAATAAATAATCACATTTTGCTGACGAAATAATATTATATAGTAAATAGTAATTATATTGTAAAGAAGATATAAATTCTATATTAATTATTTAAAATAGATACT
>NZ_AVHW01000034.1 GCF_000449425.2 Clostridioides difficile CD160
ATTAGGTGAATTTTTAAAAATAAAATAAGAACAAAAAGATACCTATTTATTTTTATTAAAGGTCTATTAAAACTACTGATTATAATATAGCACAAGTATAGAATTATTAAAAATAATACTATTTTAAAATTTAAAAAATTAAGGAGGATAATTAGTGGAATATTTAAAAGATGATAGAGAAGATTATTGTTGTGAATTTGCTAGACCATATATCAATCGTCAAATTTATGATAAGAGATACAATCCAGAAACAGCATTAAGAAGAGGTACTTTATTTCCTGAATTAGATTTGATAGAGTCAAATAACTATAATGATTGGCTATATGAAAATCCTAAAAATAGAGTTAGAGCTAAAAAAGGGGGTAAAATGTACTAATGCCATTAAATAGAAGAGAACTTTTAGAGAGAATTTCAGAATATCAATTTGCTTGTATAGAATTAAATTTATATTTGGATAACAATCCGAGAGATGAGGAAGCTCTTGATTCATACAGTAGATACTGCGATAAATTTACACAAGCTGTATGTGATTATGAGTCTAGATATGGAGCATTAACTAATTTTGGGTATGAATCAAGTGAATATCCTTGGTCATGGATATCTGAACCTTGGCCATGGGATAAGTCATTTTATAAATAAAATTATACAGTATTAAAATTAGATTTATTATTAAATATATTAAGGAGGAGTAATATAATATGTGGATTTATCAAAAAACACTGGAACATCCAGTTAACATAAGACAAGCAGACCCTAGAATGGCAAAATATATAATGACTCAGTTGGGAGGCCCTAATGGTGAGCTAGCTGCTGCAACTAGATATCTTCAGCAAAGATATACTATGCCAACTGGAAAATCTCGTGCACTTTTAACTGATATAGGAACAGAAGAAATGGCTCATGTTGAAATAATTTCTTCAATGTTATATCAATTAATAAGTAGTTGTACTCCAGAAGAACTTAAGGCTGCTGGACTTGGAACTAATTATGCTACTTTTGGACATGGTCTTCAACCAGTAGATTCTAACGGAGTAAACTTTACTACAAGCTATATCAATGTCTTTGGCGATGCAGTAACTGATTTACATGAGGATATGGCTGCTGAACAAAAAGCATTGGCTACGTACTATCAATTAATAAATTTAACTGATGACCCTGATTTAAAAGATATATTGAGATTTTTAGGTCAAAGGGAAGTAGTACATTATCAAAGATTTGGTGAAGCACTAATGGATGTTTACGAATTTACAGAGTGTAAGCATCAGTTTTAATAAAATAGAAACAGTAAAAATTAGAGATAAAGGCTTGAATTGATTGCCTTTATCTCTAATTTTTTATTATTTAAATATACTAAAAGAAAGGTTAGGGCTAATAAGACTTTAAAATAAATAACTTATGTGAGAACTGTAGGAACTACGGGGATAGCCTGTGGAGAGTTGGTAAGACCTATTTTAGTATGTAAAATTCTATGAAGCAGGAACCCTGTACTTTAGTCATGGGAGGTTCAGGGTGGAATTGAGAGAGAAGTGAAATGTACTATTTCTAATTCATTAGGATTTGGGGGTCATAATGCTACTATTTGCATAAAGAAGTTTGAAGAATAGTAGTAAGAAGAAGTGAAGTTAAAATAAAAGACTGAAGAGTTAGAGTAAAAAAGGTCAAAATTAAAATAAAAGAAGCAAAATTAAAACTAAAGAAGAAAGAGTTAAGACAAAAAAGAAAGCGTTAAAGCAAAAAAAGAAAGAATTAAAACAAAAAAAGAAAGAGTTAAGACAAAAAAAGAAAGAATTAAAACAAAAAAGAAAGTATTAAGACAAAAAAGAACATAAATTATAGCTGACAGATGTAAGTCTTATATTATTCTTTCCTTTATTTTTCCAAAAATGTATTGTATTATTTATTCAGTAGTAAATACAATGAAATCATATATCAATAATCATTTAGTGTTTGCATTATAGTATCATTAGTTATATTTATTAAATATAATGAGTAAGTAATAAAGTAATCTATATTTAGTAAATTAAAAGCTATATTTGCTGATATTGTACAGAATTATTGGGAGAAGGAGGAAGAGCATGAAAAAGGATACATCTCATGTTATCAAACGGGCAGAGAACTTTCAGGTAATTTTAATTGGAGAAGGACTGATGGTTGGTGCTGTGGCTGGTTTGATTGTACTTTTATATAGGATACTTTTGGGGCAGGCTGGTATATGGCTCAGTCAAATCTTAAAGTTTGTAGAAGGTTCCACAGTAAAAATAATAGCTTGGTTTGCAGTGCTTGCACTACTTGCTTGGATTGTATCAAAGTTGGTGGACTTAGAACCGATGATTTCTGGAAGTGGTATTCCTCAGCTTGAGGGAGAAATGACAGGAAAAATCAAACAAGTATGGTGGCGTGTGTTGCCAACAAAATTTATTGGAGGATTTTTGGCACTTATGGGTGGTCTTGCATTAGGTAGAGAAGGGCCTTCTATTCAACTTGGTGCTATGGCAGGGAAAGGTATATCTAGAGCACTTGACCGAGGTAAGACAGAGGAAAAGTTTTTGCTGACTTGTGGGGCAAGTGCTGGATTGTCAGCAGCATTTCATGCACCACTGGCAGGGGTTATGTTTTCACTGGAAGAAGTGCATAAGAACTTTTCAGTATCTGTTTTAATTTCTGTTATGACAGCATCTTTGACAGCAGACTATATCTCAGCTAATTTTCTAGGTATGGAGTCTGTGTTCCAGTTTGACATCGGGCATGTATTGCCGCAGAATTATTATGGATTAATAGTGATTCTAGGTGTTATTCTTGGAGTTATGGGAGCATTTTATAACTGGTTTACTCTATATGTGCAGTCTTTATATAAAAAGATTCCTAAAATCGGTACATTTGGTAAACTGTTGATTCCATTCACTATGGCTGGTGTTCTTGGACTTATGATGCCTCAAGTGCTGGGAAGTGGGCACAATTTGGTGGAGGCACTTACAAGTCATGAATATATTTTTGGAATGGTTGTTTTGATTTTTGTCATACGTTTTATATTTTCGGCTGTAAGTTTTGGCTCAGGTGCACCAGGGGGTATCTTTTTTCCGTTGCTTGTGTTAGGAGCATTTATAGGTGGAATATTTGGAATGATAGGTGTGAAGGTTTTTGGAATGGACCCTGATTATATAAATAACTTTGTTCTTTTGGCTATGGCAGGATATTTTACAGCTATTGTACGTGCTCCTTTGACTGGTATCATATTGATTTTTGAAATGACAGGTTCTGTTAGCCAAATGCTTTCACTTTCTATAATTTCGATTGTGGCATATATTGTGGCTACTCTTATGAAGTCAAAACCTATTTATGAAAGTCTTTTAGAGCGATTACTTGAGAAAAATGGAGAACCTGCTTCTAAAGAGAGGGGAGAAAAGATATTAGACCAGTTTTCGGTTATGTTTGGCTCTCCTGTTGCCAACAAGAAGATTCAGGATATACAATGGCCAGAGAATTGTCTTTTGGTAGCTATTCAAAGAGGTGGTGAAGAGATTATCCCTAGAGGAAAAACTGTTCTTAAGCCAAGTGATGTGATTGTGACTATGACAGATGAGAGAGACAGTGGTGTTGTGTATGATAGGATGGAGAATTTGTGTAAAGAGAATACGTCACATATTTATAGATAAGTGGTGATATTGGATTTAGGAAAGTGTCAATGATTGATAAAAAAATGAAAATATGAATATTTTAGATTCAGGTAGAAGAGTTTGAAGAACTAAGTTAATTTAATATGTGTATTAATGAAATTATATGGACTAATGTATATTTATATTCTGTGAAAAGCTACAATAATGCAATTTATTGAACTGGAAAAAATTAAATTTGGAAAAAGGAAGATTTAAATATGTGTGATGAATTTGTAAACGTAACAGAAGAAAATCTTGCCAATGAACATTTATGTTGTATTATCCGTATCAGAAAGCCACATCAAGGTATTGAAGCCAAAAAGCAATGGATTTCTGAACGATTAAGAGAAGGGCATACCTTTAGAAAATTAAATGTCAAAGGTACTGTATTTATTGAATATGCACCTGTTGAGACTGCATGGGTTCCTATTACTGGCGATAACTATTATTATATCTATTGCTTGTGGGTCTTGGGTGATTATAAAGGAAAAGGGTATGCGAAATCGTTAATGGAGTATTGTGTGGCAGATGCTAAAGAGAATGGGAAATCTGGTATTTGTATGCTTGGAGCAAAAAAACAAAAAGCATGGCTTTCAGACCAATCATTTGCGAAAAAATTTGGATTTGAGGTAGTTGATACTACTGATAACGGATATGAACTACTTGCACTTTCTTTTGATGGAACAACACCAGAGTTCAAGCAAAATGCAAAATCGTGTGAAATTGAGAGTGAGAAACTAACCATCTATTATGATATGCAATGTCCTTTTATCTATCAAAATATTGAAATATTAAAAGAGTATTGCACGACATATGATGTTCCAGCTTCATTTATTGAGATAGATACATTACAAAAAGCAAAGGAATTACCTTGTGTTTTTAATAACTTCGCATTATTTTATAAAAGAAAATTTGAAACAGTGAATTTATTAGATGTTGCTCATTTGAAAAAAATATTAAAGAAATGATGGAGCTACATAGAAAAATTTGAAAGAAAGTTATGGTGAGTGATAGAAATATTATATTTCTAATTTTATATAATAGATTGTTTTTATAGGAAATATATTGTATTTTGGAAGTATATTTATTATTAGGTGTTTTTGTAATAATAGTAATGAAACTAAAAGGCTACAAACAGAAATAGTACAGGTGCAAGTTTGTAGCTAAATAATGTTCTTATTGATGTGGTTGCGGAAGTCTTTAGACTTTCCGCCATGTTTGCGTGTAAGCAAATGCCTAGTTTATGTTATCACTCAAAACAATACTATTAATAAGAGTTGTGTTAAAAATCATATAATTTTAATTTAGAGTATTCATTTTTTAAATTTCTTAAAATAAGAGATAATTTTTTGGGAAGTCAAACATTTTACATACAAGATTGACTTATATTGACATATTTAGTTATTCTAGATTTAAAAGAAGAGAGGTGGCTATATGAATTTAATTTTGAGTGACATTCTTAGGACTGTTGTATTAAGTGGTTTATGTATAGTTATCCTATTGAGTTTTAGAATGACTATATTTAAAAGGTTTAGTAAAAGATTTAATTATTATATTTGGTTGCTTGTGATTATTAAGTTATTACTGCCATTTACATACTATACTTTTACGTTTAATAGACGAGAATACAAATATACTATTAATAAGGTATATTTAGAAAATCTTAATAATCTTCTCACTTCGAAAAATAGCATTTTATTGTTTATTTGGATTACTAGTATAATAATATATTTAGTTTATATTAGTTGGAAATACGTTAAGGTTAAAATTTTAATAAATGATTTATCCTATTATGTGGAGGATAAAGAGATAAAAAATCTTTATGCGAATTTATTAAGGGAACTTAGTATAAATAAAAAGATACAGCTTAAATACTCCTATGAAGTTGAGACTCCAGTATTTTTTAATTCAAGTGTGATTTTACCACCTTATGATTATACGTTAAAAGAGCTGGATTGGATATTTAGACATGAGCTTATGCATTTTAAGAGCAAAGACCTTTATATTAAGTATTTGGTGTTGTTTTTAAAATGTGTTTATTGGTTTAATCCTTTTATATATGTAATGGAGAAGTTTATAGATTTGGATTGTGAGCTTTATTGTGATGAAAGGGTTTTAAAGAATCGTACTATAGAGGAGAGACAGGATTACGCATTAACTATAATAAATGCAATGAGGAAAGGTTCAAGTCATTCAAATAAGTTTGTAGCTGGATTACATAAGGAGTCGGATATTAGAAAAAGAGTATCTAGTATGTTTAATGAAAGGTGTAGAAGTGGTATTTTGATGGTGGTAATTTTATGTTTGTTATCTTCTATTACATATTTTAAATTTGATATAATTAGTTACACGCAATTAAATTATCCACTACATAAACAGTCGCCTATTGAGAATAATAATCAGAGCTTAAAGTATTTAGGAACTGTTAATACAGATGAGTAATATAAAATTTAAATAATAGTAGAAAAAATTTATAATCAGTTTTTTATACATTAAGTAGTGAAGAGGATGTATTTATTAATCTATTACATAAATTAAGTAAATTTGATTGTAAAGAGCAAAGGATTTTATTTTTATATGTAATAATGTAAATCATATTTTTGGGAATTCTTTTGGATTATAGTATTTTAGTGGATACACTTACTATAATAAATTATTATATATAAGTATGCTAGTTATAGTAATTGAATAGATAAAGATAGTATTTAAAATAATTAGTTTAAAGGAGAAAAATTGACTTATGAAAAAGCAATTGGAAGATATGACTTTAGAGGAATTATGGGAGTTGTTCCCAATCGTCTTGACTGCTCATAAGGACTGTTGGAAAGATTGGTTTAAGGAAGAAGAATTCAGGTTAAATGATGTATTACCTATGCAAAATATTGTTAGAATAAGTCATATTGGAAGTACTTCTGTGAGTACAATCTATGCCAAACCAATTGTTGATATACTGATTGAGATAATAAAAGATTGTAGTATGAAGCAGATTAAAGAATTAATTGAGTCAACGGGATATATTTGTATGTCTGAGAGTAGTAGCAGGGTTTCACTTAATAAAGGATATACAATAATAGATGGTTTTGAAGAAAGAGTTTTTCATTTGCATATAAGATATGTAGGTGATAATGATGAGTTGTTTTTTAGAGATTATTTAATTGACAATCCAAGTTTGCTAAAGAGTATGAAGAACTTAAGTTAAACCTATGGAAGAAGTATGAGCATAATCGTGATGCTTATACAGATAGTAAGTCGGATTTTATTAAAGAAGTTACTGAAAGAGCAAAAGTATTGTATTCTAATAGATACAGTTAGAAATTTATTTATATATTTTTTAATTAGGTCATTTATTGATTTTTAATGTGTGTTAAGTTGTATAAAGGTAGAGAAATGGAGTGCATTAGATGTATAAGATTATATAAAAAGGGAAGTTATCTTGTTTAGATTATGTGAATTTAAATCAAAAATGGTCATAAGATTGATTAGACTATATGAACTTAAATAAAAAAGTGCAATGAGATTGACTAAGTTATATAAATTTAAACTAAAAAGGGTAATCAGATTGATTGCCCTTTTTCTTTTATTAATAGCTTTTAAATTAAAAGTGCTGAAAAGTTGTTTCATTTTATAAATGAGTTTTGATATATTAGAAGCTCTAGAATTGCAAGGCTATGGTATAGTATATCAGTATTGAAATAAGAAAAATTAAATATATCATAAAGTACAGAATACAAAAAGTAGCAAATTTTGTTTTATTTATTTGTTTTAATATAATATTTATATATTGACCTTTAGACAAATGTCTAATTAAATAAAGTTAAAGGTGTGTGATTATATTGAAGAAAATACCAAAGTCTGAATTGTTAGTTATGAATTTTATCTGGGATAAAGATATGGATAAGATACCTGCGAGAGAAGTAGCTCATTTTATGGAAGAATGTCATGAATGGACAAAAGGGACTACAGGGAAAGTCCTTTCTCGATTGAGTGACAAAGGATTTTTAGAATTTGAAAAAGATGGTAGAAATACTGTGTATACTGTTAAGATTAAGCGTGAAGAGTATTTGAAGTTTGAAACAAAAGATTTCTTTGAATTTATGCATAAGAATTCTATGCATAGCTTTATTTCATCATTGGGTTGTGAAAATGAAATATCAGATGATGATATAAAAGAGCTTGAGAAATGGATAAAAAAAAGAAAATAGGAGAAGTATCTTATGGAACTTTTTATCGAGATTGTAAAATTAAATATTTATATGAGTATACCAATTCTTTTGTTTATTTTATTTACTAAAAAAGTAAATAGATATACCTGTAAGTTTTATTACTTAATGTGTATCTTAATAATATTTAGACTGTTATTTATATCTAAAATAAATCTAAATATATTGACTATCAATAGTAACACAATTAAGAATTATAAACATAGTATTGATAGTTATATATCATATGGTTATAGTATTAATCTAGATATATTTATGTATATTTGGATGCTAGGTATTGTATTAATATCTTTTCATTATTTAAAAGCTAATTTTAAATTTTATAGTTATGTAGAAAATTTGCAAGAAGAAGTTTTAGATGCAAATATCATTAATGTCTTAAATGAACAAGTAAAAAAATTAAATATAAATAGAACATTTAAAGTATATAGAGTTAAAGCGATTTATTCCCCAGCTATTATAGGCTTAAGAGATTATAAAATAATAATTCCAGAAAAAGAATATAGTAATAGACAATTAAATTTTATCTTTAGACATGAACTGGTTCATTATAAAAGGAAAGATAATTTGTTTAAAGCTATGGTTAGTCTTGTATGTACAATACACTGGTTTAATCCAATTTGTTACTTATTAAAGAAACAATTTAATGAATTATGTGAATTATCTTGTGATGAAATTGTGATTGATGAATATACCTCAAGTGAAATCGAGGAATATGCGTATCTAGTATTAGATACAATAAAATATAAAAAAACATTAAGGTATTCAGTATATGTATCTCAGTTTAGAAATGAAAAAAATATTATTTTAAAAAAGAGGTTGAATTGTATGTTTAATAAAGATAAAAAGAAAATTAATCTAGGTTTTAAACTTTTATTAACTTTTATAATAATCGGGTCTATGTTTTCTATTAATGCTAATTCTGAACAGAATGAGGATATATTAGGAGATACTGGTGGTAATATTAGTTATAATAAAAATGGAGAAACATATGGTCCATCTATAACAGATTCAAATGGAAATTCAATTGAACCAGAACTTATAGCAGCAATAGGATTAGGAAAGAAATTAGGGTATGTAAGGAAAAGGGATTTGTATGATTGTGATAATCAACCAAAAACACCAGAAGAAGCCGTTGCCTATACAAGAAAAAGAAATCTAAGTATATTTAAAAGAAGCATACCTCTTTATGATAAAGAAGGTGTAAAAATTATAGGAAGATTTAGAATTAATTAAAAGAAAAAAGGGTATGCTCAAATGAATTTTGATAAAAATAATTTTAAAATAGGATATGAATATGAAAGAAATACTTATATGTTAATTAAAAAACTTGGATACTTTATAATTGGCTACATTTCAAATAAAAAATAGATTATGATGTTAATTATTTCAAATAAAAATATTATAGATTTAATATTAGAACCTAATGGGTGAATAGATTTATATGTGGGGATAGGCTATAAAGCGGTTTGACAAATATCTTAACAAATCAAAAGATGTTATGAATATGAAAAAAGCAGTTAATTTAGTAGTTTTTGATTTATAAATATAAAATAAAAAGGAGATGTCTCAAAATACAAATTTGTATCATCTCCTTTTTTCAAAATCTAGGATTTTAGCTATCTAAGGTTGTATAATAATATATTGATAAATACATTGTCAACGGTAGTATTAAGCCACTTTTTAAGTAGTAAAGTATACTGATGTCCAACAAAACTTTTTTAAATAGCCATTTAGTCTTTTCAATCCTAATTTATTAGACATATTCTTAAATTGTAGAGGAAGGCAATTACTTATAACTCCATAAAATACACACCTATAAATTTATCTATATTGGATATTCTACAAATATATTAATTTACTTCCTATAAACTCACTTTATTTTCCTTGAGTCAATACTTTTCTTATCTCAACATTATTAGACGTAAACTTAATTAGTATTGGTATAAATATCAACTGAACTAACATACCTGGAATAGCTTGTACTATGTTTCCAAAAACAAATATTAAAGGACTTACTTGAGGTGCTATTGTAAGCGAAACTATAAATGCACCTACAACTGCAAATAACCTACCAACTAACATTGCACCTATAAGGCTTAAATAAATTTTATTACTCTTAGAAAATAAAATCCCTGTTACTAATCCATAACCACAAAGCTCAAATACCATTATAGGCATTACTGGAACTAAAGGTGGCATACCTGTCATAACACCACTTAATATAGGTGTAATTATTCCCACTATCGCCCCATAACTTGGACCTAATAAAAATCCAGCTATTAATACAGGAATATGCATAGGTAAAAATATAGGACCTGCTAAATTAAACGTATGGAAAAACATAGGTAATATAATTCCAAATGCTATGAATATGCCAGATAAAATCATTTTTTTAGTTTTCATGGAAATCCCCCTAATATAATTATTTATTTCTTTATTACTATGTAATAAATTTCATCATTTTCAAAAGCTTGTTCAACATCCAATCCTATTTCCTCAAATAAGTTTCTTTGTTTATCTATAGGTATGAGTCTATCCTCACTAACACTTTCATTAACTTCTTTATGCATATTGTTTAAAAACTCTCTGCTGTTTGAATGAGCGATTATAAGCTTACCATCTTTCTTTAAATTGTTTTTTACTAGCGACTTTATAGTCATAGTTTTGTTTTGAAGATGTGGAAACATTGAATATAAAATTATTTTGTCATATCTATCATCTATTATGTCTTTTTCTACATCTGTTATTTCAAAAGATACATTTTTATAATTTTTAAATTTGTCACTTGCTACTTCAAGCATTCCCTTTGAGATATCTACTCCTTTTATATATCCATTAGGATTTAGATTTGTCAAAAATGGTATTAATACTCCTGTTCCTGTACCTACATCAAGTATCTTATCTTTATCTTTTATACCTATCTTTGACAAAAGAGTATTTATCTTTCCTTCATTTACTTCTATTCTATTGTCCCAATCCTTTGCTATTTGGTCAAAAAACTCTTTTTGATTCATCATATAGCCCCCTTTCATTATACCCAAAACCCTATAATACATTATTTTTCATGTCGCAAATATTTAATCCATTGGACACAAAAAAAGCCATGAAGATTCTATAAACCTTCATGGTTTTGGTTTTAAAATTTATATTTTTAGTATAATTATAGTAACACTTATCTATATTTGTCAATGAATATTTAGTATATTTATAAACTTTAATTTTATTAATAATTAAAGTTTGAAATACTTTGTTTTTGGGGCAAGGAAAATAAAATATTAGTTGTGTCTTTTCATTGGAATAGGCAATTAATTTGTTGTATATAAAACAATTCTGTTCACATTTAATTAGCTTTATATGTATAATTTATAATATAATATTTAAGTATAACTATGTTTTTGAGGTATAGAATCATGTAGGAGGTAGAATATTCTAATAAATCTATTTGAATATTCTAGATAGTGTATTATTTTTTAACCAAATCATTTTCATTCATTTTGCCAAAATTGAGGAAATATAAATCCTTTAATTCCTACTATATTTTTGTATCTTCAAAATTTATAAAAGATATCTTAATAGTCATAATGAATTTTAAAAAAACTTAATTACAATTTTTAAAGATATAAAAGATATAGATAAAGACAACATACAAAATCATAGTATATTGTCTTTATTTTATATCTTTAAATTACAACAGTCACTGATAAACCATTTCTTCCATAAAACTTTACTTAAATTCAACATCAGTATATCCAGTTAGAGAAATACCAATTTGAGTGGCTTCAGTACCTTTCTTATACTTAAATCCAGTATCTGTCTTAGTAAAATAATTAGGATAAACAAGTAAATCATATATTAAGAAGTCTTTATCTGTAGCTGTTAAAGAAATCTTGCTATTATCATATCTATTCTTTGAAGTAAATTGAATTCCTCCATTTGCAGCATCAATGTTTATTACATCAGTACAATTATTTGGCAAGTCATAACTAAAGTCACCATTACGAACTTTGACATTCATAACACGTTTTACATTTGGAACATAAAGCTTAACAAAATCTGTGTTACCCATTAATGAAACTTTTCCAGATATACGAACTATCCATTTACCATTCTCTTTTGTAATATGAACATCGTAGTATTTACCATCATAGCTAGCTTCTATTTCATTGGAAGAGGAAGGCAGTATCTCCAAACCTCCATTATAAATATCAAAAGACATATCGAGACTTTGTATATTATCTGGTAGTTTGCCACTACTAGAAACATCTAGTTTTTGTGTATTATCTGCTGATTTATTGTTGTTTTTATGTGTGTCTGAATTTGAATTGTTTTTAGTAGAAGGATTAGAATTTATCTTTTTGTTTTTATTGTTATCAACTTGAATTTGTGGTATTGTATATGCTCCAATAGCCGTTGCCCCAACTGTAAATAAAATCGTTATTATAAGTGTAAAGAAGACCACTAATTTTGATTTTTTTCTAAAATTCATAATTGCCCCCAACCTTTCTTTTAGTAATTTCTTGCTTTCACTTAGAGTGACAGAAGCAAGGGATTCTTTATATTTTCCAACAGTTGCTATAGAGTCTAGTAGAGTCTTTCCATAGTCTTGTACATTACTTAAATCTAGTTTTTTGATAATTGCTTCATCACAAGAGAACTCACATGCTTTGTTAATTTCTTTTCCCATAAGATATACAAGGGGATTAAACCAGTGTAAGCAAACTGTAATTTGCACTAGCCATTTATAGAACATATCCAATCGACGATAATGTGTAAGTTCATGTAGCACGATATATTGGAAATCTTTTTCTGTAATATCTGCCTTTGGTAGTACAATACATGGACGGAAAAATCCAATCAATAATGGAGAAGAAATAAGTGGGTTGATGCAAAGCTCTATAGCCCTTTTTATTTTTGTTTGACCTCCAATAATTGCAAGTCTGTCCAATAGCTCTATGTCTGAAATAGGGACTTGTCCAGCTTTTATATATCGTACAAAGCTTTGATAAATTGTTACCTTTCGTATGAATAGGATAAGAGCAATTACCAACCAAATTAGCCAAGTGTTATTTACTAATAAAGTAATTATGTCCTGCACTGCCTGGTTATTAGTGGGTGACTCTGTTTTATTTATATCTTTTTGATTGTTTTGTTCATTATTAATGGATTGTGTATTTTCATTATCACTTAAAATAGATTGATTTTGTTGTGTAGGGTGATTTTCATCAGTGTGATATACAGCATTGTCAAATATTTGAAAAATGCTTCCCATCAAGTTTGTTTCTGGTGTAAATGGTAATAATAGTCTCATAATGACAATTAGCCAGATATAATATTGCCATTGCCTACTTATTTTGTCTTTAAAAATTTGCTTGAATGAAAAAAGAATTAGAATAAGAAGTGAACCAGAAAGGGACATTGACAAGAATACTTTCATTACATTATTCATTTATCTTTTTCCCCCCTCCAAAAGTTCCTTTAGTTCATCATATTCTTCATCGGTTAGCAAATCACTTTGAATTAAATTGGAGACAAGACCTTTTACATTCCCTTCATAGACTTTATCAAGTAGTTTTTTTGTTTGGCTTGTCTGATATTCTGCTTCTGATATAAGGGGAGTGTATTCATTTCGGCGTCCTAATTTTTTTGCTTTTAGATACCCTTTATCCATAAGTCGAGATAAAAGTGTTATTAGTGTATTTTTTTGCCATGTTTTACCCAATGATGTTAACTCGTCTAAAAGAAATGCAAAAAGTACTGGTTCATTATTTGCCCAAATGATTTTCATAATTTCAAGCTCAGCATCTGATAGTTGTTGAACCACTTGAATCTACCTCCTTTTGTATGACATTATGTCATTTTATTTTAGTATAATGCCATGTCATACATTTGTCAATAAACTTATTTAACTTAGAAGGAGTGCTAGTTAGAAGTGAGGATTTTTTGGTGAAATGATAGAAAATATGGTTGCTAAAAGGAGAAAGTCAGTGAGAGATAGAAAAAAATCAATATAAGTGGTAGATGGGAAAGCTAATAATAGAAATGATTAATAATAAGTAGAGATAGTGAGAAGAAAAGATTAATTGCAAAGATAAAGAATAAGAATAAAGAAGTAATTACAAAAAGAAATAACAAGAATAAAAGATTAATTATAAAAAAAGAGATAATTACGAAAAGAAATAACAAGAGTAAATATTAATGACAAAAAGGAAGAACCAATAACATATAAATACAAATATTGTTATTGATTCCATGTATGTGCAAGTTTTTATATATATAATTTTTTATATAAAGATTATAGTAATGAGGCTGGATAATAGGAATACTCTTAGATTTATATTAAGATACCTAATATAGTTTTGGTTAAAATAATCTAATATAAAGAAATAAAGAAAATTCATTATCTGTATAAGAGATATTTAATTCTCCATTGTACTTATCGACAATTCCTCTAATATTCTCAATACCATATCCATGAGAATAACTATCTTTTTTGTCTGAAACAAATAAATCTTGCTTTTTATTGATAGGATTTACTTTGTTGTTTGTCAACAAATAGCTAAAATACTCCTTTTCACAACGTGCCTTTAACACTACTTTTCTATTTGATAAATCTTGTATCTTCAAAGAAGCTTCTATAGCATTATCCAAAGAATTTGAAAAAATAGTACATAAATCTATAGGCTCTATACCTAAGTGATTGTCTATGTCTATATTAAAGTGGACATCAACTCCATTTTCTTCTAATTTTGTATGGCGAAGATTTAAAATTGAATTAAGAGCTTGGTTTTTACAAAATTGCTTTCCACTAAGAGTACCAAGACTTATTTTCAACTGATTAAAATATTCTTTAGCACCATCAGTATCGTTAACCTCTAAATACGATTCAATCATTTGAAAGTGGTTATTCATATCATGTCGTATTTTACGTATCTGAATTTGTTGATTTTCTAGCAAATCGTAGTATTTTTCTTTTATATGATTTGCTTGTTTTTCTATCTTCATCTTTACATTTTCAATTAGTGGTTGTAAAAGAAGTATTACACCAATATTTGCTATAATTGCTGATAAAATGATTATATAAGTTCCATAAGGCAAGTCGCCTAAAAAAATATTATTTACACTACCCATAGGAATTAAATTAGTTGGTGGCAGAATAATAGCAATTAATATTGATAAAAATGAAGCCATACATACCATGTCGATAAAAATCCATATCTTATTTGATAGGTATTGTTTTATATTGATTAATCTATTTTTTAAGAAAATATGTATTAAAAACCAAAACAATAGTTTAATCAGAGCGGAAATTATCTTGACAATTGAAAGTATAAAAAGATAATCCCTTGAACAGATAAGCCCACTATACAGAGGATTGTTTATAAAAAGAAAATTAATACCAACTATAATAGGGTAGAGTATCATGATAATTGATACTATGGAAATTAATTTACTTTTACTACAGATTATAAGCATTATAAAATACCCAAGTAGTGTAAATAGAATATTTACAGGGTCAGAAACCCATATTATCATTTGACTAATAATAGAGTAGCCAAAAATTAATATGACTTTAAAAATCCAATGATTTCTAAAGTCTATAAAATAAGAAGTCAACTTATAAAGAAAAAAGGCTATATAAATATGAATTAAGACTATGATAAAAGTTGTACCATTATTAATTAAAGAATAAGAATTCATTTAAGATACCTTTCTAAAAAATAATATTTTAATATGTATTTTAAAACTAATATTCTAATATCGTCCTTGAACTTAAATTTCTAATATACTTTTTGAAATTAAGACTCTAACATATACCTTGTAAATTTTCCTACGACTTCCTGATATTTTTTACGGCTTATAGGAATTTTTTCATTCTGAACTTTAGCATAAGTTTGACTTATACTATCTACATGGTTTAGATTAACAATATACCTTTGATGCGTACGTATAAAGTTAGAGGGAAGAATACTTTCCATATCATTTAACTTTCCATAATATTCTAATGTTCTCTCAAAGGTTACTACAGTCAATTTTCTTAACTCACTTTTAAAATAGATAATATCGTTCATATTGATTTTACAAAGGTTAGTTCCAATTTGAACTGTAATAAAATTTTCTTTCCATTGTTCTAATTTTTTTAGTGCTTCTTTTAATACTTCACATATTTTTTCACTTTTATAAGGCTTTAAAATATAGTTCAAAGCTCCTACATCATATCCGTGAAATACATAATCAGAAAATCCTGTGACAAAGATGATTATAGTGTCTTTTGAATATGTTCGTATAGTTTTTGCTACATCAACACCATTACTTTCTCCAAGTTCAATATCTAAGAAAATAATATCCATATAATAGCTTTCGTGTTCTAGGTTATATAGTAGGCTTTCACCATTTGAGTATTCTTTTATTTGGCATGGGTAACCCCACAAATCCATTTCTCTTGTAATGATTTTATTTAACATGTTTCTTTGTTGTTTTTCATCATCACAAATACAAATCGAAATCAATGTCTAATCTCCTTTCAAGTTTTTTGTTTATATAATAAAGTATATAATATATTTTGCTACCTAGATATATAAAATGAGATAACAAATATATCCAGGTAGCAAGAGAAAGTTTTCTATATTAGTATAGGTTTATACCTAAAACTATTTTATTAAACTTAAAACTATCTTGTTAAACTTATTTTAAGATTCCAGTGATTTTTCTTATTTTGAAATCCCAATAATATTTTTGAATTTTTTATATGTTAATAGATATATAAGGAACATATAAACACCACAAAGCCCTATAAGACCTAAATTTATCAAAAGAGCATTGACCTCACTACTTACAATTCTACCATCATTGTTAAGCATAATCATAAGGTTAAACAGATAGATTACAAAGCTTCCTACAATAAGAGGGTATGAAAACACCTTCTTTAATTGGTTTCTAATACAGAATTTTATATAGTCGTTATTCGCTCCTAATCGACTTAAATCCATAAAAACCTGCTTATGATTTACAGCTATAGTAACGCCTCTTGTATATGCAATGATTCCAACTGCTGTAAAGCAGATGATTGCCACATATATGAATAACATCAAGAAGACTGCCATATTTTTTATCATATCTTGACTTTGTAAAATTTTAAAATTAGGATAGTACTTCCAATTAAGATACAATTGATTATTATCTGGTTCTAGTTTTAAAGGACCTTCTCCACTTGGATAGCTTTCATCCATAAAATACTTTTCTCCAGTTGATTCATAACGTTTTTTTACATACTCATCATAACTAGTGAACATTCCCAATTCTTTAGATGTTCTTTTTATAATCTCTGCCTTTAAATCACTAGCAAAAGCATAAGTATCCTTAGACTTATCTACATTAAATAGTACAGAATTATTGTAATTTTTTATAGATAAATCCTTAGCAAATGCTTTATAATCATTTTCGTTAAGAACATAAACATTCATACTTCTATTTTGAAAAAAAGAACCATTAAAGATTAGGTTTCCAGCATGTTTAAAAGGAATTTCTTTTTCTGTTACTGGACTTGATATAAATTTGGTATAATCAGAACCTTTATTTTCATTTTCCTTATTTACAACAGCGAGATATTCGCCATTTTTTATAGTTATGGGTTTACCAATTAATTTAGAAAAATCTTTGGAATTAAAGAACATGTCATATGAACTTTTTTTTAGGTACACCTTATCAATAGTTCCATTTTTATGATGTGTTGACTCTGTACCATCAACAATCAATTCAATAGAAGGAATTTCCATATAGTTTTGAATATCTATATTATATTTATCTGCTAATTGTTCAATATCTTCTTTTGATACCTGTTTATCTCTTTGATTGTAGGTAAAAGTGTAATCTATAGGGTTGTTTTTAAGATTATCATAAATTCCTGTAACCATGTTAGGAACATAGAATACAGCAAATAATGCTCCTGCAATTAAAAATGAAATAACACACATATTTTTTACTGTCTGTCTTCCCATAAATCTCATCATGCTAGTTGATATAATATTTTTGTAGTATTTTTCAGGATGTTTTCCTCTTTTTGCGTGTACAACTATATATGTCATAATCATATAGATTCCAACAGCAGAGAATAGATAGGTAATACTCCATATAGATGGTAATAGATAATTTAATTTGTCTATAACTATTGAAGGTACAACATAACCTAAAACAATACCTAGTATAGTAAAAACTATACCTAATATACCATACCATTCCTTTACATCATGTATTGGTTCAGATATTCTTTGGTCATTTAGTATATCAATTATATTTGTACGATTAATAAATTTTACTGAAAGCATAAATATACACAATGTCACAAATATACAGAATATAAATCCATAGATGAATCCCTGAGTTCCAAATTGATAAGTCATTTCTCTAGTATCAATAATAACTAATTGGAATATCTTCCATATACCAAAGGATACAGGAATACTTAATATAAGACCTAAAAAACAGCATATTATAGAAATTAATAATATTTCTGAAAATAGAAGTTTTTTTAATTTCTTCTTGTTTGCTCCTAGAGCCATGAAAATACCAATTTCTTTACTTTTAAATTTTAAAAATAGAGAAGAAGCGTATGTAGTAAATACAGCACATCCCAATATGGCAACTGAGAATATCATTGTAGCTTGTTTTCTGCTATCTCCACCAGTTGGCAGGATGTTTTGTACTGTTGGGCTAAAATAAATTAGAGCATATGAAGTAACTAGTACCACAGAAAGTATTATACAAAAGAATAAGGTTGTATAGTTCTTCCAATTATAGGCTCGAAGTCTTCCATATAATTTATTAATTGTCATCTTGACCGCCTCCCATTTCTTTTAAAAGTTCTAGTAATTCATCTAGGAATTCGCGTCTTGAACTTGATTTTACAACCTCCTTATAAACTATCCCATCTTTAAGTACGATAACTCGGTCACAGAAGCTTGCTGCAAAGCTATCATGTGTAACCATAAGTATAGTAGCATCTAACTCCTGCTTTGCCTTTAGAAATGAATCAATGACTGTACGACAAGACTTACTATCAAGGTTACCAGTTGGTTCATCTGCTAATATTAAATCTGGATTGTTCATAAGTGCTCTTGCCACAGCTGTACGTTGTTTTTCTCCACCAGATATTTCAGCAGGGTATTTTTTCTTAATATGTTCAATACCAAACAGTTCACATAGACTGACTGCACGGTTTTCCATTTGTATGACTTGACCACCTTTGATAATTTGTGGAACACAGATATTTTCAAAGACGCTAAGCCCATCAAATAGCATGAAGTCTTGGAATACAAATCCTAATTGTTGGTTTCTGACTTCAGAAAGTTCTTTTTCCTGCAAATTTCTTATATTATTGTTTCCAAGAGTTATTTCACCATCATCAATTGGGATAAAGCATGAGATACAGTTTAGGAGAGTGGTTTTTCCGCTTCCTGATGAACCCATAATTGCTACAAATTCCCCTTTATTGATTTCAAAAGAAATATTTTTTAATACTGGATATGTTTTATTACCTGTTTTGTACGATTTATATAAGTTGTTTACTTTAAGCATATATATCATCCTCGCTTTCATTTATCTTGTAAGTCAATGATAGCATTTGAAGGGGTTAGAGGAGTACCAGCTCTATTGTAAGAATTGGGTGTTTTTTTGTAAGACTTGAAAATATATTATTGATAGTATGAGAGATTAGCATAGCGAAATTGAATAGTAATAGCTGGAAAGTTTAAAGGGGTAGAGCATAAGTAAAAAAGCTACAGAGTAGTTGAGTAGTACTTAGAAAAGTAATGTAGAATAAGAAGTTATGGAATAGGGAACTTAGATTAAAGAAAAAATGTATAAAGTAAAAGTAAAAAAGTTATAAAATAGTAAGGTTATATTAAAATAGTAAGGTTATATTATTGAAAAGAATTATAAAGTAATAGAAAAAGGATTTTAAAAATATAAATTCAATAGAATTGAAAAAGTATATCGTAGTATTAAACCAAATAAATCGTTAAAAAGAATTTGAAGTTTGTAGTTAAAAGTATAAAAATAATAGTAGTACAAAAACAATAAAGAATCTTATAAAAATATAAGTAGAGATTTAAAGATATTGTAAAAAGCTGTAGAAATAATTTTAAGTCAGTCAAATATTTCTGTATCATAGCAAATCATTATAACAAAGACCTCATCATAGTAAAGTGACTATCATAGTAAATATACCATCAAATAAAGGCACTATTTAATAAAAATGCTATCATAGTAAATATAGCATCTAACAAGTGAACTATTTAATAAAAATGCTATTATAGTAAATATAGCATCTAACAAGTGAACTATTTAATAAAAATGCTACCATAGTAAATATACTATCAAATAAAGGCACTATTTAATAAAAATACTATAATAGTAAATATACTATCAAATAAGGTCACTATTTAATAAAAATGCTATTATAGTGAATATACCACCTAACAAGTGGACTATTTAATAAAAATACTATAATAGTAAATATACCATCTAACAAGTTAACTATTTAATAAAAATGCTACCATAGTAAATATACTATCTAACAAATGAGCTATTTAATAAAAATACTATAATAGTAAATAGACTATCAAATAAATGAACTATTTAATAAAAATGCTATTATAATAAAAATACTATCTAACAAATGAACTATTTAATAAAAATACTATCATAGTAAATATACTATCAAATAAAGGCACTATTTAATAAAAATACTATAATAGTAAATATACTATCTAACAAATGAACTATTTAATAAAAATGCTATCATAGTAAAGTAACTATCATAATAAATATACAATCTAATAAACATATCATATAATAAAGACATTAATTTCTTACTAAAAAAGCTACTACAATCAACAACGAAAAAACAATTGAAAGTATCGAAAAAGTAAAGTGAGAATTTGAGTCATTATTACGGTTATTAAGCTTTATCCATAAACCATATACAATTGTGCACAATAATAAAACTGCTGAGATTACTCCTATAAATGTAAAAAACATTAAAACTTCCTCCCTATTTAATGTAAGTATCTTTTAGTCAATGAGAATATTTTCAACCATCACCAGAATTATAAAGTAAAAAGCTAATATATCATTATTTTATAATATCTACTAGAAGTAAATCTAATTGAAAGTCTATTAGACTATTTCTTTGTTCAACATTCATAATATCAATACCACTATATTTATAAAAAGCATCATAACGAAGACAAAGCAACTGAATAAACGAAGTTATTTGATATGCAATAGTTCTGTATTCAGCTTCAGTTTTTTTATTGTTCTGGCTTTCATAATGAACCTTAACTAAAGGAAGTATCTCAAATGGATAAATAATTTCTTCTTGTATCAATATGTAGGGTACAGAAACCTTTATAAATTGACTATGTGCACCTATAAAGTCAAAAAATGTAATTAGTATTTCTCTTAATTGCTGTTTAGGTACTAAATTTTTAGTATCATGTGTATCTTTATATTCATCCATATGATGTTTTAAAATTTTTTTAATAGCAGTATTAACTAATGCTTCTTTAGATTTAAAATAATAGTTAATCATAGCTAAATTGACATTTGCCTTAGTTACAATTTCTCTAGCTGTAATGCTTGAAATATCTCTATTCAAAGATAATAACTGAATTGTAGCATTAATTAGCTGTTCTTTTGTCGAATCTATTTTCATAATTTTCCCCTCAAAAATTTCCCTATAAAAAAATTAAACGTGTTTAATACACGTTTAGATACTATCATGAAAATTTTGGGATGTCAATGGTGCCTAGTGCTTATGTGTTTAAGTGCAAATCTAATAGACTTTTATAAGTGGGATTTGAACTTCTGTAAGATAATTCTCAGGATTTGATTCATTATGTTCACCTTTATGACCAATTTGTCTATTTATACCTGACATTTTATAATCACTATTTTTGTCCAACCAATAACAAAAAGACTCATATGCACCAGCTATGTTTTCATATGGACCATACACCATAGTGCATGCCATTGTATTAACTTCTTCTGTCTCGCGATATGTAAATTTAGACTTATTCTTACCAAATTTCTTTACGACCATTCCAACCTCGACATCTACACCATTACCTGTAAGTTCTTCATCATGATAAAATGCTATATTATTGTCGGATTGACGTGATACTTCTATATGTTCTTCCTTAATAAAATCGTATAACTTCTTCCAGAGAATACCTTCATAGTAGTAGTCTGGTATTATTTCTCTAAGCGATATGATTTTATAGCTTGGAATTTCCTTAAAGACAACATTGTGATGAATCTCATCTTTATCATGGTTTATAGCATCTATAAACCTATCAATTTTATTTATTCTCTGCTGCTCTTGTTTTATTTCATTTTTTATTTCATTCTTTTTTCGATTTAATTCTTTAATTACGAATTCATCGTCCCAGTTATGTACTATATTTGATATTTCTGCAACACTAAATTTTGAATCTCTTAATAAGACTATTTTTTGTAAAGTTGAAATCTGTTCAACTGAGTAGAGGCGATAACCTGTATATTTATCTATTTTTGCTGGTTTTAGAATACCAAGCTCATCATAATAACGTAACATACGAATAGATACCTGTGTTAATTTTGAAACTTCTCCAATTTTAAACATGAAAATATGACCTCCTTTTCACTTATAATTAGTATATATTTTGTTTTTATATACTTCAAGCGTTTAGGGAAATACATTTATTTTACAGTTTTAGGTATAATTACATGGAGTAAAACACCATTGGATTATAGTTATATCAAATTACAAGTTATCTTACACTTTATGGTTAATATTTTATAGTTAATATTAAAATTACCAATCTAGCTCAAATTCAAAATCATCTGATTTTATTTGTTCAATTTCAGAATCTACTTTCTGTTTAAACTTATTAGAAGAAACTATATATACAACAAATATTAGCCCAAATAGTATTTGTACATATTGAGATATTGCACACAATTTAATAGGGAAATGTAGTAGTAATTGAACATTAAAGAAATTGTGCATCATATGAACAAGTCCAGCAGCTAGAATACTTCTATTTGTATTTATATATACAAAATTAATTATAAAGGTTAAAAGTATAATATTTGGTATAAATAAAACTGCATCAAATAAAGAAGATTGTGCTAGAGTATATGGCATTTGACCAGGAGTAAAGTACGACCCTAGATACCAAATTCCACAAATAATACCTAAAATAATTGAGGAGGTTGTAAATCCAAATCTGACCAATAGTTTGTCAATAGCATATCCTCTCCATCCTGCTTCTTGACTAAGTATGCTTAATATAAAGCTTGATAATAGCATAAATGTTATTTTAGAAGGTTCATATATTGCTATGTATTTCCAATTTATACTAGAAGTCTTTACATTAAAGTAATTTCCGATTATTAAAGAAACAATAAACATTAAAGCAAAGAATAATATTGTCAATAAGGGCCATTTTATACTCATTTTTTTTAAGCTAAAACATCTATAAATGAAATCTTTTTTTGCGTTATCTGGATATATTGTAGAGATAAAAAATAGACCTACAATAGCTGGTGACGTATATCCAAGATAAAAAATGATTTCTCCAAGTATCGTGTCTGTAATTCCAAATAATACAGGTGTAAGACTGAATATCCAATTTAATAATAAAGTAAGTGTAAAGAAATAGGTTAAGTGTTTATTTGTATTAAAGGGGGTATTATATATTTGCATTTTTTCACTATCCTTTCGTTTTATAATAGTGTTTTAATTTATTTGTTTTTTTATATACTAAAATGTAATTTAATAGTATATCTCAGTTATGATAATATATTATTTCTTATATTTTGGCTAATTATTTCTACACTAAATACAATCAGTTAGTATTTAATACTAAATATATTGTATTATTTTGATTACAAAATAGGTCAATAAATATACGATTAGTGATATTAATAAAGTATTTTAGATTTTATTTAAATATTTAGCTTTTCTCTAATATTTTTTATGTAACGGCGATTGATAATAACTTTTTCATTATTTGTTAAAGTAGCTTGCATACGATTATGCGATATTATTTTTGTGCTCTCTATGTAGTCCATATTTAAAATCATGGATTTAGATATACGTGAGAAAGATGTATTAACTAATAGTTTTGATAGTTTATATATTTTCAAATCAACTTCAAACACATCATCTTTATAATAAGCAAATGTCTTGTTTCCAACTGTCTCAAAATATAAAATGTCACAGACATTAAGTTTATAAATTTCTCCTGACTTTTTTCCTTTTATATCAAGTAGTGGTGTACTTAATAATGAAATTATTTTTTCGATGTTATTATCTAATGTAGAGCATTTTATAGTTATTTCAATATCATCACAATTAGTAGCTTGTTCGACATGGATTTTCATTAATCATCACCTCATTTTATTACTGTCATTAGAATAGCATTATATTTTATTTAGTCCAACTAGATGCATTCTAAATTTCAAATTGAGTATGGTAAAATTCAAAAATAAAATAGTGAAATTCAAATTTGAGGTGGTAAAATTCAAAAAAATACTATAGATATTTGGAATAAATTTCCAAATATCATAGTATTTTTCATAGAATATATCTAATTATTTTACAAATAGACCTATTTTATGATTTAATATATTGTCAAAATTACTTCTTAAATACCAAAATGTTTTTAGATAGCGTATCAATACTGTTTGATAAAGCATTTAATTTACCTTCAATTCTAACCAATAAATACATGGATAGAGCTATAGGGAAACCAACATTGGTTATTAACAGTTGCAAACTATCGTCCATGAAATCATCCTCCTACTCTATAACTAAGTCATAAGGAGTAGTATTTGTTTCTACAACCTTAGCTTCAACAGCAGAAGCAAGGTCAAATCCTCCAACTAAAAAAATATTTTTAGATATTATCAAATCCATAACAGATTTTATGTTTTCTTCAGTTAAGCTATCTTTTGGGTTTTCTATAGAAAAAGAAACTTGTTTATCCTTTACATTTTTAAAACTCATGACTAATTTTTTCTTAATCTCCATACAGTTACCTCCGTTATAATAATTTATATTTTTAATTGTTAATATTAATGGTTGATTTTAATTTTTGCTAGTATAGAAAATGTTTTGGTATTACTTAAATTGAATCTCGAAAACATTTAAAAATAGTTAACATGTTTAATATATTAATCTTTAAAGTGTAAATAGATTAAAGATACAACCTACAAAATATATAGAACATTGAGTGCATCATATAATTTATCATTTTATAAAGTTTCGGTGTTTTAATTTGCGAATCAGATTATATTTAAAAAATATTATTTAGATAGTGATGTACTGTCTAATTTTAAAATATCTACAATAGGATTTTCCTGAAGACTTGCTATTGCTTCTGCAACAGCATAAACATCATCATCTAATGCTTGTGCTTTTACGTTTGCAAATGACTTACTTTTAATAACCGCCTTACCCTTATCATCAAAACCAGCATCCAATTTTAATTTTATACTAGATAAATTTTTTGTTGAAACAACTGCCATAAAATTACCTCCTAAAAATTTAATTTCAAAGATTTGTCGACTTTCTTTGGTAACTATAATACTATCATCTAAGATAATATCGGAGTTAAACAGTAATTTCTTAAGATTATTTGTGTAAATTTTTATTGGAAAATTTTTGATATATGTATATTTGGTTAATTTATATGTTATGTTTGGAGATAAGTTTTTAATGGTTTTGATATAGAATTTGTGTATTTTTCTATGGGTTGAGCTATTATTGTATAAAATTCTAGGTGCTTAAAGTTAAGTAATAAGGGTTAGATATTATGTTAAAAAAATTATTAAATTTAATCTTTAAATAAAAAAGTTAAAAGTCCAATATTAACATTTTACCTTTAAACCAGTAAAATCTTTATTAAAGCCAACAAAGTTATTAGATTATGAAAAAATTTGTTAAAAGTACTAAACTTTGTTAAGGCTACAAAAACATTTTAAAGGGGAGTGTAGTTTATGAAAGTAAAATTGGAAGATATACCAGTTCAGTTCCATGCAATGATAGAAATAGTTGGAATTGATAAGTTTATAGAGATTACTAAGCTGTATGGAGGGACAAATACCTATATACCTACATGCAAAGGGATTTTTAGATATGCAAGAGATAGGGAGATAGTAAGACAGTTTAATGGAGTAAATTACAATGAATTGGCTGCTAAGTATAATATGTGTGTAGGTAATATTAAGCGAATACTGAATGAAAATGGTATATAAAATATAATACAAAGTGTCTTATAAAGTCTAAGGGTAAAAGATAGAAAAGACATTTTGCAAAGTTTTTTTTAGACAAATTAAGCAAATTTATTACTTTTTAATTTAAATACATTGTATATTCTGTAAAAGAATTTGTTAGATACTGGAGATATATTGAGAATATAAAGAAAATAGTCGAAAATATTTGTTGGCTAAAAAATAGATAAAATGATACAATTGCTTGTACAAAGGGGAAAAAACAATAAATAAGCTATATAAATAAAAAAATATAAATTAATATGACATAATATATTGTATATTTAAGGATATAAA
>NZ_AVHW01000035.1 GCF_000449425.2 Clostridioides difficile CD160
TTTTAAGGAATTAATTGTGTAATTAAAAAAATATTAAAATAAATATATATTTATATTTAAAATATTATGTTATTTATATAAAAATAATAATTATCATATTACAAGCACTTATTAATAGAAATGGGGGAAACAGAGATGAGTAATGGATTTTACAAATTGAATTCAGTGGTATTGGGTTTTGATATAAAGAATGATATTAACAAAATAAGATTCAATCATTATATAATGAGAAAGGAAAATATACAAAGGCTTCAAGGTACTTTACCAATGGGTCAATTTTATATGACAGTGAGAAGAACTGCTACAGATTTACACCTTTCTATTTCTACTATAAGTAGGCTTGTAAGAGAGTTTTTGGATTTAGGAATAATAAAGTTGGTATCTAAAGGTGTAAAAGGGAAATCTCATTCTATATATAGCTATATCAGCATAGAATTTGATGGAAACTTATCTGAGGACAGTGACATAGATGGTAATGTTAATGGCGATTTTGTTGACAGTAATATAGAATTTGATTGTGATGTCAGATGTGATGAGTTTAATGATGATTTTAATAGTGGTGTGAATGTAGGGGTTGAGTATAACAATAATAAGGAGTTGTCTAATGATACTGGCAATACAGAATATAGTCATAATAATTTCCATAACAAAGATACTATAATTAATAAATCCATTTCTAATATTAACACTATCAAAAACTATATAAATGAACATTCTAATATAAAAAAATCAAAAGGGAAAAATTCTAACCCACTATCAGAGTCAATAAATCTAGACCTTAATGATACATACAATGACACATGTAAAAGAATTGGTAATACTACAGGAAATAATCAGAATAAAAATGTTATAAAACCTAGTAATAGTAAAGTTTCCAGTGATATAGGTGTGATGAGTAAAAACAATTCCTTTAATAACACTCATGATATACAAAAAGAAACTAAATCTGTAACAAATAAAAAAGAGTCTTTAAATAAATTTAATAAAAAAAATATACAGCAAAGCATTATAAATATGCTAAATAAAAAATCAGGAAAGAACTTTAAATTCAATTCTCCAACAAGCATAAAACTTATCAATGAAAGGCTAAAAGAAGGTTATGTCTTAGAAGATTTCTACAGAGTTATTGAGGTAAAAGTAGCTAAGTGGAAAAATACCATAATGGAAATGTATATAAGACCAGAAACTTTATTTAGCTATAAGTTTGAATCATATGTGAATGAAAACATATCTATAAAAAGTCAAAACAATATTTATCAGTGTAAAGAAGGCAGTAATCATGACAATTGGAGTTATGGATATTCTAATTATACAACTTATGATAACAGTAGTCGTGAGAGGAAAAAACATGAAAATGTAAGATACTGGAATCCTATATGTGAAATTTAATTAGTCTAATAATGTATTTTTATTCTAATAATGTATTCATAACTAATAGTATTGTAACTAACAATATATTCATAACAAACAGCGTATCATATCATAATGAATAATATATCTATAACTAACAATGTATTTTTATTCTAATGATGTATTCATAACTAACAATAGTATTGTAACTAACAATCTATTTATAACAAACAGCGTATCATATCATAATGAATAATGTATTTATAACTGACAATGTATTTTATCATAATGAATAATGTATTTATAACTGACAATGTATTTTTATTCTAATAATGTATTCATAACTAACAATAGTATTATAACTAACAATATATTTATAATAAACAGCGTATCATATCATAATGAATAATATATTTATAACTAGCAATGTATTTTTATTCTAATAATGTATTCATAACTAACCATATATTCATGACAAACAGCGTATCATATCATAATGAATAATGTATTTATAACTGATAATGTACTTAAAAATTAAAATATAAAAACTTATGAAGAAAGTGAGATTAATTTATATGGGTAAATCAAAAGATGTTGAAATAGAACAGTCTATTTTAGGCACAATTCTTTTAGACAATAAATTAAACTATAAGCTAGATGAATTAAGTGAGGACATGTTTATGGAAAATATATGTCTTGAGATATTTAAAATTATGAAAGAGCTTAAAAAAGAAAATATAGTGATTGATGTGGCTACTGTAAAATCTAAGATAGATAAAAAATCTCTAGCAATAAAAACAAGTGACTTAACTAATCTAATCACTTGGGGGAAGAGTTTTGGGCTTGATAGTCATATTAAGATTTTAAAAGAAAACTTGGCAAGAAGAAGTATAAATCAAAACTGTCAAAACCTTTTGCATAGTCTAAACCTTGGAGAAAACATAGATACCTGTATATATAAGTTTGAAAATAATATGAAAGAAATTTTAGATAAAGATACCCATGAAAATGACGATGTACATAGTATTGCAGAAAAGGTACTAGATTTCTTGGAAAATGATAAAGAAGTTGGTTTTAAATTTGGTATAAAATTACTTGATGCTACTATAGGTGGGCTTTTTAAAGGGGAATTAACTACTATAGCAGCTAAATCTGGAGTTGGAAAGACTGCTTTAGCACTTCAAATAATGCTAAATTCATTTAAGCAAGGAAAAAAGACTTTGTTTATAAGTAGAGAGATGACTAGTGAGCAAGTATTTATGAGAAATATATGTAGGGTAACAGGTGTAAGTACAAGGGATATGAAATCTAAGGAGATAAATGAAAATGATTGGAAGCTTATTGTACATGCAATAGGGGATTTGAGTGAGAATAACTTAATTTATATAAATGACAAGATAGATACAATTAGTTCAATTAGAAAGAGGATAAGGCAGGTAAAGCCAGATTTATTAATAGTGGATTACGTGCAACTCCTTACATCTCAGAAAAGTATGGATAAAAGGGAAAGAGAAGTAGCTACATTTTCTAGAGAGCTTAAAAATATGACTTTGGATTTTGATATACCAATAATTCAATTAAGTCAGTTAAATGATGAAATGAAAGATTCAAGACCTTATGGGGATAGACCTATGAGGGATAGTAAAGCTATCTACCACGATAGCAACAATGTGGTTTATATACATCAATTAAAAGGGAGTGATTATGAAGAAGCAGTTAAGGATATAGGAGAAAGTGAGGAAGCAGTCAGGGAGTCAGAATACAGGGGAATCAAGATGGTTGATTTAATAGTTGCAAAGTGTAGAGATGGACAGACGAAGCATAAGCATTTTTGTTACTTTGGGGATAAGTTACATTTTCAGGAGCTAAAGTATTAGGTCGATAGGATAGCGATAATAAGCTTATTGAAAGTCGAGGAACATGAAACATAATATAAAATATGAGGTGAAAATATGCTAGAATTAGAGAAGATTATAGAATTACTTGAAGAACACAAGATAGAAGTGAGTATTCCAAAAGAATTACATAAGTATAATTTGCTGGAGTATCTTAAGTTGTGTCAACAAAGTGGGGGAACATATTTTTATATTAAGACAATGGAAGGTGCTTTAAAAAATGCTAGAAATGAGCTTATGATTAAGTTGTTTAATGGAAAAAATTATATGGAATTAGCGAGAATGTTTGATATGAGCGTTATTAATGTCAGGTATATTGTAAGAAAAAAATAGAGTTGATTTGGAGAAGGCAATTTTGATTATGCAAAATTTTATAAAGCAGGAACCCTGTGACTTTATTCATGGGAGCTTCAGATATTTCATAAAATATAGGCTAATATAGTTGGGGTGAAATTGTGATTAACAGATTAAAATTGTGTATAAGTTTAAGGTTATAGATGAATCTAAGTGTGATTAATATCATGATTTTGTGAATAAAGTTGGAGTTATATGTGAGTTAAATGTATGGTCAACAAGGCAAAGTTGTGTATAAGATTATGAGTATGTAAAAGAGAAGGATTTGATTAGTAAGGTAAAGTGTGATGGATAGTTAAGAATATGTAATATTTTAAGATATTAAACTATATTAATAAGGTAAAGTGGTGTTTGTAGTGAAAGTTTATATAAGAATATGATGTGTGATTTATGAAGTAATATGTGTATAAAGTTATGAGTATAGACAGGTTTAAACTGTGAATAATAGAGTAGGATTGTGTATAAAGTTATATCTTATAGATAGGTTAAACTGTGGGTAATAGAGTAAAAATGTGTGTAAAGTTAGAACTAATAGAGAGGTCTAAATTGTGAACAATAGGGTAAGATTGTGCATAAAGTTAGAACTAATAGAGAGGTCTAAATTGTGAACAATAGAATAAAATTGTGCATAAAGTTATAGAAATATATAAGAAAATATTATAACTATGTCAAAGATTATATAATAAATATTTATATAAATAAACAGAAGAAGAGACGATATGAAGTTAAATTAGATAAATTCATATCGTTTTTTCATTTAAAGACTTTCTATAACTAGGATACAATCTTCAATATTAGCATTTTATGTGATTAAGTCACAGATAAAAAGCGAATATATTGATATAATTCTTATAGATTAATAATATAGGGAGGTTATTATGTCTAACAAAAAAAAGAAGTATGCAAATATTTTAGAAAATGAGTGCGTAGCTTGTGGAAGCTGTATAAAAGTATGTCCAAGAGGTGCTATCTCAGTTCCACATGGTATTAGTGCAAAAATTGATAGAGACTTATGTGTTGGGTGTGGTATCTGTGAAAAGACATGTCCAGCATCTGTGATTGAGATTATAACAATATTAAAAGAGGAAGAAGGTATGTGTCATGAATAATAAAAAACATTGGTATGATTATTTATGGATTTTTTCTTCAATATATTTGATATTGGGATTTGTAAATATTATTTTCGCTTGGATTGGACTAATTTGTTTCTTTGTGCCACTAATTATTTCTATTGTTAAGGGAAATAAAGCGTATTGTAATAAGTATTGTGGAAGAGGGCAATTGTTTAATTTACTTGGAAATAAATTAAAGCTGTCAAGAAATAAAGATATTCCTAAATTTATTAGAAGTAAGTGGTTTAGATATGGATTTTTGACATTTTTTATGGTGATGTTTATTAATATGCTTTTTTCAACTTATTTAGTATTTGAAGGCAGTAGAAATCTTAAAGAGGTAGTGACTCTGTTGTGGACTATAAAGATGCCTTGGCAGTGGGCGTATCATGGGACTTTGGTTTCACCTTGGGTGGTGCAGTTTGCTTTCGGTTTTTATAGTGTTATGCTTACATCAACTGTCCTTGGTTTGATTACGATGGTATTGTTTAAGCCTCGTTCATGGTGCGTTTATTGTCCTATGGGTACTATGACTCAGATGGTATGTAAGGCGAAGAGTAAGTCTGTATAGAAAGAGTTTTTGTGAAGACTTAAGAGGTTTAATGTTTAAAGTTGAATATGTGTAAGATGAGTGATAGCTTTGAATAGATGTGATGAGTGTATAAGTGTAGGGAGCATAGATAGAGTTTGTATAAAACAAACTTGTTTATGCTTCTTTTTGATTTAGTAAGACCCTATAATATACATAGATAGACTTAAGGAGGTATAATATGTTAAACAATAGAGAGTTACTAATGGCTAATATGCTTAATACAATAGTTCAAAAATCTAGATTTGATTATAAGCTTCTACTTGAGACAGAAAATAGAATGAAGAGTCTAACAGAATCAGAATTGATACCAAGAAATGAACTTATGAACTTGTGGAAGATTTGAATATCAGCGAAAAATACCTTGAAAATATTGAGGTAGATTTTGAGTAATGTTATGGAATGTATATTTTATACAAAGGACTTAAAGAAAGATTTATTAAAGTTAGATAACTCTCAAAAAAATAAGTTCTAAAAGCAATTAATAAGGTGCTTAAAAATAAGTTACCAAGTCCAAATGAGTATGGACAACCATTAGTAAATAAAGTATTGGAGTGTATTAATAATAAATTTTGATATAAATTTTTTCTATCTTAATATATCTATGTAAATATTGTATAATCATTTTATATAGTATACTTTAAAGTTTAACTATAAATATTAGACTATAAAAAGGGGATTTATATGATAAAACGAGATATTTACTCAGTACAGTTAGATTATATGTTAGCATAATGTACTGAGTAAAATATTAACTTGCTAACAAATAGAACTGTACTGCTAAAAATTTTAGATTTTGTTAACTTAAAGTGATTAATAATCACACTAAATTTTAAAAATAAAGAAACATTTTATATATAAAATTTATTCTAAGTTAACAAGTAAAATAAATAAGGATAGGTGTACAGTTATGAAATATTTACTAGAGATAGCAAAAAAAGAGAGGTTATTAGTTTTTATATATTTAGCATTGGGCATAAGTATAGAACTTTTAAATAGTTTTAGTGCCAATTATTATCAGAATCTAATAGATAGATTTAATAATGGGACTATAAATTTTCAAATAATTTTTATTTATGGTGCTGTATTAATTACCTTGTCTCTTTTAAGGTATATTGATGAATATCCAGGTAGGAAACTAGAGCATACCTTTTTTTTAGATTTGAAATTAAAAGCTTTGGAAAAAATGAGTAAAATAGATTACTTAGAATATCAAAAGTTAGGTACAGGAAAATTGATTCAAAAAATTGAAAATGGAGCTAATGCGGGTAAAAATATATTTTTTGACTTTTTATTAGCTGTTATTAGAAAAATAATTCCATCAATTTTATTCAGTATGGTTTTTATTTGTAGGATTGATAAAAAAGTTATGTTTACTATATTAATTGGATATTTTATAGTTTTTATTATTACAAATTTATTAATCAAAGCTCTGTATCAAATCAAAGAGCATATATTAATTAATGAAGAGAAGATGAATCATTTTTTAGTTCGTGGATTTGTAGAAATGATTGTATTTCGAGTAAACAAAAGATTTAAGTATGAAATTTGTCAGTCAAAATCTGCAAAAAAGGAAATCATTGATTCTAAGGTTAAAATGACACTGATTCATGAAGCTTTCTTCACGATTTTTTCATTAATAGTGACTTTTATAAAAATATTAATAATAGTTTATGGTTGGAAAACTAAAACAATAAGTATAGGTTCTATAATTGCCTTGATAACATTACTAGATAATGCATATACTCCTATAGCTATTTTTAATGTATTGTATATTCAATTTAAACTAGATAAAGCAGCATATAAACGTTATACTGATATTTTAGAACTTAATAATGATAGTCAATTGTTGTCTGGTAAAAAAGTTGATTTAACGCATGGGAACATTGATTTTAATAATATTGGATTTTTGTACGATAATAAAAGAAAGATATTCAATGGACTTACTTTAAGTGTTAAAAGTGGAGAGAAGGTAGTAATTGTTGGAGAAAGTGGTTCTGGTAAATCAACTTTAATTAAACTTTTAATTGGGTTATTAAAGCCGAATGAAGGAACTATATTTATTGATAATTACAATCTGCTTGAGATGAATTTAAATAACTACTATAAGTATATTACATATATATCACAAGATTCACCCATATTTGATGGAACCTTACGCGAGAATATTGTATTTGGAAAACCTATAAAAAGTAATGATATTATTGATGTATTAGAAAAAGTAGGTTTAAAAAAATTATATTTAAAATTAGAATATGGTTTGGATACTAAATTGGGAGAAAAGGGAACGATCTTGTCGGGTGGAGAAAAACAGAGACTAGCATTAGCAAGAATTTGGTTTTCAGATGCTAAGATAATTATATTAGATGAAGCTACATCAGCTTTAGATAATATTACAGAAGAAAAGGTTATGTTAAATGTTATGGAGTTTTTAAAAGATAAAACAACTATTATGGTTGCTCATAGATTAAATTCAATTAAGAGTTTTGAAAATATAATTGTTCTTAAAGATGGTAGTATAATAGGAAGTGGAAGTTTTAAAGAATTATTAGATGATAATTCATATTTTAGAGAGTTATACTATACAATATCATAATTATTATGTAGAAGAGCTGTAAGTAGATTTGTGTAAAAATAAATTTACCTACAGCCTTTTTAGTATATGGAATTAGTAGGTTTGAAATAATATTTAGATAAAGTAATATTTATATAAAAACTTTAACAGTTTTGAAATGAAAAAAGTATTTGTTTTAAGTACAGGTTATTAAATATAAGATAAAATCTTAAGAAAATATGAGATATGGATAGTAAAAATTTTTTATCCAATAACTATTTATATATATTATCTAGCAACTATTAGAAGTTAAGATGGAAAATTTTCTAGTATAGATAACTGTTGAGTAGATACAACTGACACTATATAGAAATACTCTTTATATCCAAAGTATTTTAAAATCAATTATTAATTCCTTATAAATTCTAAAATAGAATCTCCTGTGCTTATAATGTCAAAGAACGAAGTTTATCCTTATCCAATACTTTTATCCCACCACGAGATAAAGACACAATACCTTCACTAGCAAAATACTTTAACATTCTAGATACAACTTCTCTGGCACTACCCATATACTTAGCAATTTGCTCATGAGTTAGATTTATAGTGTTGCTGTTGTTCTTAACTATTTCATCAATTAAAAAAGATGCCAAACGTTTATCAAAACTCATAAAGAGAATTTGTTGCATTGCCCACATAACATCAGAAAAACGTTCAGTAGCTAATTTATGTGAAAATAATTCTGCATGGATATTTTCTGTAGATAGTTTTGAAAAAACAGATGAACTAATCTGTATAATATCGCAGTCTGTTTCTGCATCTACATATACATCAAAAGTTATTGTTTTTAAAATACATGAAGCCGATAAAATACATACATCACCATTATCAAGACGGAAGAGTGTAACCTCACGACCTTCATCTGAAAGTATGTATGTACGTATTGTTCCAGACTTTATAATTAAAACGCCAATACAGTCGCTATCACCACAATGTATGGGAGTTCCTTTTTTATAATGGGAGATGTTTGCTGAAGTAATCAATAACTCTTTTTGTAAATCAGTGAGTTTATCCCAAAACGGCAAACTGTGTGTAAGTATATCAATATCATTTTGTGAAATCATGTAATGGCTCCTTTCTTAAAATCTTATAATCCCATGATACAAGTGAATGGATAAAATAACAAGTAGTTTATTAGTATGATTGTTTAAGTGGATATTAATAGTATGATTTGTATGGAAAAAATATGACAATACCTATATTCTTGCCTATTAATGAGTAAATTATATAAATAGGTGAGTGGTTTATATATTAATATAATTATAGATTGCAGTTATTATATGAAGTAAGAAATACATGAATTTAGGTATATCTAGTAAGCAGAAAGAACTATCTGATAGTGTATTTACCATATAATTCTTTGAGCTTATGAAAGATATACAATAGTTTTACTTATTGAATAAAAATATATATGAAGAATCTATACAATAGATGTTGAATGAAAGCATATATATGAAGAATCTCCATAATAGATATTGAATGAAAGAATATATATGAAGAATCTCCATAATAGATATTGAATGAAAGCATATATATGAAGAATCTACACAATAGATATTAAAAATAGATTTAACAGTTAATATATATTTTAAAATTTATTTATAGTTTAAAAGATAGAGTCTGTTTTTAAAAGTTTAAGTTCTTTATGTAGTTTTATTGACATAAAACCTGCAATTATTGCAGCTACCAAATCAGCTATTGGTTGTGCATATAAAATACCATTTAATCCATAAAATACAGGAAAAATCAAAATTATAGGGATAAAACATACACCCTGTCTACACATACCCAAAAACCCACCTTCCTTTGCTTTTCCTAGTGCAAGGAATAATGTAGAATACACTGTATAAAAACCAAATAGCATAAATGAAAGTCCATTTGCCCTAAGTGATTTACTTCCACATTCAATCAATAGCATATCACCATTTGTAAATTGTGAGATTATAGCTTTTGGGAAGAACACCATCACAAGACCAAGTACCACACAAAACATTGTAGTCCATAGTATGGATGTTTTTATTGCACTATGCAATCTATCGTAGTTTTTTGAACCAAAATTATACCCAGCAATTGGTTGGAATCCCTTTATAAAGCCAAATACTATAAGACTACCCAGAGACATTATTCGTGTCACTGCACCCATACCAGCTATAGCAAAATCACCATATTTTCCAGCTTCCATATTAGTTAATGTGATAGCAAGACTAGTTAGTAATTGAAATATCAAAGTAGGCACACCAATCTTTAAAATTTCTGAGACAACATCTTTTGAGAAGCAATATTCACTAATTTTAAAACTAAACATACTTTTCTTGCTGAAAATATATCTTATATAGACAAGTGTTGAAATTATCTGTGAGATAGCTGTTGCAATGGCAGCCCCCTTTACACCCATACCAAAAGTATAAATGAATATCGGGTCTAAAATCATATTAAGCAATGCACCAGATAACATCGCACACATACTTGTTTTAGCAGCTCCTTCACTTGTGACAATATTAGTCATAGTGACGTTGAATACATTAAAAATAGAGGATACTATATAAATGCTAGTATAAGCCATGGCATAAGGCATAATACTTTTTGTAGCTCCTAATAATTTTAAAACGGGATTTAGAAAAATCATAATAACAATAATGACTAATGCACCCACTATAATACTACTGTAAATAGATGTACTAGCTACTTTTCCTGCCTTTTCATTATCACCATGACCTAAAAGTCTTGCAATGTATGAAGCAGCTCCATTTCCAAACAATAGCCCTAATCCCACAACAAGCTGACCTAATGGAAATGCAACAGATATAGCACCCATTTGGCTCGTTCCAAGTCCGCCTACAAAGTATCCATCTACTAAATTGTACAATGCAGTTATCATCATACCTATCATAGTAGGTAATCCCATAGCAAGTAATGCTTTTGGTATTGGGGCAGACCCCAATAATTCAATTTTTTTGTTGCTTTCTTTCATGTTAAACACCCCTTTTCTATTGACATCAACTCTAAATTATAATACTATAAATTATAGTAAGTATGAAAAATAGTACTATAATTTATAGTATTTGTCAATAGAAAGAAAATGAGAGGAGAATTTTTATGGCTACAATAGATTTAATCGTATTAGGTATAGTAAAGCAAGAGCCTCAGAGTGCTTATGATATTCAAAAAGCGGTAGAATATAGAAAAATATCACGTTGGGTTAAAATAAGTACACCATCAATTTATAAAAAAGTAATTCAATTAGAAGAGAAGGGATATATTGAAAGTACATCTGTCAAGAAGGGGAAAATGCCAGAGAAAGCAGTTTACTCATTAACTGAATTAGGCGAAAAACATTTTTTAGATTTAATGTTTGATACAGCTTCTAAGCCAATAAATATGCTTTTAGATTTTAATGCTGTCATAGTAAATTTAAATAGTCTTACACCAGAAAAACAGAAATTATGTATTAAAAACATTGAGGAAAATATACAAGAGCTAAAGAAAACTATTGAGGAAAACATAAGTATAAAGACGAATGTACCAGATATAGCAAAAGCAGTATTGGACCAACAGTTAGTACTAGCTCAGGCGTTAGAAACGTGGATAGATTCTCTAAAAGAGAGTATGGACAATAATTAGAGAGTTGGATTTAGTTTATTGAATAAAATCTAGCATAAAAAAAGTATGTAAACTAATTAGAGAAACTGGTTTAATCATAGGACAAAAGCTATTCTAAAGAAAATATGGACAATAATTAGAAAATCGGACTTAATTTATTGAATAAAAATTAGCATAAAAGATAATGAAATATTATTTATATAACAATAGTGAGGATTATTTATATTTTATGATGAAGATTTAGTAATATGACACACTGGTGTCTTGTCCTGTGGTATATGATTAATAAATCAAACATAGAAGGAGGAATAGTTATATGCCAGACTTACTAAAAAATAAGTTTAATCACGAGTCACTTCATGAGGTTGCATTGGCTATCCAATCGGTTTATAATCCATTTCAAGTGGACGAGTTTATAAAATCGACAATAGATGAGACGTGGGATAATTTAGAGTTAAAATCTAGATGTAGAAAAATAAGTATGAATTTAGGAAAGTATTTACCATCAAACTATAAAGAGGCTATTTCTATTCTTGAAAAATCAGTTAGGGGCTTTTCTATTGCATTTTTTCTTCCAGATTTTGTTGAGGTTTATGGACAGGACGACGCAGATTGGGATTTGTCTATAAGTGTACTAGAAAGAAATACTGAATACTGGTCTTCGGAATTTGCTGTAAGAGTATTTATTATCAAGGATGAAAAACGTATGATGGAACAGATGTATAAATGGTCTAAGCATGAAAATGAACATATCAGAAGACTCGCAAGTGAAGGTTGCCGTCCTCAGTTGCCTTGGGGACAAGCAATAACCAGTTTTAAAAAAGACCCTACACCTATTCTTCCTATATTGGAACAACTCAAGACTGATACATCGCTATACGTACGAAAGAGTGTTGCTAATAATATAAACGATATATCCAAAACACATCCAGATTTAGTTATCAATCTTGCACAGGATTGGTATGGAAAAAATGAATACACTAACTGGATTTTAAAACACGGTTGCAGAACTCTATTAAAAAAAGGTAATCGTGATGTATTAGCTCTTTTTGGATACGATGATACTACTTCAATAGATATTCAGGACTTTGCATTAGACACACCAGTTTTTTCTATTGGAGAGGATTTAATTTTTTCATTTACTATTTTAGCAAAGAAAGCTACAAAAACAAGGCTCGAATATGGAATTGATTATGTGAAATCCAATGGTAAAAGGAATAGAAAGATATTTAAAATATCAGAAGTTTCATTAAAAGAAAATGAGAAGAAGTTATACAGAAGAAAACATTCATTTGCAGATGTAAGTGTAAGGAGACATTACCCAGGTATACATTCCGTTATACTTATTGTTAATGGTGTAGAACAGGGTAAGTTGGATTTTAAACTAGATGTATAATTTTAATTGAGTAAAAAGACAGTAACTACTACAAAAAATTAGCAGGAAATTATAAGTGTATGTTTAATAACTTATAAAAGATAATCTGAAAACTACTATGGTTTTTATATTAAAAAATTATATAAAGGAATCAGGTATAAGAGAATGATTGAGAGTATACCAGCAAAACAAATTTTACAAAAAGTTAAATTTGAAAATACAAGATGGTTTGGAATTGATTATAATATGAATCTCTATCGTGGTTGTCCCCATGGATGTATATACTGTGATAGCCGTAGCACAATATATAACATAGAAAATTTTGACAAAGTTAGATATAAGGAAAATGTGATAGAAATTTTAAGTAAGGAATTGCGTTCAAAAAGGAAAAAAGGGGTAGTAGGTATTGGTTCCATGTCTGATACATATAATCCTTTTGAAAAGGAGCTTTGTATTACTAAACAAGCATTGAATCTAATTGCAGAAAATCATTTTGGTGTTTCTATTGATACCAAAAGTAGCTTGGTAGTTAGGGATATACCTATTTTACAGAAAATCAAAACAACTAATTCTGCTATTGTAAAGGTAACTATAACCACAGCAAATGACGAGTTATCAAAAAAAATAGAACCCAGCGTAAATCCAAGTTCTGTACGATTTGAAGCGGTAAAGGAACTTAATGATGCTGGAATTTTTTGTGGTATATTATTGACTCCTATGTTACCATTTTTGACTGATAATAAAGATGAAATACGAGCGATTGTGGAGAAAGCATATAAGGCTAATGCAAAATTTATTTATTGTATGTATGGAGTGACAATGCGTAGTGGTCAGAGAGAGTTTTTTTATAAGCATTTAAAAAATATATCTCCAGAATTAGCACTTAAGTATCAAAAAATGTATGGTTTGAATTATGTATGTAATATCCCAAATAAAGATTATTGTGAAAAGTTATTAAATGAAGAATGTAGACGTTATGGTATTTTGACTAATATGAAAGATATTATAAAAGCTTACAAGAGGTCAGAATCATATACTCAAATAAAATTTTTCTAAGGTTGATTTTAGATAGATACAATAGCGTTTATATTTTAAAGATAAGTAGTATTCAATATTATGGTTAAAATAAACTATATATGTATTGTATAAGGATTATATAAGTTTGTTAGAATAAGGGTCTACATAAAACGAGGATAAGACTGATGATATAAATAAAAACTATAGAAGAAAAAAGGTCAAATTGACCTTTTGGTGTGCTGTATTTATCATACTATTTTTAGATAAGGTAGCATCTTTAGATAGGTATAATGATGTTATGGGGTAAGTTTATTGGGTTTAATTTAATATGTATAAGGCTAATGGCTATTTTGTATATTGGTATATTAGTTTTAAATAGATAGCAAAATAAAGTATTGTGATAGATGTGAGTATTTATCATGATACTTTGTTTTATTGGTGAAGATTTAAGTCAGTGAAGATTTAGATTATGGATGAGATAAATAAAAAGATTATAATAGATAAGATAAATAAGAAATAATTATCATAGATAAGATAAATAAAAAGATTATATAGACAAGATAAATAAGAAATAATTATAATAGATAAAATAAATAGAAAATTATTAAAGGTCAAATTGACTTTTAAAATATAAAAAAGGTCATAATGACATAAAATATAATGAGGATAAACATAAAATATAGACAAAAATAAAGTAAAGCAAAATGATGAATGAATATCATTCATTGACATAAAAAAAGCCCTGTGCTATACTATGAGCAAGAATAAGGGGGGTTGAACATGAAAGATATAAAAACAAAATCAAAACAGGCATTTAATAATCAAGCAAATACCTATGACAGAGATATAAAGGGACAACATGCGAGAAACCTTTATCCAGTATTACTTGAAGAGCTTTCAAAAATTTCATATGACACTATTTTAGATTTAGGGTGTGGAACAGGAGCTGTACTACAAGCGATTTTAAAAGAAGATTGCAAAAAGAAGGCATATGGAATTGATATTTCTGAAAACATGTTGGAAGTGGCAAGAGGTAAGTTAAAAGAAAGTGCTACTTTAATTTTGGGAGATTCTGAGTACCTTCCATTTGAAAATGATTTTTTTGATATTGTGTACTGTAATGATTCTTTTCATCATTATCCTAGACCAGATAGAGTATTATCAGAACTAAGCAGAGTATTGAAGCCAAAAGGGTCTTTAATAATTTGTGATTGTTGGCAACCCTTTTTACTTAGAGATATAATGAATGTCTTTATGAAGTATAGTAAAGATGGGGATGTAAAAATGTACTCAGAAAAAGAAATATGTGGATTGTTATCTGTAGATTTTAATGATATTGTGTGGAAGAATGTAAATCATACATCATATATTGTAACAGCTAAGAATAAAAAGTATTAATGTTATTGAGATAGAGTAGATGTCATTAAAATAGAAATAAAGATAGGTATAGAGGTGGGGTAGATGTCATTAAAATAGAAATAAAGATAGAGATAGGGTAGATGTCATTAAAATAGAAATAAAGATAAGTATAGAGATAGAGTAGATGTTAGGAAAATAGAAATAAAGATAAGTATAGAGATGGGGTAGATGTTAGGAAAATAGAAATAAAGATAAGTATAGAGATAGAGTAGATGTTAGGAAAACAGAGATAAAGATAAGTATAGAGATAGAGTAGATATTAAAAAATAATAAATTAAATAATGAATATTTTTTTGACTTATAAATGAATGATATTCATTCATAAAAGGGTGATATGGGAACAAAAATTGATTTTATATCAGGAGATACAAAAAAATGCCTTGTAAAGATGTCTTTACCTCTGATAATAGCTATGTTTTTGAACATGGCTTATAATCTAGTGGATAGTATATGGATTGGGAATTTATTAGGTGAGACTGCAATGGCAGCACTTACAACTTCAACGCCAATAATTTTAATTATAACTTCAATAGCTATAGGAGCTACAAATGGTATTTCAATTTTAATTTCTCAATCTATTGGTGCAAAAGAGGACAGAAAAATAGAAAGCTTGATTTCCACTTCATTATTGACATCAGTAATATTTGCATTAATAGTTACTGTGATTAGTGAATTGTCATTACCATTTCTATTGAGAATATTAAACACTCCAACAGAAACATATTCATTGGCATACAGCTATTTCTGAACCTCCCATGACTAAAGTCACAGGGTTCCTGCTTCATAGAATTTTGCATAATCAATATATTTACTTGGGTATATTGCATTATATCTTTACTGTTATTTTACTGCTGTATTACGTAGTTTTGGCAATACTGTGTTTCAAGCAGTCGCAATGTTAGTATGTACAATATTGAATGCTGTACTTGACCCTTTTTTTATAAATATTATTGGGTTTCAAGGAGCTGCTATTGCTACTTTAATCTCTCAAAGTACTTGTCTCATTTTTATTTCTACAAAAACAAAGTATATAAGTGTATAATGTATTTATAAATAGATAATTATATAAAT
>NZ_AVHW01000036.1 GCF_000449425.2 Clostridioides difficile CD160
ATTTTATTTATATAGTTATTGGAATTATAATTTATAAATTATGTATAATAAGAATATAATTTAGTTAGCAACGATTACATTGTGTTAAATTAAGATAAGTTATATGATAATTTGTTTATTTTGAGTTTTGGAGGAATAGTTATGGAATCAAATAATAATGCTATAAAGTCGACTGTTAAAAAAGGAATTTCTTTTGGCTCTTGTTTAGCAATGATTATTTCTTATACTGCATGGAAGTCTATCCCGTGGGCTATTTTCCACGGTCTAATGAGTTGGATATATGTGATTTATTATTGGGCTAGATATATGTAGATTGAGATAATAAATAGTTGATATTGTTAAATTTAAGAAAGTAAATGTAAAGGCGAACAATCTATTTGTTCGCTTTTACATTTTGTAATTTACCAGCAATAGTTTAAAACAGAAATAAATTTTAAAACTAGTTATAAGTACTAAAGAATGTATAAATAAAACAAAAATATTTGAGTTAGTTATAAGTATCAAAGGATATATAAATAAAACAAAAATATTTAAGTTAGTTATGATTATAAAAGTATTTATCAATAAAACAAAAGCATTTAGGTTACTTATGAGTATAAAAAATATCTATAAATTAAATAAAGATTCTTATGAGGTTAAAATTGAAAAAATACAAACCCATTGAATTAGCAAGGATATTTAATATTAATTCAAATACTATTAGGTTTTATGAAGAGGTTGTATATATTTCAAAAGCTAAACGAAAAGAAAATAACTATCATGAGTTTGGAGAATAACATATATTGTAGTTGAAAATCTGTAGATATATATTTGGATATCAATTTACAAATAGTATTATATGAAATGCTGGTATGATGGTTATCAAGTCAGCTGTTAGCAGAAGTTCGGGAATTGGTAAACATCGTACTTTTGACTACATTCATACAATTAAAAAAGAATTAGATATATTTATATTTTTAAAAAGTATGTATAATCAAATAGTATAACAATATTGAAAAGGAGTTGTATTATATATGAAGTTTTATACTATACAGACTTTAGAGTTTTGGAATAACAATAAAAATAATAAATATCTATTAAATAATTATTCTCTTATATTAGAAGGTTTTGATATTCCATATAAATGGATGTATACTCAAATGATAAATAGAATACCTAAATTTGATGATAGTATGATATGGGTTTGGTTGAATAGACCTGATTTAAGATGTAGTGCATACTTAGAAAAAGGTACGAGAGGTGTTTTACTCGAAATTGAAATAAGCAAAGATAATGTATTGTTATCTGATTTTGATTTATGGCATTTACCTTTAATGGATATTGCTGTAGAGCTTTATGAAGATGAACAGATTGAAAAGGAGGCAAGTTGGCAAAGAATATTTGACTTGGAATTATGCTCAAAATTAAATGAAGTGAGTATAGAAGACTTGACTCTTCAAGGAGTAACATCTAAAGTTTCCCTATCTAATGTCAAATTAATAAAAGAATTTGTTGCAAAATGATATTTATATTGAAATTTATTCCAAAAAGTTATATATTTATAACAAGAGGTGTTATAAATATATAACTTTTTTAAGGGGTGATTTTATATGTCTAAACAACAAATTGGTATTAAATCAACACTTATTTCAGAAACAATAGCAGTTGCCTATTGTCTTGGAGCAACGTTGGTAAACAAGTATTTTTTTAAAGGAAGTAATATTGAGTATATTCCTATAATTATTTGGGTAGTAGCTGTAGTATGTCAATGGATTTATGACCAAAAGAATGATGATTTGGTCGATGAAGCATCTAAATACATACTATCAAGAGTTAATGGGATTGCGATAAAAGTATTGTTTTATTCTATGGTTATAATCTCTGTATCCCTTGCAACACTGGATATAAATGTATCGAATTTAAATTTAGGGATGTTTTTATTAGTCATTTTGTTTATTCAATCTTTGTTAAAGTTATTTTTATTTATATATTTTGATAGAAAGGGGATATACAATTAGGTGTCAGTATCGTTAAAGACAAAAATTAAATACTATAGAGAAAAGCACCTTATGACACAAGGAGAACTTGCAAAGTCAGTAGGGGTAAGACGTGAAACTATTGTACATTTAGAAAATGGTCGTTATAATCCTTCTTTAAAATTGGCAATGGATATTGCTAAGATATTTAATACAACTGTGGAAGAACTATTTGAGTTTGTTGAAGGAGAATAGTATTTAAATTTTGCAAGTTGCTTGTACATTAGAAAATGAACAGTTTTATAAAGTTGAAAATCTATATTAAGATTCATATGACAATTAGAGAAGTTTTGCTACAATAAATTGGATAAAATAAAATATAAATTTAATTTTAAATATACTTCCAAAATTATCTAGTCACATATATAATATAATTATAAAAATAATGAATATTTTTATAGTAGTAGTTAATTTTCTAATAAGGAGGGTGTAAAATGCCTAGTATGATTATGGAAGTTGTAGGAGTATTGTTTATAGCTATTGGATTAATTTTGACATTCATTGAGATAAAGGGAAATTTCCCTTCTTTTTATGGATTTGGTCAAAATGCTGTAAGAAAAAATGCTGTAGGTATTCTAGCAGCAGGAGTGGCTTTAATTTTCTTTAGAAATGGCATAGAGAGCATAGATTCTATAGCCACTTATGGCATGTTTTTAGCTATAGAACTTGTTGTAATAGTTGCATATTTCTTAATAAGAAGAAAATTTGTTAAAGAAGATAAACATTTAAGAGTTAATTAACTAAATTATCTACTATAAAAATTGGAAGATTAAAAACATGTAAAGTTTTGTTTTTGGTTATTTCAAATCCAAATTTGATTATTTTTAGAGAAACTATGTTCTGTATAAAACTAGAATGTGGTTTCTTTTTTATGTATAATATAATTTTTAGAAATGAAAGTTATAATATATTCTATAGGATAAAATATACTAGACAATATGCAAATTCTTATGTCTAAACTCCTAAGAATCTTGACAAGAATGTTAAGATAAGAGATAATGAATTCATTCACTGGATATAAGTTTAATTTAAAAGGAGTATTATTATGGCTAAAACAAAAAAGATAATAGATAGTAATATAAATCATGAAGAAATAAATAATAAACAACGTACACGAATATCAAAAGAACCTCAAGAGAGAAAGCAAGAAATAATTGAGACTGCTTTAGAATTATTTTCTGAAAAAGGGTTTGAAAATACAACTATTCAAGACATAGCAGAAAAAATGAATGTTTCTCAAGGACTATGCTATCGCTACTTTAAATCTAAAACAGAAATATTTGCCGCTACTTCAGAATACTATGCGATGAAGGCTGTAGAGCAAATACAAATCCCTATATCAGAGGATTTACCTGCAGTTGATAAGTTGAATACTATCATAAAGCGTATGTTTGAATATGAAATGAAGCACCATGAATTTGAAGCAAGATATAATGAAAATTCTGAGATAAGGGCGAGTAGACTAGACAATGTTGCTAAGCAACTGGTTGATGTTATGATTCCAATTATAGAGCAGGGTGTAAGAGAAAATGTATTTCACTGTACAAATGTGACTCTTGATACTAAGTTTTTGGTGTTTGGTATTATCCATACTTTTCATGAAGAGATGCCAAACGAAAATATTAAAGAGTATATAGTATCTTTCCTTAACTTCATGAAAGATGCGTTTATCTGTACCTTAAAAATTGAAGATATAGATAAGATTGGTGAGGGATGGATTAATTTGTAGACCCTTATATTTTAGTTATAAGTTATAATTAAGTAGTGTGAAATATTGATAAATTATTTGCTTAGGAGTATATTTTAAGATAAAAAAATGACTTTAGTCTATGAGTATGCTACAATACAACCAAATCGGAATTTGGAAGAAGATACTATAATTGTAACGATATTTTTGCTATAAAATTAAATATAGTCAGAGTATATTCTTACTAAATTTTACACTTAAACAAGTTGTTTTAAATAAGTAGGATGTACAAAACTAATAGAGAAAGTTTTTAAAGTCTGTTTTATTAATAAAATAAATATTAGGATAGATAAAGATATTTTTAGATTTTATACAGTTCAAATTTTTAAAAATAATTTAGATTTATTCTAATGGAAGGGTAAGTATAATATGAAATTACATAAAAAGATACAGCTTTTGTTTTTGATGCTTTTATTTACTATAATGTTAACTTCTTGTTCTGGCTCTGCAATGTCATATACATTTGAGGTTGAAACTGGTGATAAGATAAAGGTAAGATTAGACACCTCGGATGGATATTCATTGACACAGAAAGATGGAAAGTTTACTGTGAAAAAGGGCGATGAAGAGGTATTACAAGGAATATTTACTACAAAAGAGGGTTATGAAAAGTATCAAAGTATAAAGACTGCTAAAGGAGTAAAGGTTCTTGAAGATAAGGAGAAAGATGAAAATAAGTATTTCTTTTATGAATTTGAGGGTGAAGCAGGTACAGAAAATAACTTTGTTCTTTGGGTCAAAGATTCAAATACAGGTGTAGTAATAGGTAGCTTGTCTGGAGAAAAAGAGGCAAAGTCTGCGTTTGAAAGGTTAACAATTACATTATAATAAGAGTTATAATCAAATGTTAATCATCAAAATCTAAAATTCCGATTTTTAAAGGGGCTGTCTCAGAATAGAGATAAGCCTCTTTTTCGTTGTTGAAATGATAAAAATATATTTGATTTAATACAAAAAAGAGTGACTCATTAACTAAACAGTTCATTTTGAGACACTCTCTTTTTTAGTTTAATTTAGTAGTTAAGAGTTATAAGATTAACTGTTTCATTGTATCTAATTTAATCATCTGTATTTTATTTTAAAACAGTAACTATTTTTTTATTTAAATTTTATATTTTTCATTTAGTCGTTATATCTATGAGATTGCCTACTGTTTTATGCCTATTTAAGTGTTTTAAAGATGTATAATCAAACATTTACCCTGTATCTATTTGAGCCATTTAATAAATAAAAAAGTGATATAAAATATCTTTGTGAGTGAATTTATTCATTCCTTGTTGACAAATTAAAAAAATTGATTTATTATTGAACTACATTAATGAATGAATTTATTCACTGAATTGAATAGTTGGTTAGTTGATTAATGAAAAAAGTTATTAATCGTGCAAAATAAATAATTATTTGGTTAATGAAAAAAAGTTATTCATCATGTAAAATGACTAATCAAAAAAACACATGTAAAGAAAGGTAGGAGTATAAATGATATCATTATTAGCTAGATTGTGTATAAAAGATAAAGAAAATATATCATCTCCAATAGTGCGTCAGGCTTATGCAAAGCTTTGTAGCAGTGTAGGCATATTCTTAAATATTCTATTGTTTATGGTTAAATTATTGTGTGGAACTGTAAGTGGCTCAACAGCAATTATTACAGATGGATTCAACAATTTAGCTGATGCAGGTACTTCTTTTGCTTCATTCATAGGCTTTTGTATTGCAGGGATTGGGGCAGGTGAAAATCATATCTTTGGTCATGGAAGATATGAATGGTTTATGGGAGTTTTGTATTCAATTGCTGTAATTATTATGGGAAGCACATTAGCTCGAAATTCAGTTGTATCAATCATTTCACCTAAAAGTATAGAATTCAGTTTTACAATTCTTTTTATTCTTATTTGCTCTATAATCGTTAAGCTATATATGTTTTTTTACAATAAAAAAATCGCAAAGAAAATTGATTCTACTGCAATGAAAGCAACAGCCATAGACTGTATCAGTGATATGGTTGCAACAACAGCAATAGTAATATCTTTACTTACAGAGTATTTTACAGGATGGGCGATTGATGGCTGGTGTGGATTATTGGTATCTGTATTTATCATTGTTTCAGGTATGAAATCTATGTTTGAGATAGGAGGAAGATTATTAGGAAAATCTCCAGATAAAGAAATGGTAGATGAAATAACTAAAATAGCAATGCAGTATGAGGAAGTACAAGGGATAAATGACTTGATTATCCATGATTATGGGCTTGGTCATTTTGTAATTTCAATGCACATTGAAGGCAAAGAGGGTATAGGCAGTAGCGTTTTAAATGATGTTGCGAATGAAATCTCTTATAGACTTTATATTGATATGGGATGTAATGCTACCATACAGACAGATTTTTTAGTTACAGACCAAATTATAGTTGATGAGATATTTAAAAGAGCTACAAAAGAAATACATAAAATTGATTCATATGCCACAATAAATGACTTGCGTATAATCAAGTCTGGTCTGCATACAAATGTGATTTTAGTAATTGCAGGGTCAAATAAACTTCAAAAGATTGAAAGTGAAATTAGAAAAGTAATGGAGAAGGCTGTTGCTCCAGTGGATGGGAGCTATCATGTAATGATTAGACTTGTTATTTCACGTAAGAATAAGAAAACTTACATTTAAAGTATCCTTTAGAATAAGAAGGCTTATATATGAGTTTAATTAGAGAATTTTATTATTATCGCTTTTATATGAATGTTTACTTAGATTAAAAAAGAATTGTATAAGTTAGCTTAAAAAAGAATTGTATAAGTTAGCTTAAATAAGGATTGTATAAGTTAGCTTAAATAAGAATTGTATAAGTTAGAATAAATAAGAATTGTGTAAGTTAGCTTAAATAAGAATTGTGTAAGTTAAATCAAATGATAGTTATATAAACTACATAAAAGAACATTTAGAAGGAGGATTTATCATGGATAACGAACAACGTATAAAACTACTTAAAGAGACACCTATAAAAAAACTTTTATTAAAAATGGGAATCCCAACAATGATTGGTATGCTAGTTACAGGATTCTATAATTTAGTAGATGCTTATTTTGTTGGGGGGCTTGGTACTAGTCAGATGGGAGCTGTTTCAATTGCATTCCCACTTGGACAAGTAATCGTCGGGATAGCACTATTATTTGGTGGAGGAGTATCATCATACTTGTCCAGATTATTAGGAGAAGGAAATAATTCACAAGCTAATCATGCAGCATCAACTGCACTGTATTCAAGTATATTTATTGGTATAATCTCAATTGTATTGATTGAGTGTTTCATTGACAAAATCATATTTGCACTAGGAGCTACAGATACCATTTTTCCATATGCAAAACAGTATGCAGTGATTTATGTAGCAAGTTCAATTTTTAATGTATTCAATGTAACTATGAACAATATAGCAACCAGTGAGGGGTCAACCAAAATATCTATGATAAGCATGTTATTAGGAGCAGGATTAAACTTGGTATTAGCACCTATTTGTATATATGGATTAGATATGGGTATCTCAGGTGCAGCAGTTGCAACTGCCATAGCACAGGCAATAACTAGTTTAATGTATGTAGTTTATCTATTAATGAAAAAAAGTATTTTCAATTTTTCTATAAGGGAGTTTAGATTTGAACGTGAAATTTACTTACAAATACTTAAAGTAGGGATACCAACTCTTGTATTTCAGATTTTAACAAGTGTAGCTATAGGGCTTACCAATAAAGGTGCTCAAGGTTATGGAGATTCAGCAATAGCAGCTATGGGAATTGTTACACGTATAATGTCAATGGGTTCTTATGCAGTGTTTGGTTTTGAAAAAGGATTTCAACCAATAGCTGGATATAGTTATGGAGCTAAGCAATATATGAGATTAAACGAGGCTATAAGTACTACTTTAAAGTGGACAACTACTTTTTGTTTATTGATGTCATTAGTTTTAATTATATTTCCAGAACCTATTATATCTTTGTTTTCAACCAATGATAATTCTGTAATAGAAATTGGTACATTTGCTCTTAGAATAAGTAGTGTAATGTTTATTTTCTTTGGATTTGGTACAGTTTATTCTATACTATTTCTTGCACTTGGGAAAGCAAAAGAAGGTGCTTTTCTTAGTGTAAGTAGACAAGGGTTGTTTTTTATACCGACTATATTATTGTTGCCATCAATTATGGGGATTAATGGCGTGATTTTTGCTCAACCGATTGCTGATTTGTTTATGGTTATATCTGCTGCAATTCTGGCAGTGAAATTGAAGAAAGAGATAAGAGCTTTGTCAGTAGAAAGAATATAGAATATTGCGATGAGATGTTGTGTAAAGTGATATAATAAGAGGGATATGAGTTATGAAATTTGCTGTATATATTTATTAGTAAATTGAGTAGAAAATGGAGGGGTATTGAAAGTAAATATGGGTGGAATAAGTGGATAATCATTAAATAAGTTATAAAATGATAGACCATTCTTATAAATTATGACTATAATAAAATTCCAAACTGCTCATAAATTCTAATCTTGTATACCTCAAAATAACTATTATAAAATTACATAATGATTTAAAAATATCAAAATAATTGAGGTGATAACATGAACAATACATTTTTAGATAAATTGCTTGAGACAAAAGAACTTAAAAACTCACTTTATAGTGTATTAAAACATCATTTCCTTTATCATTCCAATAAGATAGAGGGTAGTACTTTTACTACAGAGGCACTAGCACTTTTGCTTGATAAGAATGTCGTTACAGGAAGACATACCTTAGATGACGTACAAGAAACTGTTAATTCTAGCTATGCATTTGACGCAATAATTGATTCATTGAAAGAAAAAATAACACATAGTTTCTTAAGAAATTTACATTCAAGTTTAATGTTTAATACAACTTTACATTCTAGAGGGATGGCTGGTATATATAAAACTATACCAAATATGATACTAGGAACTGATGTAAATATAGCACAGCCATTTGAAGTAGAACCAAAGCTTGATGAGTTAATTGAATGGTACTACAATCAAAATGAAATAACTATTAAAGTTATAGCTGAATTCCATTATAGATTTGAATTGATACATCCATTTCAAGATGGTAATGGTCGCATAGGTAGATTCGTTATGTTAAAACAGATGCTAGAAAATAATCTTCCTATAAAAATTGTATCTTGGGATAGTGAAGATTTATATAGAAGTTCCTTAAATTCATGTAGCATAGGGAATTATGAACCTTTGATTGAATATCTATCAAGTTTAGAAGATTTTAGAGAAGCATATAAAATATTATGGAAATAGTTGTTTATAGTAAAAAATGATGACTTTTTATATAATTATATTTTTCTTAAGAAATTTAACATTAAGTTCTTAGACATTCTTATCATGAAATATGCCCCCCTCTTAGTAGACATTAAAATATATAAAACTGTCTAAAGCTAAGAGGGTTTTGCTATGTTCAAAACTAAGGTATAATCAGAGCAAAAATTTAAAGCAATCGAATCATATTTAAAAAATGAGAATACAGTAATAAAAATAATGGAAAAATTAAATATCGGAAAAAGCATATTTATAGACTATTTAGAACTTTCATCAGGGTTATTAGTTTTGTACTCTTTAGTAAATAAGAATGGCAAAAACAATATAGCATCAACTACAATACTCCAAAATAGTGATTCTAATGTAAATATAGATTCGTTACCTCCTTGAAGTATAACATAAACATTGTTATTTACTAAGTGGATTAATATTGGTGCCCAAAGGTTTTTGGTCTTCAGATAAGTATATCCTAAAAATATTCCTATAAAGGTACAATATGATATATGGGAAATAACACAATAAAATGGAGTTTCCGGACTGTACAAAGTAATACAAAGGGGCAAATGCCAAATTCCCCATATAAAACCTAAAACTATTACACCAAATTTTTTTCCATAAATCTTTTGTAGTCTAGGTTGAAGAAAGTATCTTCATCCAAATTCTTCTCCAAAAAATAAATTAAAACCCAAACATAAATTTATAATTATATTTACAAATGCTATAAGAAATTTATTGATAATATCAATTGATAAATTTTCATTACTAATAATAATTCTAACTATAATTAATATCAAGAATATTAATATCACACTTAAAACCTTTTTAAAATTTTTACCTAAAGATAAATTTAAAACTTCAAATTGAGATTCATTGTAAAGAACAACAGCTAGAAGATAAAAAGATGTTAATGTATCTATTGTTGCAGAAATAATACTGTTATTAATTAAAAATATTTCAGCTATAGGTATTACTATTCTCACAACTGTAACTATAGCAAAAAACTTTAAAAATTTATCCACTGTTGAATTAAACTTATAATTAGAAACTCTTTTTAGGACAACAATAGCAGAAAATGCAGGAATATACATAAATAATAATGAAAAGTTTGATATAAATTCGCTATTATTTGGTTTTGATACTGATAAAAATAAAAATATAGATATAAAAGCAATTAGTAAAAAGTTTATTAATAAAAAATAATTTATTTCTTTTTTTATTAATTTAATATCATTTGACATATTAATTCTCCTTATCTTAAACTTTATAATTATATATATAGTAGCAGATTTCACCTAGAAATAAAAATATATAATGAATTTAAAAGAATTTGTTAGATATTCAGTATCTTAGAGTTGTAAAAATAGGTCACTTAATTTTGAAACTCTTGATACCTCATAACAAAAAATTCTCCATCCCCTAAGTACGTTTTTTGTATCTTAGTCTCAACTATTTTAAATCCTTGAGACTCATAACATTTTACAGCTCTCGTATTCCAGGTTCTTACTTCTAATACAATAGGTTTAGTACTATATTTATTTCTACATTCTTCTAAGCCTAAACTAATTATTGCTTTACCAATTCCCATTCCACAATAATCTGGCTTTATACCAATGCCAAAGAATACAGAGCTTCCTTTATCTAATAAGTTTATAAAACCTATCAATTCTTTATTGTCATCTATAAAACTTATAAAATTTTTTCTTTTATCTTCTTTTGTTAGTGAGAAATTATTCTTTTTAATCTCATCCCATGAAGGTAGATTGTATATTGAATATTCCCCTTCATATTTCCAATTAGTAACTTCTATAGCATGTTCTTCTGTAAATATAGCTTTATTTAGTTTCATATATCCTCCTAATTTCAAAGCAAATTTTAATATTTATGTATCTATTTTTCTTTTGTATGTAGACTTAAAGTAGAGTATAATCATAACTTACAAGTTTTTATTATAAAAAATTTTCATCAGAAAATCAAATAAAAATATTAAAATGAGCAAAGACTTATTTAAGTGTAATTTTAGATTTAGGTTATAGAAACATAGTCTCATATCATCCTTTCTTTTTATTCACCATTATTTCTATATATTTCTTATCTGAACCATTTAAAATTGGAACAGGAAATGCTATTAAATTTGAAGACCCATTTGGAAACAGATTAGGAATAACTGATTATATAAAGTAAAATAAATTTGAGTGATTATTAATGTACATATAAAACAAATACAAACTCTCCCTTAAATGAAATGGACTAAGATAAATACATAATAAAAAATGATAATGCTATTAATAAACTAATAACTACAAATTCTATTAATAAAACGATAAAAATCATAAATATAAAACTTATATAGTATAAGATTTAAAATATATTAACAGTAATCTGAATATATTAAAAATCCAAATTAAAAATAGAAATGTAAGACAACTTAACTATTATTATACTTTTTTACTATTATCCAAAGAAGTGAAAAAATAAAAAATTTTAAATTTAAAATTTTTTATTTTTTATTTATTGCGGAAAGAATAAAAAGATGCTATACTTTTTGTAACATATTATTCCAGTTATTAAGACATAATAAGCTTTTATAGTTTAATTTGTCTAATGATATTTTAAAAATTATGGTTTTATTATAATATGGCAAAAGAATAGAAATAAGGTGATAGTAGTGAAAGTAAAATCAAATTTAGATGAAATTTTATATCATAAGATTATTGAAAGTCTTATTCGTGGCGAATACTCTGTAGGTCAAAAAATATTACTAAATGACCTTTGTGAAAAATTTGAAGTAAGCAGAACACCAGTAGTACAAGCAGTAAAAATGTTAAATAAAGATGGTGTGCTTACTATTATGACAAATGGTAAAGTATATGTACCAGAGTATGAATACGATATGGTAAAGCAAGTTTGTGAAACAAGAACACTGATTGAAACATATGCTCTAGAAAAAATGATGCAAGAGGAAGAAGAGGTATTCCAACAAAAGCTAGAAGCGATAAAAAGATATTCTGATAAATGTGAAGAGTTCTATAAACAAGAAAAATCTGTAGAACTTGCACTTACAGATTTAAAATTACATAAAGCTATTGTTGAAGGTGCTAATAATGAGATTTTAAATGATGTATATGTTGGTATACAAGGAAGATTTGTAGTAGTAAATTATCTGATACGCCCATTAAAAAATCGTAACTACGAAGGAACAGTGCAAGACCATTTTGAAATATTGAAATTTATTGAAAGCAAAGATACAAAAAAAGCAGTGGAGAAATTAAGAAATCATATTCAAGGAACTATTAAACGATTCTGTGAAGATGAATAATGTATTTCGAGGTTTCTATATATTTATATAGTGTAAATCAGAAATATTACAGGGAAGCCATAAGGCTTCCTAAAAAAATAGCCTTTATAAAATTTTTTATTTTAAATTTAAAATTTTTTATTTTAAATTTAAAATAAAAAATGAAAGAGGTGGTAGGGAGTTTGAATAAAATTATTACAGAAAGGATAGAAAAGACTATGAAGAAGCTATTTACAAGTGAAACATTTTTGGAATATCAATTTGTGAGTGATTGCCAGTTGTCACCAGATGGAGGCTATACAGCATTAGTTGTAAAAAAAGCTGATATCAAAGAGAATGGTTACACAAGCCAAATTTATGTGTTAGACAATAAGAGTGGTGAACTAAAACAAATAACATCTATAAACTCTGTAGGAGCATATGCTTGGGAAGATGAAAATACTATTGTGTTTCCTGCTTTAAGAAATGAAAAAGTAAAAGAAGCTATCAAAAATGGTAAGCAATGTATGAGTTATTACACTTTATACTTACATGGCGGAGAAGCAGAAGAACTTTTTACACTCCCTATCAAAGGTGGAAAATTAAATCCTATAGGAAAAGGTTTGTATGCAGTTATTGATTCTTATGATAATGACAGACCTGTTGTGGAAGGATTGTCAGAAGAAGAGCAACAGAAAAAAATAAATGCTTATAATAAAAGACACTATGAGCATTTCAAAGAAATTCCTTATGCTGTCAATGGTGAAGGATATATCAGTAGAAAAAGAAAACGTCTATACTTATACAACAGCAACACAAAAGATTTAAAACCAATTACAGCACCTATGTTTAATGTTGTAGGTATGAAAATAAGTGATGGCAAAATCTTATATGTAGGTCAAGAGTTTGAAGATGTAAAAGGTCTAAAAAATGGCGTTTATGTATTTGATACAAATACTAATGAGAATGTTTGTATCTTAGAAAAAGATAAGTATATTGTAAAAGGTTTTGAATTATATAAAAATCAAGCAATACTAAATTTAACTGATGCTTTATCTTATGGGAATGGAGAAAATGGAGATTTTTATACAATAGATATTGATACAAAAGAAATGAAGTTACTTTCAGAACATCAGCATCATTGTATTGGAAATACAGTAACATCTGATATTAAAATAGGTGCTGGTCAGACAACAAAAGTAGATGGTGAATATATTTATTATACTTCTACAGTAAATATGGATTGCATTATTGAAAGAATACATATTCCAACAGGAAGACAGGAAAAAGTTACACAAACAGGTTCAGTTGACTTTATAGATGTGAAAGATGGAAACATTGTATGTATAGGCTGTTCAGAAAACGGATTACCTGAAGTTTATACAGTAGAAAATGGAGCATTGTGTAAGAAAACACATTTAAATGACCATATTTTAGATGAATATAAAATTTCTGTACCAGAATATATCGAGTCAAAAGGAAGTGCTGACTGGGAAATACAAGGATATGTATACAAACCAGTAGATTATAAGGTAGGGGAAAAATATCCAGCTATATTAGCGATTCATGGTGGACCAAGACTAACATATGGACCATATTTTATGCATGAGATACAGGTATTTGCAAGTCAAGGTTACTTTGTTTTCTTCTGTAATCCAAGGGGCTCTGAAGGTCGTGGCAATGATTTTGCAGATATTAGAAAACAGTTTGGGGATATTGATTATATAGATTTTATGGAATTTACAGATACAGTACTTGAAAAATACACAGACATTGATGAAACAAAACTAGCTGTGGAAGGTGGAAGTTATGGTGGATTTATGACAAATTGGATTATTGGTCATACAAACCGTTTTGCTGCTGCTTGTGCTCAACGTTCTATTGCAAACTGGAGTGGTATGGAAGGTACAACAGATATTGGTTATTATTTCTGCAAAGGACAAACAGGTGCTTCTCACATGGAAGACCACGAATTGCAATGGAAACAATCTCCTTTAGCCTATGCCGATAAGTGTGTTACCCCAACTTTATTTTTACATGGTGAAAAAGATTACAGATGCTATATGCAAGAAGCATTCCAAATGTTTTCTGCATTAAAAATTCATGGATGCCCTACAAAACTTTGTCTCTTTGAAGGTGAAAATCACGAGTTATCTCGCTCAGGTAGACCAAAACAAAAACTACAAAGACTAGTTGAAATGATGGATTGGTTTTCAATGTACATAAAAGAAGAAAAGTAATGTGTATTAAAAAATACTCCTATATAAAGATAATAACTAAAAAAAATAATACAGAAAAAAGGACAATAAAGAAAGGAGAATACAAAAATGGAAAAACTAAAGATTGAAAGTTCAGATATTTTTGAATATATATTTCCACATGATATTTCTTGTTCACCTGATGGAAAACATATTGCTTATATTATATCAAATATCAATGAGGAAAAAGACTGCTATGAACATGACTTATATGCTATGGATACTAAAACAGAAAAACAAATACATATGACACAAACAAAAGATGTAACATCATTTAGCTGGATTTCTAATACAGAACTTCTTTTTACATCTAAAAGAGATAAACCCAAGGCAGGTACAACAGATTTTTACACTATTTCTATAAAAGGAGGAGAAGCAAAAAAAGCATTTTCTATTCCAAAAGCCTGTAGTGTACCTATATCACTTGGAAATAAATTGTGGTTATTTACAACAAAAAATCCAACAGATGCTAAAAAAATAGAACCAGACAGAGCAGTAGAAGGAGTAGATTATTGGACATTTACAGATAAACCTTTTATAAGAGATGGGGAAAATTTCTCTCAAAGAAGACGTGTAACATTAGAATTGTATCAAGAAGGAAAAAAAGAAACAAAAGCTATTACACCAAAATATTGTGAGGTAGCAGGTGTAGATGTTTCTCCTGATAAAAAAAGAGTTTTATATTCAGGTCAGATTTATGAAGATTGTGCGACGCCTTTCTCTGGTCTTTGGGAGTACCATGTAGATAGTGGTGAAACAAGAGAACTCATACCACAAGGAAAATATCAAATCAGCTTAGTTAAATATATTGGTGAAGATAGAGTAATGTTACAAGCGTCTATATTAGACCGTTCTATTACACAAAATCATGATATTTTTATGCTTGACTTGAATACTGGTGAAATGAATATGATTGCTAGTCCAGACGGGATGTATGCTACATTACTGGATGTAGATGCAGTATATGGTGGTGGACGTAGTAATAAAGTCGTAGGAGATAAGTTTATTGGAGCAAGAATTTGCAGAACTATGACAGAGTTTGATGAGTTTGATACAAAAACAGGTAATATACGTATCATCACAAAAGTGGATGCTTTTACATCTTTTGATATTTATGACAACACTATGTACACAATCATGTTGAAAGATTATGAATTGGCAGAAATATATAGCATTGATATGGCTACTGGTGCAATGAAAAAAATGACTTCTTTTTCTAAGCCATATTTGGATAGTCATAAGGTTTCACTACCTGAGAAATTAACATTTGTAGCAAAAAATAAAGAAGAAGTTGATGGTTTTGTTATACCACCAATAGATGCAAAAGAAGGTGAAAAATATCCTGCTGTATTGTTCATTCATGGTGGACCTAAGTGGGCATATGGTTACATGTTTACACACTTAAAGCAGTGTGTAGCTACAAAAGGAATGTATGTTATTTATTGTAATCCTCATGGTGGTGACGGTTATGGTGAAGAGTTTTTGGAAATGGTAGAAAGATGGGGATATGTTGATTATGACCATCTTATGGAATTTGTAGATACTTGTATTGAGAGATACCCTGGGATTGATGCAGACCGTTTAGGTGTTGCAGGTGGAAGTTATGGTGGTTATATGACAAACTGGATAATTGGTCATACAGACCGTTTCAAGGCAGTTGCTTCTCAAAGAGGTATTAGTAACTTGATTACAGCTTCCTTAATTATCGACTTTGGGGATAGAATTATGAAGCAAACTTGTGGGGATAAGACACCTTGGAATCATGAGGAAGTTCTTTGGAACCATTCACCTATTAAGTATGTAAAAAATGTAAAGACACCAACTTTATTCTTACATAGTGATAGGGATTATAGATGTTTTATGGGAGATACCTTCCAGATGTTTACAGCATTAAAACAGATTGGTGTAGATACGGAAATGTATTTATTCCACGGGGATACACATGGATTGTCTAGAAACGGAAGACCATCTAATAGAGTTGTACGTGCCAATGCCATTGTAGATTGGTTTGAAAGATATTTATAAGGGGGTTATTCTATGAGTGATATGTTATTATGGTTTAGTGTCGTATTAGTTTTATTTGCCATTGGGGATTTGATTGCAAGTAAAACAAAAGCAAAGGTTTCAGCTGTATTTGTGACATTACTTTTATTTTTGATTCTGTTTGTTACAAAGGTAATACCAGGGGATATTATTGAAAGAGCAGGTATGACAGCAGCTGCAAGTTGGAGTGTTCCAATGATTATGTTTAGTATGGGAACGATGTTGAACGTTAGACAGTTTATAGATGAATGGAGAACTGTATTGACAGCATGGCTTGGGATTGTGGCAGTTATAGTTTGTGTTTCACTTTGTATTCCTTTATTTGGAAAAGCAACAGTGTTGACAAGTATACCAGTTATCAATGGAGCATTACCTGCTACTACTATTATGACACAAGCAGCATTAGAAAAAGGATTGACACTTGCGGCGGCTACAGCAACAGTTGTATTTGCAATCCAAAAGTTTGTTGGTACACCAATTGCTTCCAGAGCTGCACTACAAGAAGCAAATCGTCTTTTAGTGGAATATCATGAAGCAAAGGCAAAGGGGATTGATTTAGCCAATGTCGATAATGATAAGAAAGAAGCAGAGGGTACAGGGGAAAAAGTAAAGCAAGTTTTCTGTGAGAAGTATGATAAATATTATTCTACAAATGTTTGTATATTTTTTATAGCTATATTTTCTTATTTGGGGTATGAGCTCTCAGAGGTTATCCATGTGAATTATTCTATTGTATGTCTTATAGTTGGTGTGCTTGTAACTCGTATTGGTATTGTACCAAAAGATATTTTAGAAAAAGGGAAAATCAAAGGTTTTATCAACATGGTTGTATTTGCAGCTGTTATTCCTTCTTTAGCAAAAGTTTCTTTGGGAGATTTAATTAGTCTGTTTGTACCAATTGTAGGTATGTTCGCAGTTTCTATTATTGGGATATTCCTTGTGATGAAGGTACTTCCAGGTTGGAAAATCATTGGTTCTAAGCCTCTTGCTTTTGGAGTAGGATTCTGTCAGATGTTGGGATTCCCAACTACATATTTGATTTCAAATGAAGTGTGTAATGCTATTGGAGAAACGGAAGAAGAAAAAGCATATTTGATGTCTAAAATAATGCCTAAGTTAGTAGTTGGTGGTATGGCTTGTATGATTTCCATTGTAGTGGCTGGTATTATGGTACCTATGCTGTAGATGGGTTTTGTAATTAAAAAGAAAATGAGGGAATTAAATATTGGGATGTAAATAAATTTTATATTTGGTTAGTTCGTGATAAGTAATTAGCTAGTCTATGATAAATACTTACTTAGTTTGTGACAATAAGAATGTCTCTTTTTAAGGAAAAACGGTATAACATATTCTTTATGTTATACCGTTTTTCCTTTTTCATTTCGTTATATTTTAAAATTAATAAGAACATAATCTTAAAAACTAATATCCACAGTATATTCATCTTCTATTAAGACATAGTCACAGTCATACTTTTTACACATTTGTAGATTTTTAGTATTTTCTTCAATAGTAGATTCCATTGTGCAGAATGAATCATCCAATCGACTTTCAATGGCATTTGCATATTTTTTAATATCTGAAAAATGTCTTTCTATATAATTCTTAGTCATAATAAGGCAATAATACTGAATTTCTTTTATATACTTACTATCAAAATCTTTTTTCCAATCAAATGGAATATAACATCCCTCAACTACAAGGTTCTGATTATTTTCGATAGCTGTTTTTATAATTTCTTTAACGATAGACCATAGATAAGGTACAAGCTCTTCATCATCTTCTGGTGTTAACTTAGTATTTCCACTTCGTATAAGTCCCATTTTTAATAGGTCAATAGATAGATATGTATATTTGTATTTTTCTAATATTTTCTGTGCAAATAAAGTTTTTCCAGTATGAGAAGCACCCGCAATTAAAATAATCATAATTTAAACACCTCTCTCAACAAAGTGAACCGTTGAATTATCCCAGTACTTTTTATATACCCTATCATTCTTACCATCAAGATTCAGTTGATACATTCTAAATGTAACTAATATGTCTTTTGGTTGCCATTGTTCTTCATAAGAATATTGATAGCTCATACCTAATTGCTTCATTACATTACCGCTACGTGGATTTTTAATATCATGTGTAGCAGTAATATAAGGGAAATTATCTCTTTTTAACTGTTCGACAACTGCTTTACTTGCTTCAGTTACAATACCCTTGTGCCAAAATTCTTTACACAGTCCGTAACCAAAATCATGATTGTCATCCATACTTACATTGACATAACCTATTGGTATATTGCCGTTTTTTAAGCAAATAGCATAGTTATATCCATGAGACTTTTTATATGCTTCTACATACTTTTTTTCAAAAAACACCTTTGTTTCTTCTAGTGATTTAAGGGGAAAGCATGGCAAATAAGTATTTACATCTTTGTCACTGTAAATTTTGAACAAAGCTTCTATGTCATTCTCAGTAAACCTTCTTAATATGAGTCTTTCTGTTTTTAGTTCAGGAGTATTTTTAAATATCATATTCCTTATTCTCCTTTAAAAATTAAAATTTATCAGCTAACTTCTTGTAATAGATTATACTACGATTTCATGTCCTAGTCATTTTTCATGCTTTGATTAGGTCACTTTTATATCATGATTTATCAAAAGTGAAAGGGTGATAAAGTGAGTGATAATTAAACAGAAATAAAAGCTATGCTTATAAAGCATAACAATAGATTTAATATAGGTATTTGATATTTGAATAGCCAGATTCTATAATGTAGTTGAAAGGGATGATACTATAATTGATAAACAAAATCAATATAGTTTTATTATCTAAAATTTAAAATGAGCATATTCTATCATCAAATTATAAGTATATGCTCCTTAAATTATAGATATGTGTTTCTTAGGAAAATTAATAAAAATCAAAGACTTTGTTACTTGATTTTTAACACCGAAAATAAAAATTAAAATACAAAAAGGAAAGGTGAATAAAATGAATACTAACTTTAATTTTTTTATACCAACACGTGTAAAATTTGGATGTGGGCAACTAAATCAACTCCATAGAGAGAGTTTACCTGGGAAAAAAGCATTACTTGTCATATCAAATGGAAAATCTACGCATACTAGTGGAGCTCTTAATCGAACACAAGAACAGCTTAAAATTGCTGGAGTAGAATTTGTATTGTTTGATGAAGTACAGGCAAATCCTATTAAATCTACTATTATGGAAGGTGCTAAAATAGCACGTGACAATAATTGTGACTTTATAGTTGCTTTAGGTGGTGGTAGTGTAATGGATGCCTCAAAAGCAATGGCTGCAATGGCCACAAATGATGGAGATATATGGGATTATATATTTGGTGGCACAGGTGGAGAAAAACTGCTTGTAAAAAATCCTCTTCCACTTGTATGTATTACAACTACTGCTGGAACTGGTTCAGAAGTTGACCAATGGGGAGTTATTACCAATGATAAAACAAATGAGAAGATAGGTTTTGGTGGAGATGATAGACTTTTTCCTGTATTAGCAATTGTAGACCCTGAGCTTATGACAACTGTACCTTCAGAGTATACTGCATATCAAGGTTTTGATGCACTATTTCATTCAACAGAAGTCTATATTAGCAAATTTGCGAATCCTATGAGTGACATGATTGCTTTAACTGCTATCGAAAATATTGCAAACTATCTTGCTCGTGCAGTAAAAGATGGAAAAGATATAAAAGCAAGAGAACATGTTGCTTTTGCTAATACCTTATCTGGTCAAGCAATGGTAATCACCAGCACTACAGCCAAACATTCAATGGAACATGCTATGAGTGCATATCATCAGAATCTTCCTCATGGAGCAGGTTTAATTATGATATCAAAAGCATTTTATGAATTCTTTATTGATAAACATGCCTGTGATGAAAGATTTATACGAATGGCACAGGCTATGGGTATGAAGAATGCCTCAAAGCCAGAAGATTTCATCACAACACTAGTAGACCTACAAAAAGCATGTGGTGTTGATAACTTGAAGATGAGTGATTATGGGATTGTTTATGAAGAACTTGATGTTTTAGCAAAAAATGCCCGTGATACTATGGGAGGTCTATTCCTTGCAAATCCTTGTGAAATGAACCATGAAGAATGTGTTGCAATTTTTGAAAAAGCATACGATTAAGGAGTGATATATAAATGATAAACTATTACAAAAAGCTGATAGGTGTGGTTCTTTGCTCTACATTGATATTCTTTCTTGTTGCATGTGAAAAACAACAAGAATCAGAATCTACTCAAAGTAAAACATCTGAAACGAGTGAATCATTAAAACCTGATAGTGAAGCAATCAAAATAGAAGATGCACGTATCTTAGTTGCTTATTTTTCTCGTATTGGGAACTCAGATACTCCAAATGAAACAGAAGCTGTATCCTCTGCAAGTGTAAATATTAGAAACAATGTAATTGAAGGAAATACTGAAATTGTTGCAAAGATGATTCAAAGTAAAACTGGTGGTGATATATCTCTTATAGAGATGGAAAATAAATATCCATCTGATTATAGTATTATTGAAACTCAAGGGCGTGATGAACGAAACGATAACATTCGTCCAAAACTTTTAACTAATAGAAGTGATATAGACTCTTATGACATAATTTTTATTGGATATCCTAACTGGTGGGGTGATATGCCAATGGCAGTGTATAGCTTTTTAGAAGAGTATGATTTTTCAAATAAAATTATCATACCATTTTGTACTAGTGGTGGTAGTGGATTTTCAAACAGTATTGAGAACATCAGAAAAGAACAGCCACAAGCAACAATTAAAGATGGTCTAGCTATTAGTCAAACACTTCCAGATGATACAGAAGATGAGATAAACACATGGTTGTCTAATCTTGGATTAACAAAATAAATATATAATAATTAATTTAAAAGGGGAATAAAATTATGGGAAAAAATATTTGTATAATATCTACTAGTCCACGAAAAAATGGAAACTCTGAAGAACTAGCAGATGAATTTGCAAGAGGGGCAAGAGAACAAGGTAATAAAGTGGAAAAGATTACTCTATATGATAAAAACATTCAGTTTTGTACTGGATGTCTTGCTTGCCAAACAACATGTAAATGTGTACTAAAAGATGATGCAAATGACATCATTAAAAAGATGTGTAATTCTGATGTACTTGTATTTGCTAGTCCAATATATTTCTATGAGATGACTGGACAGATGAAAACACTTTTGGATAGAACAAATCCAATTTTTCCAGCTGAGTATGCCTTTAGTGATATTTATCTACTTGCAACAGCAGCAGATGTTAATGAAAGTGCCATGGATGGTGCACTTAAAGGGTTGCAGGGATGGATTGACTGTTTTGAAAAAGCAAGATTGGCTGGTGTAGTAAGAGGGACTGGCTTAGACCAAATTGGTGCAATTAAAAATGATACAAATATACTGAAAAAGGCTTACGAAATGGGAAAATCTATTTAATAAAACTAACATATAAGAAAATAAATTGTTGAAAAACATGAACTTCATTGATTAACAAACGAGATTTACTTATAGATAAAAGGAGGATTTTGTATGCGTAAAATAAGAAAATGGATTATATTTTTAGCTATATTAACTAGTAGCTTTGTTTTATCAGCATGTAACAATACATCATCAGCTAAAACAAAGGCAGATGATTTAAACGCACTATCTCAAGTCCCAAATAATCAAAGTACAAATGCCACTGATAAAATAAATACTACTAATAAAGTAAATGCTACTAATAAAGTAAATTCTATTGATAAAGTAAGTAGTCCTGATAAAATAAATGAACATGAAATCCGTATTAAGTTAACATTTGATGATAAAGAAGCAATTGCTGTGCTTGAAAATAATCCAACTACACAAAGTTTGATTGTTCAGCTTCCAATAACAGTTTCCTTTGATGACTTTGCAGGTGCAGAAAAAATTGCCTATACTCCAACAGAACTTTCTCAAAAAGAAGCACCTAGTGGCTATAACCCAGATATTGGAGATATTACATGTTATGGCCCTTGGGGCAATCTAGCAATATATTACAAAGACCAGCCTTATGCCAATGGATTGATTCCTATGGGGCATTTTGAATCTGGTTTAGAAGAGTTGAGTAATATGGAGAAGGGAGTTAGAGTTACTATAGAAAAAATGTAAAGTTATATACTTTAAAGGAGTGCTTAAATATGTCCCCAAAAAGAATCTTGCAAATCCTTCTTGATGTTGGAATGATTGGAATGTTACCAATTATAATGGCATATGAACTGGTGGGTGAGTCTACACATGAATGGCTGGGATTGGTGATATTTATTATATTCATTCTGCATAATATTTTAAATTATAGATGGTATAAAAATATACTAAAAGGTCGGTATTCATGCACTAGAATTATCTTACTGATAGTAAATGTTTTACTACTTGTTTGTATGATGTGTTTAATGGTCAGTGGAATAATTCTATCAAATCATGTTTTTATTTTTCTACCAATACATAATGGGGTATCATTAGCTAGAACAGTACATTTACTTGCTTCTTATTGGGGATTTGTGTTGATGTCAATACATCTTGGTCTTCACTGGAGAATCATGATAAATACTGTAAGTAGTGTGTTTTATATTAAAAATTCAAAGATTAGAGTTTGGATTTTGCGAATCATTTCTACTGTGGTAGTTGTTTATGGTGTTTATGCATTTGTACAGCAAAACATTATAGATTATATGTTTCTTGTTAATCAGTTTGTATTCTTTGATAAAGAACGCCCAATAATTTTGTTTTTCATTGATTATTTATCAATTATGGGGATGATTGTGCGTGTTGTGAGCTGTATTTCAAATTATTTTCAAAAAATCACCTTATTAAAACAGAAATCTAAGGAGTTATATAAATGAATTAACATGCATATAAATGAATCAACATGCATATAAATTAAAAAAACATTAGTCATATGGCTAATGTTTTTTATTAATTAAATTTTATTAATTAAATAATATTCTTTTCTTTATAAATAATCATCTATAATGTAGTGTAATATTTTTTCATATTCTTTTAATGTACTTTTAGTTTTAATAATATAAATACGAGAGTAAATCAAAGAATAATAAGAAAAAATAAAAGTGGTTGTAAAGCTTATAATTACTTACTTTTATACTAATTACTATACCACAAAATAACAAAAAAATCAAGTCGAGTAATCCCTCAACTTAAGTGATATACTAGGTATTAACAATTTTTTATTAATAAAATATAACTAGAGGATAATCTATGTTTTTTCAATTTCTTTAATTAAATTGACCTCTAATTAAGTAATTATAAGGAGAAATATTATGAACTTAACAAAAGGATTAGATGTTTTAAAAGTTTCATCACATGTATTGGGCGAAAATAAAGTTATGTATATTCCTGTAATCTATACAGAAGATGAGGCAACTCTTGTCGATACTGGTCTGCCAGGGCAAGGGGAGTTGATAATGGAGGCTCTTAACAAAAGTAATACAAGCTTCAATAAATTAAAAAATATAATAATCACTCATCATGATATAGACCATATAGGAAATATAAATTACTTAAGAGAAAAGTCTGAGAATAATATCAAAGTATACGCATACAAAAGTGAAGTTAGCTATATAACAGGGGAAGAAACGCCTTATAAACTTTATATGTTAGAGCAAATGGTGGACAATATTGATGATAAGATGCTTAGTATGTTAAATGTTATGGGACTTGGATTTAAGTCATCATACACTAAAGTAGATGTATCTTTGGATAACCATGAAGTTTTAAATTTAGGTGAGGAAGTAGAAGTTATACATACAGGTGGGCATACTAGAGGTCATATATGCCTTTATTTAAAGAAATCTAAAGTACTTATTGCTGGAGATTTGTTACAAATAAAGGATGGGGAACTCGAGCCAGTTGATGTGATGCATAGCAACAAACAAGAGTTGGCAGATGCTATCAAAAATATAAGCAATTATGATATAGAGGAAGTAATTTTTAGTCATGGCGGATTGTTTCAAAAAAATGTAACTGAGGCATTAAAAAATATAGTTATTGAATAGTATTATTATCAAATAGTATTATGTGATTTAAAATAATCTACAATAATTTCTTAAATTACTTAAAATCATGTTTGAATATGAAGCAGGAAAATTAAAGATAAATAATAAAAAAATCCTTAGAATCTATTTATTTAAATTCTAAGGATATTGTTAAGTTTTAAAGGTGTTATTAAGTTGTAAAGATATTAATTTTGATATTAAATTTTTAAGTTGTAAGGATATTAAATTTATTACGAACATATCTGTAAAGTCGAAGTTAGTTGCTAATCACATTGTTCATACCTTTTATTTTTAATAAAATTCTAGTAACTAAAAACAATATAGGTAACTCTATCAAAGAACCTATTATAAGTGCCAATGATATTAAAGATTTATCTGGAAAAGTAGCTATTGCAATAGCTATTTCTATTGGAGATTTTGCATAAAATAAATGCCCATATAATCATTAAATAGAATTATAAGGGCATTTTAGTAGTTAATTTTAATTATTAAATTAATAACTTTATTTATGTAATCTATAAATCTTTTAACTTTTCAGCTATTAATTTATTATTAATCTTTGATGCTTCAAATTCAATAATCTCATAATCACCAAGCTTATTAATATAAAAAGGGTCTTCTTGTATAATTTTATTAGCTTCTTCTTTATCAGTATTGCATAAAATTATTCCACCTACTCTAGGATTTTTTCTTCCAGAGCATATAAATTTGTTATTTGCATAATATTTATTTAAAAATTCTATATGTGCATCTAGTTTTTCTTCAATTTTATTTAGTTCAGCTGTATATGTTATGTTTACTATTACCATACGTACATCTCCTTAGACAAAGCATATTTAATACATTTAAACTAGCACTTTTAAGTTACAAAGTCAAATATAAAGCTAATGTAATACGATTGTATGATGTTAAATTTTATTAAAAAATAAAACAAAGTATAATGTGATAAAAAAGGTAATTATTCAAGAATTACTGGTCAAAACCATTGGATGTTTAGGTGTAACACATTTTGCAACTAAGGCAGGTAAGCTTTAGGAAATGTGGTATAATGCTATATTAGTATTTTGAGTTAACAAATTAGTTTAATTATGACTTTATAGAATTAATGACAATTAGTTTAGTTCACTAATTGCCATTAATTAAAACTTACTATTTCTGGGCTAATAAATTGAAACACCCTTTGTCGATAATTTTTTCAAAGCCTTTTCTGTAGAATTTACACTCTTACCAAGAACACCATTCTTTATGATATTAACATGGTACCCTCTGTTTATTGCTCCTAATGCTGTCTTATAAACACAAGCTGATGAGTCTAATCCAACAATTGAGATTGTATCAACTCTATTTTCTTTTAGGTATTCACTAAAACTTTTGGATGTAAAGGCATCTTGCTGATGTTTACAAACACTTCATTATTTTCGACATTTAAATCACTACAAATGGAAGCTCCCTTTGACCCTTGAAAAAGGCAACCACCCATTGAAATAAGGCAAAATAGAAAATCAAAGTGATTAAATTCTTGACAGATATATACTATTTTTTGTCCTTGTTCTTTAGCTTCAATGATAACTCTATTTACACTACTTACAAATTCCTCTTTTTGAGGATAAATTCCATCTTTTCCACACATAGCTTCTTGCATATCAATAACCAACAAAATCTTTTGAGGTTCTTGAAAATCTTGTATTTTTTCTCCTTTTGTAGGGCGTATAAATAGAATCATTCTAAGAATCAAAATTATAAGAAGAAAGTATGATATGGCAGTGGGCGTAAAAGAACACAATGTAGCAAATATGATAATACTACATAGTTGTACAAAAGTATAGAAAGCTTTCATAAATAAGTCTCCTTTAGTTTATATTTTTAATCTTGAGATGATCTTACCTTTATTTTTAATGATATGTACTCTTACTTTTTGTACTTTGTAATAAAAGCATTGAAAGCAGTAATAAGTAGTTGTTTTTCTTCTTCAACTGTAAGAGTTAGACTTCCTTTGTAGACTAAACAAGCAATACCATGAGTATAAATCCATATGTTATAAAATAATTCTTTTGCCTGTTCAAAACTAAGCGAACCTTCACTAGCAGCACTATTCACCACAAAAGCAAGTTGTTTGGATGCCTGTTCATCTAAATTATAATTTATAGTACTGTGTTGCATAATAGCTTCAAACAAATTTGGGTATTCTTTGGCAAAGTTAATATATCCAAGTCCATAAGTTAAAAAATCAGAATCATCTAAAGAGTAATCACTGATATATTGAGTATGAAATGTATGGATTTTTTCCTCTACAGAAACACGCAAATCTTCAACTGTCTGGAATTCTCGAAAAATTGGGGCAACTGATGTACCTAGTACTAGTGCAACTTTCTGAGCAGTGATGACAGTAACACCTTCATTTTTTGCTACTTCAAATCCTGCATTTATGATTGCATCTCTATCTGTTTTTATTTTAGGTGGCATAAGCTCAACTCCTTAAAATAGTAATTGTTATCTAACAAGTACTATTTTATGCTCTAAAAAAAATACTGTCAAGCAAACATAGTAAAATATATAATTTATTCTAAATTGTATCTTTGATTTAGATATGAAATAGAGTATTACAAGTATTTTAGACAATAGTTTATATACTACAATTTGAAAGTTTTATAATACTTAAGTTGAAAAATATAATAATTGTGAACTTTATTACATTATAAATATTTTTTTATTATTTTTATGGTATATAATAATTATTGTAATTGATTTTGTGAAATTATTACTGTAATATCTAATTATATAGATAAGGAAGTGGAGTGATAACTATGTGTTTAAAAAAATTATCAAAATTAGAGTTAGTTATTATGAAATTTATTTGGAATTTAGATATAAAAACAAATTCATATGAGGTTATTGATTATATGCAGGAAGAGCATAATTTACCAGAGAAAGTAGCTTTAAAAACTTTATCAAGATTGTCAAAGAAAAAATTCTTATATGTACAAGAAACGAGTAAATGTATGTATTATACAGTTGCAATCAAAGAAAATACGTACTTTGAATTTATATCAAGAAATGTACAAAGCCTTTTGAAGAATATTTTTATAAAGAATTTATTAGTGTCATTTCATGAAGAGGAGTTAACGGCAGAGAAGATAGACTCATTGGAAAACTGGGTAGTAAATTGGGAAGAAGCTTACATATAATGTAATTTATAGTCTAAAAAGAGTTTTGTAATGGTTTATTTACAATTATAAGACTCTTTTTAACTGTGTAAATTTAATATAAAATAATTTTGATATTAACTAAAAATAAAAAGATATACTAGAATTCTCATACTAAATCATTAAATTAACTATTAAATTTAACTAGAATAAAAAATTAATATACTATAATGAACTAGAACTTTGTTTCTTGATAATTCTTATATTCTTGATGAAATTATAAAGAAACTTCAAATAAAATAAGAAACCAGTTATATAAGAACTAATAAAAGGAGATTTTCAACAATATACTAAGTTTCTTTTTTTAATCCTTGTGGAGCAGGTAAGCTCCATACAATTATTGGTATAGCTGCAACAAGTAAGTATTTCATCAATTATTTTTTATTCATTTTCTTCTCCTTATTTAGTTTTAGATTTATGTTAGATTATAAAAGCACAAAACATGCCAACTTTTTGGATTAATAATATTTTTTTATTTTTTTGTGTAATTTATTGCAATTTAATTGAGAACCGAATCGATTCAATAAGAATTTATAGAAACCTTTTCTTAAGTAGTATTAGTAGTGGTATTTTATTTTTCTATATTACATTTCAAAATGAAATGCAATAGTTTAAAAATGAAATGGCATGTTTCAATTATTAATAAAGCAATATAAGGGTATCTTTAACTAAAAATCTAAATAATATTTGACATTTAAAATAAAATACTCGATTTAAATTTTGTTATATATAATTGTATAAATAGTTAAACATATTACTATATAAATTAGAAAAAGAATGTTTATTAATTATTTTTAGAAACAGTTAAGGAAATATAATTTAGATGAATAAGGAAAAAGACTTTAGGAATATAGTTGGAAAAATTAAAAGATGTACAAATCGTTGAAAGAAAGTTGATAAATAGTAGTACTGAGATAATATCCTCATATATTTAATGAAAAGGATAAGAGAAGCTTCAGATAGAATAACTGAATTATAAGGAATTTTTTGAAAGTCTGTAAATGGAGTATAGGGAGATATTTTATAAGATATATTTATTAAGGTAAATCATTAATATGATACAATAAATATAATATAAAAATTAGAAAAATTTCATAGAGACATTTAAAATATAGGAGTAAATCTTATGAAGATTCTATGGAATAAAAATATTACATAGTGGAGTAACTTGTAAAGGATTTCATTTTAAAATAGTAATGGGGAAAAACCTTTAATGGGTGAAAGTTTTATTCAAAAAATAGACTTCAGAAAGAAGGTGTAATATGGGTGAATTACAGAAAATTCCAGGGGTAGGGAAAGCAACAGAAGAATCTTTAATGATGTTGGGATATACAACAATCGAATCACTTAAAGATGAAAATCCAACAGAAATGTATGAAAAAGAATGTTTAATGCGTGGACATCATATAGACAGATGTCAGTTATATGTATATCGTTGTGCAGTATATTTTGCATCAACTGAAAATCCAGAATCAGAAAAACTAAAATGGTGGTATTGGAAAGATTAAAAAAATTAGATAAGTTTAGGAATCAGTAAAAGAGTCAACTATTCATTTTAAATAATGATAAAAACGAATAGTTAACTCTTTTTTAGTTGTAAATTTTATGTAAATCTATCCATCTAACTAAATATATTACTCAATAAAATATGTTAATATAATTAATTAGAAACTGTCTCCTCAAGCCATTTTCTGCACTGCTCAATATTTACCATAGGGTCAAAACCTTGGTCTTTACCCTTATTTAAAAGCATATCACAAGGGAAAGTATCACATTCTCCACAATGATTAAGCGCCTTATCTTCACAGCAAGTTTTAACCTTACATTCTCCACCCCAAAATGGCTTTTCCATATTTGGACAGCCAGTGCAATTCACTTGCTCTTTTCTTGTACAGCTGTTACAACAAACACCACATCTTGATTCAAACATATTCAAACATCCTTTCTAGTACTAGTATTATAAAATAAATTTAGATGACTAAAAATCAATTATTTGAAATTATAGAGTCATCTAAATGTTATACATAAGATTATTATTTCTTTTATACTAAACTTATAAAGACTACTCAAAAAATTCCTTTGCATATTCTACAACACCAGAGATTCCTTGCAATCTACCTTCTAATAATTCTATAGCCATGAAGTTTTTATCTGGAACTTCAAATGGAGCTTCTATATTAAATTTACTTGCTACCTGATAACCAAACTTAGGATAATACTTGTCATGCCCTAAAACAACACAACCCTTATATCCTTTTGCCTTTGCTACTTTATGCCCCTCTTCAATTAGCTTTGTACCAATTTTTTTGCCTTGCATACTAGGAGAAACTGATACAGGAGCTAATGTTAAAAGGACACTATCCCCAACCTTAATTTCTGTAAATAAAATATGACCAACTATATCTCCATCATGCTCAGCTACTATTGAAAGTTCTGGCACAAAGTTATCACTAGTTCTTAAACGATTAACAAGATTATGCTCATCGTGGTCAGAAATTTCTTCATTTTCAAAGGCAGACTTAATAACATCATACACTTTATTTTTATCACTTTCTTTTTCTTGTCTAATTATCATTTTAATTACACCTCACAAAAGTTAAATATTTATTCATCATATTTAATAATTTTTTAGCTATATTTAATTAACTTTCATTATATAATATAGTAGTCAGATTTACATTAAACCTTTAGTATAATAATAAATAATTTTAAATAATAATATTATTATGAACCTTTATACTTTTAATTGTATATCAAGCATATAACTTTTAAGTAACAGATATATAGCCTTTAAATAAAAAGTATATAGTTAGGAGAGTAGAGTAGTAAGCTTCTATTATTTTTTATAATAAAAAGCACTACACCAATAATAGTTGTATCCTCTAATTTCTAACCATTCAGGGAATGAAATATCTTTACTAGTTTTATCATATTGAAACCATAAGTCATACAACTCTTGATAATAAGTTTTTTCCTTTAAGTATTCACTATACGAACCTAATCTTTCTTTATATTTTGTAAGTAGTTTGTCCAATTCGTCTAAATTATACTTAATATTTTCTTTAGTACCTAGAATCACACTTTCTTGTATATGGTGAGAGGCAAACCAGAGCCCATCTATATACTTATTTAATAATAATTCTACAGACTTAATATCTTTGTTATCTAACCTTAAGGCGTCTTTTAACATATCCTCAGAAGAGTAGTATTCTTCATTATCCAAAAAAATAGGAATATCCAACTGGTATCCCCATCTAAGAAAGGGCATTTCCTCATTTAAAATAGCCTTTTTGACTATTGGAAAAATTAACTTAACAACTAGAGGTTGTTGAAATGTTTTTATACTATTTTTATCAAAACGTTCCTTGCAAATATATGTAACAAAATTTTTCTGCTTACTTTCAGGTAATGTCAGTATGTATTCAATCATAAGGTCTAGTTTTTTGTTTGCTAACTTTTTCAAGCCACTATTTCTTGTGTTTGCATATCCATTCCAAAGTGTTGTTATTTTGCTATCTTCATAATCTATGGTATTCATATTTTTCCTCCAAATAATATTAAAACTCTTTTTGAGTTATACAATTATGTCTGAATACTAATGCCTAAGTATATAGTTATATAAATAAGCTTATCACCATGCATCAGGAATTAAATTCCAAATTACAATTATAGTAATAAGTATTATTGATAAAGTAACTGAAGATGTAACTAATATTGGCTTATTTTTTTTTATAATACCCACAAATATACCTACTGTTAACAGCAGTACTAATAAAAGGATTACCAAACTAAATCCAAATGCAAACATATTTATATGCCCTCCTCATAAAAATATATATAAGCTTTTCCTGTATTTTACCATATCACGTGGTGAAAGTCATTTTTTAACACTAAATATTTTAAAGTAATAGACAAAAAAATATGATAAAAAATAAGATTATATAACATTAAGATAATAATTACTTTATAAAAATAAATATACAATATGCAAATAAA
>NZ_AVHW01000037.1 GCF_000449425.2 Clostridioides difficile CD160
CAGTAAGCGATTCTGATGATAATAGAATTAGATTCTCTAGAATTGTACATGTTTTAGAAAAAGGAGAAGATATACCTGAAAACAGTGAAGATATTGGAGATTGGGAAAATGCTCGTTGGCCACAATTAGAGGTAAGAGATGTATATCTTTCTGTTGGAGATGATTTTAACATAAAAAGTGGATTATTATATGCTTATGATGAAGTTGATGGTTATCTAACTAATAAAGTAAAATCTAGTGGAACAGTAAACACAATAAAAGAAGGTGTTTACTCAGTAAGCTATAAGGTCACTAACAGTGATAACCGTACATCAATACGCTCTGCTGCTGTTCTTGTTAGAGAAGGAGGCTGGAATAATGGGGATGGACAATTACCTGACCCTGGTCCTGATTGGGGAGACAATGACAATGACAATGAACATAATAATAACATCCCTGACAAACCTGAGCAACCTGAACAACCTGATGACAATAATAATGATGATAAATTACCAGGTATTGATGATAATACAAATCAAGGTGGTCAGAATGATTATTATATAGATAAAGATGGCAATAAGGTTTTTCCCGATGGTAGCATTGTAACACCTGATGATATTGAGATTAAACCAAATGAGGATGGAGAAAAACCAGAGATTGATGATAATGGAAATATAATTGTACCACCAGGAGGAATAATTATATTTCCAGATGGGACAATTCAAATACCAGAAGATGGAGCAATACTTAAACCAGATGGAGTAATAATATATCCTAAAAAAGATGAAGAAATAAAAGACAAAGATAATAATTATGAGGATAATAATTCTAAAGAAGAATCCTCAAATAGTATAAGTTCTCTTATAAATGATGAGAAGATAGAAAAGGAAATTGATAATAATAATATAGAGAAAAATAATCCTCCTACAGGTGATACGGGGATAGGTATATTTTGGGGTATAGGAATATTATCTACAATAGGTTTAATTTTTAATAGAAGAAAAAAATAATTAAACTATTTTATATCATAATAGTATTTAGAAGAGTTATCTTTTCAAGTAATTATCATTTTAAAACATAAGATGGTTGTGAAGTTATAGTGTTTATTCTGTATCAAGCATAATTTTTAGAAAAAAGCATAAGATATTTAATAGTAATTAAACCTAGAAGAACGTAATGCGTTCTTCTAGGGTGTTACAAAATAAAATTCAAAAATATATACTATGAATAAAATTATGTAAAGAGAGAGAGCATCATGGAATTTTTAGGTACTAGAATAAGAGAACGAAGAAAAGAATTAGGACTCACAATAGAACAACTATCTGAAAAAATTGATATAGGGTATAACCACCTCAGTAATATTGAAAGAGGTAGAAAAATACCAAGTTTAAGTACATTTTTAGAACTTATAAATGCTTTAGACATATCAGCAGATATAATTCTTAAAGATTCAGTTGAGCATGTTAAACCAAATGTTTTAAATGAAATAACAAATAAATTGGAAGATTTGAATCCTGATCAATTGAGAACTGTAGAGGAAGTTTTAACTGTATTAATTAAAAATCTAAAATATTTAGAAAATAAGGATTAAAAAAGAGTTATTTTAATAAGATAACTCTTTTTTTATGTTCATCAGTTATATTGTAGTTGCTTTATAGAGCCTATAATATAACTTTTTTTATGAATATTTTTAAGAGGTGATAAAAATGTTTTTCGATAAAAATGAAAGAAAGAACTTTAAAAAACAATTAGAAAGTCAACTAAATTATAATGTGATTTTAGCTAATTGCAGAATAGATGGGATAGAGTATCCTTCTATTCTATTTAAATGTAATAGACAAACAAATTGGGGTGTTGTATATGTTGATGAAAAATCAAATGAATATTTAAATAAAAAATTATATTATTGGGGAAGGTTGTGTAAATATGAAGAAGAATCAAAAGAGCTATTAATTGATACAGTTATAATAAGTGAATTTCTATCTATAGAAAAGGCAAAAGAGATATTAACTAATGGCGAGCTATATCCTAAGGAGTACAGAAATGATATAGATAATGAATCATCTATATTAACAACATCAAATAATGAATAATATTGTGGAGGAAATATGTTAAATAAATTTGGAAAATACAAAATAGAATTTGTAGCTAATATTGAGGAGATATTTATTCATATAACAATTTATAAAAAACTTGTGATAGAAGAAGTATCAGAGATATCACTTTTTCAGCTAGGAAATTATAGTGAAATAAAGCTTTTGTCAGATTGTATTTATATAAACAGTAATCTGTTAGGAACTACAGTTATACAGAATAGTTTTAGACATAAGTATGAGATTAAAAAATTAATAAAGAAAAATACAATAGCTGAAGATTATATAACAAGTTTAAATGAAAGCGAGTTGTATAAATCAGTTATAGGAAATGAAGAATTTGAAATTATAAATGAGGATATAAGTTTTGTTTTTAATACTCTTAAGAAGAAATATAGTGATTCAGATTGTTTTGAATTAAATAATATTACTTATAAAATTACAGAACTTTAAAGGTGAGCAGATGAAAATAAAAACATTTAGAGGAAAATCTATAAAAAATAATCACTGGATATATGGACATTATTATTCAACAGGAGTTAATGATACTAAAATACATAAGATAGTATATAACACAGGAAAACCAGATTTAATAGATCATCATATACCAATAAAAAGAAATACGCTAGGAGAAATTACATTTAAAAAGGATTCTGATGGAACTAATATATATTCTGATGATATAGTTCATTCAATAGTATATATAGCTAAAAATGATATGAAAGACTTGTATTTTGATAAAAAGTCAATAATAGGGATAATAAAATTTCATGATGGAAGTTGGAAAATTTATGATGGTGATAGTTACTATTTATTATTTAATGAGTCAAACGAGATAACAATTATAGGTAATAAAGATGATAATCAAGACTTATTAGATGAATATAATTTATTGAAGAGGTGATGTATTTGAGTGAGAAAAATTATATTATAGAGTATTCATTAAAAGATATAAGAGAAAAAATGAAGCTTAATAATAGAAATATTTTTAAGGCTTTAGAGTTATTAGAAAATACTCAGTATCATCTTATACAACAAATTATGAAAAATGAGCAAATAATAGATAGAATGAACTTAGATAATATAGAAAATTATTCAGAGAAACTAATTGAAGTAAAAGAATATGTTAAAAACAAAAAAATAAAATTTTGGACAAGTATGTTGCCACCAAATTTGTTTTCAATTGAATCATCAAGATATTATGCTGATTATAAAGAGCTAACTCAACAATTAATAATTTATAAGCTTAGTGATATTGATGAACATTTTGACAAGGTTATTATAAAGTACAAATTATATTTAGATTACTTAAGATATGATGTTGATAATTATTTCTTTAAGAATTATACTGATGCAATCAGGAAATCAGACTTAATTAAAGATGATGATTATTCTAAAGTGAAGATATTAATTGAAGGTGGATGTGATGAAAGATTAGGATTAGAAATAATCATTTATAATCAAAGTTTCTCTGATGAATATGCAAATGAGATTTTAATTCTGTAATATAAAATTCAATATTGAATTTTTTTATTTTTCAATATTGAATTTTATACGTTTTTCAATATTGAAAAATAAAAAATAGAGAGTATTGAATTTCAATATTGAAAAAAAAGAAAGAATCTAGCATTTACAATGGGTACAGAGTTCGATAGCATTAAACAAAAAACACAGGTTTATGTTAGCTGTCAAAAATAGCTAAAATTAGTGTACTGATAAGAGATTATTTAAATCTCAAAAATTTTGCAAGATAACTCTACTAAAAAAAGCTCTATTTACAATAAAAATAATAATGAAAAGAAGGGAGTTTTTAAAAGAGTGAGTAATTTAATGATTAAAGAACGAGATTTGAAATGTCTCAGATTATTAAATGAATATGGTGCTGTGAAAAGAAAATATCTACATATGATTTATCAATTAGATGATGTAAATTCAAAGAGGTGTAATCAATATAAATATGCACGAATAAATAAATTAAAACAAGAACAATACATAGAAGAAACTGACAAAATATTCATATTAGGAACAGAAGGTAAAAAATATTTAAATCTAATTGGAGATGAATTACATTATAGAAATCACCTTAAAATGAGTAAGAGAAAATTTTTATCAGAAGTACATGAGCTGCTATGTAAATTTAATAATTTTAAAATTACATTAGGCAGAACCAAAATACAATTAAATCAAGATGGAATAGAATTCATAAAGCTCTTTTATGGTAAAGTTATTTCAAATGATGATAAAGAATATCTTGTATATAAGATAAAAAAAGAGTCTACTAATGCTTATATAAAAAGAGTAATTAATGAATTTAATGATTTTATGGCAACAAATATTATAATAATATTTGAGACAGAAAGGCATTTAAATTATTATAAAGAAATTGATGGACATAAGAGGACAATAAAAAAAGAAATATTAGTTATGTATGAAGAAGAATCTTTTAAGGTCTTAAATTTAATTTCTGATAACAAACTTAATAATGAGAATGTATATAGACAATTGAAAAATAATATTGATATTAAACATATAAAAAATTATTTATATATAAACAATGTAATAACATTTAATTTTCTTGAAGATGATTTTGTAAATGAAGAATTGACAGATTATTTTATAAAAGAAAAAAGAATTGATAATTATTATATATTATGTTTTGAACATCAAAAAGATAAAATTAGAAATAAATTTAAGAATGCAAAACTAGTTAGTCTAAGTATAAATTCTATGTGTAAATAACATGAAATATAACTATGTAGAGATGTTTTATAATTATTTATGATATTTTATATGATAATAAGTTAAAAATTGAATAAGGCCTATTATAATACAATATTTAGTTTATATAACTGAATATTGTATTTTTTTTAGGAGGTGATTAAATTATCAAATATTTATCTAATTTTAAGGAATGTATTAAAAAAAATACCAAGAAGTAGTAAAAAAAAGTATTTAGCACTTATAGCTACAATAATATACATGGAGGCCCCTATTGTAATTATGATTAAAGAAGGATTCTTTAATGTAAATTTATTAGAGCTATATTTTTCTCCTATTAAAGTTTTGTTTAAGTTATTTAATTTCCAAATAATATTTACACTTATAAATCTTAATATAACTTTCTTAATATTTGGATTCATGATAAGAGCCATATTCATCGTAAATAAATTAGGTTCTTTTAATTTTGAGGAGAAAGAGAAAAAAATAGATTGTGCAAAAAATTTAGGGACATATGGAACTGCTGAATGGATGGGAAGAGGCGAAATTAACAAATTACAGGATTATATTTCAATTAATACAAATGAAGGTATAATATTTGGATATTTTAGGGGTACAAAGGATATAATCACCTTGCCTAAAAATACATTCAATAATCGAAATGTAGCTGTATTTGGAAGTTCAGGTTCAATGAAGTCTCGTAGTTTTGTTATTCCAAATATTTTAAATCTCATTCGCTCAGAAGAAAGTATGTTTATAACAGATCCAAAAGGAGAGCTTCTTAGAAAATGTTCTAGTATATTAGAAAAGTTTGGTTACATAGTAAAGGCATTAAACTTAAACAATATTGAATGCTCAAATCAATGGAACATATTATCAACTGTAGAAGATGATATGAGTGCTATAACATTTGCACAATCAATTATGCTTAATACAAAAGAAAATAAAAAAGCTGGAGGTGATTTTTGGGAAAAAGGACAAGAAAATTTATTAAAGGCATTAGTTTTATACATAATAAAAGAACTTCCAGAAAATGAAAGAAATATGACTTCACTATATAGTTTTCTAACTGCAAAAGATGCAGCTAAAAAACTAGAAATGAGATTTAAATTTCTTAGAGAAGACCATATTGCGATTCAGCCATATAATATATTTTTAGAAAGCTCTGAAAATACTAAAATAAGATCTGGAATGATCTCTGGATTAGCAACTAGATTACAATTGTTCCAGTCTAAAAAATTTAAAATGCTTACCTCAGAAAATGAGATAGACTTAGGGCTTCCAGGAAGAAAAAAATGTGCTTATTTTGCTGTTTTACCAGATTCACATGCTTCATTTGATTTTATGGCCTGTTTATTTTTTTCTATGGCTTTTATAAAATTGATATCAATAGCAGATAGAAAACCAACAGGAAAATTAGATAAACAAGTAAATTTCATATTAGATGAGTTTCCTAATATAGCTCAGATTCCTGACTTTGAAAAGAAAATGGCTACAATACGTTCAAGGGGTATAAATGCGTTTGTAATATTTCAAAATATAACACAACTTCAAAATAGATATCCAGAAGGAAAATGGGAAGATATTTTAGGGAATTGTGATAATCATATATTTTTGGGATGTAATGAAAATACAACTGCTAAATTTATCTCAGACACTTTAGGTTCTATGACTATTAAAGATTTTTCGGAAAGTAAAGATAAATATAGTTTTAATCCATTAGAAAAGAAAATATCCGAAAAATATGTAAAAAGAAATATTTTAAATATGGATGAGGTTAGAAGGATAAATCCGTTTCATTCTATATTAATGCTAAAAGGGCAAAATCCTATAAAAATGAGCAAGATGGATTACACAAACCATGAACTTAGTGATGAAATGGAAGAAATACCAATATATTATATGCTCAAAGAATGGTCCAAAGAATTCCATAAAGATTGGCTATATTCTTTTAGAGATGAAATAACAATTGATGAACATATGGAAGAAGATATGAAAGAAAGAAATATAAAAGCTCTTCAAGAGTTAGATATGTTGATAGCAGAGTGTGAAAATAAATCTTTTGAACAGAGTAATTTTAATACCAATGAATTAAGTAATCAGATATTTAATATAAAATCTATTAGTAATGAAACTAATCCTGAAAAAGATATAAAAATAAACTTAGAAAAAAGTAATCTCATACAGGATGAGTATAATTTAGAATTTTATGAGTATGAAGCACAACAAATAATATTAGAAGAAGAATATTATAATGAATTAGAAATACATGAAGATAAAGGGATTTCTAATGAAAGAGATTTAGTTGTAGAAGATGTTGGAGGAGATATACATATAAATATAGCTCTAAACAATGAAGAAGATGAAAATGATGATATAGATATAGAAAATAAAAAAGAATTGATGTCTTTATCTATGTTCAACAAATAAAAAACTTGGAGGATAAAAAAATGGAAGAAATAAGAATAAATGAGGAAACAGTAAAAATAGAGGAAAGTAATGAAGTTAGAAGTATCGAGCTTCCAGATTCAGAGTTGATACAATTTATGGAGAAAGACAAAATAAATGAAATTGAAGAAGTAAATGTTGATAGTACAAATGTAACTACTAAAGAAGAAAATACATTAATTGAACAACCTAAAAGAAGAAATAATTATACTGGAGAAAGACAAAAAATATCTGAATATAGAGATTTAATGTATCAAAGATATATTGATACTTGTGTAATACAATCTGTAGAAAGAGAAAACAAAAATGGTGATATATATGCTTGTGCTTACAAAGATGAATTAAAGATAAAAATACATGTAGAAGAAATGGATTTATATTTACCTTTATCTGTTAGAAAATTGGAAGGGAGTCAATTTATAGCTGCTAAAGTAAGAGGTTTAAGAAGAATGGTTGGTTCTACTGTATCATATTTGGTAACATCTATAGATGAAGAAAATGAGGTTGTTTATGCTTCTAGAAAAAGAGCATTAGAAATATTAAGAAAAGCTAGACCTCATAATGTAAATGATATTGTATTAGCTAAAGTTATAGATGTAAATGATTATTATGCTGTGACAGAATTTGATGGCCAAATAGGTACTATTGGAAAAAGAGATATATCTAACTCTAGAGTTTATAGAATACAAGATTACTTTGAAATAGGCGATGAAGTAAATTTAAAGATATTAAAATTAGATGAAGAAGGATGCTTTTTAAGTAGAAAAGAACTTGAAGAAGACATATTTGATAAATATATTATTGATAAAAAATATTATTCAGAAAGAGGTGTATATATAGCAAAGATAAAGGAGCTTTCAGAAAAACTAATATATCTTGAACTTAGAAGAGGATTAACTATAGCATGTAATTATCCTGTAAAAAGAAATGTTAATTTAGAAATAGGAAAAGAAATAACTGTATTATTAAGAAAAATAGATAAAGAAAAGAAACAATTATCTGGTCGTATATTTTAGATAGTTCTACTTAGAGCTATCTCTTTTTAATTAAAACAATGTATATAGAAGGTGGGAATATAATCAATGTTAAAAAGCTATTCAGTGGATGAATATATTAAAATACTTAGATTTTGTACATCAGAACAGCTTATAAGACTAGATCCAAAAGATATAGAAAATGTAACTCCCAAAAGTAAAATCAAAAAGATTAATAATATAAAAAAATTTGCATTAAAAAGAGGGCAAAGAATTATAAATCCAGGATATAGTTTTTATTATGATAATGAGAATGATATTTTTATAGATGTATTAGCAGACCAGGATAAAATTAATCAAGACGAGTTAATATTAACTAATGTATATATAGAGTTTAAAAATATGATGAATATATGTTATTTCAATAAAGATAATGGTGTTATTCCAAGGATATATTTTTACCAACTCTATAAAAACAATGATGAGGAAGACTTGAAAAGATTTGATATTATTTATTGCAATCCTTCAGAGCAAAATCTAGTAGAAATATTAATTCAGACAGAAGAAGATATAAAAAATATATTAATAGTTTTAAATGAAAATAGTCTTACCAGCTATCGAGAATTTAAATTATTTAAAAATAAAATGATTGCATTTGTCTTATTAAAGGATAGAAGATTACTATTAAGTGATAAGCTATCTGATATAGTACAAAAATATAATAATTATAATAAATGCAAATGATATAAATTATTGGTCAATAAATTTTATTGGCCAATAATTATGAATAGGAGCTTTTATGAGAAAGTATAGAGACATTTTTTTGATAACAATCATACATACAATATTAATTTTGACATCTACGTCATTAGTAACTATAATAACAAATAGAGTTACTAATGTGTATGTGTATTCGGTTTTAAATATAGTACTATTAGTAATAATATATTACAATATGTATGTTTTAATATATAAGTTCCCAGTAGATATGATTAAGATTAAATATAAAAATAATAAAAAGAAAATTACACACTACATAACAATACTACTTTTTATAATGGTTACAAATTCAATACTACTAAGTAAACTTGAAAATACTTTTTTAAATTTAAGTCTATATTCTGTACTCCCGAAATTAAACTTAATACTTGATACTTCATCTAAACTTATCATTTATTTATTATCTTTATTTATTCAGACTTGTTTAATTGCTCCTATCGCAGAAGAATTAATTTATAGGAAATTTATATTAAATAATCTACTTGATAATTGTAATGCTTTCAAGTCTATAATATTATCTTCTTTTTTATTTAGTATATATCATTTAAATCTATTACAAGGCATCAATGCAATGATAATAGGTGTCTTTCTAGGCTATTTATACCATAGGACTTGTTCAATTAATATATGTATCTTATTACATTTTATTAATAATTTTATTAACTTCATTATTTTGACAATCTATATTACATAAAAAATCTTTAGTTTTTCTAAAACATTTTAAAATATGACATTTATGCTATAGAACAAGTTAATAATATGCATGAAGTTATTGATTTAGTTGACATTAAGAATAAAGACTCAGAAGATATAGCCATTCAATGCACAGTAAATATATGGTAATAATTGGATTTGATTATATAAAATTATTGCTGTAACATTTAATTAAATAAACAAATGATTGGGGCGATAATTATGTATTTGAGAAGATTATCAAAATCAGAATTAATTATAATGAAATTTATTTGGAGTTTAGATACAGGGGTAAAATCATATGATGTTGTTAATTATATGAAAGAAAAATATAGCTGGTCAGAAAAAACAACACTAAAGACTTTGTCTAAGTTATCAAATAAAAGATTCTTATATATTCAAGAAACAAGTCAATGTACATACTATACAATTTCAATTAAAGAAGATAAGTATTCTGAATTTATATCGCAAAAAATACATAAGCTCTTAGGGTGCAACTCTATAAAAAGCCTTTTAGTGTCATTATTTCAAGAAGAATTAACAGATGAAAAGTTAACCTCATTAGAAGAGTGGGTAAAAAACTGGGAAGAAGATGACTAAAAATTTCACCTATACTATTCTCTAAACACCAATTTAAATATATATAGTAAAAAAGCCCTCATAATCTAAATAAATGGATTGTAAGGACTTTATAAATAATAATCAATATATCTAGCCATTTGATGAATTTTTATTAGTTCTATACTTATGTTTTAAATTAATAGCAATTGCTATTGCAGTTGCTATTGAAAATTCACTTAATATTATACTTGAATTCCATATTTCAAAGTAGAAGTGGCCAATAATATAGATAGCGAATGCAATTAAATATATTGAGAGACAACTTAATACAATAAATGTAACCCTATCATTTTTTCTTTCCCTTTCGACTAATTGCTGTTGTTGCTTCTCTAAAATTTCTGTTCTAATTGATATTTCATCTATTTCAGATGGTTTCAAAAGATAATCTATTGTAACATTAAATATTTCACCTAAAGCTATTAATTTTTCTGTTTCTGGTACTGATTGTCCTGTTTCCCATTTTGATACACTTTGTCTTGACACACTAAGTTGCTCTGCTAAATGTTCCTGAGATAAATTATGTGCTTTTCTTAATTTTAAGATTTTTTCAGATATATCCATTTTTGTTCCTCCTCAATCTTTATACTAAAATCTTAACAAATATGCAGGTTGCATACTATCAATTTGACTATGTTTTTTGTCAACCCTGAGTTGCATCCCTATAAAATAAGTATTTTTCTTAACTTACAGTATTGATATTGATAAAGCAAATCAAGTACTATTTTAAAACTTTACCTAATTCTGTATATCTCTATCATAAAAGTCTTTAAAGTCCATTGCTTAGAGTGCAATATGCAAAGGGGATGTCAAATATTCGTATAAATGCGGTTGATCCAGGTTCAACTAATATGGGAGAACAATTACACAAACATTACAAGAAGGAACGGATGCAATTGTCAAAATGGCTACAATAGGAAAAGATGGTCCTTTTACTAATAGAGATGGTATAATTCCTTGGTAGTCACTGCCAAATACCCTAAAAGGTAGTAGATTGTATAAAATAAATATTTAAAGTTTAAACTATGAAATATATTCAATTTTTAGGGATAGATAGTGAATATAATTCTTTATACTTTCTTATTCAATAAAAGCTTAGGATATTTTAGAGAAGTATATAGAATATTATGGAAATAGCCTATTCAAATTAAATATGCTTTTTTGTGTAGCACTTTAGTATCTCTAAATATATATCAAATATTTCATTGATTAAAATCATAATATCATTAGAGCTTTCATAGTGAAACTTTTTATTCTGCTCTATCTTAAATAGGTGTCCAGCCAACTCCAAGTTCTTATTAGCTTTTAAATGAACGCCATTGTTATGTACTGTATTTCTTAATGCTACCAAAAATAGTAAAATTTCTTTATCTTTTTTTTCACTTCTTGTATAATCTTCTGATATTTCATCTAAAAGATAGTTTGTTCTGTCAGGAAAAGAAATAAATATTGGAAATTCTTTATCAAATTTATCTTTTAAGTCTTCTAAATTATCGCAACAATTATTCATTTTGTCACTTATGTTATTTTTACAAAATTTTTTGATTTTTTTAAAACGACTGTTACTCAGTTTTTCAATAATTTTTTTTTCGTGTGTTACTGTCATTGATGTAATTGCTGTTTCAAAACAAGACCACATACTTACATAAAAATCATATGTTTGACATGTCAACATCTCATTAAATCTTTCCTTAGTAAGATTAATCATATAGTTTTGATTTTCTAAAAACACGTTCTCATTAATTGTTTTATCCTCTTTATCTGTGCTGATATATTTGCATAAAAAATCTAATGCAAAATTATTAGTACATTCACTTAATTGATCTTTCATTAGAAAGTAGAAAAATTGACTTGCCACAGCCATTGAAGTTCCTAAAAAACTATATTCAGGTTTTGATATCAACTCATCACCATATGGAGATATTCTGTATTTGGAAGCTTCATATCCTACTTTCTTCATAAAAATAATTAGACTTTGCATCCGCTTATTGTATATATTATCGAAAGTTAATGGTATTTTAATATTTTTATATATATCATCGAAAGTTAATGGCATTTTAATATTTTTATATATATCATCAAAAATTAATGGTATTTTAATATTACTTAAAGGCACATTTATTGTTGTTCTATTTTCCATAATGTGAATTCCTCCATTTTATTGGTTTGTGAAACTTTTTCAATAATTATACCACAGTCGTAAATGTATTCAAAGATAGATATTATCATAGCATAAGTTTAATGTCGATGATTCATCTATTATATGAATTTAATATATTATTTTCAAAAAAAAATTGTATTTGACCCATATTATATATGAGGGTAAATAATGCATTTTTTTATGCAAATAAAAATAAGCTGCTTGTCAGCAAAATTAAAAGGAGAGATAAAATAATGGAGTATTTCGATGAATTATTAGAAATGAGTGATTGGAAAAGGTATTTACCACCTTATGTGTATTTAGATGATTATAGAGATGCATTTAAAGAATACTTTATATCTAATTATCCAGGAGATGTATCAGAAAAAGTTTTTGTAGCAGAAATATTAGAGTGTGAGATACGTCATAAAGAACCATTTGAGTTTAATAGATATTAGCCAATTGGAGGAAGAGGTATGAATATACAAAATGTAGATAAAGATGAGTTTGATCGTATTGTAAAAAATAATATTATAGGTTTATATCTGTATAAGGATGATAAATCCTATATCTGTATAGACAACTCATTAGGCAAACTTTGGATGGAAAAAAAGAAAACTGAGAAAGAAGCTTTAGACTGGCTTAATGATGAAGATAATAGTAAATATCAAATTTTAGGTGAAGAACCTATTACAATCCGAGATCCTCGTTTACCCAAACTTACAGCTAAACAATCAAAGATTATATTAAGTATATTTGAGGAATATTTTAAACAATAGAATAATTAGGAGGAATATATAATGATACTAGGAGTATATTATTCAAAACCTAGACATTGTTTATATGTTAATATAGACAATAATAAAACCAATTGCTTTTATGACATAAAATTGAATCACTGGAGCTCAAAAAGAATAGAAAAAGATAAGGTCCTTTTAAGAAAAATATTTGATTTTTGTGGGGTAGAAAGTTTAAAAGAATTTAAGTGTATAAGAAAAAATATCTATAGTAAGCAATATAAAAATCAAGTGTTTATAGATAAATTTCATGAGATTAAACAATATGATATGGATAAATCTACATACAATTATGCTCTAACATTTGCTATAGAACTTGTAATGAAGGGTATAATTAGAGATGATGAGATTAAAGACCTAGAAAAACTTAGGGTAGATTATTTAATAAACTCTTGTAATAGACTGTTTGATATGATTAATTATAATAATCTAGAATCATACCAGAAATTAATATCTATATATATTAGTAATCTTGAGGAATTAGGATTTAATACTAATGAGTTTAAAAAAAAGTTAAAAAATATAATTAAAGATTGTAGAATAAAATATCTTTTAAATTCAATTACTAAATATTGGGCTAAAATAAGCAATTTAGATTTTATTAATCTAAAAGATGCTAAGGAATATGATATCATAATAGAAGAACTCTCTTTCTTAGGCTATGATACTAAAGAACTTGAAAAAAGATGTGAAAGAATTTTAGAACATAAAAAAAATGAAAAATATGAATTTATGAAAGACAAGGTTGTATATTCAATAAATATAAATTCTTTTATACTTGAAAGTAAAGTAAATACACTAAATAAAATAGAAAATTTTATAATCAACTCAGGTATAGATAAACACATAAGAGAAATTAGTGACAGTGAATATGATATAAAAGTATACTTAAAGGGATTAGATTTATATAACAGAAATTATGAACTTCTTGAAACTGGGATTACAAAAAATCTAATCAAACTGGATAACATGCCTATAATTTTAGATTTACTAAATAATACTGTTCTAACACTACAAAAAAAACCTTCCGAGTTTTATATAGCAAAATGTAATGAATATGGACAAATAGAATCATTTCTTTTAAAAACAATTCCAATAAATGATAAAAATTATACATATGATTTTGGGACATATGACTTTATACCTGGGTATTATATCATAAAATATGGAGATAAAGAATCTATATATAAATATGATAGTACAGAATGGTTTAAAGTAAAATATATACAAACATATGTTTTGGATTTCAACTATATACCTTAAATAAACATGCATTATAGTGTAGCTAGATTAATAGCAATTAAAAATAAGCTGCTTGTCAACAAAATTAATAGGAGATAATAATATGAATGAAAATAAGATAAATACAATAGCTGAATTAGTAAAAAAAGCAATGTTAGAAGATGATTATATAAATGTGAATGAATATCTTTACTTGCAAAAAACATGGAATGGAAAAACAAGTAATAGCGTTTGCATTACTTTATATGATGATACAAATATATATCTAAGAATGACAGAAAAAATCAAATATATTAGTATTGATAGTTGCAAGTATGGAGATTGGGAAGATTACAATATAGAAACTATTTATGAATATGAAGATATCATAATTAAATGTTTAATAGGTTATTTGAGTCAAAATAATTTAGAAGTGTAAAAAGTTAATTTATTTAACTTTTTATACCTATTACAATAACAATTTTACTAATAAGAGTTATAATTAAAATATAAAAAATAGGAGTTGTTTTAAATGGATAATACAAGAACTTTAAATGACTTAAAAAAAAGAATCTTAAATGAAATGTTAGACAGGCACTATTATATGGTAAAGTCTATGTTAAAATTCATTTCAATGGATAATTCGATTGATAAAGGATACGCAGATAGTCTTTTTAAATATGCAAGCATAAAAAGAATGAAGTTTCTATTAGATTCATGTATTGAAAAATTAAAAAATATTAATGAGAAAGACGAAGAAGCTAAGCATATTATTCTTATTGCAATCGAAACTAGTCTAGATGAACTAGGTGACCTTATATTGATCAATTATGATATTGAGAAAATAAAAAATGATTTAAAAGATGATATTGATTCTAATAATATTATTTCAATATCAGATATTGAGAAATATGAAAAAATCTTTGAAAAAGAATTTAATAATGTGTGTAGCGAATATGTAGGAAAAATAGAAAATGTTATCAAAAGAAATAGAGATTTTTTAGATAATAATATTGTATATGTTAATTATTTTAATAAAAATTCATTTTGTTTAGATAGAGACAAGCATAAATCTATAAATGAAGATGACTATCATACTTTATTTTGTATATTGATGGATACTAAAATATGTAAACTATCAGAATCATCAACGAATGAAAATAAATTTGAATATAAAATAAATTTGAACAAATTGAAGAAATACAATATAAAATATGAGATATTAAATAAGGAGTTTGTTAAAGTTATTGAACTAAAAGAGTACAATGATATTCCATATGAATTAAAAAAATTAAATGGACAGACTTTTAAATCAATGCCTAACTATTATGTTGCTAAATGTGATGAGAATGGTGAAATAATTTCTTTTCTAACAACAATAATAGATAGATCAAGAAGTGGGGCAACAGTAACATATAAATTTGAAAAATATGAATTTGAAGATGGTTATTATGCAGTAAAATATAGTGAAGGCAGGTATGCTAATAAAACAATTTATAAATATTGTGATGGAAAATGGTATAGTGTAATTTATAATCAAAATATAGTTTATGAAAACTAATTTGTTAAATTAAAAAATATTGTAACAAAAAAGAGTTGTAAATATAATATATTTACAACTCTTTACATAAAACTAATTTAGTATAATTTAAACAACTTGCAATATAACTATAATTTAAGCATAGAATTTTATAACTAACATAGTATAATTTAAACAAATATTATAAAATTTAAGCATAAGGTTTTATAACTAACATAGTATAATTTAAACAAAATATTATGCAATTTAAACATGGTCTTTTATAACTAACATAGTACAATTTAAACAAAATTCCATATAATTTAAGCATGGCATTTTATAACTAACATAGTACAATTTAAACATGTATATCGCAAGTATAAACATTGAATGTTTATGCTTTAATTATATAAAAAATAATCTGGTATGTCAAAATAAATTTGAATTATAGCAGAAATAATTCATCAATAGCTGCTATAATTAAATGTAGGTAAATTCTATAAATATAAAGTTCAGTCTTATATTAGATTTGACAGTCAACAATTGCATGAGTAATAATTATTTATTATAATTATAGTAAACCACAACATATGATGTTTCATAAATAATATAAGTGAGATTACAAAGGATGTGAATAAATATGAAAACTCCATCAAAATTTAGATATCGTCTTGAAAAGGGTACTATAACAGAAGAAATGTTGGGCATGGTCATATTCTCATTAAATAAAAAAGCCAAAGTTTATAAAGAAAAAGAAGCAGAGCAAAGAATGTTTATTGATGGTGATTATTTATTAGAAGAAAAGTACAGATGTCAAAAAGAAGAGTATTATTCTAAGAAAAAGTACTTATTATCCTTAATTAATCCAACTTGCATACATAAAGAAAATATACCTACAAGTTTCACAGTTTCATTAGATGACCATGATTTTGATAAAAATTATTGTGAATTTATTGAAGATGTCACATATTTTGATAAAGATATAAAAGATTATAGAGAAAAATATAAAGTACATGTAAAATACAATATAAATAATTATTATCTATTTTATAGACTTGATAGATTTTGTTTTCATGAATATATAGCAAAAAATGAATTTAGTGATGGTTATGTTTATGATGTAAATGAAGATAACTTGATAAATAAATACAAATTAGATATACAAACTGTTAATAAAATATTTTCTCCTGTAGTAGATAAGGAAGAATTATTATCTGATAAGTTTTGTGATAAAGTTATTTATATGTTAGAAAATAAACTTGCGAATATCATACTGGAGGATATTACAAATGATAAGTAAAGTACAATTAAATATTACTTGTAAAGATACTTCATTTTATAGCTTTATTAGAAAAGAAACACTTGAACAAAATAAAGCATTAAATACTGGGTTAGCTTTGATGCATTCATATTTAATTCTTGAAATTGTAGAATATGATAGAATGAAAATATAGAATATAGAGATTACAAGAAATCGTAATTAATCTTTAAAAATAATAATAAAGATATAGATTGAGGTGGTAATATGGGCAATCAATTTTTAGATAAATTACTTGAAACTAGAGAAATTAAAAATTCGCTATATGGTGTATTAAAACATAACTTTCTGTACCATTCAAATAAGATAGAAGGTAGTACTTTTACTACTGAAGCATTAGCTTTACTACTTGATAAGAATGTTGTTACAGGAAGGCATACTTTAGATGATGTGCAGGAAACAGTTAATTCCAGTTATGTTTTTGATATGATAATTGATTCATTAGGAGAAAAAACAACACATAGTTTCTTAAAAAAATTACATTCAAGTTTAATGTTCAATACAACTTTACATTCTAGAGGTATGGCTGGTATATATAAAACTATACCAAACATGATACTAGGAACTAATGCAGATATAGCACAGCCCTTTGAGGTAGAACCGAAACTTGATGAATTAATTGAATGGTATTATAATCAGAAAGAGATAACAATGAGTTCTATAGCTGAATTTCATTATAGATTTGAACTAATACATCCATTTCAGGATGGAAATGGTCGCATTGGTAGATTTCTTATGTTAAAACAAATGTTAGAAAACAATCTTCCTGTAAAAATTGTATCTTGGGATAATGAAGATTTATATAGAAATTCCTTAGGTTTATGTAGTATTGGAGATTATACTCATTTAATTTTTTACTTAGAAAGTTTAGAAGACTTTAGAGAAGTATATAAAATGTTATGGAAATAATTATCTAAAGCAATAATAAATAATAATTATTATTTATTATTGCTTTAATATTTTAGAATGTATATTTTATAAGTGACTCTAAATATAAATCAAGTTATTTAATCTAATGCTCTTTCCACTTTATATCCAATTGGTTCTATATAATTTATACATATTTCAGGGCATGTCTCCCAGAAATATACGTCATCTTTTATAATTTTAATACCTTTTACTTCATGAGTCTTTCCATCATTAGTTATCCATATACCATTAGATATCTCCCTTAAGCCCATCTTCTTTGATAGCTTAGCTTTTACTCTATTTAATTCATGTTTAACTACATTTTGCAATGTCCTTTTTCTAAGAAATCTATGTTTTTCCTCATCATAATCATATGTATCTATACTTTTAATCTCTTTACTTCTACATTCTATTTCATAAGCTTTATAAGCTTCTTTTTGAGTTCTAGAATATAAACATCTTGTATAAAAATTACTATGTCTATTAACTTTTGGCTCGATACTAGAGTTTAGACAAGGTTGATTTTCATTAAAAATAATAACTGTTATATCTGCTTTATTCCATATATCACCATTGTCATTTCTTATATTTATTTCATTTTCACCAATCATACAAAATAGAGTCTCATTTTTATCAGTTTTTAACCTACATATGAATTCTTCTCTATTACTTCTATATACTCCCTCTATTTTATGCTGTTTATATTTAAATTTAATTGGTACTGTATCTTCAATTGATATTGTATAACTATCTGGTATTGATATTTTAAATCCTCTTTGTATCTCATTTTTAAGCATAAAAATAATGTTTCTTTTAATAAATTCTTTGCTACTATAAAAGTCATTTACATTCTTACTAAAACCATTAATGACTTTTTGCTTAAATATACATTTTTCATTAATTTTATTGTTGGATTTATGCTTTACAAAAAACCTAACAACAGTACCATTTTGCTTTTCATATGTGCGATTTATTGTAAGTTGTTGTAAACAATATGGACAAATTAAACTATCAAGTGTAGTGACTAAATCAGAATTTGCATCTACAAAATAAAATTTACCATTTCGATCTGTTAGTACATAGTTTAAATGATGAGAACTGTTGTTTAACATTTTATGTTCTATTAATAAATCTATTTTATTAGTTATATCTGACTTAACCTCTATTAATACTGGTGATTTAGATTTTATTGATTCCATAAAAATTTAATCTCCTTATATTATTTACTTTTGAATAGACTCATCATAAGGTTAAATATAACAAATCCAATGGTCAAACCTAGTTCATTTATTGGTATATATTTTATGTTGTTAAAGCTATTCAGAGCAGATAAACTTGAAACTATAGTCATATAAAAGATAACTATTAAAATTGGTATGGAGATACTTACATCCAGCTCTAATTCATGCTCTTTCATAATATTACTCCTTTCAACATTAATTTATTTAGCTTTATTATAGCATTTAATCTAAGTTTGTTTTAGTATTTTGTCTTAGAATAGGTTCACACTCTTATTTTGTATGTTGAAATAAAATATTTTTATAGCAATATATTATTATTAAGGCAACTTATAATCTTCTTAAAATACACAATAACAGGACCATTATATGTTATAATATAGTAAAATATATTATTTTATTAATGAGAGGTGAACTTTATGACAAAATATTATATAACTGATTATATAACAGATGATGGGATACATATTGAAATTCTTCAAGCTTGGGAGTATGAAAATGATTGCTATATTAAACTACTTAATAAAAAGATTTTAAATAATGCTATATGTAATGAAGAAATATTATGCTATCAAGATCCATATTCTGAAGGTTATTCTGGATGTGAGATAGATTATGAGGAATATATAAAATTAGCATAACACTTATTTTTACCTTATAATCGAACGTACGTTTTACAACAGTAAAGGGATGTGTATATATGAGTAAAGATTTATCAGACAATCAGCTTCTAATTTTAGATGTGATAAAAAAAGAAATATCAATAAAAGGATATCCTCCTTCTATCAGAGATATTTGCCATGCTGTTGGTCTTAGTTCAACTTCATCTGTATATGAGAACTTAAATAAGCTAGAAGCTAAAGGATATATTAAAAGAGAATCAAACAAACCAAGAGCAATTCAAATTTTAAAAAATAGATAATGATGAATTGAAAAAATATCTAAAAATTAAGTAGACTATTTGAAAGGCAGTAAATTTATATTCCCCTTCAAATAGCCTACTATTAATAACGTGCTAATTTTACTTTTTCAAGATTTTCTAGATGGATTTCATCTAATATTTTTAATTTGCCAAATGTCATTAATTCATATTTTCTATATTTTGACTTTATTATCTTTAATCTTAAATACGATATATATATACAAGTGATTATACTTATGATGAATAAAATCCTTATTAATGAATTAAAAGTATTATATGCTAAAAAGCTTGAAATACTAATAAAGATAATCGCTATAACAGCAATTTTAATATAGAAACCAAACTCAATATTCTTATTATATTCAAGTAACATACCTATGTTTAGTTTATCTTCTTCTATTTTTTCTATAGATTCATGTAGTTCTAAATTACAATAATCAGCTTTATAATCCTCTCTATAATTTTTATAGAAATCATTCATCATTTGCTCTTCAGCATTACTAAATTTATAAATATATGACATATATACAGCCTTCCTTTATTATGTATTATTGAGTACATGTTATTTATTTAAAGATCTTCAAAGAACTCTTTTTTTATTTCTGTACACCTGGTATTTTTTATATCCTCTAATACATTTAATGCACTAAAATCAATTAAATCATAATGTTTATATTTTATATTTATTTCCCTTATCTTTAAGTATAGTAAACAAGTAAATAGCACTATACCAAAAACAAATAAATATTGTAATGGTGAATTAGAAGCATGATAGACATTAATACTTAAAAATAAATACATCAGAATACTTATAATTGTTATAATTATAAAAACTATTTTTCGCTTTAAGTTTCTTTCCCTCATACAAATTCGTATAAATACATCTTCACTTGTTATATCTCTATATAATTGAGAAACATCAAAATTTCTGTATTTATCCTCATATTTTCTCTTATTTAATTTATCATATTCTTTTAGTATTTTCTTTTCATAATCATCTCTTGGTTCATATATGTAAGACATTCTTTGTCCTCCAGTTCACTTTAAATTAATTTTATCTATTACATACTTTTTGTAATTCTGTATTTATACATGAAGCAGTATAAACATAAATAATAGATATAAGGATAAAGCTTATAAGTACTTTATATTCTTCATGTTGTAAAGGCTCTTCTATAAGTAACAATATCAGTTTTTCAGCATTGGATCTTCAGATTACCAACTCATCTAAACGCATGTAACTTTCCTCTTAATTTATATTTTATATTAATAACATAAATTTTTCTATATAGGTCAAAATATATTTGAATTAAATTCTTCATTATAGATAAATCAACAAATTCTTAAATAAAACATATCTTAAAAAATTATTTATATATATATATAATTGTAATTCTACAATTACAATTATAATCTGTTTTTCTGTTAAACTCAAAAAGAGTAACTCTACAATTACAAAATTTAAAAGGAGGATAGACTATGCATCAATGGTTTTATCAAGACGACAATTATAATATAGGAAGTGCATTAAAAAGATTGCGTAAGAGAATGGGTTTATCACAAGAACAGGTGTCCTCAAAATTACAAACAATGGGGTACAATGTTTCTAGAGCAGCATATGCTCAGATGGAAAAAGGTACATATGGTATTCGGATAAGTGTGTTAGTTGCACTTAAACAGATATTTGATGCAGAATATGGGGATTTTTTTTCAGACTTGCCTTAAGTTAAGTAAGCCTATTTTTAAGTAATATTTATTCTATGTCTATTTTATTCTCATCATTAAGAAGGCAATTTAGTCTACACGAAATCATGTAACTTAACTCTTGAAAACCAGCTTTTTCAAGTAGTAACATAATTTTGTAATTATTTTGAGGTCCTGTTTCTCTAGTGCCACATACAATTTCCCATTCATGTGGATATTCTATTGACCATTGTGATAACTCTATATTTTTTTTATTCAAGTATATACACCTCCTATTGTAATTCTACAATTACAATTATAGCTAATATTTATGCTAATATCAAGTAAAATATGTAATTCTACGGTTACAAATACTTAAGGAGGATAGACCATGTCACAGTGGCTTTATCAAGAAAATAATTATACTATAGGAAATGCATTAAAAAGGTTACGTAAAAAAACAGGCTTGTCACAAGAGCAAGTATCTTCAAAGTTACAAATAATGGGGTGCAATGTTTCTAGAGCAGCATATGCTCAAATGGAGACAGGTACATATGGCATTCGGCTAAGTGTGTTAATTGCACTTAAATATATATTCAATGCAGAGTATAAAGATTTCTTTTCAGACTTGCCTTAAAATTAAATTTAATATGTATATCCCTTAATAATAAAAAGGTATGTATAGCACATACCTTTACTCAGTCAGTGTGAAATTTTTATAAATATATCTGATTATATCATAGTAATAATTAAAAATAAAACATTAATAAAAACGTTTATATAGAATATTATTCTATTGTATTGTCTGTATTATATATCTCTATTTTATCAGTATCTCTAGGAACTTCACCTATTTTTTTACATTTTTCTTCATAAAGTTTTCTTACATGTTCTGGAGCTGTCGCATATGTATAATCTGTAGTTTCAAAACTAAATCCAGTACTTGGTACAACAGTTTTATTTTCAGATAAACTTTTCTTTTTTAGTGGTGCTTGTGCATTCACATCAATAAAAGAAAAACATGAACCTATAAATATTAGAATAGCAAGGATTATTCCACGTTTACCTCTTCTTTTTCCAATACTTTTTATTCTTATCTCTAAATTTGTTTTTGTAAACTCTGTTGCCAACATACCCATTTTATTGAGATTATTTAGCTCAATTGCACGTAAAATAGTTAGTGCATATTCTTTTTTCTGTTTAGATGAACATTCATTAATAACACTTTCATCACAACATAGTTCACAATCAGAATCAATTTTCTTGCTCATAATATAAACAAAAGGATTGAACCAATAAATAGCTTTTACAAAGACTACTATAAATTTTATCAAGATATCTCTATGTTTAAAATGTGTTAACTCATGTTTTAAAATCCAATAAATATTTTCTCCATCATATGGAAGGTCCAATAAAAATATATATGGTTTAAATAATCCTACACCTGCTGGACTGGCTAATTCATCTGTATACCTTAGAGGAATATTGTTTTTTATATTTAATTCAGATAATAACTCTCTGTAAGTACTATTTATATTTTCATCTTCAACCTCGAAAGAAGTATCAACAATAAGATTCTTAAATTTTACATATTTAATTAATAGACGAGCTAAATAAAATATAACTCCAATTATCCATATACATATAAATAAAAGTGTAAGGTTTTTGTTTGGATGATTATTATTAAAATTAGTTATATTATCAATTAGAGTATAACTTTCTTTTGTTTTTGTTTTAAATTCAATTGAACAAGAAACAGGAAAAAGTAACATCCTAAAAAGAATAATTAGCCAAACATAATAATTAAACTTTTTACTAAATATTTTAAATATACATGTTTTGAGAATTATCAATATACAAATACCTAAACTACTTATTAATGTTGTCTTTAATAAATTTTCAAATAAAACATTCATTTATTTCTCCAAATCATTCGCTATTTCTATAAGATGCTCAAATTCTTCTTTTTTTAAGATATTATCTTCATATAATGAAAGAAATACACTTTCTACTGAATTATTATGCAAGTTACTTACAAAATCTTTTGTTACATAGTTTAAGTATTCTCTATATTCAATTATAATTTTATAATGTGTATATCTATCAAATTTTTCAGCTGATAAAAATTTTCTTTTAACAAGCTTTGATAGAAGTGTTAGCGTAGTTGTCTGCTTCCAATCATATTCATTTTGCATTGCTTCAATAACCTCTTTAGAAATCACATCATCATTTTTCTCCCAAATAAATTTCATTACTTTTAATTCTGCATCTGGTATTTTCTGCATAATAAATCCCCCTAAAATATATTGCATTTTAATACTGTAAAATAAAAACAATTATATTAATAAAAATCTTATCTATTAAGATAATAGTACACGAATAATTAAGAATATTCTATACAAAGTTTGATATTAGTCACTATAAAAAATAATGACCTTTTAATAGCCCTTTAGAAACGATTATTTTTTATCGCTTTATAATTTATCCTATGGCAGATTACAATGTCTTAAAATCGAAATCTATATTTAATTATTAAATAATAACTAATATCATAGAATGTTTAATTCTATGATATTTTTTTATAGCTATTTATATTACAGGGATATAGAATTAATATTCTTATAATTTTCAGTTATAATTCAGCAAAATCACACTTTTATTTATTTTTTAATGGTATAATTAACATATAAATCTTTTTAAGAAAGGTGGTTTTCTATGACTGGGTTCATAAGAATTGTAAATAAAAAGTACATAGTCTACTTAGAATATAAAGATGAACTTACTGGTAAGAAAAAACAAAAGAATATGGGTTCTTTTACTAAAAAAAGAGAAGCTAATAAAAGATTGGCTGAAGTAAAAGATAGCATGTATAAAAATAACATACTAATCCCCAATAATATTTTATTTGAAAATTTTTTAAAAACATTTATCGAAGAATATAAATCTAGATGGTCCATAACTACCTATAGTAAATATATTAATATATGTAATAAATATGTAATAAAATATCTTGGTAAAATGAGAGTTCAAGATATTGATACAATACATATACAAAATTATATAAATACTTTATCAGATACACTAAGCTCTAGAACATTAAAAATCCACCTCAATATAATGAAACTGGCATTTGAAAGTGCTTTTGATTTAAGAATAATTGATAAAAATCCAACTAAAGGAATAGATCTAGTTAAATCAAAAAAGTTTAAAAATGAAATTTATGATGAAGAACAAATAATAAGATTATTAGAAGCCTGTAAAAATACTGCTTTAGAGCTTCATATAAATTTAGGTGTTGGTCTTGGTATGAGGATATCTGAAATATTAGGTCTTTCATGGGAAAATATAGACTTTGAGAGAAAAATAATTTCAATAGAGAAAATCACTGCAAAAGTTAATGGAGAAGTCATACTGAAGGATACCAAAACTGAGAGTTCAATCAGAAAAATATCAGCTCCAGACGAAATAATGAATCTCATATTAAAACATAAATTTGAGCAAGAAAGAGAGATACTAAATATGGGTATAGAAAATAAACATAATCTATTGTTTATTAATAAGAAGGGGAATCCTATAGATGAAAGTGTTATAAGTCATAGATTTAGAAGATTCCTGGAATATGAGCAACTTCCTCATATTAGGTTTCATGATTTAAGACATTCACATGTTACATTACTTATGAACTCGCATGTTCCTATAAAGGTTATTTCAGAAAGAGTTGGCCATTCAAATGTTAATACTACTTTGAATATATATTCTCATGTACTTAATGAAATGGATAGAGAAGCTTCCAATAAAATTGCAGATAAATTATACAAGGATGAATTATAAATGGAAGATTTTCAAAGCTCTGTAAATGGAAAATAGAGCGTCGTTTTTTTAATTTTACATTCTAAATTTCATAGTAATAACTGAAATTTAGAATGTAAAATGATTTTTCAATATTAAACCAATAACAAAAAAGTACTTTATAATAAAATTATAGATAGAACATATCTTATATTACTATTATCTATATCATTAGCAAAACTTTAAACTTGTAACAAAAAAATTATTTGGAATAAATAAGTTAGGTTTTATTTTAAAATAAAATCTAACTCTAAATTAATATTATTTACTAATTTAGTTACTTTTAAATAACTATATAGTATAATTCCACCTTAAAACTATTTTTTTAGTTCTAATACTCTATTATTTACAGTCAAGAATATTTACAATTGACTTCTATTTTATATTGTTTTTTATAATTCAGATATTATTTTTATATTCCCGTTTAAATATTTTTATACTATTTTCTCTATTTATTAAGTTCAATCCTTTCTATTGAACTTTAACTTTTTCAATATTTTTGATTTTTTATAATAAATTTACAATTAGCATAGATTATGTTTTAATTTAAATATTTATTTAGCCTTTTACAAATTATTGCTTTTAATTAACTAGTTATAAAAACATATAATATTAGTACTTTATTAATCTTCCATTTTTAATAGAAAATTCTTTCTACTCCTTATCTATATGTATTTAATTATATTATACAATTTAAATACAAAAAATATCATATCTATTTCATTAGTAATATAATTATTTGCCTTAATTAATATATTTATTAAAAAAAGCATTATTTTATTAAAATTTAAATTTTCTATGCAACATAAATAAATTTTAAGGAAAATAATGGATAAAATATATTGTATACATAAAATAATAAAAGAAGTATAAAATATTATATATTATACTTCTTTTATTATTTTAAGCTTCTCTTTTATATACTTTAAAGCTTTGTTAGATATAGGACATTTATCTCCATTAGACATTTTTACATACTTTCCTTTTATATTTAATGAAATTATATGTTGTCTATTAACTATAAAAGACCTATGTATGTGAAACAGACAAGGATCTAAATCTATTATATTTTTTAAAGTTTTATAAATATAAATTTCATCTTTTTCAGTTATAATTTTTACTTGATGAGATTTAGATGAAGTACTAATATATATTATATCACCAAATGGAATTCTCCAAATCTCAAAGTTTCTATAAATAACAAAAAATTTTTCTTGATGATTTATTTCCTTCAGATATCTTTCATGAGAGGTTTTAATACAAGCTCTTATTCTTCCTTCAGCAACATCCATATCATGTTTAGATATAAAATCCATAGATTCAATCCTATAATAAAAAATACTCATACTTATCTCAACATAATTTGAAATAAATATAATAGGACTTAAATAATCATTTTTTCTAATTTCTTGAGCCAACCATAGCCCATCACACATATTTTTATTCAATTTATATTCAAAATCAACTCCAATAAAAAATATTCTTACTTTACTTTCTACATTAATGTCATTTAACAATAAATCTACATTCCGATATAGTTTTACAATATCATTATCAAATCCCTCTTTAATTAGTATCTTATTTACACAATTTTTTAACTTTCTTCCAAAATTTACATCATTATCAAACAGTAATATATCCATTCATATTCCTCCTACTACAATAAATTTTTGAATATTCAAAAAAAAGAAAAGTATATAAACATATATATATAATATAACTTTTCATACACTACATCAATAAAATATTTTATTTTTGTAGTATATAATAAAAATAATTTATTCTCTTTAGTAGCTTAATTTATTAAAATACATTTCTAAATTTATTAATTAAGTCAATTTTTAAATTATATACATTATAGGAACTATTGCAATACTATAACTTATTTATGCATAAATGTTGTCAAATTCCCAAAAAAAATATCATTATAGATATAAAAGGGGATGATTTTATGCAAAAGTCTTTTTATGAATTAATTATTTTATCAAGAAGCAACTCAGTAGAAAATTTACAAGAACTTTTAGTTATGTTTAAACCATTAATAAAAAAACTTAGAAAATTTTTATATTATGAAGAAGCTGAAACAGACTTAATAATATTTTTTATTGAGTTAATAAAAAGCATTAATTTAGATAACTTCACAAAACAAAATGATGCTGCTATAGTTAAATATATTCATAAATCTTTATTAAATAAGATGTTTCAGTTATCTAAAAAACAATCTAGATCAAAACTTCAGTTCTTAGAATTTAATGAGAATATGCTAAATTTAAGAAATAGTTCTCAAAATGAGTATAAATTTGAAGAAGATATTTGTTTTTATGAATATATTTTTAACGAATTATCTGGTATTCAGAGAAAAGTTATTTTTTATAAATATTTAGAAGGGTATTCTGACATAGAAATATCAATAAAATTAAAAATATCAAGACAAGCTGTTAATAAAGCTAAAAATAGAGCCTTTAAAAAAATAAAAAAGGACTATGAAAATTATTTTGACTTATAACTTGCTCATTGAAATAATATTTTTAAATTAACATTAACATAAAACTTATAATTTAATTCAAAAATATCTTAATTTTTTATATTATAATTACAAAAATGTTTACATATTTTTCTAAAATATTATTCTTCTACAATAGAAGAGCAAATTAATCAATTTAATATCTTCAATTTAAAATGTTAGGAAGTGAATGGATATGAAAACCTAAATTAAGATTAATATATTTTACAATTAGGAAGGGGGGATTATAATCAAATTTTATGGTTTAGATGTAAGATAATCCAATAAAAATAAATAATAAAGGAGAAATTTTTATGAGCTTAATTAACAGAAAGCAATTAGAAAAGATGGCGAATGTAAAATTTCGTGTTCAGGAAGATGAATATATAGCAATATTAGATGCATTAGAAGAGTATCACAATATGTCAGAAAATACTGTAGTTGAAAAATATCTGAAGTTAAAAGATATAAACAGTTTAACTGAGACTTATATAGATACATATAAAAAATCTGGACGAAATAAAGCTTTAAAAAAATTTAAAGAGTATTTAGTTACAGAGGTATTAGAACTAAAAAATAGTAATGTAGCTCCAGTTGAGAAAAATTTACACTTTGTGTGGATTGGAGGAAAAATAAATGATACTGCTATTAATTATATAAATCAATGGAAAGATGTAAATAGTGATTACAATGTTAATGTTTTCTATGATAGCAATGCATTTTTGATAAACACATTAAAGAAAACTATAGTGGATTCAGCAACAAATGAAACGCTTGAATCATTTAGAGAAAACTTAGATGATCCTAGATTTGATTATAATAAATTTTACAGAAAACGTATGGAGATAATCTATGATAAACAGAAAAATTTCATAAATTACTATAAAGCTCAAAGAGAAGAAAATCCTGATCTTATAATTGATGATATTGTAAAGACATACCTTTCAAATGAGTATTCAAAGGATATAGATGAACTTAATGCTTATATTGAAGAGTCATTAAGTAAAGTTACAGAAAATAGTGGGAATGATGTTAGAAACTTTGAAGAATTTAAAGGTGGAGAGTCATTCAACTTATATGAACAAGAGTTGGTAGAAAGATGGAATTTGGCGGCTGCTTCTGACATATTAAGAGTATCAGCCTTAAAAGAAGTTGGTGGTGTGTATTTAGATGTTGATATGTTACCAGGAATACAACCAGATCTATTTGAGTCTATAGAGAAACCTAGTTCAGTAACAGTGGATTTTTGGGAAATGGTAAAATTAGAAGCTATAATGAAATACAAAGAATACATACCAGGATATACTTCAGAGCATTTTGATATGTTGGATGAAGAAGTTCAAAGTAGTTTTGAATCTGTTCTAGCTTCTAAGTCAGATAAGTCAGAAATATTCTCATCACTTGGTGATGTGGAGTCATCACCACTAGAAGTTAAAATTGCATTTAATAGTAAAGGTATTATAAATCAAGGACTAATTTCTGTTAAAGACTCATATTGTAGTAATTTAATAGTAAAACAAATCGAGAACAGATATAAGATATTGAATAATAGTTTAAATCCAGCTATTAGTGAGGATAACGATTTTAATACTACAACAAATACTTTTATTGACAGTATAATGGCTGAAGCTAATGCGGACAATAGTAGATTTATGATGGAACTAGGAAAATATTTAAGAGTTGGTTTTTTCCCAGATGTCAAAACCACTATTAACTTAAGTGGCCCTGAAGCATATGCGGCAGCTTATCAAGATTTATTAATGTTTAAAGAATACAGTATGAATATCCATTTACTAGAATCTGACTTAAGAAACTTTGAAATTTCTAAAACTAATATTTCTCAATCAACTGAACAAGAAATGGCTAGCTTATGGTCATTTGATGATGCAAGAGCTAAAGCTCAATTTCAAGAATACAAAAAAAATTATTTTGAAGGGGCACTTGGAGAAGATGACAATCTTGATTTTTCTGAAAATACAGTACTTGATAAAGACTATATTTTAGAAAAAATATCTTCATCTACAAGAAGTTCAGAAAGAGGATATGTTCATTATATTGTTCAATTACAAGGAGATAAAATTAGCTATGAAGCAGCATGTAACTTATTTGCAAAAAATCCTTATGATAGCATACTATTTCAAAATAATATAGAAGATTCAGAAATAGCATATTACTATAATCCTGCAGATGGTGAGATACAAGAAATTGATAAATATAGAATTCCAGATATAATCTCTGATAGACCTAAGGTTAAATTAACTTTTATTGGTCATGGTAAATCTGAGTTTAATACTGATATATTTGCAAACCTTGATGTAGATTCATTATCTTCAGAAATAGAAACAGTAATAGATTTAGCCAAAACAGATATTTCTCCTAAAGCAATAGAAATAAACTTACTGGGATGTAATATGTTTAGCTACTCTATCAACGTAGAAGATACTTATCCTGGAAAGTTATTACTTAAAGTTAAAGATAAAGTATCAGAATTATTGCCATCTATAAATCAAGACTCTATTATAGTAAGTGCAAATCAATATGAAGTTAGAATAAATAGTGAAGGAAGAAGAGAATTATTAGATCATTCTGGTGAATGGATAAATAAAGAAGAGAGTATTATAAAGGATATTTCATCAAAAGAATATATATCATTTAATCCTCAAGAAAATAAAATTATAGTAAAATCTAAAAATTTACCTGAGTTATCTACATTAGTACAAGAAATTAGAAATAATTCTAATTCAGGTGATATTGAACTAGAAGAAAAAGTAATGCTAGCAGAATGTGAGATAAGTGTTGTTTCAGATATAGATACACAAGTGGTGGAAGAAAGAATTGAAGAAGCTAAAAATTTAACTTCTGACTCTATTAATTATATAAAGAATGAATTTAAACTAATAGAATCTATTTCTGATGCACTATATGACTTAAAACAACAGAATGAATTAGAAGATTCTCATTTTATATCTTTTGAAGACATATCAGAGACAGATGAAGGATTTAGTATAAGATTTATTGATAAAGAAACTGGAGAATCTATATTTGTAGAAACTGAAAAGACAATATTCTCTGAGTATGCTAATCATATAACTGAGGAAATTACTAAGGTAAAAGATACTATATTTGATACTGTAAATGGGAAGTTAGTAAAAAAAGTAAATTTAGATGCTACACATGAAGTAAATACTTTAAATGCTGCATTTTTTATACAATCATTAATCGGATATAATAGTTCTAAAGAATCTCTTAGTAATTTAAGTGTAGCAATGAAAGTTCAAGTTTATGCTCAATTATTTAGTACTGGTTTAAATACTATTACAGATGCGGCTAAAGTTGTTGAATTAGTATCAACTGCACTAGACGAAACTATAGATTTACTTCCTACATTATCTGAAGGATTACCTATAATTGCTACTATTATAGATGGTGTAAGTCTAGGAGCATCAATTAAAGAGTTAAGTGAAACAAGTGACCCATTATTAAGACAAGAGATAGAAGCAAAAATAGGTATAATGGCAGTAAATTTAACAGCAGCTACAACTGCAATCATTACTTCAGCTTTAGGAATAGCAAGTGGATTTAGTATACTTTTAGTTCCTCTAGCGGGAATATCAGCAGGGGTACCAAGTTTAGTAAACAATGAACTTGTCTTAAGAGATAAAGCAACAAAAGTTGTAGATTATTTTAGTCATATTTCATTAGCTGAGTCTGAAGGAGCATTTACTTTATTAGATGATAAAATAATGATGTTACAAGATGACTTAGTAATATCAGAAATAGACTTCAATAACAATTCAATCACTTTAGGTAAATGTGAAATATGGAGAATGGAAGGTGGTTCAGGTCATACTGTAGTTGATGATATAGATCACTTCTTTTCATCACCACCAATAACATATAGAGAACCACATTTATCTATATATGATGTATTAGAAGTTAAAAAAGAAGAACTTGATTTGTCAAAAGATTTAATGGTATTACCTAATGCTCCAAATAGAGTATTTGGCTGGGAAACAGGATGGACACCAGGTTTAAGAGGCTTAGAAAATGATGGTACAAAACTGTTAGACCGTATAAGAGATTATTATGAAGGACAGTTTTATTGGAGATTTTACGCTTTTGTAGCTGATGCTTTAATAACAACATTAAAACCAAGATATGAAGATACTAATGTAAGAATAAGTTTAGACAGTAATACTAGAAGCTTTATAGTTCCAGTGATAACTACAGAATATATAAGAGAAAAATTATCATATTCTTTTTATGGTTCAGGAGGAACTTATGCATTATCTCTTTCTCAATATAATATGAATATAAACATAGAATTAAATGAAAATGATACTTGGGTTATAGATGTTGATAATGTTGTAAGAGATGTCACTATAGAATCTGATAAAATTAAAAAAGGAGATTTAATAGAAAATATTTTATCTAAATTAAGTATTGAAGAAAATAAAATTATTTTAGATAATCATGAAATTAATTTCTCTGGAACATTAAATGGAGGTAATGGATTCGTATCTTTAACATTCTCAATTTTAGAAGGAATAAATGCAGTTATAGAGGTTGATTTATTATCTAAATCATATAAAGTTCTTGTTTCTGGTGAACTAAAGACATTGATGTTAAATTCAAATTCTGTTCAACAGAAAATAGATTATATAGGATTGAATAGTGAAGTACAAAAAAATATACCTTATAGTTTTACGGATGATAAAGGAAAAGAAAATGGATTTATTAATTGTTCTACAAAAGAAGGTTTATTTATATCTGAATTATCTGATGTAGTTCTTATAAGTAAAGTTTATATGGATGATAGTAAACCTTCATTTGGATATTATAGTGATGACTTGAAGGATGTTAAAGTTATAACTAAAGATGATGTTATTTTATTAACAGGATATTATTTAAAAGATGATATAAAAATCTCTCTTTCTTTTACTATACAAGATGAAAATACTATAAAATTAAACGGAGTATATTTAGATGAAAATGGAGTAGCTGAAATATTGAAATTTATGAATAAAAAAGGTAGTACAAATACTTCAGATTCTTTAATGAGCTTTTTAGAAAGTATGAATATAAAAAGTATTTTTATGAATTTTGTACAATCTAATGTTAAGCTTATATTAGATACTAATTTTATAATAAATGGTACTACTTCTATTGGTCAATTTGAGTTTATTTGTGATAAGGATAATAATATACAACCATATTTCATTAAATTTAATACACTAGAAACTAAATACACTTTATATGTAGGTAATAGAGAAAATATGATAGTAGAACCAAATTATAATTTAGATGATTCTGGAGATATATCTTCAACTGTCATTAATTTCTCTCAGAAATATCTTTATGGAATAGATAGTTGTATTAATAAAGTTATAATTTCACCAAATATATACACAGATGAAATAAATATAACACCTGTATATGAAGCAAATAATACTTATCCAGAAGTAATTGTATTAGATGCAAATTATATAAGTGAAAAGATAAATATTAATATCAATGATTTATCTATACGATATGTATGGAGTAATGATGGAAGTGATTTTATTCTTATGTCAACTAATGAAGAGGATAAGGTATCACAAATCAAAATAAGATTTACTAATGTTTTTAAAGGTAATACTATGTCAGATAAGTTATCTTTTAATTTTAGTGATAAGCAAGATGTATCTATAAGTAAAATTATTTCAACATTTACACCTTCATATTATAGAGAGAATTTACTTAATTATGATTTAGGTATGATTTCTTTATATAATGAGAAATTCTATATTAATAATTTTGGAATGATGGTGTCTGGATTAGTATATATTAATGATTCATTATATTATTTCAAGCCACCATTAAAGAACTTGATAACTGGATTTACAACTATAGGCGATGATAAATACTACTTTAATCCAGATAATGGTGGAGCTGCTTCAGTTGGAGAAACAATAATTGATGGCAAAAACTACTATTTCAGCCAAAATGGAGTGTTACAAACAGGCGTATTTAGTACAGAAGATGGATTTAAATATTTTGCCCCAGCAAATACACTTGATGAAAATCTAGAAGGAGAAGCAATTGATTTTACTGGCAAACTAACTATCGACGAAAATGTTTATTATTTTGGAGATAATTATAGAGCAGCTATAGAATGGCAAACATTAGATGATGAAATGTATTATTTTAGCACAGAGACAGGTAGAGCTTTTAAAGGACTAAATCAAATAGGTGATGATAAATTCTATTTCAACTCTTCTGGTATTATGCAAAAAGGATTTGTTAATATAAATGATAAGACATTCTATTTTGATGATTCTGGTGTGATGAAGTCAGGATATATTGAAATAGATGGGAAATATTTCTACTTTGCTGAGAATGGAGAAATGCAAATAGGAGTATTTAATACAACAGATGGATTTAAATATTTTGCTCATCAGGATGAAGATTTAGGAAATGAAGAAGGTGAAGCACTTTCATATTCTGGTATACTCAATTTCAATAATAAGATTTATTATTTCGATGATTCATTTACAGCAGTAGTTGGATGGAAAGATTTAGAAGATGGTTCAAAATACTACTTTGATGAAGACACAGCAGAAGCATATATAGGTATATCAACAATTAATGATGGTCAATATTATTTTAATGATTCTGGAATTATGCAAATTGGATTTGTCACTATAAATGATAAAGTATTCTATTTCTCTGATTCTGGAATAGTAGAATCTGGAATGCAAAATATAGATGATAATTATTTCTATATAGATGATAATGGTCTGGTTCAAATTGGTGTATTTGACACTTCAGATGGATATAAATACTTTGCGCCAGCTAATACTGTAAATGATAATATCTATGGACAAGCAGTTGAATGTAGTGGTTTAGTTAGAGTTGGTGAAGATGTGTATTGTTTTGGAGAATCATATACAATTGAAACTGGATGGATATATGATATGGAAAACGAAAGTGATAAATATTATTTCGATTCAGAAACTAAAAAAGCATATAAAGGCATTAATGTAATTGATGATATAAAATATTATTTTGATGAGAATGGCATAATGAGAACAGGTCTTATATCATTTGAAAATAATCATTACTATTTCAATGCAGATGGCGAAATGCAATATGGTTATCTAAATATAGAAGATAAGATGTTTTATTTTAGTGAAGATGGTTTTATGCAGATTGGAGTATTTAATACACCAGATGGATTTAAATATTTTGCACATCAAAGTACTTTAGATGAGAACTTTGAGGGGGAATCAATAAACTATACTGGTTGGTTAGATTTAGATGATAAAAAATACTATTTCACAGATGAATATATTGCAGCAACTGGTTCAGTTATAATTGATGATGAGGAATATTATTTTGATCCTGAAACAGCTGAATTAGTGGTTAGTGAATAAAATCAACTATACAATTCTATACTTGAATATAGAAAAATAATTAACCAAATAAAGTTTTCTATCTAAAATAGAGATTTTAATAAAAAGGTGAACTATAGTTAATACATAGTAGTTCACCTTTTATGTCTCTAATAGTCGGGAAAATTTATCTTAATATAAAACTAGGAGGAATCATTAACATGCCAACATCTTTTTTAGCAGAGAATATATTTATAAAATTAGTGATTTTAACCATTTCATTTGATACGTTATTAGGATGCTTAAGCGCAATAAAAAATCATAAATTTAATTCGAGTCTTGGAATAGATGGAGGAATTAGAAAAGTAGCAATGATCGCATGTGTATTTTTTTTGTCAGTGCTTGATATACTTACAAAATTTAACTTCTTATTCATGCTACCACAAGACTGGATTAATTTTCTAAAATTAAATCGCCTTGGAATATCTGAATTTTTCTCTATTTTATTCATTTTATATGAAAGTGTAAGTATATTAAAAAATATGTATTTATGTGGATTACCAGTACCTAAGAGATTAAAGGAAAAAATAGTAATTTTACTAGATACAATAACAGATGAATTGAATGTTAAGGATGGGAAGTAAGCAATGGTAGATATAATAAAGATGTTAACAAATAAAAAGTGCTATCCAAATAAAAATAATGCAAAGTTTATAGTAATTCATGAAACTGACAACGAGAGCAAGGGAGCAAATGCTAAAAGACATGCACAAGCATTAAATGCAGGCAACTTAGAAGCAAGTGTCCATTACTATGTAGATGATAAGGTGATATATCAAACATTAGACCACAAAAACGGAGCATGGGCAGTTGGCAAAAGCTATGGGACTGCACTAATCGCAGGAGTAACAAACTACAATAGTATAAACATAGAAATATGTGTAAATAAAGATGGAAATTATACAAAAGCAAGACAAAATGCAATAGATTTAACTAAAAAGTTAATGAAAGATCTAAATATAAGTGCAGACAAAGTGATTAGGCATTATGATGCTAAGAAAAAATATTGTCCTCGTAATATACTTGATAATCCTTCTCTCTGGATAGATTTTAAAAATCAAATAAAAAATAGCAAAAAGGATGATAAAATGATAAGATACACAATTGTTTATGATGGAGAAGTGGATAAAATATCAGCTGAAGTCATTAGTTGGAATTATAAAGAAGAAGAATATTTAGTATGTGATATAAGAGATTACAAACCAGGCATGACACAAAATTTATATGTTGTAGGTGGAAGAGCATGTGAGAAGATAAATTCTATAACTAAGGAAAAATATACTATGATAAAAGGCAAAGATAAATTTGATACACTTTACAAGGCATTAAAGTTCATTAATAGATAGAGTTGGTAGCTTTAACATATATTCAGTAAATTTGTCTAAAGTAATGAAAAATATTATAAAGTAAGCTATGCTTAACTGTAGAATATAAATAAATGGAGGAATACACAGATATGTTTAAAATAGAAATAGGTGAAAAATTAGAAGCAGAAATATAGGATGGTTTAAAAGAAATTCAGAATTAGAGAAATTTTCAAGATTTGACCTAGAAAGTAAAACAAGTGAACTGTTCGAACAGTATGCTTTAGATGGAAATCCTGAAATAATAGATTCTTATGCTCAATCGGCAGCTCAAAATGCAAATGATATACAAGGGAATTTAATAACTGAAATTTATCAAACATCATTAGATGGCATGAAGGTTATTGAAAAAACGGTTAACTTTTTACTTAATATCTTGAAGATGCTAGATAAGAAAAAAGCAGTAAATACAAATGTAGATAATATCTAATTAGAATTATTCAGTTTTAATATATATTTAGTAAACTTTGATAGATTAAAAAAATTTATAATAAAGAGAGTATATAAATTTAATGATGAAAAATGACATTAAGTAAGCTATACTTATAATGTAGAATATAAATAATTGGAGGGATAGACCAATATGTTTAAAATAGAAGTTGGTAAAAAATTAGAAGCAGAAGTACCAGATGGTTTAAGTATTACTTTTAGTGAAACTGGATTTACAGCTATATTTAAATTAGACAATTTATCAGACAAAGAAATAATTGAATTTAGAAAAGGTAATTTAAGAATAGATGTATCTTTTTTAGACAAAATTATTTTCTTCGTATTTTCAAATACAATGGGTATAGGAGATGCAGATATACCATTTACAATTCATTTATCTAAATGTAAAGAATTTCAAGAACTTGAAGAAAATGAAGGATATGCAATGGATCTAATGTTAGTAGAAGCTAATAATAATATTGTAAAAGGTTTCAGACGTGTTGGTCTTAATGTAAATACATCTAAATATTTAAAAAAATGTGCAATGGAACAATTATCACATGATTTTAATAAGGATGAACATGTGAGAAAGATCAAGGAAATACAAAGAAAATACAACTCAAGAGAAATAAAAAAATTAGCAGGAGCATATTCTAAGTTTGAAAGAAAACAGTAATCATAGTATAAGTATTAATAAATCATTGCAAAAAAAATTAATTATGTTTTATTCAAAGAAGATGTGAAAATAAATGACAATGTAGCTTTAAAAAATACATTGACACTGATAATATTATAGAGTTAGATATATGATTTGTACATATAAAGAGAAATAAAATATCTTAATTTAGTATTGTATAGAGAGTTACTTGATTAAAATTAAAATAAAAGCTACAGGATAAGAAAATCTGTAGCTTTTTAAGTTATTATTTATTTGATTAGTTTTAGCTTTGTTATATTTATCTAATTTATAAATTTAATTATAATATATGCTAATATTTTTGCTACAAACCATTTAAATTCAGGCTCGATTCCTAAATCCATTAATATATGGGAGATAAGAATTTCAATCACTTTACCTAAGAAAATATTTATAAACCTCGGAAATTTATAAGGTATTTTATGATTCATTATTAATATTTTGTTTACTTTTAAATTAAAGTTAATACAATTTTGTTTTCCATCGCAATATTTTAAAACTAATTTTAATTTACGTTTACCTATCCCATTAGTTTTAATCTTTCTTTTTTTCATATTTTTTTCCTCCGTTATTTGTAGTCAACATAAATTCGTAATAATTAATCGAAATAATCACAGAAATTTACATTGCTATATATATCAAGAAAATATGAAAAAAAAATTGCTGATTTTTTTGCTTTTTTATTTTTAAAGTTTTTTAATAAATCTGATTCGAATTAGGTTTTTTAATGTATAATTTAATAAGAAATTGATAAAGGAGAATTTTATGCTATTATTAAATATAATTTTTATCTGCATAGTATTTTTTATTTTATATTTTTTTTTAAAAAACAAATTTACTTTTATGTGTACACTAATCACATTAACTTTTTACACATTTTTAATTTCATTTATAAGTTTATTCATTTTAATAAATTATAAATTTATGAAATCATCAATATTAGTATACTTTATACCTACATTTTCATTAATTGCATACTTATATTTTGGTGTCTTTATTAATAAAATAATGCTTATCTTTTTTAGTAGAAAATTTTATGCATTAAAAAATATTGAATATAATTTCAATATTTTAAGATACCATTTAATTTTAATTTTTGTAATACTCTTTATCTATTTAAATATTAATGGCTTTTTTTATAAAAAAGATTTAAATGACACAGTTTTTTTAGTGAGAAATGTTTTTTTTACAATCATTCCATTAGCTATGATAAATATAACTCCTATATTTGATATAGATTCTTTGTCAAATAGATGGATTAAGAGATTTGAGCCTACAAAATAATATACTTAAAACAAATGATAGTTTATCAATATAAGGAAATGAGTCCTGCTTTAAGAATTCATTTCTTTATTCAGCTTTTCTTACCTTTACTCCTTCTTTTTCGTTACTTAACCTTTTAAACTCCAATATATTAATAAATATATTCCCAATTACTCGTCTTTTAATCTATTAGTAATATAGAGCTTATTGTTTAAAGTGTTTAGTCATATATGCTGACTAATTGCTTTCCTGTATTTTTTAATTTTAAATAATTCAATTACTTTTATACCTCAAAAACATTTATATTAAAGTGCAGTAGGTCCTAATATATTAAAAGATTTTTCAAAAAAAAAATAAATCTGCCCCATATTATTTATGTAAATAAAAAATAAGCTATTTTAAGCAAACAAAGAATTAAATTGCATTAGTCAATTAAATAATGAGGGGGGTAATTATATTAAAAAGAGATTAATTAAGAAAAAATTGGTATAATAAAAAAAAGAGGTGTTAAAATGAAACAGATATTAGAAGAAAAATCTAAAATTACTAAAATATCAAAGGAATATAAGCGAACTAGAATTGAAGAAAAAAACAGAGAATGGACTCAAAAACTAAATGATATACTCAGTAAGGGTGATTTTTCTAATGAGGAATTACATAAAATCAAAAATTTAATTCCAGAAGAGATATTGACTAGTGAAAATGTTGGCGAAGTTGTGACAGAAGATGGTTACGCTAAGCCTGAATATGATGAAGTATTTAAATCATTATTTACTTTAAATAATGATTACGATTTACTCATTAACTTTATCAATGATATTCTCAAAGATGCTCCACATGCTAATAGAAATATTAAACCTTTTACTCAAATAAAAAAAATAATCCGAGTTGAAACTGATCCAACGATTAACTATGTTGGTGAGAAAAGACCTAGACTTGATATTTTGGCTGAAGATGAAGAAAATAATCACATTAATATTGAGATGCAAAGAGCTTTTGAGGATGATTACTTAGAAAGAGCTGAATATTATCTTAGTCGTGTGCATGGTAGAAAATTAGAAGAAGGTAAAGAATACAAAGAAATTGGAAAAACTATTGGAATACATATATTAAATCATGTAAAATATAATCAAATAGATGATTATATAAATTGTATGAGATTAACTATGGATGGTCATCCAAATATTTATTCAGAAAAAACGGCATTGTACTTTGTAGAGCTTCCTAAAATTAACAGATATAACAATATAGTAAATAGAATTATGTTGTGGGGAAAATTAATTAGTAATCCTTCTAATTTAGATGTTAGGTTTATAGCTAAGAATGATTCTGTTGTTAAGAAAGCTTTAGATAGGCTAAAAGAGCTAGGAAGCAATGAAGACTATTTATTAAATTTAAAGCGAGGTGCATATATTATGAATAAAAGTAGAAACTTCAAAGAAGAAATTTTTAAAGAAGGCATTGAAAAAGGTAAAAGAGAAGAGAAATTTAATTTTATCATAAAGTTAAAAAATAAAGGTTATAATTTAAATGAAATATGTGACATTATAGATGATTTAAATAAATCAGAGGTCGAAAAAGTATATAATCAAAACTAATGAAAATAAAACATTAACTAAATAGTTAATGTTTTATTTCTTTAAATCTAAATGTAATAGTTTCGCAGTTATATTTTACTCCATAAAATAATAGTTCACCAAGAAATGTTAAACTTGAATAAGGGTAGTATATTTATATGAGTAAAATAGAAAATGTAATTAAAATTATATTACTTCTAAGAAAAAATGAAAATTTAAACTCTCGTGAAATATCCAAAAAATAGGTATACTGGAGAGTCAAGTAAAGGAATATATATGTCAACTAAGAAAGGCTGGAGTTGACATCAAAAGTAAACCAGGTATTAAGGGAGAATATCGTATAGAAGAGTGTTCATTTTGTATTAGATAAATGAAGATATTAAAATATAAGAAGAAATTTTAAAGAATGTACGAAATATAAATGACTATTAGAGTTGCAAAAGAAAAAAATTATAAATTACTTTAAAGGATAGGTGTTTAACATGAAAAAGGAACTATTAGCTGGACCATGTAATTTAAATATCAATAAAAAAGAGCAAACATTAGTTGAACATATTAAAGATTTATTTGAAGTATTAGAATCTATATTAGACCCAGATTTGTATTCATATAAAGATATAGAAATACTAAAGATATGCTGTGCTTTGCATGATCTAGGAAAAATTAATTTAATTGTGCAACAAAAAATAGAGATTAATAATAAAATATCATCTAGTTTTTCAAAAGAAGAAATAGAAAAATTAGAATATAAAAAAAAATCTTTAGAAAAAATAGCAAGACACAATGTATTTTCTGGAGCATTTTTGCAATCAATATTAGAAGAAATGAATTTATCAGAAGAAGATAAATTATATATATATAAAAGCATAATGCTACATCATGGAAGCTATATAGATTATATGAAATTAACTACTAGTAAAGTACAAGGAGAAATTTATAAGTATATTGACAATGGAATTTTAGAAAATAAAGAATCATTTAATCTGAAAGATATAGAAGATTATATAAGTGAAATTTTAAATATAGATTTTAAATTTAATGAAGATGTACTGGATTATGATTACTTAGATAAATTAAGTGAAAAAATGGTTATAGAGAGTGATTATAATAATGGTCAAATAGATGACTCAGTTTTAAATCAAAGAAGAGCTAACTATATTTTGTATAAAGGTATGTTGAATTTAATAGACCATGTTGCACAAGGCACAAATAAAGATATAAAATTTTATAACGATTTTACTGATAAAGAAATTGATGAAATGATTTTAAATGATATCTATAATAATCATGATAATTTTAAAAAAAATAATATAGAGTTCAATACTATACAAAAAAGGCTGAGAGAACTTTCTGAAAAAAACGTTCTGACTGTTGCATTTACTAGGTCAGGAAAAAAAGTTGCTGATTGTAGAAAGAATTTTAAAAGAAAATTATTTTTAGTTCCAAATCAATTTTCATCAGAAAGTTTTTACATAAAAAATATATTTAAAAATGATTATCTTGGATTACTTAATGGAGATATAAATTTATATTCATATAGTGAAGATTATAATGAACAAGATTGTGAAGTAACTTTAAGAGATATAGATTTGAGTTTGAATCTTTGTAAACCATATTTAATTGCAACCATTGACCAATTATTATTAAGTATGTTTAAGTTTCCAGGGTATGAAAGGATATTTGCAGCCGTAAAAAATGCATCTATAACTGTTGATGAAGTGCATTCATTAAATCCAAAGATGTTTTTAATTTTAATATATTTTATACAGTTTGCATGTAAGTACTTAAATGTCGATTTTCACTTAATGGCAACTATGCTTCCAAAATCATATAAAGAACAAATGATAAACAAGGGAATTATTTTTCAAGAAGAATGTAATGAAAATGTCACTGATAAAGGAGAAATAGTTTTTATTGAGAGTAACAAGAAAGAAGAGATTTGTGAAGGTAAAAATGTAAAAGTTTCTTTTATAAAGGAAAAAGAAATCAAGTCAATAGTTGAAGGTGCTTTAGAAAAGAGACAGAGAATTTTAATAATAAAAAATACTATTGAATCAGCTAATAGTACATATAAGTTTTTAAAAGAAAATTTATCAAATAAATATAATGATGCAGATATAAATGTTTTACATGATAGGTTTAAATTTAAAGATAAGGAAGAAAAATATAATAAAATATTGGATGAAAAGGGTGAGGTTTGGATATATACTCAAGAAATATCATTAGACTTAGATTTCAATATAGTAATAAGTGATTTATCGCCTATGGATAGTTTAATACAAAGAATGGGTAAATGTAATAGCAATGATAAATGGGAATATGGGAATTTTTATATTCTACCTAGTGAAGATAAACTTAAGAATACAACTAAATCTATTTTAAATAAAATATTAAAGACTGAATCTATTTTTACGATGAGTATTAGAAAAAATATTTTGAATGAATATTATGATAATAGTGTAGTTAAAAAATATTTTGAAGATAGTTTTATAAATTGTAATAATGAAATTAAGAATATTTTTGGTATATATAAAACTGATTTCGATGGTTTGGATTTAATATTTAATTTTGAACCTTATAAACATATTGTTGATAATGAGAAAGAAGCATCTAAGCTTTTTAAAGCTGCTGATATAAGTTGTAAGATTATTCTTGAAGAAGATTTTTATAAGAAAGATAGGAATTTACAACATGATTCGATTCAAATATCAGGTTTTTTATTTAATAGACTATGTTATTCTAGGTTAATAAACAAAGTAGAAGGATATATGGTACTAAAATCTAGTAATAAATTTGAATATAATAGTACTGTAGGTCTAATCCTATAATAAATGTATATCAAATATATAAATAAAGACAATAGACTATAATTTAGTGTATTGTCTTTATTATTAGGAAAGCTTTAGATAGGTTAAAAGATCTAGGAAGAAATGAAGACTATTTATTAAATCTGAAAAGAGGTGCATATATTATGAATAAAAGTAAAAACTTCAAGGAAGAAATTTTTAATAAGGGTATTGAAAAAGGTAAAAGAGAAGAAGCTAGAAGAAAAGATCATAAGTTAATTGTAATGTTAAAAAAGAATGGTTTTAAATTAGATGATATATTAAGCAAGTTTGACGATTTTGATTTAAGTGAAGATGAAATTAAAGAGATCTATAATAACAATTAATCTAAAAAACATTAGCTAAATAGCTAATGTTTTTTCATAAAATTAATGTCTAATACGCTTTCCTTTGTTTTTGTAAAATGACATAATTCCTCCTTTCATGGCTTAAGAAAAGCAGTCAATCATATAGACTAACTGCTTGTGGTATTTAATATGAAGTTATAGACAAGCTGGGATTTGCTTTAGTCAATAATCATTTTAATAGACGAACATTTCCCGCTGTTACATTTGCTTTCAGATACGCTACAAGTGGCAACTCCCAATGTAATGTCCAACAATGCTTTTATTATGATTTTATCCCCAGCTTTAGAAATAGGCATTTCCACTGAAATACTACCATTAGTATTGATTTTCGTGTGCATAAATAAATTGACAGGTGTAATAATGGCTCGATGTTCTTCAAGGGCATTATTGATATTATCGAGACAGTTTGGGTGTCCTTCGCCATTATGGTAGAAGAAATCATACATTTCTGGTCGGCAACATGGGTGGAATAAATCATGTTCTCCAACATCATCAGAAAGGACTTTCATCATAGGTTGGTATAGATTGGTGTAAATAATATCTCCAATTTTTAATTTCAAAGACTCGTTACAATCAATTGTCACTCCAGTTGAAAGAAATTCATTTGGACTACCTGTCACTTCTGCAAAAAAATCAACCACTTGACCGCCTTCAATATCAATCACTGTAATATTTTGTCCTTGCTTAACATCAATTTTTATTCCTGAACATGCTGGTATTATATATTCTTTACTCATTCTCCTTCCCCCCCACAAATTCTAATTTATGAGGATATTATACAGCTATTCAATACTATTAGCAACTCAAAACAATAGTTACCTATTTTTTACCCTGTTTTTAAATAATTATTATATATTTTAAAAAAATATTTTACTTGGTACAGATATAGTTCACAAGCATTGTTATAATTAAGTTAAGATAACTTAGAAAAATTAATTTACTTAATTATAAAAATATTTTCTCAAAAAAAATATGAAAATGCCCCATATTATTTATAAGAAAAAATAAGCTAATTTTAGCAAATAAAAAACTAAGTTGCATTAGACAGCTAAATAAAAAAAGAGGTGTAAATATGATAAAATAAGTAAAGGAATTAAGTTTAAGAAGAACCTAAACTTAAAATTATATAAAAATAATCTAATTCGTAAAAATAAAAAATAATTGTATGAGGTGAAAAAATGAATGAAGAAATGAGATATGAATTTGAAACATCGAGAGGAATTTGCGAACTTGTAATATCAAAAAACTTAAAGGGAAAAAAATTTGAAATCGAAACATTGGTGATAGATGGGAATTTATTAAAAGATAGAGGAGAAAGGTGGGCTGAGTTTACTTATTACTGCATGGAATTTGTAATTGAACTTGGGCATGAGGTTGCTAAACAAGCAGGAAAATTATTTAATATGAAAAAAAAGAAATTTTATATTAAAGCTCCACCTGAACTTGAAAAAATGAGAGAAGCATTTTTAAAAGAAGCTTATAAAATAGAAAGAGACTATTATAACAATGTTTGGGAAAATTTAGGCGAAGATGAAACTATTGAATTAGTAATTGGAACATCTCGTTTTTACATTAACAACAAAGAAATAAATCAAAGCACTAATTTAAAAGAATTAATGGATGAAATAGATAAAGTTGCATATGAGGTAGGAGGAATATTTAAAAAAAGGAAAACTTTCGAGTTTGCAGATACTTGCCAAATTACTAAAAAAACTTTATTGGAAGCAGCAGAAAAAGCAAAACAAATTTTAGCTGAAAAGCAAGAAAAAATTGAGAAACAAAAAGAAGATAGAAAGCAAAAAGAACAGGAAGAAATAGCAAGATTAATTGAAGAGGCAAAAAGAACAGGACAAAAGCAAGTAGTAAAAAGTTGGGCTGTATCTTGCAACGACCCAAATGAAGCTTGCGACTTAGATATAATGACGGAAATGATAGACGAAAATGGCAAAATAGAGATAATTAGAAGCCACACATATTAAGCAATAAGTGTTAGAAGATATCTACATAGAGGTTGTATGTTAAAATTAAGTGTACAGCCTTTTTTAAATTAATATAAGAATATAGTTTAACAGTTATTATTATAAAAACAGAAGTGGAAAATAGAGACTTACAAAATGATTAGATTCAAGTATCAGTATTTATATTTAATAGATTTTATTACCTAGGATTAATAAGCATATTAGAAAGATATATGATACTAAAATCTAGAAATAAGAAAGATATAAATAAAGACAAGATACTATAATTTATTATCTTGTCTTTATAATTTAGTGTTCAAAAACTATAATTAAGTTTTTTAAAATTTATTATAATTAATATTATATCTACTAGGAATGTTTATATTAATATCACATAAAATATATTACTCCTGTTCTTTTACCTCTTCTATAATTTTAAAAAAGTTTTTGCGATAAATAACATCTACTTCAGTTATTGTATATAAAAATTCTTCTTCTCCTCCTTTTTCTAAAACTTTAATAGATAAATATATATTATTTAAAAATTCTTCAAATTTGTTTTGTAGATTATATTCAAGAACATCATATTCATCAATTTCATCAATTTCATTTTCATAATCACATTCAAAATTTCTCCAATAAGCCTCTTTAACTAAATCATCTATTTCTAATTTGTATAGAGTCTTACCTTGATAATTTTTTAGTTCTTTTATAAAATTATCTTTATAACCTTTAATTTTCACATATCTTTTAAGCATTTGATATATTTCAGTACAAATATCATTCTTTATTTTTTCTCTTGCTGAAAATTCACTTACTTCTTCTTGTTCTATAACATCTTCGATAATATCATCAAAAATAATAATAACATCATATAATAATTCATTTAGATTTATATAATTGTGTGGATTCATTTTATAATAATAAAAGAAAAACATTTTTTCATTTTTTATAAAAAATCCTCCTGTTATTTCTCCCAAATCTTCATAATCAACACGTTCTAACATACTATTTAATTTGTTTTCTATGTCTACTCCAAACATATCAAAATAATCATACTCTTTCATTTTTTTACTTTCCATTTTATCAACCTCTCATAATTAATTATTTTTTATTACTTAAGACACAATAGTTCTCATTTTTTATCTTTTTCATAATTATTCATATCTAAACATCTCCTTCTTATTGCTGACATATACAGCTTACTTATAATTACTAGAAAATCAGCTTATTTTTTCTTATAAGTAATATGGGGCATTTCTTGATTTTTTTTGAAAATATATTTGATTTCAGATATTTGTATAAAAATCATGTTATAATATATATGCTATAAGCATACTTTTTTATCTTTTAGATAACTTTTTGAATAGGGGGAAGTATTATTTATGTTTTTATCAATAGCCATTTGTGAAGATGAAGAATCTTGCATGGATATAATAAAAAAATATCTTGATAAAATTATCAATGGTATTGAAATAGATTATAATATAAATCTATTTTATTCAGCTGAAGAGCTTATTAAAAATTATCCTAATGAATTAGATTTACTTATTTTAGACATAAAAATGGAAGGTATTAATGGCATGGAAGCAGCAAAGACAATTAGAGCTTTTGACAAGATAGTAGATATTATTTTTATTACTTCAATGACAAATCATATTTTAGATGCTTTTGATGTGAGAGCTTATAGGTATTTATTAAAACCTATTGATTATAGAATCTTTAAAAACTATATAGATTCATTTATAAATGATTTCATATTTAGAAATAATAATATACATATTGAATCAAAACATGTAGGACACAATTCAAGTTTATTTCTTAAAACAAGTGAAATTATCTATATAGAAGTAATGAAAAAAACAGTAATTATACATACAGAAAAAAGAAATCATGTATTATCAACTAGTTTAAGCAGTTTAGAAGATAAGCTTAAAGATTATGGATTTTTTAGATGCCATAATAGTTTTTTAGTAAATCTAAGAAAAGTAGTAAAAATCGAAAAAAATACAGCATTTATGGAATATGACAATAGATTAATAGAAATACCAGTAAGTAAATATAAAGTCAAAGATTTTAAAAATAAAATAACTTTATTTTTAGGAGGATTATTATGATAAAAAACAACTTCTTCTGGACAGTTTTTATATTTATATCTTTTTGCATAGAGTGGTTTATGTGTAAAAAAACATTAGATTACAATAGTGAGAGTAAAAGTAATTCCAGGATAACATTTATGTTCATTCTGGTAATTTTTTTTGCAAATACACTATACATCTTAGATATATTTCCAAATACTAGAGTTATAATATCTATATTTACGACCATAATAATAGCTAAACTTGGATATAATATAAAACTAATAAAGGCAATTTGTATCTCAATCATATATTGGATGTTATTGATTTGTATAGATGCCTTAAGTATGAGCTTTACAATCTGGATAAATCTAATAAATGATATGAGTATTCTACTAACAAATAATATTTATAGAATTGAGTCAATTATAATTGGTAAAGTTCTTTTAATTACTGTTTTATATTTATACAAATCATACTTTTTTGAAATTGACTCAGATGTGAACAGAAAAATATTAACTTATATGTCAATTCCTATTTTCACAAATATAGTTTTATTTTTCATAATTTTTAAATATATCTTTAAGTATTCAGAAGGAACTTTAATAGACAAAAACCAGCTTTTTACAATTGCTACAGTATTATTCTTATCTAGTATTTCATTGATTTCTCTCATAAAGAAAATACAAACAGATAATAAATTACTCATGGAAAATAATATGATTGAGAAAATATCTAGCATGAAAAATGAATATTACAAAAACATTGAATCAAAACAACTTAAAATAGAGTTGTTAAGCCATGATATGAAAAATCATATTTCATGTATAGAAGGTATGTATGAAAACAACATTGATATAAGACCTTATTTAAATAATATAAAAAAAACAATTAGAAATAATAATATATATCATACAGGGAATGTTACATTGGATATTATACTAAACGATAAGAAAGATCTTTGTGATAAATATAATATAAACTTTATAGCATTAATAGATTTTAGCAAATGTAAATTTATTAAAGATATAGATATATGCGATATATTTTCTAACATATTAGATAATGCAATAGAGGCTTGCAATAAAATCACTTTAGATCCTAAAGAAATTATTTTAAAGGGGAATGTAATAAACGATTTTTATATAATTAAAGCAGAAAATACTAAAATAAATGACATCTTAATTAAAGGCAATGACATTTTAACCGACAAAACTGATACATTAAAACATGGTTTTGGAATAAAAAGTATAAAAAATTCAATTAATAAATATGATGGAACATGCTTAATTGAACATAATAAAAGTAGATTTACTATGATAATTTCTATACCTATGCCCAGTTAAGCCTTATATTGTCCAGTTGTGCTAAATTATTGAAACTACAGTTATAAAATGATATTGTTTATATATCAAAAAAGTAGGTGAAAATAATGTTCAAAAAAATGGCTATAAAGATTACAACTGCATTAGTTGAAAACAAACTAATTACTATTAAAGAATACAATATTTATAGTTATGGTTTCGAGGTAATAATTGCTTCATTCATAAATATAATATTAGCATTAACTTTAGCACTTATACTTCATAAATTTATTCATATATTGCTATTTTTAATATGTTATTGCTCAGTAAGGCAATTTTCTGGTGGATATCATGCTAATAATCACAAAAACTGTATATTTATTTTTTTATCAATTGTATTAATTACTATATATGCTTCAAATTATATAAGCACAGTAAATCACATTCCAATTATTATATTTTCACTATTAAATTACTTTGGTATATTTTTTTTAGCTCCTCTTGAACATAAAAATAATCCTTTAAACTTGGATGAAAAAAGAAGATATAGTAAAATATCAAAGTTATTAGCAACAATAATTTTATTTATTGTAGTTGCAAGCTTCATTTCAAGAACTAAAACTGACTATACTTTATTTTGTTTATCAGCTTTATTTTGGATAAATATAATGCTAATTTTAGGAAATATACAAATAAGGAGGGATAAAAATGAACAAATATTCATTAAAGATACTTAAATGTCTAAGTTTATTATCTTTAGTAACAGCTCTTATGTCAGTTAATACAACATGCACCTGGTTTAATCATCAACCAAATTTACCTGATGATTTAAGAAAATTTAAAAGTTATGGTAAGTAGATGAAAATATAATATAAGGTAGAGTATAAAAACACTAATACTCTATCTTAAGTAAAAAATACTTTATATACTCATTATTTTTATCAATAGGTACATCTAACATTATAGCTAAATTCATACAATCTATATGACCTTTTAAAAATAAATCTTTTATTATTAAGTTATTTAATTCATCATCTAATCTAATATACTCATTTAATATATCTCTATCTATATGTGATAGAAAATCATTTATATCTATCTTTGAAATAACTTCAGCAGCCTCTAAGTATTCAGAATTTTTTTCTCGAAAATTTTTAATTGCTATATTTGAGAATTTATTTAAATCTTCAAAGCTTTCAAATTTAGATAGCATATACAATTTAATAAAATTTTTATATCCTTTTTTATATTGGAAATCAAATTCTATGCCATTAATGATATTTTTTTGATCTCTATAAAAATCAAATTTTTCTCTTTCAGTTAATGATAGTTTATTATATATGGAATTAAAAAGCTCAAAATATGAATTAAAAAGTGCTTTATTTTTTCTTTTTAATTCTATTAAATTATTGTTTTGACACTCGCTTAAGAAATTATCAAATTCTTCACTGATACTAAATTTATAAACTATATCTTCCACTTTTTCATGCACCCCATCCACGCATTAATAGTATATATATTAATATTAAAAATACTTTTAGTATATTTTTTTGACACGTATAGTATATCATTAAAATAAATCATCTTCAATGAAGAATATAAAATTTTATAAACAATTATTAAAATTTAATCAGGAAGGATGTAAATGTTAGAATTGGATAAAATAGAAGTTATACTCGGTAAAAGAATAAGAAATTATAGAAAAAAACTAGGATATAGCCAAGAAGTGTTGGCACAAAAATCAGATTTAGTTACTACATACATTGGACAAATTGAAAGAGGCGAAAAAAGAGCCTCTCTTCAAACTATGTTAAAAATAGCAAGTGCATTAGAGGTGCCTTTTGAAATATTATTTGAAAATATTGTATTAAATGACAACTATGTTGATACTATATCTTCTCAATGCTATGAGTTAATTGATAGTCTGACATTAAAAGAACAAAAAGCTATTCTTAAACTTCTAAAAGATGTTATCGAATATAGAAATTTATAAAACATGAATTGTCAGTTTTTTCTAAACTACTGCCATTCATTCTATAATAGTAGTTTATTTTATACATTTATATAAGATTTATTAATTAGGAATATTTTTTAATTCAGCCTAAATAGTATATATATTTTTATAATAACACGCTACTAGCACATTGCAATGACACTTATAGTATATTATTTAGATATAATATTTTAAAATATTATAAACTACTTATATAATTAATTAGGAAGGGTGCAGATGTTAGAATTAGATAAAATAGAATCTATAATTGGAAAAAGAATAAGAAATCAAAGGAGAAGATTAGGATATAGTCAAGATGCATTAGCTAAAAAAATTGATTTATTTCCTACATACATTGGGCAAATTGAAAGAGGTGAGAGAAAGGCATCACTTCGCACAATATTAAAAATTGCAAATGCACTAGAAATGCCTCTTGAAGTTTTATTTGAAAATATCATACAAAATGAAGATCATATTGATACTATCTCCTCTCAATGTTATGAATTAGTTGACAGTTTGGAACTAAAAGAACAAAAGTCTATTCTTAAATTGTTGCAAGAAATCATTGAATATAGGAAACTATAAATATGGATACTGAAAGTAAAATTTTAATTGAAATTGGCAATAGGCTCAAAAAACAGAGAAAAAAACTAGATTTAACTCTTGAAGATATTGCTAACTTAACAGGTCTATCAAAAGGATATATTTCAAATATTGAAAAGGGAATAAAATCTCCTAGCCTTTTTACTTTTATAAAGCTTATTGATGTGTTAAATGTCTCATCTGATTACATTTTAAAAGAGAAAAATGAACTTAATAAATTCCAAATCAGCACTGATAACATAGATGAGAGTATAAATGATTTAGATGGTAAAGAATTAAACCTTCTAATTGATATTATAAGGTCAATTAAAAAAAATAGAAATTTAAAATAATAAAAATTTAGTCATAAAAAGATGTCTTAGTAAACTTAGACATCTTTTTTATTTTCAATTATTCTTAATTTTATTTACTAATATACACATGACTTTTTTACTCATTTTGTGTTAATATATACTTACAGTATATATTTTATATTTTTTGTGTCTTTACATGCTTAAAAGGAGTTCAATATGATAAAAATCGAAGGAAAAGATGGTAAAAAAATTATAAAAAAGAAAATTGAAATTGAGTATATAGATTTTAATATGAACAATGTTGGGGAATTAGTAAATGAAAATGTATGTGCTTCTAAGCTTAAAGAAGTATCACTTGATAATAATATAGAAGCTTTACATTTTATAGGTCCAGGAGGAGGCAATTTTGAAATTTTTATAGAAAAAATTATTACTTTGTCAACTAGAGATTCTACAGTGTATATTTCTGCATTTTGCCCAGATTTGTTTTTTTCTTGTAAAAAAGAATCTCTATTAAAACAAATCAATAGGACTAATATAAAGGTTTCTCCTATCTTAACTATTTTTGAAGATACAAAAAATATGGTAAGAATTAAAAGATTTATATTTCCTAGATTTTGGACAAAATACATGAAAATGATTTGGTTGAAAAATAATAATTATCCATCACATTCAAATAAATTTACTGGAACTTCTACTTTTTACAAGGTTCTATACATCAAAAACATAGTTATACTCAAATATTATATTAGAAAATGTCATAAGAACTATATTCATTTTACTAAAAAGAAAATATAAAAGTTCCTATATCAAAGTTTATAAAATTAGATAACTTCAATTTATATGTAGTTTATATGAAAGGAATATGGTTTTATATGTCTATAACAATAATAAAGATACCACAATCAGAATTAAAAATAATGAAATTTATTTGGGATACAGATTATGAAATATCTTCTAAAAATATAACAAGTGCAATGGAAAATGAATACAACTGGAATGCCTCTACAACACTTTCATTATTATCAAAGTTAGTTAATAGGGGGTTTTTAGAAGCTAAAAAGATAAAGAGACTTACATACTACAATATACTTATCAAAAAAAAGGCTTACTTGAGATTTGAAACTAAATATTTCCTTTGTACTATACATTCTAATTCAATCGAAAGTTTAATCAAGTCTTTAAAAGATTGTGATTTCATCAATGATATTTAAATAGAAATATTGAAGAAGAAAAATAAACAAGTATTCAGTTTTTCTTCTTCAATATTTTTATAAAATACATTAACTCATTTCAAATGTGACTTCAGAATATAATAACCTCCTAAAATAATTTTTTTCAAAAAATACTTCTAAATGCCCCATATTAGTTAAAAAATAAAGCTGATTTACAGTAAATAAAATATAAGCTGCATATGTCAGTTATAAGGAGGTATTTAGATATGAGAAGTTTAGTAAGCTATAAAGAAAGAGGAGATTATGGAAATGCTAGTTATCGTGGAAATACATCAGGTAAACTTATAGTTGATTTACTTAATGTTTATAATTCTGATTGTATTAGTGATTATATGTGTGGAAGTAATACAACTAAAGATGTAGCAGATACATTAGGAATTCAGTCTAATTGTTATGATTTAAACATGGGATTTGATTTAATGACAGATGAGATAAAGGAGCGAAATAAACTTATATTTTGGCATCCACCATATTGGGATATTATTAAATATAGTGGATATGTTTATGGAAATACTCCATTAAAAAATGATTTATCTCACATTAAAGACTATTCTCTATTTATGAAAAAAATAAATTATTGTTTATCAAAGCAATTTGCATCATTAGAAAAAGGTGGTAGACTCATAATTCTTACAGCTGATATAAAAAAACAAGGAAAACTATATTCTATGTTACTAGATATGGATAAAATAGGAACTTTGGAACAAATAATTGTAAAAGAACAAAATAATTGTCTTAGTGATACAAAATCTTATAAAAAAGAAAATTTCATAAGGATAGCTCATGAAACAGCAATAGTTCTTAGAAGGGATTATTCATATACATTAGATTTTTCAATAGTACAAAAAGGTACTTGTGACTTAAGAAATAGTATGAGCATAACTTGGAAAGACTTGGTTGCTACAGTAATAGAGAAGTTAGGAAAAGTAGCAAAGTTAGAAGATATCTATAAAGAAATCGAAGGTCATAAAAAATGTAATTCAAATAAATATTGGAGAGAAAAAGTTAGACAAACACTTCAAATAAATCATATTTTTATTAGGCAAGAAAAAGGTGTCTGGGCAATGTCATAAATTTTGATTTTTAAATTTATAGGAGGTACTTTTATGGCTGAAAGTTTAAAAATAAATATAAAATATTACAACAAAATCATAGATAGATACATAGAAACTTGCACATTAAACGAAGAAATTTTTAAATTTGGGGCTTTTATAGATAATAAAAAGCTATATCTTTCTCCTACTGATAGAGATCTTGATACAAGCATGTATAATGATTTCGAGCTATTTCACAATTTATTTAATAAGTATAAAACTCATCAAATATCATTATGTGAACTAAAAAATGCTATTAAAAAGCGTCTTCATTCATTACTTTATTACTATAATACAAGACAATATAATGTATCAAGTATAATATCTAGCTTAAAACATATGGTTGGTAAGATATATACATATGATATATTTATTGAGGAGGTAAGAGAAACTATTGATTTTTGTATTGGGATTTTTGAATGGTCAGAAGAAACCCCTAATTCAATTTTATCTGAATTAGAAAATGGTTTTTGTATTCGTGATCTTTATAATAACCAAGAAAATCTACAGATCAGTTTTATTCCAAAGATAATACATCCTGATTTTCCTTCAGAATCTTTAATAGAAGTTACTGAAGTTTCCTTATACTAAATTAATTATTTTATAAAATTGATATTATAAACTTTAAATAAAAAAGCTATATTCTATGAGAGTAATATTTTCTAGTAATATAGCTTTTTTGATTTTTTATTTTAAATTGTCCATACAAATTTTCAGGTACTTTCTTTCCTCATCTGTTAATTGCTCACAGGTCATTAATGAATCTAATAGACTTTCCAAAGAACCATTATGGACATTATCAATGAATTCTTTAGTTTCAAATTTTGCATATTCACTCTTTATAACTGTAGGTTTATAATATGTATACCTTTCAATTTTTTCTGAGCTTAAAAAACCTTTTTTAATTAATCTTGATAGTAGTGTTAATGTTGTAGTTTGTTTCCATCCATATTTTTCATACATAGCATTAGTAGCATTAATTGATGCTATTTTAGTATTTGAATCCCAGATAAACTTCATTACTTTTAGTTCTGCTGGTGCTATTTTTCTTGTTATCATACTATCCATTCCTCTCATACCTTCTTGGAAATATATTTTTTCTTCTTTATTTTTTACTAAACTTAGTAAATGAATAATCATTTGCTAAATCTCTAAAAGCCTTTTTTCTAAGTATATTTAGTTGCATATAGTCAGGGTTATTTAAAATAAACTCTTTATCTGATTCTATGTCTATATTCAAGGTATTTTTTTCATTTCTAGATTTAATTAGATTTCCATTTCCATCACAATCAATTAAAAATAAAAATTTACCAACTTGTACTATCTTAAAAAGCTCATATAGTCCACATTCTTCCTTATCTACAGATAAAAGCATATCCCCTATTTCTAAAGTATCCAACTTAACACCTGTTTCATTTTCTATGCTTTCTTTTAATAACTTTAAGCTCTCTTTGTTATTTTTCATAATATCACCCTTTATATTATTTTTACTAAATCTCTAACTGTTCAACCATACTTTTTCTCCTTTCTCTTTATTGACAATTACAACTTGTGTTTTTTTACTAATAAATAGCTATTTTTTTATCTCTTAACAAATATGGTTCATTTTAAAGATTTTTTTGAAAATAAATTAATTGATATGTTCCTTTTATGTTTTATATTAATAATTTAGTATATTATCTTGCATATTCTCCCATTTTAACCTTTTAAACGACCAGTTATGCGAAAATATTGACTTTTCAGAAAATTATTGTTAACATCTAAGTACAATTATTTTTATATATACAAATGTTAGGAGGATATATGAAAAAATTAATATTACTATTTTTATTAATTATAATAATCACTGCTTGTTCAAAATCTGATGATGAGGAATATAAGTATGCTACTATTAATACCTCTATGGAAAATAGCTCTGTAATTTCTTTATATGATTCAGAAGGCAATTATAAAGGTAATAAAAAAATAAAATATGGAGGAATAATATTAACAGGATTCAAAACAACAGGTGATGATACCAAAGAAAACATTTACTATACAGCACCTGCAACTAACAATAAATCAAATGACTTTGTTCTCCAAATAAACAAAGATACATTAAAACCTAAAACTATAATCTCATCCAAAGGTAATAATCCAACTTTTTTTGTATCTGATCAAAAAAATATCTACTCAGGATCATCTAGTCCAGACGAAGTTTTTCTTTCTAAAACAAATTTAAAGTCCAATGAAATATTAAAATCAACAATATTTAAAAATCTAGGTGTAGGAATAGTATTAGTTGAAAAAAATGAAAAAGTATATTTAATATCTTTTAAAGAAGTTTCCAGCACCTATAAATTAATTTTATCAGTTATAAATAAAGAAAATTTAAGTATCGAGAAAACTATTGATATATCAGATGGAAGTTATGCAACAAGTGCAAAAATTATAAATAACAACCTATATATATTAAAAAATAGAGATGGTAATGATATGCTTTCAAATAAAATTATAAGAGTTAATCTAGATGACTATTCATCTAAAATCATTGAATTACCCTTTGATAACTTATCTCAGATACTGGCTGATGAAAATTATCTTTACATAACTGAAAGCAGTTCTTTAGGTGAAACAACTCAACATAGAGTAGCTAGGTTAAATATAGATAGTTTAGAAATAAATCAATATGATACTGAAAATGAGCATATTTCAAGCTGTATAAATAAAGATGAATTTTTATCTTCTAATGGAGAAGAAATCTATATTTATAATTTAGGTGATTTTAAATTGAAGAAATCTATTAAATTAAAAAAATATGAGAATAAGACTTTTGTATCTTTTTTTATTAATAATTAACTGTTCTTTTGAATGGTTAAAATATATAAATACAAGGAGATGTGAACTATGAAAATTAAAAATTACGTTTCAGGTGTTTTAGTATTAGGCTTAATTCTTATCAATTCTAGCATGTTATTATTCGCAAATGAAGTCCAACATAATGAAAGTCAAAGTGATGAAGCTATAATTCAGAAACAATTAGATGGATTTAAAGAAATAGACCAAGAATTGCATAAAAATGGAATACAAAGTACAGATAAAGATCCAAATCTTACTAAAGCAACATCAGGTACATATCCAACAAGAATAGGTGCTATACTTGTTACTAAAGATGGATCATCAGGAAAACTTATAGGTCATGCAGGAATAGTTCATACAGCTAAAACTACAGTTGAATCTTTCTCCGATGGTGGAGTAAAAGTATATAATAATAATTGGCGTGATAGATATAATACTATTTATGGTTTAGGAGTAGGAAGTACTACAGCAAATCAAGATAAGACTGCTGCAACATGGGCATATAATAAGAGAAATTCTCCATATAACTGGATATTTGAGCAACCAGAACTTACAAATGCGTTTTATTGTTCTCAATTAGTTTATAAAGCATATAAATCAACAACAGGTGTTAATTTAAATTATGGAGGAGGAGCTGTATTTCCATATGATTTAGTAAGATCAGGAGAAACATATACTTCTTATACTAAAGGTGTTTAATTCATTACAATTTTATCTTAATATATAAAAATAAATAATTAGTCAGATAATATGTTCCTTTTATGGTAGATAGCTTAAACAAAACTACTATCATTAAGGGAACATATTTTTTATTAGAGAATTTAAATTTATTTCAAAAATAGTTAAATTTTATACCATATTATATGTAATAAAAAATTTAAGCATAGTTAATGCATATAAAAAATAAGCTATACATGTTAGCGATAAAGGGGGAATTTTCTTGATTAAAGCAAAAAAATTAAATAAATATAATATACTTTACATTGTAAATATTCTTAAAAAATTACGTATAAGCACTTACCTATTAATACCATTATTATTTTTTTTATTAGTTTTACCAAAACAACTAATTTACATTTCTATATTAACTTTATTATTTTATTCAATTAGCAAATTATATGAAAACAAGCCTTATAAATCTATTGAAGTTGATACTGAACCATTCAATAATGTTGAAACTACCAATGAATCTCATGAATCTAAATTTAAAGATACCTTATTCATCAATCAGATAATTGATAAAAAAGAACATTGTATATTACATAATTTTAAAGTGCATTGGAAAATCTATCTTGAGGAAATGGTTATAGATATAACTACTGTAAAATTATTTTATTATGATAATGGAACTATAGCAAAAATATGTGTATTTGATAATAACATAGACATATATTTTAATGATAAAATAACACTTGAAACGCTTTATTATAAGCTACAAGAATGCAGTTCTTTTTCAGATCTTACATCAATTTAAATCTATTTAGATAAAGTAATGTAAAGTCAATAAATTTTGATGGTATTAACTTTATAAATATACTTCAAGAGAGGAAATAGTTATTCAAGAATATAGACTAGATGTTCATTCTATATTAAAAGAATTTAAATTATGATATTAAAAAATAATTTTCAAAATTAAAACTGTTATTAAGTGATTATAAATCATTTTAATAACAGTTTTTTTATTTCTTATAAAAATTTTCAAAAAAGACTTCTAAATGCCCCATATTATATATGAATTAAATCAAAGCTATCTTCTAGCACTAAAAAAATAAGCTGTCACTATCAGCATAACAAATAAAAAGGAGGTTTTTTTAATGAAATCAAAATCTTTATTATTATCTTCACTCTATCGAAAAGATTTAGGTGAGATATTTAAAAACTTTAATGAGATTAACAGACAAAATATTTTTAAGACAAAAAAAATTTTATTCAATTTAGGATTCCCAGTAAGATATCCAGCTAAAGCAAACACTATATTAAAAAAATTAAAAATTAAAGAGAATAATATAGAAAAAGAAATTGCTTTATTTTATTCAAAACCAGACAATTCAAATGATATTATTACCATTACTAAAGAAAATACCATAAAAATACTTATGGAAGATGGTAATATCTTTGGGGTAAAAAAAATTCTATTCTATTTAGGATTTAAAGTAAATCACTCTAATAATACAGACATTAAATTTAGAAAAACTATATTTAAAAAAAATGCTGAAAAAAAATCAGCTGTACTACTTTATTTAAAATCTAGTAGAACAAATGGAAATATCATAATTTCTAAAGAAAATGCTTTAGGACTTTTGGACGAAGAAATCCATCTTGTAAAATGTATAAATTGTGGTCATTATGATGATTCACTGTATGAGCTATTAGGATTCAATATGCCTTGCTGTGATTTTATTAATAAAACAATTAATAATTGTATGAATTTTCATAAATGTAATTATTATTATGAAAATAAACTAAAAAAATCAAATTATAAAAATTAGGAGTGATTTATATGATTAATTTTGATGAACTACAAAAAAATTTGGACTCCCAAATAGAATTATCAGGAGATGATATATTAATAAGAAATTTATTAGAAATGTGCTCATCCCTTCCAAAAATTAATGAGAAAGTATTAAAAAAGATACCATCAAGAATTTTTGTTAAAGTATCTTCTATGCTATCTATAGATAATGTTGAAGAGAACCATATTATAAATGACATGATTGAATTTGAATATTTAAAAGAAAACTTATCATCAATTCCTCAATCTACTGATGAAGAGGAGGAAATATACTAATGTTTAAACATATTGGCCAATCTGAGAAAAATATATTGATGTATAATCTAAAAGAACTTTCAAAAATAAAGATCTCTTTCAAAGAAAATTATATCAATACAAAACAATTTATTAATATGAAATTATCATTTAATGATGCTTTAGATTTTTATATTAGTTTATTAAAATCTAATAATTGTTATTGTTGTGTAAATAGAAATAAAATCATCTTACAATATCTAAAAAACTTTAATATGATAAATACAAATATTATCAACATTATTCTTAAAAGCACTAGTGATATGATTTCAGAAGTTACTCAAGATGAAAATGCATTTGAGTTAGTTGAAGAATTATTTAATACACTTGAAAGCTTCTGTAATATTAATCATATTTTTACTAGTTATTATGATCTAATCACTTCTCGTTATGAAAAAACTCTTATGTACAATGATACTAATATGTATAAAATATTTGAAGATATTATTTTGTATATAGAAGATTGTTTAGAAATTAGTTCCAAAAAAATCGAAGATACTTATACATTTCATGATGAATTTTATTCTTATTTTACTAATGATATCATGGTTATAGCTATTAATATTGCTATAAAAAATAATATAATATCACTAATAAAAAACCTGTTTATAGATGATTATGGTGATGATTGCTATTGTTCAAGCGGATATACTTTTTTACGTATTTCTACAAATACTCTGAGTAAATCAGGAATTAGAACTGATGTTTTTATATTGATTTTATTAAGTATCTTGGAGGAGAGATATAATGAAAACTATATTATTTGAATTAATAGAGAATAGTAACACAGTTAACCTTATAGAAAATAATAATGGAAGAAAAAGAGTTAAAACATTGCTTGTCTCAGATTTTATAAGTAGTATACTCTCATCTTCTGAATTAAAAAACCTGTCAGATATACCTTTCTTCAGTCCTATATATCAAGAAAAAGATAACATGAAACTTATTCAGACAATTCAATTAAATAAAACAACAAAGATCTATATTATACTTCGAGAGGAACTATCTGCTCCTATGAGTTTTGGTAAAGATTTTTATAGTGATATAGGTATGCCAAATTTATTGTTTGCAATAAAAATTGTTAATAATATCTTTAGTAAATTATATGTATCAGTATCCAAGACAAAAAATATAAATGAAAATACTCAATTATTTATTTATCCATTTTCAAATGTATATAACAATGGAAATGTTTGTTTAGGTTCTAATCAAATTAATTTAGATTTCAACAAAATAGAAAATATTTTTCTAGTACCAAATATCTTTTTTAGCATGGCAAATACTATTGACTACTTTTCTGTAGAAAATAACACACAAAATCTAGATTATTTAGAATTACTAGAATATCTAAATCATAAACAATTTGACAGTAATCTATTAATTAAAAATTATACTTATAACGAATGGACCAAAAAACTTATTCAAAATAAATTATAAATTGGAGGTAAAATGTGATTTTAATATGTGGAAAAAATAATTTCAAAATAAAACGTAATTCATTAAATATAAAATACACTAATGATAAAGGAAAAATTATAGAAGAAGCTGTCAATGCAAATAGACTCTTTGACTTATATGTTTCTTGTGAGAAGGCTATGTTATTTGAATTATTAGATAATCAAGGTAATTATTTAGAATTTATCATTGAAGACATAGAGAATCTCTCAGAATATTTAATTAATGAAAATTCTAGTCTAAATTTATATCTATATTGTGCAGATTTAGAAAAAACACCTATAATATCAACAAAGAAAGAGCTAAAAGAAATAGATAAAAGAAATGTATGTGTTATAAAAGAAGAAATTACTGAAAATACCAAACTTAAAATTATTTCTTTTCCTAAAAATTGGACTAGAAAAATGCAACAATTTTGGTTAAGAAAAAACAAGTATCCTATAGTAACAGAATATTATAATTTTACTTATGATTGTTTCTTAACTCAATATTTAGCATGTTTTGTTAAATATAAAAAAAATATTGTAAGCCTATATTGGTATTCTCCTGAAGATTTATTTAATCCTCAGCTTTTTAATAAAAAATTTGCAATGAAGATAATTAATTAATACATTTATGGAGGTAAATAAAAATGAATTTTACAGAATTATTTAGTAAACAATTAAAAAATTTAAATGAAAAACCTAAAGAGGACAAAAACAATACACCTAGTATAAATGATAATAAAAATAATACAGGTAATGTAAATAAATACTTAAAGCTTGAATCAGAATGTAAAGAATACACAAAGATTATAGTAAAAGTGTTTGGTAAAGTTATAAAAGAAATAGACAATGAAGAAGATATAGAAAATATAAAGATAAAAGGTCTTACAGAAGAAGTACTTTATACTTTTGGATACGAGGAATTGGGTAAATCCCCTGATTGGAGATTGGAACCTAGTCATGATAAAATAGTTGCTTATTTATCTGCTACATATAGCAACTTTAAAAATAAGGGGTAGTACTATGATTTCAATAATAATAGTTGGATGTGGAGCAACAGGAAGTCATTTAATTACATTGCTATCTCAACTGGCCATTTCTGAAAAAAAAATTGATGAAATTATACTCATTGATGGTGATATAGTTGAATCTAAAAATTATCGTAATCAAAAGTTTACTTCTAAAGATTTAGGTATAAATAAAGCAGAGGTCCTTTCAAATAGATATAATAAATTAGGTATAAAAGTATCTTTTATTGATGAGTATTTAGTTGATAAAAAACTTGTTGTAAATTTAATTAAAAATTCTTTAAATGATTTTATACTTATTGGATGTGTTGATAACAATAAAGCACGTATCGTTTTAAATGATGTATTTTATGATAGTTGTATTAATTCTCTAGTTTACATTGATACTGGTAATGGAGAAGGAGATGAAAGAACTGGACAAACTGTAATTGGTGTTAAATGTGAAAATAACATAATACATCCACCTGTTTGCAATTATTTCCCAGAGATTTTGACTTCAAAAGAAGAGGTTAAAAATGAAACATATTCCTGTTCTGAAATACAAAAACATCCCCAAAATTTTGCAACTAATATTCTAAGTGCTACAACTGCTTTCATAATAACAAATAATATCATTTGCTTAAATAAATTTAATAAAAATTTATTTGTATTTAATTCAGATACAGTTTCTATTTTATAAAATAACAAATAAAAATAGCACAAACAAAGAAGCTCTTAAAGGCTTCTTTGTTTATATTATTATACTAGGAGGTAAAGCAATTGCTTAAACATATTGGATATACTGAAAAAATTGCTTTTAGAGAATTTTTTAAATTTCTTTTAAAATATAAAAAAATATGTATGAATTTAGACTTAGATATTATTAATCATACTTTCCAATTAGATGAACTTATAAAATATTATTCAAAAAAATTTTCAATAAATTATATGTTCCATGAAATATATAGTTTAGAATATTTATATATCTGCAAAACAGTATTAGAATATTTTATAAAAAATAATGTAGTTCTAAAAAAAGATATAGACTTTGTTATTCAAGGTGAAATACAAAATCATTTAGAAGATTATTTTGACTTTTGCGATGATTATTGTTCATCAAATTATGATTTAGATATCATTGTTAATTTATTTAAAAATTTCGAGAAGTTTTTTAAGATAAAGTTTTGTTATGAATCACTTAGTCATTTAGGTGTTGAACACATGCCATCTAGTCATGAAGATTATGAGATATTTAAATCTTTCATTATTGCTTTAGAGGATGATATAGGCGAGAATGCTACACATGATGATTTTTTTTCAAATTATAAGAATGATTCTTATGTAATTGCTATTAATACAACATTTAGTAAACATATAATAAATTTAATCAATTGTTCTTTTCCTATTTTAGATGATGATTATAATAGTTGTTATATAAAAGATGGATACACATACTTCATTCTTAGTGAAATCGGATTTCAATCATATTCAATTAACATAAATAGTATTATACTTATAATTTTAGGGTATTTAGAAATTTATTTAAATAAAAGTTATAAGTCTTATTTTAACTTATAGAACTAAAAAAAGTCAGAAATGATTTTATATCATTTTTGACTTTTTTGTTAGCTATTTATTACTAAATGGTTGAATGCTTTGCTTATTCTTTTGACTAAACACCATAATATTTGAATAATTCTCTTTTATTTCTTCCATTAGCTTACCTATTTGTCTGATGTTCTTTTTAGGTTATTCTCATTTAATAAACACTTTGATAAATTGTAATATTATGGAAAAAGTAGTTGACTTTTAGACATTAGTCTAATATTATATTAATTAAGGAAGACAATTGTCTAAAAATACTATAAAAGGGGTTTTATTTTATGAATATGAAAAATATTAAAAAAACATTCGCTTTTTCTTTAGCTGTTATGTCATTATTTTCTACTAGCGTTTTTGCTGATACAATTAACATTAATACACATTCTAAACAGCCTAGTTCTTATTCAATTGATTCAAAAGCAATTAGTGGTACTACTTCATTTACAGCTAATGGTAAAAACTATACTAATCATACAGGTTGTGCAAAATTAGTTGCAGGTGTTACAGGTGCTACCACAATAACTTGCAAATCTGGATCTGTTGATAGTGGAATAATGGGTGCACATGCTAATCTATATAATACAAATGGAACTGTTGTTAAAACTACTGGTTGGAAATATAATACAAATAAAACTAGTGGATTTACAGCTACAACAGGATCAACTACTTCAAAAGGAACATATTATACAAAAGGCACTACTAAAGCTTATAATGGAAGTGGATATAAAACAGTTGGAGCAAAACAAAGCCCAATTGCAACTATGAAGAGTTTAGATATAGAGATCTCAAATGAAGAACTAAAAGAACGTCAATATTTATATGAAACTAAGAATATGATATCAGCACTTGGCGTAGGTGATATTGAAGGTTATGTATCTCTTGATGATTTATATTCTGAAGACAGTCAACCAAATACACCAGAAGAAGCTGTTGCTTATATGAATAAAATAGCAAAATCTAATGAAAAATATAAAAGTATACCTCTTTATGATAAAGATGGAGAAACTATTATAGGAGAATATCATATAGACTTATAATATACATAAAAAAACTGATAGAATTATTTTCTATCAGTTTTTTATTTTAATCAACTTTAAATCTTCCTATAATCTTCACACCTTCTTTATCATAAAGAGGTATACTTTTTTTAAATATATTAAAACTTCTTTTTCTTGTATATAAAACGGCTTCTTCTGGTGTTCTCGGTTGATTATCACAATCGTACAAATCTCTTTGTCTTACATACCCTACTTTCTTTCCTATACCTAGAGCTTGTATAAGTTCTGGCTCAATTAGATTTCCATTTGAATCTGTTACAGATGGACCATATGTCTCTCCATTTTTATTATAGCTAATCTTACCATCAGTATCTCCTAATATATTTTCATTTGGCTCAGAATTAGCATTAATAGAAAACATAGACCCAACTATTATAAAAGTTAATAAAAACTTAAAACCTAGATTAATTTTCCTTTTATCTTCATTAAACATACGATTCAACCTCTTTTTTAAAATAATATTTTTTTCATTTCGAAACTGAGATACACATGTTGAATATTTTAATGTTTTTTTATATTTTATTGTATCTAATATTAGATATGCATATTCTTCGATTTCACTTGAAGTATATTCATCAATTACAATTTCATCACAGGATAATTCACATAATTCATTAAATTGTTTCTTTAGTAAATGACAAATTGGATTAAACCAGTGTATTGTACATACAATACTAACCATAGCTTTAAATAAGTTATCTTTCCTTTTATAATGAACTAATTCATGTCTAAATATAAAGTTTAACTCTCTACTACTATATTCTTTTTCTGGAATTATTATTTTATAATCTCTTAATCCTATAATAGCAGGAGAATAAATCCCTTTAACTCTATATACTTTAAATCTTCTATTTATATTTAATTTTTTTACTTGGGCATCTAATACATTAATAATATCTGCATCCAAAACTTCTTCTTGTAAATTTTCTACATAGTTATAAAATTTATAATTAGCTTTTAGATGGCAAAAAGATATTAATATAATACCTAGTATCCAAATATACATAAATATGTCTAGATTAATACTATAACCATATGATATATAGCTATCAATACTATGTTTATAACTCTTAATTATGTTATTGTTGATAGCCAATATATTTAAATTTATTTTAGATATAAATAACATTCTAAATATTATTAAAATACACATTAAATAATAAAACTTATAACCATATCTATTTACTTTTTTAGTAAATAAAATAAACAAAAGAATTGGTACACTTATATAAATGTTTAATTTCAAAATCTCGATAAAAAGTTCCATAAGATAATTCTCCTACTTTCTTTTTTTTATCCATTTTTCAAGCTCTTTTATATCATCATCTGATATTTCATTTTCACAACCTAGTGATGAAATAAAGCTATGCATAGAATTCTTATGCATAAATTTAAAGAAATCTTTTGTTTCAAACTTCAAATACTCTTCACGTTTAACCTTAACAGTATACACAGTATTTCTACCATCTTTTTCAAACTCTAGAAATCCTTTGTCGCTTAATCGAGAAAGAACTTTTCCTGTAGTCCCTTTTGTCCATTCATGATAATCTTCCATAAAATGAGCTACTTCTCTTGCAGGTATTTTATCCATATCTTTATCCCAGATAAAATTCATAACTAACAATTCAGATTTTGGTATTTTTTTCAATTTAATCACACACCTTTAAATTTATTTTATTAGACATATGTCTAAAAGTCAATATATAAATATCATGTTATATAAATATTATATTAATACAAAGAGATGAAGTAAAAAAGTTCTATTTTTTACACTCCATATTTAATTTCTATTGTTGCGATATTGATATATAACACCATATCATTACAATTCCAGAATTTCTAGTATCTCAAAATCTTTTCGTTACTTTATAAAATCTGTTAAATGAAATGTCATAGTATATAATCAAATTTTTATTCAAAAAACTTTAAAAATTGAACCATATTGTATGTAATAAAAAAATTAGCTATTAATTAGCAACTTAAATTTAAGCTGTATAAATCAGCTACATAAAATGGGGGGAATACATTATGAAAAAAATAAATATTTCATTAAAATTATCTGAAGAGTTAGAACAAATTGTATTTGATAAAGATGAAAGAGTAAGTCTTACTTTAAAAGGTGTATTTTATGTAAATAAACTAGTAGGAGCAAGTATTTTTGAACCAGATAAAATTTATTTTGATGGAGATTATAGAGAAAATCCATATATTATTAATAATGATGATGGTTCAATTTTTAAAGTAATTTCTACCTCACTAGCAGTTTCAAATTATAATAACAATCAAATAGTAACTAAAGCAACAGTAAGTTTTAATGTAGATTCATATCTTTTAGATTCATTTGGCCATATTATTTCTGAAGATTATACAGCTGGTGAAATTTTTAAAAAAGGTACTTCAAAACTTACTGATGACAATTATGTATTGCCTATTAACTCAACATTAGAAATATGTGTAAGTTTAAAAAATACAGAAATTCAAAGAGCTTTAGGACAATATTTATTTAATAAAAATCTTGCTGATAGAAAAGCTCAATCTTTAAGCCAACGAAATGCTTTAAAAAAATTACCTCAATTTAATTGTCCAATTACTAATATAACTGGTTCATCTGGATATAGGATGGCAATTATGACAATTCCTTATTTTTATGATGATGATAAAGAAATTAAAGAAATCATCAATTGTGCAAGAACATTAAATGCTAATGTTTTAAACTGTAAACTTATAAGCATTGATAATGATGAAATCATAGATGCAGTTGATTTAGAGTATCTTAAATCTATTCAAAATTATGATGAAGAAATAAATAAAAAAGAATATTCAAATGAAAGATTAGTATTGTCAACTAAATATGCAGAGTGTAAAAAGAAGATTCCAGAAAAAATAACAAAAGCAATAAACATATTGTTCCCTGATCTCAATTTAGAAGGAGTAAAAAACTTAAATAATAAAGAAATAAAACTTCTAATACAGTATGCAGAAACATTATAAATAATTTAACTTATAAGGAGAAAACAATGAGTAATTTAATAAACTTTTTTAAAACTAAATTTAATGAAATAAATCAAAATGGGAATCATAATAAAACCAAAGAAAAATCAAATAAAAAGAAAAAACTTATCAAAAACCAAATTTCCTTATTTGATTTATATTTTGATAGAACAAATAATATAAAAAGTTCTAATGACAATAATAAATCAAAAGAAATTATTAAAAAAGATATAAAAAAATCCTATAGGAACGATTTAAACAACTGTTTTCAAAATAATTTTACTAAACAAATTACAAATCTAAAATCTAAAATTAGTGAGAAGAAATCAGATATATCTGATTTCTTTTTATCAAGAGAAAATCTATCAACTAATAACTCAGACCGTTATCAAAATAATTTAAATGCTATAACTGTATTAAATAAATTAAATAACTCACAAAAGGATATTACTCTTAATGATAAAACTATTTTATCTAAGTATGTTGGGTGGGGTGGTCTTTCAAAAAAGTTTACTGAAGGTTCTAAAAGTGATGAAGAATTAAAAAAGCTTTTAGGTGATTACTATGACAGTGCAAAAGCTTCATGTTTAACTAGTTTCTATACTCCTGCAATAGTTATAAAGTTTATCTATAGAGTATTGAATAAATTAGGTTTTGAAAAAGGCCGTATACTTGATCCAGCTTGTGGAACAGGTAGATTTTTAGGATTCATGCCTGAAGATATGTATTATAATTCTAAAATATTAGGTATTGAAATGGATAAATTAAGTTCTGATATTGCTACACACTTATATCCATCTTCTAAAATAATAAATATTAAATATGAAGATAGCAAAATAAAAAATGAAAGTATTGATTTATGTATAACAAATGTTCCATTTAGTAATATTCATCCATATGATGTAGAGGATAAGTATCTAAATAAATATAATTTAAATGTTCATGATTATTACTTTGTAAAATCAATTGAAAAAGTCAGAGATATGGGATTAATTATATTTATAACAGCATCTGGGACATTAGATAAAACAGATACTGCTATTAGAAAAATTATCAATGAAAAATGTGATTTTATAGGCTCTATAAGATTACCAATTGAAGTTTTTTGTGATACAGATACAACTACAGATATAATATTTTTAAGAAAGAACAAAAATAAATTATCTTCTGAGAACTGGATAGATGTTGTCAACTATGAAGATTTCTATATAAATAATTATTACAAAAATAATCCTCATATGATGTTAGGTGAGATGGAAATAGTTTCTTCTCAATTTGGTCCAAAACAAGTTCTTAAAAGTACAAAAAGTTTATCTATTAGTGATTATGATAAATTATTGAAATACTTTCCTTCAGATATCTATGAAACACCTCTAAATGATGCATATATGTATGAAGAAGAAGAATTAACGCTTTGTACTGATGATGAACTAAAAGAAGGTGAGTTCATATTAGAGAATGAATTGATTTATCAAAAGCAAGGAAAATATCTTATTCCTTCTTCTTTAATTGGTAAAAGAAAAGAAAAGTTGAAACAGTTTATAATAATTAAAGATACTATAAAAAATATAATACAAGCTCAACTTAATAACTGTACAGATAACGAATTAAATGCCCTTCAGAGAAACTTAAATACTAAATATGATAAATACATTAATGAATATGGTTTCATAAGTTCTAGAGGAAATAAGAAGCTTTTATCTGAGGATACTTTATACTATCTTGTAGCATCTTTGGAAATATATGATAAGCAAAATGATACATATAAAAAAGCTGATATGTTCTCAAAAAGAACTATAGGTAAATCAAAGCCTGAAAAAAATCCTGAAAAAATAGAAGATGCTATTATGATTGCATTCAATAATTATGGATATTTAAATATGGATTATATCTGTAGCATAATGAATAAATCATATCATAATATCAAAGATGAATTATTATCTAAACAACTTGCTTATATTGACCCTTTGACAGGAGATTTAGTGGATAGAAATAGTTATTTATGTGGATATGTTAAAGAAAAATTAAAAGTAGCCAAAGAAGCATCAATAAAAAATAATGCTTTCTTAGTAAATGTTAAAGCACTAGAAGCTAATCAGCCTAAATATGAGACAGATGTATTTTTTAATATTTCATCTACTTGGATACCTTCAAATGTAAAATCTGATTTTATTGAAAAAACATTAGAGCTTAGAAAAAATTCAATTCAACTATTATATTCAACACACCTTGGTTATTCAATAAATTGTTCTGCTTATATACCTATAAATAAAAATGAGTTCATATGGGGTACAAAAAGAAGAAAATCTCTATCTATTGTTGAAGCAGCATTAAACATGAAAACTATAACTATCACTGATAAAGAAACAAAAAATGGTAAAGAAGTTTCTGTCAAAAACTTAGAAGAAACTCAACTTGCTATGAATATATTAGATAAATGGCTTATAGCTTTTCATAGCTATGTAACAAGCAATAGCTATATTCATAAAGAATTACTTGATATATACAATGAAAAGTTTATAGATTATAAAGAAAAAGAATACAAAAACATACTAAATGATGTTAGAATAAATCCTAATATAAAATTGCGAGAACATCAATTAAAAGCGGCTAGTAGAATAGTTACATCTGATTGTAACACCCTTCTATGTCATAGTGTTGGTTCAGGAAAAACTTATACAATGGTTACAGCTGCACAAGAATTAAATAGGATATCTAAAATAGATTCAAAAAGAGGTAATAAGAATCTATTTGTTATACCAAATTCGCTTTGTGAGTCTGGACAATTTGCCAAAGAATATTTTAATTTATATCCTCAAGCAAATATTTTAGCTACTACTTCAAAGGATTTCTCTAAAGCCAATAGAAGAAAAATTATAGCTAAAATCGTTACATGTAACTGGGATAGTATAATAATTCCACATTCTGTTTTAGGATTAATACCTTTAGAAGCTGAAACAGAACTAAAGTTAGTAGAATCAGACCTAAAGGAGTTAAATAAAACGCTTAAGTATTATAGAGATGAGTGTCCTGACTTTTCTATAAAAAAACTTGAAACAATAAAAGAAAGTTATTTAAATAGAATTAAGGAATTAAATGACATGCACAAAGATGAAGCTCTTCTTTCATTTGAAAAACTTGGTATAACAAACTTATTTATAGATGAAGCTCATAATTTTAAAAATTTATATTTTAATACTACTATGCAAGTACCTGGAATATCTTCTTTAAAAACAAAGAAAACTCAGGATTTATACAATAAACTAAGATATTTTAAATCTGTGAATGGAAATAAAGGTGTTACATTTGCTACAGCAACTCCTATCTCTAATAGTATTTGTGAAATGTATACTTTACTTACTTATTTAAATAAACCTTCTCTAGAACATTATGGAGTAGATACTTTTGATGCTTGGGCGAGTACCTTTGGTTCAATCATTTCTTCAATGGAAGTAGATCCAACTGGACAAGGTTTTAGATTTCAACAGAGGTTTGCTAAATTTTGTAATGTTCCAGAATTAGTTAATATATTTAGACAAGTTGCTGATGTGGTTAATATCTGTGATATAGAAAACTTAGATATTCCTAAAGTGACAGAAGGAAAACCTATAGTAGAAATTATAAAACCTACAAGCCAAATGAGAGAATATATAAATTCTCTTGTAGAGCGTGCAGAAAAAATTCATAAAGGCTCATATAATCCAAGAATAGATAATATGTTAAATGTAACTACAGATGGTCGATTAATGGCTGTGAGCCCTGCATTAGTTGGAATTAGTGGTATATCACCAAAAATAATAAAGGTTGGTGAAAATATAGCTTCTTTATATCATGAAGATAAAATAAGTACACATTTAGTATTTTGTGATCTAGGAACACCTACTGGTAATTCACATAATGTTTATGATGATATAAAAAATGAACTCCTAAAAAATAATGTTTTAGAAAAAGACATAGCATACATACATGATGCAAATACACCAGAAAAAAGAAAGAAGCTTATTGATGATTTTAATAATGGTATTATTAGAATATTAATTGGTTCTACTTCTAAAATGGGAGAGGGAACTAATTTTCAAAAACATTTAAAATCACTTCATCATGTAGATGTGCCTTGGAAACCTTCTTCAATTTCACAAAGAGAAGGTAGAATATTAAGACAAGGAAATTTAAATAAAGAAGTATCTATTTTTAGATATGTAGTTGAGGGTTCTTTTGATGCATATTCGTGGCAGACAATAGAAATAAAAGCAAAATATGTAGCTCAGATTCTTAATAATTCTTCATCTTCTAGAACTGCTGAAGATATAGGTAATCAGCTTATGAGTTATGCCGAAACAAAAGCATGTGCTTGTTCTGATGATAGAATTTTAAAATTATGTGAAATAAATAGAGAAATTCAGATAATTGAATTAAACAAAAAAGCATTTTTAAATCAAAATTTACTTACTTTACAAGATATAAAGTCAATAGAAAACTCTATAGAAGCTTTAAATATATCAATATCTAAATTAGAAGAAGATATTAAGGTATATGCTTCTAATTCTAATGATTTTAAAATAACATTAGATGGAAAAACTTATTTTGATAATAAAACAGCTATAGAAACTCTTGGAGAAATTATGGATAGTGGAAAAGTTGGTTTTTTAGGTGAAATTTATGGCCTAAATATAGTTTATGAGAAGGAGTTTACATTTGATAATAAAGTTAGGGAATTTATTTCACTTGGTAATAACTATAAATTTGAATTTTCTGCTTTGAAAACTCCTAAGACTTTAATTAAATATTTTATGGAGTATAGTAAAACTAGCACAGATAAATTAAAGAGCTTAAAAGGAATATATTTTTGTAAGAAAGATGAACTTGTATCTCTTAAGGAAGTTTTAAAAAATAAGTTTACAGAAGATGATAAATTAGAAACTCTTATGATTTCAAAAGCTAAACTTGAAAATGAGTTAAGAATTGGAAATACTGTAATAAAAGAAAACAACTTAGAGCATAATGCAGTAGAAAAAAGTGAATTAATAACTAACCCTGACAATATGCCTATAAAAGATAAAACAGATAGTAATTATCTATTTACAGGCAAAAGGTTCCTTACTAAAGGAGTAGATTGTGAGATTCCAATTAAATTACAAATATTTATGTGGAATTTAATAGATGAGTTAAAGATAAAAAAAGATTATCTTCAAGTATTTGATATAACTCCTATTAATTCTAGTTATGTGTCTGTTACACATAAACAAGAAATACCTAAGTATACATCTACTTATAAAGTAGAACAAAGTACGGATGTGAATTTTGAAATAGATGCTAAAAAAACAATCTTTGTAATAGATGATATTGATCATGTTACAATGCTATTAAGTAGTGAATATTAAATAAAATAATGTATAACACTGAAAAAAATAGATAGATTTATAATCTATCTATTTTTTTCAGTGTTATTTTATCATTATAAATACTTATAGTAAAAATATCTTCCTCTTTTATTTCTAATATTCTTCTCCATTTTAATGGTATCAATATTCGTGGACTTACTCTTCCTTCAGAATTAGGGTGAAAGTATATTAATTTTTCTACTTCATCTATTAAATTATTTTCTGGACCTTCATTGTCTATACTTTTTTCTATTGTAATTTTATCACTATAAAGTCTTAATCTAAATTTATCTTTTTCTTTAACATTTAGATATATTATCCAGGCTAATGGAATGCTTATTAATGATGTAATCCTTAATTTACTCTTTACAAAGATGAGTTTTTTATCTTTTTCATCTTCTAATGGCCATGCCAAGATTTTACAAATACTAACTAAAGTTGTTGTAGATATCTTATTTTTTAGTATCCTTGTGTATGTACTACTATGTATTCCTAGATATTTACAGAATTGTCCTTTTGTAAACTCAAAGTCTTTTCTCTTCAATTCTATTTTTTCAGCAATATTCATTATTTATTTTTACCTCTTTCAACAAATATTTATATTAACTACAGTAACATACTTTATGTTACTGTAGTTAATATAAAAAGTTTCAAATTTTTTTTTAAATAGCCCCATATTATAAGAAGAAATAAAAGTATAAGCTATGTATTTTAGCAAATAAAAATTAGCTGTATTTATCAGCTTAACAAAATAGGGGGTATTAAAATGTTTCAAAAACTAAACTTAACAAATGTAAAATGTTATGATGATAAAACAATAGATTTATCAAAGCCAATAGTCATAACAGGTAAAAATGGAGTAGGAAAATCATCTATCTTAGAAAGTCTTATATTTGCAATATTAGGATATATACCTGGTTGCGATAAAAAAACATCTGATATGATGAAAATATCAAAATATCAAAATGGATTTTCTGTAAAATTATATACAGACAATGGAATTATACAAAGATCCTTGAATTCAAAAAAATCAAGTGGTAGTGAAGAGCTGTATTTTTCAGAATCTAAAGAGAGTAAACTTAGTGGTAAAAACAAAGATATAATAGATAAACTTGGAATAAATACAACTTTTTTTGATATTAATAATTTTCTTTCTTTAAACTCAAATGATAAATCTAAACTAATTTATTCTTTAATATCGACTGGTAAGTATGATAAACATTATCTAAGTTCAAAATTAGATAGTATTATCCCAGAAAACATATTAAATGAGTTGATGTATGCATATCAAGATAAATATTCATTTGAAGAAAATCTTAATAAATTATTAGATTATGTTTCAAATAATAAAAAGATTATATCCAATGATATAAAAGAAATTAAAGCAATTATCTTTCAGTTAACATCATTAAAATGTGATACAAAAATTGATATAAACAATAACATAGATAATGAAATTGAAAAAAAGCAGTCAGAAATTTATAAATTAAGAAATGATATAGATAATATAAAAAAAGAAACTCTAAAAAAATCTGAGATATTAAACAAATATAATAATCTCAAAAATAAAATTGAAGTAAATAAAGATAAAAAGAAAGACCTATATAGTGAAAAGGAAAAGTTGCAAAAAAATATTTTTAAACTACAAGATTTTAAATTTGATAATGAAATTAATACAAAGCTAACAGAGTTAAATAATACTTTAAAATCTCTAGAGCTTACTGGGATTGAAATTAAAAATAAAAAAACTAATATAGAAAATAAAATTAAAACTAATAATGATTTAATAAAAACAATAAATGAGAGAAATAAATTGAAAAAATGTATTATTGATGAAAATATATACTGTAACAACATGGAAGGCTTTAATTCATCAATAAATGCCTTAAACGATGAATTAAAATCCTTCTCCAATATTTATAATGATATATTAAATAAGTATAATTTAGCTAGAAAAGATTATCATGAAATTGGTAAAACTAAAAATAGTCTTTTAGAAACAATTAGTGAACAAGAAAATAAGATAAAAGAAAATAACATTGAATTATCAAATATAAAAGAAAGAATTAATAATATTGACAAAGAAATTCTGAATATAGATAATCTAACAGCTGAGTTGGAAGCATATGAGCATGCACTTAAATTATTTAATAACTCTGGTAATATAGATTTACTTGAAAAAATGTTATCTTTATCTCAAAAAGATTTAATTGATTTAAAAGATAAATGGAAACAACAATTAGATATAAAACAAAATATGATATTGTTAGAAAAAAATGAATCTATTAGAGAAGATAAAGAAATAAAATTAGAACATTACAAATCATTAGAGAAGCTTTTAAAACAAGAAAAATCCAATTTAATCAATAATGGTATAAAACCTTTTATACATTTGATGAACCAGGTTTTATTAGAAATTGGGATTAATAATAAAACTGTTTTTATTAAAAATGAAAAGAATAAGGTTGATTTTGGATTTATAATGAACTCTAAAGAGATATCTTTTGAAGCTCTATCAACTGGTGAAAGCTTGATATTTTTAATTGCTCTGATGGCTGCTATCTATCAAAGCAATGATTCATACTTTAAATTACTTGCTCTAGATAATTTAGAATTACTTGACCATGACAATTTAACATTTATTTTTAAGAACATTGATAAGTTAAATAAATACTTTGATAATATAATACTAATAGGAGTGTTAGATCACTTTAATTTAGAAGAATTCTCCAATAGTATAAATATTCATAGAATATAACATTAAAAGGGAGAGGTATTATAATACCTCTCCCTTTTAATGTTATAATGTAATGGTGTACCATTGTAGAGTTAAAATTTAAAGGAGACATATTCTATGCTAATATATTTATCATTAATTGATTCAGAAGATGACAAATTAAAGTTTGAAGAAATCTACATACAATATAAACAAATAATGTTTTATACTGCTAATAATATATTAAAAGATGAGCATCTATCAGAAGATGTTGTACATAATTCTTTTATAAAAATAATAAAAAACCTATCAAAAATTAATCAAGTTAATTGTCCCAAAACAAAAGCTTTTATCGTTATAATAGTTGAGAGAACAGCAATAGATTTATATAGAAAGAGAAAAAAACAAAATATAGTATCAATAGAAGATGATTTCTATAATACTGAAATATCAAAATCACTAATTGAAAATAATAATGAAGATTATGATGAAATTGATACAGCCATAGCAAATCTCCCACCAAATTATCGCCAAGTTATTCTCTTAAAATTTAGTCATGATTATTCTGATGCTGAAATATCAAAATTACTAAATATATCACAGGATAATGTACGTAAAAGAATACAAAGAGGAAAAAAGAAACTGAAAGAAATCTTAATTGAATTGGAGGTGCAAAGCGTTGAGTAAAATTAATATTACAGATGAGATGCTTTATAGACATGCTTCAAATGCTGAAAAAATTATTCTAGATCAATTACCACCAGACGAAGAATTAAATCATGTTTTTTCTAAAAGATTTGAAAGGAAGATGAAAAAACTAATTCGTCAAGAAAAAAGAAATCCTTTCATTAAATATACTGTTATCTATTTAAAACGAGTTGTAGTTGTATTTTTAATAGTTGTAACTGGATTATTCACAATAACTATGAGTGTTGATGCTCTTCGAAATCAATTTATCAAAATTGTAATAGAAATTTATGAAGATTTGACAGAATTTATTTTTTCTAAAGATATTCAAACTGATAAGGAACTTGATTTTATATTAAAAGAACCTAAATATATACCAAAGGGTTTCAAAGAAGTTGAAAGAGAAAGTTCTAAAGAAAGTATTTTTATTGGATATGAAAATACCAAAGGTGATGAAATAAGATACCGTTCAAATCAAATTAATTCAAGTTCTGTAATAATAGACACAGAAAACGCAGAAGTAAGTAATATAACTATAAACAAAAATAAAGCTAAGTATGTTGTCAAAGACGATACTATAATCTTATTTTGGAATGATGAAAAAGATACATATACTATATATCTAGATTCTATCAACAAAGAACACTTGAAAAATTATAAAGAAGAATTACTGAAAATTGCAGAAAACATAAAATAAAAAAATTTTTACAGAAAATGTCACAAACCACCTTTTTATTTCGTTATCTAAGTGTAAAGAAAATAAGGGGGTGGTTTTTTGTACTATAAAAAAATCTTTTTTACAGGAGCTTGTGCCTTAACACTTATTTCATCATTTGGAATACAAGCACTGGCATATGAGCCTTTAGAAACTAGTGAATATCTAGAAGATGGAACTGTTTTTATGGTAAATATTAAAGGAGCTGGTTGTGATTTGAAAATTACTTCTGGAAAAGCTCATATCTCATGTTATGTAGATGGTAAATTAGGAACTTCAACATCTATTACAGAAAATTACAACAAAAAAATAAATCTGGAACATGGACCAATATTTCTACCTGGTCAAATTCTAAAAAAAGTTCTTGTAGTTTATCTAAAGATGTTAGTGTATCAAAAGGACATTCTTATAGATTATCGGTAACTGTAAAAGCAGGAAATGAGAGCAAAACAATATTCAGTCCTATTAGAGTTTATTAGTTATAAATTCCATAAAATCTTGGATATTTATAAATTTAATAAAAATATTAAAATAAAAATTTGTTTTACATTAGAGGAGGAGTAAATATGAGTTTAAAAAACAGAAAAATGCGTACAATATCATTGGTTTTGATAAGTAGTTTTATGATTTCTAGTTTCCCAGTTAGTACATTCGCTTTAAGTAATAATGACAGTAACATAATATTAAGTCAAGATAAAAATATTTCTGTAAATATTCTTGAAGATAATAGTGAAAAAAGAGTTGTTGAAGTAATTAGTAATGATACAAAAACTGTAGTTACATATGATAAAATTAATAATATAATTACAGGAGATGAAGTTAATTTAAATACTGCTGAAAAGAATTATATAAATATTGATCTTAACGATACATCTTCATATGATAATGATAATAGTATATCTTCAAGAAAAGCTCAAATTACAAATTCTTCAAGATTTTCTAAAATCTATTATGCTGCTAATGGAAAGAAATGGTCAATAAAAAATACAAAAGGTTCACTTAAAGGTCGCACAGAAACAAGTAAGAACTCAGTTAATCTATACAGATTTAAAGATGCAGTAGATTCTTGCAGAAAACTAGAAAATGCATCTTCTCGTGGTATGGATACTACTAAACTTGGGTTAGCTATTGCTGGAGTTACAGCTGAAACAGGTGTTGGAGCTGTTATTGGTATTTTTACAGCTATAGGTGGAGCTTCAAGTGCTGCTTATAAGTTTTATGATTCTCTTCAGTATAGAAAAGAAGCAGACAGACTATTTAGTATGTTATAAATTATAGGAGTGGTTTTCAATGTTGATAAATTATTATGATAGGGGTTATTTCAAACAAATATATATTACAAGTATTCTTGTGATAATATTTTCGATAATATGTGCATTCAAAGTAACTTTTCTATTCTTGTTACTTGCAGGGTTTTATTTTGAACAAACATATAAGTTTTTAATAAAGTATAAAAATAAACTTTATATTTCAATTACAGATGATGATATTTTAATTGATAACAAATATATTTTCAGAGGTAAAAATACTAAAAACCATATAAAATTTGAAGATATAATAAGTGTTAATAAACAAGATAATATTATCGAAATTTTCACAAATGAAAACTCTTATTGTATATATCTAAAAGCTTTAAGCATTGAAAGCGAAGAATATCTAATAAGTAGACTAAAATAATTTTGTTGATTTTACATGTTCTAAATAAAAAGGAATATCTTTTTAGATATTTCTTTTTATTTAAGTTTTTTTAATGTTAATTTAGCACTTTTTTTTGCTTTTTTAATATAATATTTACTTTTTAAATCTTCAAAGAAACAAAGCCCATTTTGAAATAAAGAATCAAAAACTACGAAAGTAACAAGTGCTTCAGTAAAAGAATCTTCTGATATAATTTTAAAAGCTTTATTTAAAATATCTGTATGAAAAAACTCCAATTTCATAAGAATATAAGATAAAAAAAGTATTAAGTAAATTAAGAGTTTTGTTAGTTCAAAAAATTTAAACTTAAATAAATCAGAAAATGCATATAGTAATATATATATATATATTGCTATAATTAGAGTAAAAGCATAACAAAAAAGTTTAGTATCATCTTGTAATGAATTAGATTTTATTTGTAACAGTATAATTAGAAAAAGAATCAATATAAAAAATACAATAATTATCATTAAAAAAATTAAAATAGATAAAATAGCTTCAAAACCTGTATTTGTTCTATTAAGAGATCTCTTTTTTAAGCTCTTAAATGTTACAATACTTGAAATGAAAATCAATAAGAGGTATAAATAAGTAATAAAATTACCAGGATAAAGACCTCTTAATTTTAATTCTAATATAATCATAATGCCTAAAATAATAGGAAAGCACTCTTCAAGTCTCAATAAATAATTAGTTACAACATTTCTAGCATCTTTTTTAAGAAAATTATATGATATAATAATAAAATATGCTAAAAGAAAAAATAGAAATTCTATAAAAAATCCAATTTTTAAAGACCAAAATTCTAAATCATAATTTATAAAAAGGAAAAAATACATAATTTCAAAAATTTGAATATTAAAACATATTCGAAAAATCCTAAATTCTTTTGAAAATTCAGTGTTAAGGCTAATTTTTTCTCGTTTTATTAACCCAAATAAAATTGTAAATAAAAAACATTCACTTAATACTAAAGATACAGACAATATAAAAGATATCTCTATATTCATATCTCTATCAAGAGATTTCAAATAATAACTCATTAAAAATGTGAGCGTTATCTGAAAGGCAATTATAAATATTATGTAATATGTATATTTGTCTTTTTCTTTGTAATACATAAAAGTCTATTCCCCCATTTCAAATTGAACACTAATTAATCTAATTTTACTATATGAGATAGAATATAAACTTTTGAAGAATCTTTCTATACATAAGTAAGTTGTATTTGACATAATACAAGTAAAGTAACTTAATAAAATATAAATTTATTCTTTGGGATATGGTAAATTATATTTTATTGCATATTCTATTGCAATTTTTTTAATTGGTGCTCCACAATTCCATTTATCTTCTACTGCCTTTTCATAAACTTTTTTATTAATATTATCATCCTCTTCTAAAATATCTTCTTTTTCTCCATACTTTACATCTTGAGAGGCTTTTATTTTTTCATTAATATAATTTTCATTTTTATTTTTTAAACTTCCATTAAAATTATCAAATTTATTTTTTGAATATTTTCTCTTAGATTTTTGTTCATTATATAATCTATTATCATTTTCAAATTCTTTAATTGTTTTAATATTTTTCTCTTTTAAATTTTCTAATATTTTCTTTATGTAGCTGTATTTTTTCTTAATATCATTTTCAGAAACATTTATAAAAATTTGTTCCCAAATTTCTATATCTAAATTATCAATGTTTTTTTCTATCAATTTTTTCATTCCTGGTTTTACTTCTTTATCAACTTTTAATTTAACATATAGATTTTCAATTTTATTGATTTTATTTTCTTCATCAACAACAACCTTAAAATCAGTATCACTAGAATCAGTATTACTATACGGTAAATTTTCCCGTTCTTGTACGGTAGTTTTTACTGTTCTTGAACGGTAGTTTTTACCGTTCAAGATTTTTTTTAGTTTTTTCTCTGAACGGTAAAAACTACCGTTCAAAGTATTTTTAAGCTTTATGGACTTATTTTTTTCTTCTTTTTCTCTATATTTTAAAATTCTTTCTCTTTCAAGTATGCGTTTTTCTTCAACATTATCTTTAAATTTATCTATATACAATGATAGTTTATTTATTTTAACATCAACCTGTTTAAGATATAAAAGATTAGATTTGCCTTGTCCTGTTTTATCTTCTTCTAATAATCCAAAATTTATAAGTTCATTTTTATAACCACGTGCAGTTTTCTCACTTACTCCTAAAAATTCACTCATGGAGATCTGATCACATTTAATAAATAATCTATTTTTATCATCATACCATTGATTTGAAAGGGACAATTTAGTTCTATCTAATAAAAATCCATACAATATTTTAGCCTGAACTGAAAGAGGTTTCTTGTCAGATGGTTTAATATATTTATCCTCATAAAACAAAGCTTTTGGAATTTGTATATGTAATTGTTTTAAATCTTCTTCTACTGTAAAATAATCTCCCATTTTTTACTCCTTTACTGTATTTTAAAAATACAAAAAAGCCTTGATATTAATAATCAAGGCTGAGACATCGAATTTACATTAACTTCCATCTTTTTTATAAGTAAAATAACTATTAAAAGTATTGCAAGGATTTATGATATATGATATTATTATCGTATATTATAAGTAAATAAGAAGTCTACTTTGCACATGATAATTAATACTCTATCATTCGTTTTTATTAATTTTCAGTTTGATAAATGAATTGGCGTTCATTACCAAACGTGTCGCAGCATGTAGGCTTTTTTTATTTTTTGTTTGTTTTATTATATTATATTTTATAATGTAATTTTTTGCAATTATTTTTATATTTTGCTTTTATTTGATATATTTTATAATTATTTAATACACAATAATTCATAAAAAAACTTTTTGTTTTTTATGATTAACTTTCATTTTATGAAGTAAAGTGCATATTTTTAATATAAAAAAAACAAAAATTGTTAAAAAATAGTCATTTATTTTTCATTAAATATTCTCTTCTAAGAGTGTTAAAAGAAATCTTTTCTAAATTTTTCATACTTATCCTAAAAAAATTCAAAAAAAATTCAAAAAAGAACCATATTATATAAAACTAAAATTAATCATTTATTGATAAAAAAAATAAGCTGTATTTATTAGCAATATAAACAAGGAGGGTAAAGTTAATGAAAAGTAAGTTGTTAATTACAAATAATTATTACAGTGTAAAAAAAGAAATTGAAGTACTTGAAAAAGCTTTAAATTTTAAAGATATTAATATTGAAAAAATTACAACAAAAATAGATATTAATGACTTAATATCTAGAATAGAAATAATGCCTATAGTAGATTCTTTTAGAGTATTGATTATTGATATAAATAAATATTCTAGTAAAGAGTTAAATGTGATTACTAAAGCTATATCTATATCAAGAACTTGTATAGTTTTATCTATTTATTATACAAAAGATATTTTTGATAAAGGAGATAAAACTATAGTAAAGATATTTCAAGACTCCAAGATTGAAATAAAAAAATATTTAACTATAGTGAAATCAGAAGTTGAAAAAATTTTATTATATCATAATTTAAATTTAAATCCCAATATATTTATTAATTCAGACAATATGGATGTAGTTCTAAATGATATAAAAAAAATAAGTTCATTAGATAATAATTTTAAGAATTATGAAGAATATTTATCTGAGTCATTTAATAAAAATACATTTGATTTAATAGATGCTATTGAAAGTAAAGACATAACCAAAGCAATAGAATTATACAAAACCATTTCAAAAACATCGAACATAATAGGTATTAATTTAACTTTATTGAATCATTTTAATTTAATGAGACAAATACAAAGTATACCTAAAAATATAAGAAATATATTATATGAAAGAGAAAAATCAGTAAAAGGCAAAGCAAATTATATACATGAATTTAGACTTAAAATTTTAGAAGATAAGGCTAAGAGAAGTACATTAGACTTAGAATTTACAGTAAATGAGTTACTAGAAAATGATTTAAATAAAAATAAAATAAATCTTGAGAAATCAATAGTAAAAATAATACTGAGGGGAGAAAAAATAAAATGTCATTATTAGCAAATAGATATAGACCAAAATTATTTAAAGAAGTAACTGGACAAGGTCATATACCTTCCATTCTTTTAAATCAAGTAAAAAATAGAAATATAACAAATAGTTATATTTTTAAAGGACCTAAGGGAAGTGGCAAAACTACAAGTGCAAGAATATTAGCCAAAGCAATTAACTGTCTTAGTCCTATTGATGGAGAACCTTGTTTACAATGTGAGAATTGTAAATCTATAGAAAATAATACATCAATTGATATATATGAATTGGATGCAGCTTCTAACAATGGTATAGATAATATTAGAGAAATAATTGATAGTATTAGATATGCTCCATCTAACTTAAAATATAAGGTTTATATAATAGATGAAGCTCATAGACTATCTGCACAGGCAGCTGATGCTTTTCTTAAAACTTTAGAAGAACCACCATCATATGTAGTTTTTATATTGGCAACAACAGATGCGAACCAATTGCCAGCTACTATCAGGTCAAGATGTCAGTTATTTGATTTTAGAAGAATAGCTGTAGAAGATATTTTAACTAGATTAAAACATATTAATTTGTTAGAAAAAGGTGATTTAGAAGAAAAAAGCTTAATGCTAATAGCTAAACTAGCAGATGGAGCATTAAGAGATGCAGTAAGTTTGTTAGAAAAAGTAATCAGTTCAAATAAAAAATCATATGAAGATATAGTTGAGTTACTAGGTGTAGCATCAAATGAAATTTGTCTTAAAATAACAGAGAAATTAATAAATAAAAAAAGTGATGAAGCAGTAGAGGAATTTTACACTATAATTAAATCTGGAAAAAGTATAGAAATATTTATTAATGACTTAATGACCACTTTTAGAAATATAATGCTTATTAAATGTGGAGCAGATACAAATATAATTGCTATGAATGAAAATTATATAAAGAAAGTACAGTATTTTGCAAAACAAATAAATTTTGAAAACATATTTGAGATAATAGATATATTACAAGACGCAGAAAGTAAATTGAGAAAGACATCTCAAGTATCTATTTTAGTTGAAATGACACTAATAAAAATAAGTAGATTGAATAGAAATAAACAGATTAATAGTGATTTCCCAAATGATCTTGAAGATATAGAAATTGAGGAAATAGAGATTAATTCAATTAATAATAATATAGCAAATAATAATATTGAAGAGAAAGGAAATAATATTTTACTTGATCAAATAAGAACAAATATAGTTAACTATTTAAAAAATAAAACTAATCCAAATCTAGTATACATATCCAATATAATCAATAACTCAGCATTTAAGGAAGATTTTGATGAAAATATAATAAGAATTTCTGTGGCAATTAGTACAAATAAAAAAGAAAATGACTATGCTATAGATTATTTAAAAGAATTCGAAACCTCAGAGAACTACATAAAGAGAGAAATAATAAGTGCATTCTCTAAAAATAATATTAATACACAATTTGAAATTGTAATAGAATAAAAAATCAAATTATATATAAAAAGGGGATTTTAATATGATTAATAATATTAACATAGAAGGTAATTTAGTAAGTGATGGAACTTTTAGAAATTCTGAATCTGGCTCATTATCATATTTTAACACTATTGCTTTAAATTCAGTAAACTCTAAAGGAGAAAGAGAACGTTATTTCTTTCCTATAAGAGCTCATGGAAAATTAGCTCTATATATGGCTAAAACAGCACGTAAAGGAAATGAGATAACTATATCAGGTTCTTTAACTCAGAATCCTTTAAACAAAGAAATTAATATTCTAGTAAATAAATATACAAATCATGATTTAAATAGAGTAAAGGTATCTAGATATAACCCAAATAGTAATTCTTATAATCAAGGAAATGGTTATAATCAGAGTAACAATAATCAAGGTAATCATTATAGTCAAAGTAATAATTCTTATGACCAAGGAAATGGCTATAATCAGAATAACAATAATCAAGATAATCGTCATAGTCAAAATGATAATCCGTATAATCAAGGTAATCATTATAGCCAAAGTAATAATTCTTATAATCAAGAAAATAGTTATAATCAGAATAACAACAATCAAGATAATCGTTATAGTCAAAATGATAATCTGTATAATCAAGATAATCATTACAATCAAAATAATAGCTCTTATAACCAAAGAAATAGTTATAATCAAAATAATAATAATCAAGATAATCGTTATAGTCAAAATGATAATCCTTATAATCAAAGTAATAATAATCCTTATAACCAGGGAAATAATTTCAATCAAAATAATAATCAGTTAGATCCTTACAATTGGACAGACTATGATGAATCAAAAAGTAATAAGGATTCTAGAGAAATAGATTGTAAAGATTTTAGTGGACTATATGTATAGAATAGATACCATGATTATCCATTTAAATACACTTTATACCATTTTTATTTAAAGTAATGAATATTTATGCAATAAAAAAAAGCCACTCTTATGGGTGGCTTTAAAGCCCTTAAAAAACATTTAATTTTATCTTTAAATATAAATTGTAAAATTACATGCGTAAAAGATTCGCCAATCTATCATATGTATTATATCCAACAATTCCATCAGAAGTTAGTGAATATGCTCTTTGAAATTTTTTTACTGCATTATATGTATCATCCCCAAATATTGAATCTACTTGTACTGTATATTTAACAGCACATAACATAAGTTGAGCACAATGTACATTATTACCCCTTGTTGTGTATCCATATCCAACAGTAATTCTTGTGCTTATAGTATAATTGCTATCTCCTGAGATTTTAATCGTTGCTTTCTCAGCGTCATAAGCACCATTAAAATGTGAATAAACTCCTATATCATAATCATCTGACTTAAGTAAATTTGAATTTACTGGTACAAAAATTTCTGCATCAGGTTCAGGTGTTATATTTAATGCCTTACATTTCTCATCATAATTATCTTTTATGTCTTGTGGAGCATCTTTATATATATATTTGTATGCATCTACTTCAAATTTAATTATTTTATTTTCAGATGTATTTTCACCTCCTTGTGTTTCTGTTTCTGCAAAAGCTGTATTTGTAAATACAAGCATTGAGCAGCAAATTACTGCTAGTGTTTTCTTTAACTTCTTTAACATAATGTCCTCCTAAAAATATTATTATTCTATTACATATTTGTAGAATATGATAGATATCTCTATTTTATCAGAATTTTTAGGAATTTAACCTATTTTTTTACATTTTTATTTATAAAGTTTTTATATATCTTTTAGTGGCATTGCATAATCTATATTATTAAAATTGAACATTGAACTGGATACAATAGTCTTATTTCCAAATTTATTTATCAAAATTATTTGCTATTTCTATAAGATATTCAAATTCTTCTTTACTTAAGATATTATCTTCATATAATGAAAGAAATACACTTTCTACTGAATTATTATGCATGTTACTTACAAAATCTTTTGTTACATAGTTTAAGTATTCTCTATATTCAATTATAATTTTATAATGTGTGTATCTATCAATTTTTTCAGTTGATAAAAATTTTCTTTTAACAAGCCTTGATAGAAGTGTTAGCGTAGTTGTCTGTTTCCAATCATATTCATTTTGCATTGCTTCAATGACTTCTTTAGAAGTTACATCATCATTTTTTTTCCAAATAAATTTCATTACTTTTAGTTCTGCTGGTGGTATTTTTTGTATCATTTTATTCATCATAGGTTGACTTACCTCCTATCAGGATATATTCTAATTTAATACTACAAAATTAGAATAATTAAGTCAATATAAATTTTATCGGCTATATCGTTGAATTCCATCCAATATGAATTGTGTAAGTATGTCCTGTTTTTTGAAACTTTTATTTTTTTCAGTGAACTCTAGAAATTTATTATATACATCTGAATATATTTTAAAAGATTTAACTAATATATCACCAGTTAGATTTTCAGTATTTATTTTAAATTGTATGACATCTACTATATTTTTCTCTTCTTCAGCTTTTTTAAAAAATTCAATAGCTTTAAAAATATCTTCTTTATTTTCAATAAGCTCTCTTAGATCTTTCTCTAATTTTTTTATTTCATATATCGGACTCATAGATTCACTAGAATTAATACTTATAGAATCATGTGGTATTACTGAAGTATTACTATAGTAAGAAGGATTTTCTTTGTTACTAGAATTAATTTTATTGTAACATTTATTTACTTGATCTAATTCATATCCAGTTTTTTTTATACGATCTCGCCAAGTTGATGATGGTAAACTTAAATTTCTACATACTTCTGCTTTAGATAATCCCAAAGACATTTTTTGATTGAAGTAATTTATTTGTTCATTAATTGTTAATTTATCAAATTCTTTTCTATTCAATGAATATTTCCCCCTATATTATTATAAAGTTAGTATATATCTATATTTTAATAAGATATTATAAAAATAATACTTTTGTAATATCCAATATATTTTACAGTTGTAACGTATTAGTAATTTATATATATTTTAGCATCATTAACATATAAAAAGTAGACTTTATGTTTAATTAGAAAAAATTATAGTAATCTATATTAAAAAGCTTTATTAAAACATTTAGTTAAGACATTTAATTAAAACATTAATTAGCAAAAACGTAATATACATGTATTATAGTATTATCAATGTATACATAAATTTATAAATAAAAAAAATATAATTATGTTAATAATATTTTTTGTTATTGTTAAAAAAAAATATTAAACTATTAATAAAAAACTTTCTTTTATAATAAAATGTGGATAAAATATGTAAAAAAAAGATACATTTAATTAGATAATGAATTTATCTAATTAAATGTATCTTTTTTTTGCATAGTAAATTAAGAGTAATGGACTTTTATTACCCCTAATTAATATATTTTATTTTAGTATAAACTACCAATATTCAAAATTGATTTTGTTATAAAAGACCTTACAAATCCACCAGGATTATGTATATTATTAATATTTATGTTATCTTCATAATAAGTGTTATCAAACATATAATTTAAAGCAATTAATACTTTTTTAAATCCAAATTCGATAGAAAGATTAACTAATTCATTTACAATAAGAGTTTTTTCAGATTCAAGTTTTATATTTGTATCTAATAAAGGTTTTTTAAACTTAAATCTTAATAATGTATCAGAGTAATTAGAACTAAATGAAAAATTTCCATTATTAAATAAATTTAATATTCTTTTTTGAGTTGAATCTCTGAAATTTTTATTAAATTCAGATTTGGATTTATAATTAGTAATATCTAATCGATTTCCTAAAGGTTTAAATCTAGAATTTTTACTATATATAATATTATTAATTAACTTGCTTGATTTTTTTATATACTCAGGTAAAGTATTTACTAAATTTTCTTTATTAAACACAATTTTTTTACCTCTACTTTTTTTAGCTGCATCAATCCATAGCAATTTTTTTAGCTCAACCTTTAACTCATTAATACAATTTATATCCAAAAAATTAGCTAGATCATCAGTAGTTAATGTTATATACCCACCACCACCATTTTTCTTTTTAAAATGATTTTTATATTCATCACATATTACTATATCAAATTTTCCATAGCCATTAGAAGAGGGTGTAAAGTATGCTAATCCTAAAATAGAAAGTAAATTTTGATTTCTTCTAGCTGTTGGAACTGATATTCCACATAACGTAGCTATATCTTTATAGCTTACATGTTTTCTAACAAAACATTTATTATAAGGCAAAAAATGATACAGTAAATATTGTTTTATTAAAGATTTAGTAACAGATATAATTTGTATGGAATCATTTTTCAATAGACCATTTTCTTTTTCAAGTTCATAATATCCATCATTTATTTTAACTATATCTATTTTATTTTTAAAAATAGATATTACTTTTTTTATTTTTAATTTAGAGATTCTAGTATTTGGTTTTAAATCTTCAAATAATAGCTTATTAGTCATTTTTTACCTCCTTTCATGTTTTATTTTACATACATAATAAAATATAAGCATATATTACATAAAATATAAATAAAAGTCTACATAAGAAAGGTTCGCAGATTCTATTGTCTTTCTAGTAGAAGCATTGAAATTACTAATATAAAAAAAGGTTCGCAGATTTCATTGTCTTTTTGGTGTGAAGCAGCATTTTCAACTGTTTGGTTATAAATTTGCAAAGATATGATTAAGGTGAAAAAATTTTTCGACATTTTTTACTGCCTGAAAACATTGAAAAATAGAAAGGTTCGCAGATTCTATTGTCTTTTTAATAAATAAGATTCTATTAAAATGGAAAGGTTCGCAGATTCTATTGTCTTTTTATATGTAAATATATATTAAAATAATAATATTTCTAAATTTTGTCGATTTTTATGTTTACAAATTGATGGATAAAGATATTTTTATATTAGAGATATAAGAAAGGTTCACAGATTTCATTGTCTTTTTTTATATGAAAAGCAATAATTATATAGGTACTAATGTTAAATGTGTAAGAAAGGTTCGCAGATTTCATTGTCTTTTTTGAATATAAAAGTAGTGATTATATTTATACTAATATTGTACATATAAGAAAGGTTCGCAGATTCCATTGTCTTTTTGGATATAAAAAAGTAGCAACTATATATAGACTAATGTTAAATGTATAAGAAAGGTTTGCAGATTCCATTGTCTTTTTGAATATAAAAAAGTAGCAACTACATATAGACTAATGTTAAGTATGTAAGAAAGGTTCGCAGATTTCATTGTCTTTTTTGAATATAAAAAAGTAGCAACTATATATAGACTAATATTAAGTATGTAAGAAAAGTTCGCAGGTTTCATTGTCTTTTTGGATATAAAAAAGTAGCAACTATATATAGACTAATGTTAAGTATATAAGAAAGGTTCGCAGATTTCATTGTCTTTTTGAATATAAAAAAAGTAGCAACTATATATAGACTAATGTTAAGTATATAAGAAAGGTTCGCAGATTTCATTGTCTTTTTAAATGTAAAAATATATATAAAGAGAGATTAATAGGTTATATTGTTCTCTTAACTAATTATCAAAAGTAAAATTAATAATATGATTTTTATACAATGTAAAATGTTTAATATTACTATATAATTTTTAAATAATGTACATAATGTATTAAATATATATTTTATTAAACAATAAATTAATGTATTATAATATCTGAAGGGGGTGATAAAATGTTGTATGAAAAGTTAGATGAAAAACTTGAATTTAGCGAAAAAGAACAACAAAATTTTTTGAATTTAATAATACATGCTATTTATGAACAAGAAAAATTTAAATTTATCACACAAAGGTTTTTTGAAGTATATATGATAAAAGAGCATGATACTATAGAAAATGTGAGACCTATTTTTGAAGATTTTTTATCATCAACTATTTTATCTAAATTAAATTATTTAACAACTCCTAGAAAAACAAAAAAATTAAGGTCTCAAGAGATAACATCTAGTTGGAGAATAAAGAATAATTGGGTAAAAATGGCATTGGATTCCATGAATAGTAATAAAGGTGAACCTAAATTACTGAAAAGAGAATATCTGTCTATTAGGGATGAATATCTTAAAAATCAAGGGAAAATAAAAAGTATTGATTTAGACTCTCCAGAACAATTAATAGAAATGAGAGAAACAACACTAAGAAATTGGGCATTTGATAGTTTTTATAACATATCAGATTTTCCATATTTATTTGAAATGTCAGATTCTAAAATAAAATCTGCTTTTTCACATGATTTACTTTTATGTATAACAGAGATACTTAAAGCACAATACGAATATGACATTAATAAAATTGTTCTTACTACACCTGCATATATAGCACCAGGTATATTTTTACCAACTATTAGGCCAAGAAAAATTAAAAATCTTGAAATAGTTAAGACTGATGATAATTCATATGTATCAAATGAATATAATGCTAAAGATCATAAAGGTGTTCAGTTAAATTTATTGTACAAGTTCTCATTTGATTTTAAAGATAAAAATGGATCAGATATAGAAAATTTTAGAACAGAATTATCTAATAGTGAAACTGAGAAAAAAGCTATGCCTAAAATATCACTAGATAAAAAAGACCTAGCAATTATTATTTATATTGAACGAATTTTTAATTTAGATACAGCAACATTCTATTTGGTTGATTTATTAAAGCACTTAGGATTAGCAAGGGCTAAGAAGAACTATGATGATATTAGAGAACGCCTACTGAAACTTCCATATTATACAGTTGATAAGAGTGTTGAAAAAGGTGGTAAAATTAAAAGAAAAGGAACTTTTAATTTCTTTACATCAGTAGATATTATAACAACTGAAAGTAATAGAGAGATTGTAAAGGTAATAAGGGCAGTTCCTCCAGAATTTGATAGAGTTTCAACTGACCTGATGTATGAAAATGAATTAAAGAAATTAAAATTAGAGCAATCTATAAATTTAGCATATTTTCTTGAAGGTAGAAGAAATTATTTGATTAGATGTGGAGAAGATTTACAAAATAAAACGTATAGATTTTTTATTGATAATCTTAAATATGAAGTTCATATTGATAGTAAAAAAACTCTTAAAACTAATATGACGTATTTGGAACTAGCATTTAATGAAATAAAAATGAATCAATTTATAATAAAAGATTATGTCATGGGGAAGGACTATTTTGATGTATCTTTTTATGAAAATACAGAAAAACAAAGATGTTTGTTAAATAGTATAATAGGATCTTTACCAGAGTATATAAATGCATTAAAATAAATCCCTTTTATTTTTATAGGAGGGATTTATTTTAATTTAAATTAATTTTTTAAGATATTATAATCTTAAAGATATTTTTGATTGATTATAAATTCTTAAACTTATCAAATTCTTTTCTGTTCAGGACTATTAAACCCTATATTATTATAAATGTTAGTATGCATCTATGCTTTAATAAGATATTACAAAAATAATACTTTCGTAATATCTTATATATTTGTTTATCAAATTTTAATTTATCAGATTTTTTATGTTCAATAACTATTTTTCACTATATTATTATAAAGTGGTATATATCTATGTTTTAATAAAATATTACAAAAACAATACTTTTGTAATATTTTATATATTTTTTGATAGATTGTATTCTTCATATTCTTGAAATGCTTTAGCAGTACCATTATTTGGTGAAGGTAGATCTCTTTGGACCTTTGATACTATATCTTTGAATTCCTCAAACTCATAAAACTTTCCAAGAAAATCTAGATTCGAATTTTTACCTTTTATTATATTGTTATCAATATAATTTCTTTGAGATTGCAAATAACTTATATAACTCTCATAATCTTTGATTAGCTGATTAACTAGTTCTTTATTATCACCTACAACAAGTTTTCTTATATCATTTAAAGCATCTAAATTGGACTTACAAGATACAATACAAGTGTCAAGTAAAATTCTATAACTATCAATTGATTCTTTTGTACTCTGTATATCTTTAAAACTTTTATATGTTATATAAAAGTTAGAAGATAAAGATAAACTATATATGTATATATGGTTTTGAGTTTTATCATTAACTATTTTAGGAATTTCAATCCTTGGGAACCTAGTGTAAAAAATTTCATCTAATTCATTTTCATTTTGGGGTTCATCTAGTTCTTTGTTTTCTTTGCCATAATTTTCATTTCTCTTTGTTGAGTTTTTTATATTCTCAGATATATTATACTCAGCTTTTTTAGGGTTATTGAAAATCATAAAATAAAAAACTAATAATATAAGTACAACAAAGGATGATAAAAATATAATTAATACTAGTTTCTTGTCTTTTATTTTTCTTAAATTCATTTCTATTCCTCCAATTTATCTAAAATTTAATAATACTTAATATGGGGCAATTTAGCATTTTATTTGAAAATATTTAATTATTTTTTCAAATAAAATATTTATTTGCCCCATATTTATTGAAAATAAAAATAGCTGTATATCAGTAAAATTAAATGGAGGTTTTATATGAACTTATTAGGTGTTAATGAGGAACAATTTAAAGCTATAAAAACAAATAGTACTCATGTACTTGTAATAGCAGGAGCAGGATCTGGTAAAACAAAAACTATCAGTAAAAGAGTTTCTTATTTAATGAAAAAAAGGATTAGCTATAGAAATATATTTTGTATAACATTTACAAGGTATGCTTCTAATGAAATGAAAAAAAGAATTATGAATGAATCAGGAAATGGAGAAAAGGTATTTGTAAATACATTTCATATGTTTTCAATTTATATCTTAAAAAAATATGGTAACTTTAAAGGATATACTATGATTTCAGAGATTGAAAAAAAGAATTTAATCAAAAATATAACTAAGAGATTTCAAATAAATAAAAGTGATATTTTGATTAATGCAATAAAAAATTATGATATTCAAAATAAAAATAGAAGTATATCTTTAGCATTAAAAGAATATTTATTTACCCTAAAAAGATATAAATTACTTGATATAGACTTAATACTTCCATTATGCTCTGAACTTCTAAATGATGAAAATATTGCATCAGAAGTTAGAGATGAAATGAAGTATATTCTTGTAGATGAATATCAAGATTCAAATGATATACAAATAGAAATCATAGATAAAATATCACCAAATAATTTATATGTTGTTGGAGATGATTCACAAGCAATTTATGAATGGAATAATTCAAAGGTAGAATATATATTAAATTTTGAAAAAAAATATGGTGCAGAGGTTATAAGATTAGTAAAGAACTACAGAAATACAAATCAAATAATAAATTCAGCAAATAAAATAATATCACTTAATTTAAATCAAATAAAAAAAGAAATGGTAGGGTTTAAAAATGGCGAAGATATTGAGATTGTTACTACTGATAATCAAGAAATACAAAATATAAAGATAACTTCTCAAATTTGTAAGCATGTTTATGGTATTGATGATAAAAACATAGCAATATTATGTAGAACTAATATGGAAATAAAAAAATTATCCAAGGTCTTTATTAATTATGGTATAGAATTTAATAGCTCGATTAAAGAAAATAGTAATAGTAGGCTTCTTAATATCTTAACTTTAGCATCAAATCCACAAAATGATTTGTTAGCTGAAAGTATATTGAAACCTTCAGAAGAACAAAAAATAAGAGCATTGAAGGAAAGTATAAGCATATTTGAAAGTATTAAATTTGATAATAAATCGGAAGAAATTTTAAACTTTGAAAAACTAAATAATTGTATAAAAACATCCACAGCAATAAGAGCATACGAATTAGCTAAGAAGTTATTCAAAATAGAAGATATTGTTTTAAAAAATAAAATAAAAAAATGGATCTCAAATAGTACTGTTATTAAACAAAAAAATATTGGATTTATTGAATATCTTTGTTATGAAAATACAAAGGGAGGACAAGAGTGTTTAAAAGAAAACAATAATAATGTAAACTTATTAACTATTCATTCTTCAAAGGGATTAGAATTTGATGTAGTGATAATTCCAAACTTATATGAAGAAAATTTTCCTAGAAAAAATGAAAGTTTGGAATCAGCAAGAAGGCTTTTTTATGTAGCATTAACTAGAGCTAAAGAAAAAGTAATATTGTATATTCCTAAAAACTCTGAAGAATATGGGAAAAAGATAAAAAATAGAGAACCAAGTATTTTAATAAAAGAAATAACTAACTAGAGGAGTGAGATATTATGAAGTTTAGTAATATAAGAATAGAGCTTTTTTCAATTTTGAACAATATAAATAAAAACAACATAAATAAAGTAATATTACCTTATATACAAAATAGTCCTATTTTTTATATAACTGATGAAGACAAGAAAATAATAAATATTGTTTTAAAAGAATTTTTGGAAAGTAAAGATATTAGGAGCTATAGTATTAATGAGAATCATGTAGCTATAAGTCTTTAAAAATAAATTAATGATATTTATTAAGAGCAACACTAAAGTATTACTTTAGTATTATTTTCAATAAACGTATTACTTAATTAAAAACATCACTAAAACTAATTGGTTCATAGTGATGTTTTTATTTTTTGGAATTTTTCAAAAAAATAAAAGTTTTGACCCATATTAAAGATAAGAAAAATTTAAGCTAATTTTTAGTAAATAAAAAATAAACTGTTTTAATCAGTTAAAAAAAGGGGGACATATGTTATGTCAAGCAACATAAAACAAATATTTAAATCTGGTCGTGATACAAAGGTATTTGCTGTAGAAGATGATTTAAGTGTAAATGATTTTTATAATGAAATAGGTATTTTAAAAGCTATATTACATTCAAAGGTATCTAGAATAACAATGATAATAAATGATTCAAAAAACAATAGTAATACAAAACTAAAGTTCTGTTTTAATGTTAATGAATGGAAAGAATTCAGCGATTTATTAAAAGATGGTCCAGAAGGTTTTGGGAAGAATTGTGTAAATACAAATACTAAACCTAAATATAAAAAGACGAAGATAAATAAATATACAAGCTTTGAAGATGGATATAAAGAAATAAGAAATTTTAGTGTATCTTGTAACAAAGACAATCAGAAAGAAGGTAAATATTATTGGACAATTAGTATATCTATTGGAAAAGGAAAGTTAAAAGACCCTAAGAACAGTTACAAAGGCATAATTAAAGAAACTTATTCTGAATTAAAACAAAACTACTTTGTTTTACAGACTGAAGAAATTAATGAAATGATTGAAATGGTAAATAAATATATACCTTTATGGGAAAATAGTATGTTCCCCATTTTTCTTGAAAATAGAAAGGCATTTAGCAAAAGGTTAATTGAAAATAATTCTGATTATGGAACTATTGGTAGATGGAATAATTCGCCTAATAAAGATTCAGGTGATTATATAAAAAATAATGTAAATGATACTAAAAATAGCGAGTTCTGTTCAGCATGTAATGTACATGTTGATGAAAAAACAGAAAAAATAACAAATTCAAAATATGGTAGAACCTTGTGCTATAAATGTTCTAATGAATTAAATAAAACCAAAGGAGATAAAAAATGATAATAAAAAGAGAAGATATAAAGCAAATACTTGTACAAGCTAGTAAATTTGGAGAATATGTTCAACTACAAATTGAAGATTATAAAGCAATAGTAAAGAGTGTAGGGAAAAAAAATATATATTTTGAAGCAGAGATTAAAGAAATTGAAAATCCTATAGAAGGAGAATTTTATATTTTTGATAAACAAGCCCTAGATATTTTGCAAAAATGCCCTAAAGATGTAACTATTGAAAAAACCAAGAAAAATAAAATTAATATAAAATCTGGAGAATTTAAAGTGAGTCTAGCTGAGACAAAGCAAAGTATCATAGACATTGACGAACCAGAAATCAATTATTGTTTAACTGTAAAAAACTTAAATAAAGTAAAAAATGTTAGATATGCAGCGGCATCTAAAGATACTAGGCCAGCACTAGAATGTGTTTATTTTGAAGTAAATCCAGATATAGGGAAAATAAGAATAATAGCTACAGACTCTTATAGAATAGCTATTGATGAAATTAATTATGTATGTAATGAGAAAATAAAGAAAGGCTCATTTCTATTAGATAAAAAAGTTCTAGGTGATGTAATAAGTAAAGATGATGATTGTGCAGTACTAGGTGTATGTGATAATAAAATTATATTTGCATTTGAAAATGGTATTGTTATAGGTATTGATACTTTAGCAGAAAACTATATTGATATTGAACGTATGTTGGCAAGTATGAAATTTAGTTTTCAATTTAAAATAAAGCGAGAAGCTTTTACTAAATCAATAAAAAGATGTAAAATAGGTGATAAAAATTCAATTAAATTATCTATTGGAAAAAGTAGTTTAGGTATAGAAATGGATTCAAATGAAACTTCAATTTATATAACTGATGAGATTGAGATAGTAGGAGTTGATGAATGCTTAGAGATTAATCTATCATTAAATTATCTTTCAGATGCTCTTGAAAATATGAACTCTGAATATATTACTGTAAAATACAGTGATAACAGTACATTTCCGATATTAATAGAGGATGATAGCAATAAAGCTATTATACTTCCTGTTGCTAAATAAAATATTAAAAGGGATATTTATAATATCCCTTCTTCAGATTGGAGGATTAATTTAATATGGATTATTTTGATAATGAAGAAAAATTAAATATTATTAATGTTGCATTAAAATGTGATATTGAATTAATTAAAACAATTGATAGCTCTAGAGTATTGGCACATTGTCCATTTTGTGATGATAGAAGTGGACATATGTACTTGACTATAGAAAATAAGGAATTTAGAAATTTTTATAAATGTTATAAATGTGGGAGTTATGGCAGTTCAGTTTCTTTATATGCTAAATCAAAGGGTATAACTACTAAGGAAGCATATATAGAATTAATTAATGATATTTCAAGAGAGAGACTAAATGTCAGCAAAAAAATAATTGAAAAGGTACAAAAAAAAGGTAATTCTTGTGATATTAAAGATGTAAATTATCTAGATTCTATATATAGAGTATTTTTAGATTCACTTATACTAGAGGATAAACATTTTAACAATCTAAAAAATAGAGGGTTAAATGATTTTATTATAAAAAAGAACTTGTATAGAACAATAGATATTAAATATAAAGAAAGAATAAGAATTTGCAAAAACTTAATCAATTTAGGATTTGATTTAAAAGGTGTTCCAGGTTTCTATAATGATAAATTTGGCAAATGGAATTTTGTATCTAAAAAAGGATTTTTAATTCCAATTGGAAATCTTGATGGAAGAATTATATCCCTACAAATAAGAATGGATGATGAAGAACTTATATCAAATAAAAATCTAAAATCAAGATATAAATATTTCTCATCATATAAATATCAAGATGGAACAAAAGCTATTGCAGCAATCCATTATATAAAAGGAAGTAATAATGACAACTCAATAATCATTACAGAAGGACCACTTAAAGCTGATATAACTAATTTCTTTAGTAATAAGTCTATTATAGCAATTCCAGGTGTGTCCATAGGACATAGTGAAGTTGTAAGGATGATTAAAAGTTTGGGCAATCCCTTAGCTATAATTTGTTTTGACATGGATTTATATGACAATATTAATGTTAAAAGAAGCATGATTGAATTATGTAAAAAATTTAATGAAAATAATATATCTTTTGTATATAAGTCTTGGAAGGAAAAATATAAAAAAAATAAAAATCTAAAGGGCATAGATGATTTGCTATACCATGAGTATAAAAACAGAGTATAGGTTGAATGTTAATATTCAATCTATACTCTATTTTTATTAAAAGAAACTTAGTAAAACTAAGATTTTATTTGTATAAAATTTTTTAAGGGAATCCTATGAAAAAAAATAGAAATTTAAGTATAAGGTATCATAAATAATCTTATATCATAAATATCACAAATATCATA